>JAKFYH010000019.1 GCA_021730945.1 Acidobacteriota bacterium | reverse complement strand
GCCCCACCTGCCCTAATCAGCCCCTCACGCGACCTGTGGCACAATTCGCTCGGGAGACTTCCTCATGAGCGTGACAAGGCGTTGGGCGGGCTGGGCGGTAGCCGGCGTGGTCGGATTGGTCGCGGTGTCGGCGCTCCAGGGGCAGCAGGCGGCGCTGAAGGTTACCGATGCGACCCTGCTCAATCCGGCCGACGGCGATTGGGTCAGCTACGGCCGCGACTACGCCGAAGGGCACCACAGCCCGCTGAAGCAGATCGATCAAAGCAATGTGAGCCGGCTCACCGAAGCGTGGTCGGTCGAAGTGGGCTCCGAGGGCAAGTTGGAGACCACGCCGCTGGTCTTCAACGGCGTGCTGTATGGCACCTCGACCTGGAGCCAGGTGTATGCCATCGACCTGCGCACCAGGAAGATCAAGTGGCAGTACGACCCGGCACTGGTCCGCGGGGGGTTCGAGGCGATGGGACCGCGGCCGTGTTGTGGACCCGTGAACCGCGGAGTCGCCCTCTACGACGGCCGCGTCTACGTGGGCCTGCTCGACGGCCGGCTGGTGGCCCTCGATGCCGAGACCGGCACCCCGGTGTGGGCGGTGCAGACCACGCCGCCCGGCACCGACTACACCATCACCGGCGCGCCGCGCATCGTGAAGGGCCGGGTGGTGATCGGTCAGGGCGGAGCCGAGTACGGCGTCCGCGGATTTCTCGCCGCCTACGATGCCGCCACCGGCAAGCAGGCGTGGAAGTTCTACGTCATTCCCGGCGATCCGTCGAAGCCGTTCGAAGACGAGGCTCAGGCGCGCGCGGCCAAGACGTGGAACGGTCAGTGGTGGAAGTACGGCGGCGGCGGCACGCCGTGGGACGGCATCGCCTACGATCCCGAACTGAATCTTGTCTACGTGGGTACCGGCAACGGCTCGCCGTGGAACGCCAATCATCGCAGCCCTGGTGGCGGTGACAATCTCTACCTGGCGTCGATCGTGGCGCTTAACGCCGATACTGGCAGCTACGTCTGGCACTACCAGACGACGCCGGGCGACAACTGGGACTACAACTCGGCCCAGCCGATGATCCTCGCCGACCTCACCATTGGCGGTCAGCTCCGCAAGGTGCTGATGCAGGCGCCGAAGAACGGCTTCTTCTACGTGCTCGATCGCGCCACCGGCAAGATGATTTCAGGCCAGCCCTACGTTTACACCTCGTGGGCCAGTGGCATCGATCAGGTCACGGGACGACCGATCGAAACCGAGGCAGCGCGCTATCGCTACACGCCGGTGCGCCTGTCGCCCTCCCCGGTCGGCGCCCATCACTGGCCGCCGATGGCGTTCAATCCGACGACGGGCTGGGTGTACTACCCCGGCCAGGAAACCAGCTCGGTGTTTGCGATGGAAGAGAAGTTCGAGTTCAAGGAAGGGCAGTGGAACCTCGGCATTCGCCGCGGCAATACGCCTGGCGCCAAGCCGCTGCCCCCGCCGCCGCCCGATCCGAAGGCGCCGACGCCAGGCGGATTCTTCGTGGCGTGGGATCCCGTCGCGCAGAAGGCGGCGTGGAAGCTGCCGTTCCTGTCGAGCGGTGGTGCCTTGTCCACCGCCGGCCAATTGATCTTCGTCGGTAACAGTGCCGGCAAGTTCTTCGCACTCGACCCGTTGACCGGCAACACGGTGTGGGAAGCCCAACTCGGCCAGGGCGTGGCAACGCCGATCAGCTACGCGCTGGACGGCAAGCAGTTCGTCGCGGTGATGGCGGGGATCAGCAAAGGGAAAGTGCACGGGTTCGCGCTTCCTTAGGCTCTCTTCCCCTTCCACCAGGCCAGGCGCTTCTTGATCTCCTTCTCGAAGCCGTAGTCGGTCGGACGATAGAACTCCCGCCCCTTCAAGTTGTCGGGCAGGCAATCCATGCTGGCCACCGCATCGGGTTCGTCATGCGCGTACTGGTAGCCCTTGCCGTAATCCAACTGTTTCATCAGCCTGGTTGAGGCATTGCGCAGGTGGAGCGGGACCGGCGAGGCCGCGTCGTGCTTTGCCGCCTCGGCGGCCGCGCCATAGGCCGCGTAGACAGCGTTGCTCTTCGGGGCGGTGGCCAGGTAGATCGCGGCCTGGGCCAGGGCAGTGTTGCCTTCCGGCATGCCGATGAAATGAACCGCGTCCTTGGCTGCCACGGCGATTGTGAGGGCCTGCGGGTCGGCGTTGCCGATGTCTTCGGACGCGAAACGGATGAGCCGCCGTGCGATGTATTTCGCGTCCTCGCCGGCCTCTACCATGCGCGCCAGCCAGTAGATCGAGGCGTCGGCATCGCTGTTGCGCATCGACTTATGCAGCGCCGACATCAGGTTGTAGTGCTCCTCCCCGGTCTTGTCGTACAGCAGCGTGCGGTTCTGAAGGGTCTTCTCGAGCAGGGCCTGGTCGAGCCGCGGCCGTCCCGCCGGGTTGCCGGCGGACGAGACGGTGAGCTGCAGCAGGTTCAACGCCGATCGAGCATCCCCATTGGCGAATCGCGCAATCGCGCGCAGCGCGTCGTCATCAGCCTCGGGATTCTGCTTGCCAAGGCCGCGCTCCGGATCGGTGAGCGCGGTCCTGAGGATGGCCACGATCGCCGCCTCCGGCAGCAGCTTCAACACGAACACCTTCGAGCGCGACAGCAGCGCGGCGTTGACCTCGAACGATGGATTCTCGGTCGTCGCGCCGATCAAGACGATGTCGCCGCTCTCGACGCGGGGGAGGAAGGCGTCCTGCTGCGCCTTATTGAAGCGGTGGATCTCGTCGATGAAGACGATGGTGCGGCGGCCGGTCAGCCGGCGGCGCTGCTCGGCCGCGGCCATGACTTCCTTGACCTCCTTGATGCCGGCGAGCACGGCGCTGAAGGCCAGGAACTCGGCCTGGGTCAGGTCGGCGATCAAGCGGGCCAGGGTAGTCTTGCCGGTTCCAGGCGGGCCCCACAGGATGATCGACTGCAGCAGGTCGCGCTCGATCATCGCGCGCAGCGGCCGGCCGGCGGCGATCAGATCGTCCTGTCCCACGATCTCGTCGAGCGTGCGGGGACGCATCCGCTCGGCGAGCGGAACCGTCTTGGGATCGACGGGCGCCGGCGGTTCGTCGAACAGGCTCATCGCGCGCGCTGTCTCCTGGCTTCGTACAGCAACACCGCCGCGGCTGCGGCGACGTTGAGTGACTCGATCGCCCCGGTCATGGGAATAGTGACGAACTCGTCAGCCACCGCGAGGGCATCGGGCGGCAGGCCAGGACCTTCACCGCCCATCAGCACGACCAGCGGGCGGGTCATATCAAGCGCATAGATCGGGGTGCCGCCTCTCGGCACGGCGGCGACGACCGTAATCCGGCGCGCGCGCCAGTCCTGGAGTGCGGCGATCGGCGTCCGGCTGCGAACCACCGGAATGTGAAAGGTGCTGCCCATCGAGGCGCGCAGTGCTTTCCATCCCCATGGGTCGGCCGTCGTCTCATCGACGAGAACGCCGGTGGCCCCGGCGGCCGCAGCCGATCGAATCATGGCGCCGGCGTTGCCGGGATCCTGGATCCCAATGCCGGCCAGTACCAGCGCCGGCGGCGGCGACAAGAGGGACTCGGGCGGGACACTCGGCGGCTGCGCGAGGGCCACCACGCCGGTGGGCGAGTCGACCGGTGAGAGCGCCTTGAGCACCGACGCCGACACCTCGAACACCTGCGCGCCGTTCACGCCGAGACGCGACACCAGGGTGTGCGCGTCACCACTGAGGGGGCCGCTGATCGCCACGGTCTGGACGGCAAGGCCGGCGGCTGCCGCGTCGGTCAGCAGATGCCAGCCGTCGAGCAGAATGGCGCCGTCGCCGCGGGCGGCCGCGCGGAATTGCTTGACGATCGGGTGGTGACGGCTGGTGATGGCGGTCATGGCAGAGGCGCCCGGGCGCGCTGGGCAATTGTGCTACACTCCGGTGTTTACGCGATGAAGGAAAAGCTGCTTAAGCGATTCGAGGACGAGCTGAACGCGCTCGAGCGCGAACTGCACATGGAACTCCCGAAGGAGATCCAGCGTGCGCGCGAATTAGGCGACCTGCGCGAGAACGCGGAGTACCAAGCCGCGAAGGAGCGCCAGACGTACGTCAATGCCCGCATCGCCATGCTCAAGCGCCGCATGAGCGAGATTGCGCTCATGAACATGGATCGCATTCCTCACGGCAAGGCCGGGTTCGGATCGACCGTTACCATTCGCGAAGGTGTGCAGGAACTGGTCTACCAGCTCGTGATGCCGGAGGACGCCGAGGCTGAGAAGGGCCTGATCTCCACCTCATCGCCGATCGGGCGCGCCATCCTCAACAAGGAGGAAGGCGACTCGATTACGGTCTCGACGCCGAGCGGCACCCGCAAGTTCGACATCCTCAAGCTCGTCACCATTCACGACGACTAACGGTCGACGGCCGTGACCGAGCCCCGCGACTCGTATTCTCCAGAACGCCGCACCGCGCTCCTCTTCACAGGCACGGGCACCGATGGCGCCTACCATGCCGGCGCCATGCGCGCCCTCCAGGAAGCCGGAGTCAAGATCGATGTTGTCGGCGGGCGCGGGATCGGCGCCATGGCCGCGGTGCTGACCGCGGTGGACGGCAGCGGCCTGCTGTGGGAGACCGGGGGCTTCTGGCGCTCACCGGCGATCGGGCAGATCTATCGCTGGCGCTGGCCATTCCGCCTGTTGCGCTGGCTGGCAGTGGCCCTGGCCGCCGTGCTCGCCCTGCCAGCCGCGGTGATCATGGTGGGCCTGCTGGTCTACCCGATCGCGCTGGTGCTCGGCATGTCCGGACTCGACGCGGGCGCGCGGTTCGTGCTGTCGTTCGTCGAGATGCTGGCGGCGGCATTCTCGCCGGGAGCGCTGCCGACGTGGGTGCCGCGGCTGGCGGCGCTCCTGGCGGGCGCCGCGCTGGTGACCCTGGCCGCCGGCGCGTGGCTGACCTGGTGGCGCGCGCCGTTGCATCGGCGAAGTAGCGGCGGCCGGGCCTGGGCGCTGCTCGGTTCACCCGTCGATGCCAGCCTGGCCATTCAACACGCGACCGAGACGGTCTGGCGGCTGCTAAAGGGCGGCGCCGCAATCAAGACGCCGGACGCCAGGGACTTGAGCCGGCGCTACGCCGAGTTGTTGGCCGAGAACCTGGGGCACCCGGGATTTCGTGAACTGTTACTGGTGGTCCACGACATGGACGCGCACCGGGACCTCGTCTTCGGCCTCGTGCGCGATCCCTTCCGCAAGGCCCTGTTTCCGCCCCCAGGCGGGGTATCGTCGCGACGCGCGGAAGCGCACGACCTGACGAGCGGCACCCAGGCCTTCACCGCCGATGTGCTGGCGGCGGCGCTCAGTCTGCCGGGGGTGAGTGACCCGCAGCTGGTGCAGTTTGCGCCCGACTCGTATTGGCGCGGCGAAGTCCACCGGTTGATTGACCGCCCGGCCTGCTTGTCGCGTCTGATCGAGGAGGCGGCCGCGGCCGGCGCCGAACAAGTCGTCATCATCGCCGGCACCCCGGAGCCGCCGGGCCCCCACGAGCTGCGGCCGCCGCGTCGCGACGGGTTTGGGCGTGTCGGCGAGCAGGTCGCCTCGGCCGAGACGGCCGTGCTGAGCGATGCCATCCGGCACCTGCATCATCGGTTTCAGGGGCTATATGTCATCCGGCCCACCCACAATCCGGTGCGGCCGCTCGACTTGACCGGCGCCTACGACGAGCGATCGGACCGCGTGCAGACCTTGGACGAGCTGATGGAGCGCGGCTTCGAGGACGCGTACCGCCAGTTCATCGAGCCGGTGGTCGGTGCGTCAGGCGACCGCATGACGCAAGTCAGTCGCGACCCGGACTACTAGCCATCGCGCCACCGCGCCTGTCGGTGGGAGGTGCCGGGACGGCATTGGCCACGAAAATCCCTGTGTCCTCCGGGTCCTGTGTGGCTAAGATTCTTGGCATGAAGCCCGCCACCAATCTGATTCATGCCGGCGAGAGCGTTGATACCGGCGCCACGCCCTCCCTGACCACGCCGATCTACGAGACCAGCACGTTTGTCTTTGACTCGGTCGCCGATGTCATCAAGTACCAGGAAGGCAAACTGAACGGCTACCTGTACTCCCGCTACGAGAACCCGACGGTGGTGGCGGTCGAGCAGAAGGTCGCGGCGGTCGACGGCGCCGAAGCCGCGCTCCTCTTCAGCTCCGGGATGGCGGCAATTTCCACTGCGCTACTGACCCTGCTCAAACCGGGCGACGAGATCCTGTGCAGCGCGGCCATCTACGGCGGTACGTTCCACATCATCGAAGACCTGATGGCCAGGTTTGGCGTCGACCGCCGCTTCGTGACCCTCGAGCAGCTGGCGGACCTCGCGCCGGTGTTCGGTGCGAAGACGAAGATGGTGTGGTTCGAGTCGCCGATCAACCCGACGCTTCGCTGCGTGGATGTGCGCAAGGTGGCGGCCGCGTGCAGGAAGGCCGGGGTGATGTCGGTGATTGACAACACCTTCGCCAGCGCGTTGAACCAGCCGGTCGCGTCGATGGGCATCGACCTGGCGATGCAGAGTGCGACGAAGTACCTGAACGGCCACAGTGATGTCACTGGCGGGGCGCTGTCGGGCGCCAAGAGTGTCATCGCCCCGCTGTCCAAGGCACGGCGCCTGCTGGGGGGCATCATGGACCCGCTGCCGGCCTTTGCGTTGGGCCGTGGCATGAAGACCATGCCGCTGCGCGTGGCCCAACACAACGCCAACGCGCTGGCGGTGGCGCGGCATTTCGAGGGCCACCCGGCGCTGGAGCGCGTGTACTACCCGGGCCTTGAGTCGCACCCCGACCACGCCATCGCCAAGGCCCAGATGAGCGGCTTTGGCGGCGTCGTCACCATCGACGTCAAGGACGGCAAGGACGGCGCATTCCGCGTGTTCGACCGGTTGAAAGTCATCAAGCGAGCGGCCAGCCTCGGTGGCGTCGAGAGCATCTGCAGCCTGCCGATTCTGACGTCGCAGTACGGTTTGACCGACGAGGAGTTGGTAGCCGCAGGGGTGTCGAAGGGGATGGTCAGGATGTCGATCGGACTGGAAGATGCGTCGGACCTGATTGCCGACCTCGAACAGGCGCTCGCGCCGTAGACAGCGGCACTAAAGTGCCGGCCTTCTGGCACTACTTGTCACGTGTTTCGTGGAGAAATTCCAGCACCAGGTCCAGCATGCGCTGGTTGATGCGGCTGCCTTCATAGGTCCCGAACTTCTTCTGGAACGCCTCGAGCGGGACCACCGCCTTGGCCATGGTGCGATGGCCGCCGGCGCTGCCGATGTCGTTGAACCAACGGCGGACGAAATCGCCGGCATTACGCGAGTAGCCCAGGTTGCGCACCGACACCACGAACGTGTCATTCACAACGCCGCTGATCACGGTCCACTGAACGTTCTCCAGTTGGAGATAGAAGTCCGCGACGTAGGGAATGAAGTCGTCGCGCGGCGGCTCGCCCAGGAACGCACAGAACACGTGTTCCATCATGCGGCCGTGTTGCCAGCCCTTGATCAGGTAGTCGAGCCGCTCGGCGGTGATTTCCGATCCCTCCATCTTGCGAATCATGGTCGAGTCGGCGAGCGGGTAGAGGTGCGAGAACGAGTCAATGTCGGCGCGATTGGCGTGGCGGTTGAAGAACAGCGTGTCCGACTTGATGGCATAGAGCATCGCAGTGGCGGTCCGCTCCGAGATGTCCATGTCGACGGCGCGCAGGTGCTCGGTGAGGATCGTGCACGTCGAGCCATAGTCGGGGCGGATGTCGGTGAAGATGGCGCTGTAACCGGGCTGCTCAGGGTGGTGATCGATGACCAGGTCGACGTGGGGCAGCAGGCCCGGAAAGTAGTGCGGCTGGACATCGACGAGCGCGATCTTGTCGAACTCCTTGAACTGGTCCGGTGTCACCGTCTCGATCTTCAAGTCGAGCAGCTTCACCATGCGCAGGTTCTCCGGGCGGGTCACCGGCTGCAGGCAGCCGATCACCGCGGTCTGCTTGGTGCGCCGCAGGATCGTGCGCAGGGCCAGGCCGCTGGCCATGGCATCGGGGTCGGGATCGTTGTGCGTCAGGATGAGCACCCGATCGGCGTCGGCCATGAAGCGCTGGTACTGCTGCACGCGCTGGCGGGTCACGAGCCGGCCCAGTTCGGCGATCAGCGGCGGCCCGGTCAGCTCGGCGAGGGTGAGCGTGTTGACTTCGGGAAAGTCGTCGCGCAGGTCTTCGGCGCGGCGAACATCGGCGAGGCTGGTGCCGAGCACATAGATCAGCGTGCCGCCGGCGCCGCGCAGCGCCTCGAGCAGCTTGCGCAAGCCCTTGCGGCCGTTGTCCTCGACGAAGATCGGCGTGGCGGGCGACAGACCAGCCTTGACGTAGCTGTCGATCCGGGCCGGGTCGGCGACCCGCACCGTGAGATCCGAGTCCTCGAAATGCCGCGCGAGCGCCCGGCTCTCCACCAAGACGTCGAGCTCCGCGTTGGGAGTGAGGACCGCCCCCAGAAGCCGGACTACCAGCTCCGTGTGACAGACCGCGAGACAGCGCACGATCCCCGGATTATATCCCGGCGAGTGGGGTAGCATGACCGCGTGCGACGGGCAATTACGGCCGCGTTGGTGGCAATTCTCGCAATGTCCACGGTGGCGGGGCAGCAGATCTTCCGCACCGGAGTCGAGCTGGTCACCTTCGAGGTGGTGGCGGTCGATCGCAAGGGCACACCGGTCGCCGGCCTGACGCGGGATGACTTCGAGGTGACCGAGGACGGCCGGTTGCAGGAGCTCAGCTACTTCGCCTTCGGCGATGGCGAGACCGCGCCGCCGCTGCACCTGGGGTTGATGCTTGATGCCAGCGGCAGCATGCAGAACGACCTGCGGCTGGCGCAGGGCGCCTCGATCAAGTTCCTGAACCTGCTGCCCGAGGCCGAGGACATCACGCTGGTCGACTTCGATACGCAAGTCCGCATTACCCGCTACCCCCAACGCGACTTCCCCCGGCTGGTCGAGCGGATTCGCCAGCGCAAGCCCGCGGGCATGACGGCGCTCTATGACGCGCTCGGCACGTTCCTCGACGGCATCCACCAGGAGAGCGGCCGGCGGATCCTCGTCATGTATACCGACGGCGCCGACTCACGGTCGGTGTTGAGGCTGAGCGACACGTTGACGCTCTTGAAGGCCTCGTCGGTCACGGTCTACGCGATCGGTCTGGTCGAGAACACCGGGTCGTCGCGGCAGGCCCTGCAGATGACCTTGATGCAACTGACGGAGGCCACCGGCGGCCAGGCGTTCTTCCCGTCGAGCATGAAGGCGGTGGACGAGGCCTACGACCGGGTGCTCGCTCAGATCCAGGGTCAGTACCATCTGGGCTACTTGTCGACTAACCCGGCGGCCGACGGCACCTGGCGAAAGGTCGAGATCAAGGTGCGGCGGCCCGACCTTCGCGTGCGCGCCAGGAAGGGCTATTTCGCCCCCTTCAAGGCCTCGCAGAAGTAGGGTACGATGGTGTGCTCTGGCACACGTGTCCATGCCTTCCGTCTCTGACCGCTTCGTCCTTGCGTCGGACTTCGAACTCGCCGGCGATCAGGTGCGCGCTGTACCTGAGCTGGTCGACGGATTGAACCGCGGCGACAAGCACCAGGTGCTGCTGGGCGTGACCGGGTCGGGTAAGACCTATAGCATGGCCCAGGTCATTGCCCGCGTGAACCGGCCGGCGCTGGTGATGGCCCACAACAAGACGCTGGCGGCCCAGCTCTACCAGGAATTCCGCCGTTTCTTTCCCGGCAACGCCGTCGAGTATTTCGTCAGCTATTACGACTACTACCAGCCCGAAGCCTACGTGCCGTCGAGCGACACCTACATCGAGAAGGAATCGACGATTAACGATGAGATCGATCGCATGCGCCTGTCGGCCACGCGCTCGCTCTTCGAGCGCCGCGACGTGATCATTGTCGCCAGTGTGTCCTGCATCTACGGCCTCGGTTCGCCCGATGCCTACTACGGCCTGGTGCTGCCGCTCGAGAAGGGCCAGCGGATCGACCGTGATCAGATTCTCCGCAAGCTGGTGGAGATCCAGTACGAACGCAACGACCACGAATTCGCCCGTGGCGCTTTCCGGGTGCGCGGCGACATTATCGAGGTCTACCCCTCGTACGAGGAGTTCGCCCTGAGGATCGGGCTGTTCGGCGACGAGATCGACGAGCTGACTTCGTTCGATCCGCTCACCGGCAAGGCGCTTCGGCGCCATGACCGCACGACCGTGTTCCCGAAGTCGCATTTCGTCACCGGCCGCGAGCGATTGCGGGAGGCGGTGGTGACCATCAAGGCCGAACTCGAAGAGCGGCGCGGCGACCTCGAGCGCCAGGGCCAGGTCCTGGAGGCGCAGCGCTTGCATCAACGGACCATGTTCGACCTCGAGATGATCCGGGAGATCGGCTACTGTCACGGGATTGAAAACTATTCGCGCCACCTGACCCAGCGGTCGGCCGGCCAGCCGCCGCCGACGCTGCTCGACTATCTGCCGGCTGACGCCCTGGTGGTGGTGGACGAGAGTCACCAGACGGTGCCGCAGATTCGCGGCATGTATCACGGCGATCGCTCGCGCAAGGAAGTGCTGGTGGAGTACGGCTTTCGCCTGCCCTCGGCGCTCGATAATCGGCCGCTCAATTTCGCCGAGTGGGAGGAGCGGGTCGGTCAGCTGGTCTACGTGTCGGCGACCCCCGGCCCCTACGAGCTGCAGAAGGCCGGCGGCGTCGTGGTGGAGCAGGTCATCCGGCCCACCGGATTGATGGACCCGCCAGTCGAGGTGCGGCCGGTCAAGGGACAGGTCGACGACCTGCTCACCGAGATTCGCGATCGAACCAGCCGCAAGGAGCGGGTGCTCGTGACCACGCTCACCAAGCGCATGGCCGAGGATCTGACCACCTACTACCAGGAACTCGGGGTCAAGGTCCGCTACCTGCACTCGGATATCGATACGCTGGAGCGGGTGGAGATTCTGCGCGACCTGCGCCGCGGGGCGTTCGACGTGCTGGTGGGGATCAACCTGCTGCGCGAAGGGCTGGACCTGCCCGAGGTATCTCTCGTCGCGATTCTGGATGCCGACAAGGAGGGGTTCCTTCGGTCGGCCGGCGCCCTGATCCAGACCTCGGGTCGCGCCGCCCGGAATCTGAACGGCCGGGTCATCATGTATGCCGACCGTCACACGGACTCGATGCGCGCCGCCATCAGCGAAACCGAGCGCCGGCGGACCCGGCAGTCGGCATATAACGAGGCCCATGGCATCACGCCCACCAGTATCGTCAAAGCGATCGACGACGTCTTATCAAGCGTGTACGACCGCGATTACTCGTCACTCATCGACCCGCGGGAGAAACCGGGTTTGGGCACGCAGGCCGAACTGGATGCCCATGTGGGCTTGCTCGAGGATCAAATGAGGGGCGCCGCGGCCAACCTGGACTTCGAGAAAGCCGCCTCATTGCGGGACCAGATTCGCGCCCTGCGGGCGAGAGAACTCGGGCTGGCCCCGCTTCCCGGGTCGGGGGCTAGACCGGCGCTTCCGCCAGGCGCGGGGCAGGCGGCCGCCGAATGAGGGGAGCACGCCAGGCCTCAGCCATCAGGTGGCTGAAACGGTCCCTCCTCGAGGTCCAGGAGTACACCAGGCTGTGCATGGCCGCCATGCAGGGCACGGTGTCGCGGCCGTTCTATGCCCGTGACGTCATGGAGCAGATCGAGGTCATTGGCCTCGGGTCGCTCACCGTGGTGGTCCTGACGGGGTTCTTCACCGGGGCGGTCCTGGCCCTGCAGTCGGGCATGACGCTCGATCAGTTCGGCGCGCGGCCGTTTGTCGGCCGCCTGATTAGCGCCTCGATGATTAAGGAGCTGGGGCCGGTGCTGACCGCCCTGATGCTGGCCGGCCGGGTCGGGTCAGGCATTGCCGCCGAGCTGGGCTCCATGATGGTGACCGAGCAGATCAGTGCGCTGAGGGCGCTCGGGACCGATCCCATCCGCAAGCTGGTCGTGCCGCGCGTGCTGGCGGGCTTCATCATGTGTCCGATCCTCACGGTCGTGGCCAATGCGGTGGGGTTGGCAGGCGGATGGTTGATCGCGCTGACGCAACTGCGCGTCCCGTCCGGCGTCTATTGGACTTCCGTGGTCGAGGGCCTGTACATCCAGGACGTGTGGATGGGACTGATCAAGCCATTCTTCCTGGGGTTTGTGATCGTGACCATCGGTTGCCACGTCGGCCTGCGAACGAGTGGTGGCACCCAGGGGGTCGGCCGTTCCACGACCAACGCGGTAGTGGCCGCCTCGGTGGTCGTGCTGATTGTCGACTTCTTCCTGAGCCGCCTGCTAATCTCGATTCTGTTCTGATGAGACACAAGAGCCTTGCGGAATTTGGCGTCGCCGTTGAGCTGGCGGAGCCCCACGCGCCGGTGGTCCTGTTCGATAAGGTGTGCCTCGCCTTCGACGAGAAGGTCATCCTGCAGGACGTCACCTTCGATGTGCGCGCCGGCCACACCAAGATTTTCCTCGGCGCCAGCGGCGCCGGCAAGTCGACCATCCTGAAGTTGATGCTCGGCCTGCTGAAGCCCGACTCCGGCACGATCTGGGTGCTTGGCCACCGCGTCGACCAGTTGACCGAGACACAGATGATGGGCGTGCGCCACCACATGGGCATGGTGTTCCAGGAGGGCGCGCTGTTTGATTCGTTCACGGTCGGCGAAAATGTCGGCTACAAGCTCTACGAGGAGACCACCTTGCCGCTGGCTGAGGTTCGCCAGCGGGTCGAGGAGGTTCTCGGCTTTGTCGGATTGGGTGAGCACATCGACAAGCAGCCCTCGGAATTGTCTGGCGGCCAGCGCCGGCGCGTCGCCATTGCCCGCGCCATGGCCGCCAAGCCGACGTTGCTGCTCTACGACGAGCCGACGACCGGACTCGACCCGATCACTTCGTTGACGATCGATGCGGAGATCATCAAGCTGCGCGACCTCGAGGCGGTGACCTCCGTCATCGTGACGCACCAGCTGCGTGACGCCTTCTACGTGGCGACCCATGCCGCGTCGCGCGAGGGGGTTGGTGAGGCCGAGATCGTCAAGGCCGCCGACTCCAAGCTGAGCGAGGCCGACTTCGTCATGCTCAAGGATGGCTCGGTGCACTTCGAAGGATCGGCGGATGAGCTGCGCCGATCGACCGACCCCTACATGCAAACGTTTCTTTCGTAAGAGGACTGAGACAGCCATGCCACGTACACACTCACTCGCGTGGGCCGAACTCAAGTTCGGCATCATCGTCATCTTTGCGGTCACGATGGCCGGCATGTTGATCTTCGCCGTTGGCGGCGGCGGCGGCATGCCGTGGCAGAACTACGCACTTAAAACTCGCTTTGAGAATGTGGCCGGCCTGATGGCCGGTTCGCCGGTCCGGGTGGCCGGCGTGCAGGTCGGCACGGTCGACCGCGTGATCCTGTCGCCCACCGGCGTCGAAGTCTGGTTCGACGTGAAGAACGACTTTCGGCCACTCGTCACCGACCGGTCGGTAGCCGTGTTGGGCACCATCTCGCTGCTCGGCGAGGGGGCGGTGGATATTTCAGCCGGGATCGGCGGCACGCCGGTTCCCGAGTGGGGCTACGTGCGGTCGGGCATGGCCGAGGGAACCATCGCGCAGGTGGCGACCGAGGGGACTGCCAGCCTGAATCAGGCCAAGCAACTGGTGGCCGACATCCGGGCCGGGCGTGGCACGATCGGCAAACTGTTTACCGATGAGTCGGTGTACCAGCAGTTCGACGGCCTGGTGCGGGCGGCGGAACGGGTGGCGCGATCGGTCAACGAGGGCAAGGGCACCATGGGCAAGCTGGCCAACGATCCCAAGGCCTACAACGAGTTGGAAGCGTCACTGGCGAACCTCAACGCCATTACCGCGAGCGTGCGCAAGGGCGAAGGCAGCCTCGGTCAGCTGTTGCACGACCCGGCATTCGCCAGGAATCTCAACCAGACGACCTCGAACATCGAGACCATGACGGCCCGGCTCAATCGCGGCGAAGGGACAGCCGGCAAGTTACTGAACGACGAAGCGCTCTACCAGCGCCTGGACAGCATGACTGCACGCCTGGACACGGTTCTGCAGCAGCTCAACGACGGCCAGGGGACGGCCGGGCAACTGCTGCACGACAAGCAGTTATATGAGAACATGAATGGGACGGTGTCCGAGATGCGGGCGCTGATCGCGGAAATCAAGAAAGACCCGAAGAAATACCTGAACGTGAAAGTCAGCATCTTTTGAGGAGTTCCATGTCCAAGGACACCAGCGGCGGCAGCGTAGTCATTGCATTCGTGGTCGGCGCCCTCACCGGCGCGGCCGTGGCGCTGCTCTTTGCACCGGCCTCGGGCGAGGAGACGCGCGAGTATCTTGGGAAGAAGGCGCGCGAGAGCAAGGACAAGGCGCGCGACGCCATGGATCAGGGCCGCGAGTACTACGAGCGTCAGCGCGAGAACCTGGCCACGGCGGTTGATCGCGGTCGCGAAGCCTTCCAGCAGGCGCGGGAGCGGGGCGACCAGGCGTGAGTGGCACCGGCGAGCTGTTCCTCGGCGTCATCGCTGTGGCGGTGCTGCTGATGGCCGCTGTCCAGGTGGCGGCCATCTGGGCCGGCATTCGCATGGCCAAGCGCCTGGATCAGATCGCCACCCAGCTCGATCAGGACATCAAGCCGCTGATGGCCAACCTCACCGCGATCTCCAGCGAGGCGGCACGCACGGCCACGCTGGCGGCGCGGCAAGTGGAGCGTTTCGACCAGGTGTTTGCCGAACTCACCGAGAGGGTCGACCAGACCCTGGCCGTGGCACAGTCCTTCGTCACCGGCCCGGCGAAGCAGGGCATGGCCATCTTCGCGGGCCTCTCCGCTCTGATCGATTCGTTCAGCGGATTGCGGGAGGCCTCGCGCCGCCGGCAGGCCAGCCGCCCCACGGTCGACGAGGAAGAATCGCTTTTCATCGGCTGAATCCGCCTTCGCCCTAGGCTTCGGCGGGACAAGTGTGTTAAATGGGGGCATGAAATTGTTGTCCTCGTCTGCCCTCGCCTCGATTCTGGTCCCGGTTCTGCTGTTGTCAGCGCTCCCGCCGGCGGCCTTCGCCCAAGAACCCAAGTCGGCCGCCCCTGCCAAAGAACTGGCCCAACTGCTGACGAGCAAGAAGCTGGACAGCATCGCCGCCCGCATGCCCGACAATCTCGAAGAGTTTGTTGGCGCCCTCAATTTCCCGGGCCAATTGATGGTGGTGTGGGCGCGCACGACCGCACCGGCGGTCGTCAACGAGAAGTTGATCCGCAAGGAGTATCGCGAAGTCTACCTGGACCTGAACAGCGCGTCGGTGATCGAGAGCCGCAACTTCGTGACCGACCTGGGCCCCGACGGCCTCAAGGCCAAACCCGACTCGAGACAGGGACCGGCCGACTCGCACGATGTGGGCGCCAAAACCATGCGCTTTGACGGCAACTGGCGGGAAGACAAGATGTCCGAGGCCGATTACATGAAGGCCTATGCCGCCGCCGACGAAGCCTATGCCCGCGCAATTCAGGCCCTCATCATCGAAGTCAAGAAGGCCGGATAGGCGCCGGCTCGGCGGAGCGGCCTAGCCGGCGAGACGCTCGCGGACCTTGGCCATCAGCGTGTCGACGGCGAAGGGCTTTTGGAGAAAGGCGCTGGGGTCGGCACTGAGATGTTCTGGCAGAGCCGAGTGGGCTGAGTATCCCGACAGGAAGATCACGCGCATGGCGGGGAACAGCGTGGCAATCTCGGCCGCCACTTCGGGTCCCGACAGCCCCGGCATGACCACGTCGGCGATCAACAAGTCGATCGGGACGCGGGCCGCGCGCGCGGCGTCGACCGCTTCCGTTCCGCTGCCGGTGGCAATCACCCGGTGCCCGCCACGCTCCAGGGCCGTTTGCAGAAAGACACGGACGCTCTCCTCGTCCTCGGCGAGCAGAATGGTGCTGCCCGGCACTGCCGCTACTTCAGTCACCGTCCTGACCTCAGGGTCCGCGGCCTGTTCGCGACTCACCGGAAAGTAGATCTGGAAGGTCGAGCCCGCGCCAGGCGCGGTCGTCACGTCGATGGCGCCGCGACTTTGGCGGACAACGCCGAATACCGTCGACAAGCCAAGGCCGGTGCCGCGGCCGGTGGGCTTGGTGGTGAAGAAGGGCTCGAAAATCTGATCGAGCGTCTCCGTGGTCATGCCAGTGCCGGTATCGGCGACCCGAACCTCGACGTACTCGCCAGGCGGGACGTCCAGGGCGGTGGCGCGGGTGAGGTCGAGCCCGGCCCGTTGGAGACCTACCTGGAGTGTGCCGCCCATGGGCATGGCATCGCGAGCGTTGATGACCAGGTTCAGGATGACCTGCTCGAACTGCCCAGGGTCAATCAGCACGAAGTGCGGCTCATCGGGCAGGCTCAGTTGGCAGCGCACCTCTTCGCCGATCAGGCGGGTCACCATGGCCTCCATGGCCAGGATGGCGGCCACCAGGTCGACCACGCGCGGTTCGAGCACCTGCTGGCGGCTGAACGCCACCAGTTGCTTGGTTAGCCGCGTAGCCCGTTGGGCCGCCACCTGGATCTCGCTGGCATCGCGGAACGCGCCATGGTCGCGGGGGAGTTGTTCGAGCAATAGTTCGGCGAAGCCCATGATGACGGTGAGCAGGTTGTTGAAGTCATGAGCAATACCGCCGGCCAGGCGGCCCACGGCCTCAATCTTCTGGGCATGGCGGAGGCGATGCTCGGACGCCAGCAGCGCCTCCTGGGTGCGGCGCTGTTGCCGGCGGTTTTCGGCCTCGCGCATCTCGCGCTCCACCGCCGGGCCCAGCCGTCGCAAATTGTGCTTCAGCACGTAGTCCTGGGCGCCGGCCCGCATGGCGTCCACGGCGGCATCCTCGCCGATCGTACCGGAGACGATGATAAAGGGCAGGTCGGGGTCGTGCTGACGGGTCACGCGGAGGGCGTCGAGCGACGTAAACTGGCGCATCGAATGGTCACTGAGCACCACGTCCCAGGACTGGCTGGTCAGGGCCGCCAGCAGTGCGTGGCGCGTTTCGACCAGGCCCGACTCGCAGCGGTAGCCATGGCGCGCCAGCTCAAGCGTTGCCAGCTCCGCGTCGTCGGGTGAGTCCTCCACGAAGAGAACCCGAATGGTCGTGTGTTGGGGGGCGTGCGCCAACGTCAATATAGACGGCCAGGCCGGGAGGAACTCTCATGATTCCGACCCCGGAGGCGCCGCCGGCGCCTGCACGGTGTTCAATCCCGCACAAAGCTGCGAGCCGGGGTAAATTGTTTGGTGAGAGCACATGCGCCCCGAGACCCCCAAGTCACCTCGTCCACTGTTACTCCTCGTCGACGACGACCCACAGATCCGTCAGTTGCTCAGTGAGGTCGGAACCCGCGAGGGCTTCGAGGTGGTGGAGGCCGCCGATGGCGCCGGCGCGCTCGAGATGCTACACCGCCGGCACATGGACCTGGTGTTGCTTGATCTCCACATGCCTCGGGTGAACGGTCTGGACGTGCTGCGCGCCGTGCGGGCCGGCGGAACGAGTTCGCAGATTGCGCTGATGAGCGGCGCCGCCAGCGTCGAAGATGCGGTCGAGGCGATCAAGCTCGGCGCCTCCGAGTATCTGTCCAAGCCGCTCGACCTGCCGCGCGTGCGCGGATTGATGGCGGCCATGCGCCAGCAGTTCGAGGATCGCATCTCGGTGCTCGACAGCGACGCCGCGCTGGCCGAGCGCCTTGAGGTGTGCGGCATGATCGGGCGTTCGCCGGCCATGCGGGAGTTGTTCAGCGTGATCAACCGTCTGGCCCCGCATGCGCGCACGGTGCTGGTGACCGGGGAGACCGGGACGGGCAAGGAACTGGTGGCGCGCGCGCTCCATCAGCTCGGTCCCAGGAGCGCCCGGAAGCTGTTGACTGTCAATTGTTCGGCCGTTGTCGAGACGCTGTTCGAGTCGGAGCTGTTCGGCCACGTGCGTGGCGCGTTCACCGGTGCTACGGCCGATAAGTCCGGCGTGTTCGAGGCCGCGCACGGCGGCACGGTGTTCCTGGACGAGGCCGGCGAACTGCCGGCCGGCGCGCAGGCCAAGCTCTTGAGGACGCTTGAGAACGGCGAGTTGCAACGGGTGGGTTCGGTCGAGCTCAAGCGCGTGGACGTCCGCGTGATTGCGGCCACCAATCGGCGGCTCGACGCCGAGATTGCCGCCGGGCGCTTCCGCAGCGACCTGTACTACCGCCTCAATGTCGTGGAGATTGCCGTCCCGCCATTGCGCGAACGCGCCGAGGACATCCCATACCTGACGGCGGCCTTCGTGCGACGGTTCGCCAGGGAATTCGGCAAGCCGATCACCGGCCTCACGGAAACCGCCGAGGAGCGGCTCGGACGATGGACGTGGCCGGGCAACGTGCGCGAACTACGCAACGTGATCGAACGGGCCTGCTTGCTGTGCGAGGGGCACTTGCTGACGGAAGGCGATCTGGCGCGGTCGTTGATCGACCGGCCATCAGGTCCCATCGCCATCGACGATGAACCGGCGGGCCCGCCACCGAGCGCCGAGGCCGTTGCCGCTGCCCTTGATACCACGGGCGGCAACAAGTCGTTGGCAGCGCGACGATTGGGTATCAGCCGGCGAGCGCTGTATCGCCTGATCGATAAGTACCAAGGCTCGCTCGAAGTCTCGTAAAATGCTATGATTCTCGGTCTGGCCGCGCGCTTGGCTCAGCGGTAGAGCACCGCCTTCACACGGCGGGGGTCGGAGGTTCGAATCCTCCAGCGCGCACCACTTTCCTCGCTAGATGGTCCCAAACAACCGATCGCCGAAGTCGCCCAGGCCGGGCACGATGAACTTCTGCGCGTTCAGCTCGCGGTCGACGGCCGGTGTGAAGATCGGCACGTCTGGATAGGCCCGTTCGACCGCCGCCACGCCTTCCGGGGCGGCGACAATGCAGACCAGTCGCAGGTGGCGGGCCCCGGCCTTGGTCAGCACGTCCAGGGCGGCGACGGCGCTGCCACCAGTGGCCAGCATCGGGTCAACCAGCAGCACGTAGCTGTCTTCAATCCTGGGCGGCAGTTTCGCGTAGTACTGGGAGGCGATGGCGGTACGCTCGTCGCGCTGGAGGCCGAGGTGTCCCACCCTCGCGTTGGGCACCAGTTCGAGCAGGCCGGGTAGCATGCCCAGTCCGGCCCGCAGGACCGGAGCCACCACGACGTCAGCCGCCACCCGCCGGCAGGGTGAGGGCCCGAGCGGGGTAGCGACGGTCCCATCGGCCATCGGCACGTCGCGCAAGGCTTCGGCCCCGAGCAGCACACTGATGCGGTTGGTGAGCGCACGGAACCGCTCCGGGCCTGTCCGCGCATCGCGCAGGTCAGCCAGGCAGTCGTGTACCAGCGGGTGTGTCACCAGTCGCAGCACGGCGCAGAGAGCTTACACCGCAATTCCGGATTCACGTACAATTCACGGTATGCGAGTCCGTATTCTCGCCACCGTGGTGGCGCTGGTGTCGTCCGTGCCCCTGGTGATCGCCAGGCAAGCCACTGACGTCTCGCTGGTGATCGCCAACGGCATCGTGGTCACGGTTGATGGCAGTCGCCGCGTTCTCAATCCGGGCTCGGTCGCCATCAATGGCACGCGGATTGTCGCGGTGGATACCCCGGCGGTGATTGCCGCCCGCTATCGCGGGGCCGACACCATCGAGGCGGCCGGCAAGGTGGTGATGCCGGGGTTGATTAACACCCACACCCACGCGGCCATGGTGATGTTTCGCGGCCTCGGCAACGACTTGTCGCTGATGGACTGGCTGCAGAAATACATCTTTCCAGCCGAGGCCAGGACGGTGTCGCCGGAGTTCGTGCGCGTGGGTACACGGCTGGCGCTGCTGGAGATGATCCAGTCGGGCACGACCACCTTTGCCGACATGTACTACTTCGAAGAGGAAGTGGCGAAGGTGACCAAGGCCGCCGGCATGCGGGGCGTGCTGGGCCAGACCGTGATCGAGTTTCCGGTACCCGACGCCAAAACGCCGGCCGACGCACTGGCCCGGACCGAGGCCTTTGTCAGGCAGTTTGATCACGACGACTTGATCACGCCGTCTATCGCTCCGCATTCTGTCTACACGCTCGACGCCGGGACGCTCACGGCCATCAGTGAACTGGCGAAGCGGTTGATGATTCCCATCCAGATCCACCTCGCCGAAACCCAGGCGGAGATCGGCCTGTCGCAGCAACGGCATCAGGGCCGGCCGGTCGCCATTCTCGATCGGCTCGGCTTCTGGGCGCCCACCACGATTGCCGCGCACGGTGTGTGGATCACCGACGATGAGATCGGCGTGCTCCGGCAGCGGGGGATCGGGATCGCGAATAATCCCGAAAGCAACATGAAGCTATCGAGCGGGACGGCGCCGGTCGTGAAGTACCGGCAGGCTGGGGTCCACGTCGGCATCGGCACCGACGGTGCCGCCAGCAACAACGATCTCGACATGTTCGAGGCCATGCGGCAGGTCGCCTTCCAGCAAAAACTGGTGACCATGGACCCGACGGCGATCAGCGCGGCGGAGGCGCTGGAGATGGCTACGCTCGGCGGGGCCCGTGCCCTCGGTCGGGGGGAGCACCTGGGATCGCTGGAGGCCGGCAAGCTGGCCGACCTCATCATCGTCGGTATGTCCAAGGCGCGGCAGCAGCCGCTGTTCGACCCGATCGCGCAGATCGTCTACACCTCGCGCGGCGACGATGTCGAGACGACGATCGTGAACGGCAAGATCTTGATGCGCGACCGCAAGGTGCTGACCATGGACGAAGCCGCGGTGCTGCGCGAGGCGCGTACCGCCGCCGGCCTGGTGCGCACGGCGGTGCAGCCGTAGCAGCGTTTACGCGAGGACGCCGATGTAGGGCAGGTTGCGATATTGCTCGGCGTAGTCGAGGCCGTAGCCGACGACGAAGCGGTCTTCAATCGTGAAGCCGACGTAGTCCACCTTGACGTCGATCTTGCGGCGGGAAGGCTTGCTGAGCAGGCAGGCGGTGCGCAGTGAGCGCGGACCTCGGGCCTGGAGAATCTCCTGGAGGTAGTGCAAGGTGAGGCCAGTGTCGACGATATCCTCGACGATGATGACGTCACGGCCTTCAAGGCCGGAGTCGAGGTCCTTCGACAGACGGACCTCGCCCGTGGACGAGGTGCCGGCACCGTAGCTCGAGCAGGCCATGAAGTCGATGGTGACATGGCCCTCCATGGCGCGAATCAGGTCGCCCAGGAAGAGGAAGGCGCCCTTGAGCACGCAGACGAAGTGCAGTTGGGCCGTCGGGAAGTCCCGGCGGATTTCCCTGGCCAGGTCGGCGATGCGGGCCGAGAGTTCTTCCTGGTCGATCAAGACAGTGGGTTGCGCAGCAGACATGGCGGAAAAGACTAACACGGCATGAAGACTTTCGACATCATCACCGAGGCCGATGCGCGCGGGCTGGAGATTGGTTCGAGCGTCACGCTCAGGACCGGCGGCCACGTCACGCCGCTGGCGGCTGATACGCTCAAGTCCCGGCGTATCACCGTCCACCGCGACGTGGCCGACGCCAGCCTCGACGGCCTGGCTCCGGCCGCGACGGTGCGAACGCTGGCCATCGGCAGCGACCACTCGGGGGTCGCGCTCAAGGCCGCGCTTCGCGACTACCTGCGCCAGAAGGGCCTGAGCGTGCTCGACCTCGGCACTGACGGACCCGACCCGGTCGACTATCCGGACATCGCCGCCCAGGCCGCCAGGCTGGTGGCGCGCGGCGAGGTCGACGCCGCCATCGTGATTGACGGCGCCGGGCTAGGCTCGGCGATGGCCGCCAACAAGATCGACGGCGCCCGCGCCGCCATGTGCAACGACAAGACATTGGCCCGCTACGCTCGTGAACACAATGGCGCCAACGTCCTGGCGCTCGGCGCCTCCCTGATTTCACCGGACGAGGCGAAGGCCATTGTCGACACCTGGTTGGGCACGCCGATGGTCGAAGCGCGGTATCTACGGCGGCTCGCCAAGATTCGCGCGCTGGAGAAAACGCAGTGACCGATTACCGCCGTGTCATCGAGCTGATCCTCGAGGAACTTACCCGGGCCGGCGCGGTGGCGCCGACGCGCTGCGCCTGCCACGGCTTCACCTTCGGCTGCTGCCCCGACCGGGTGCGGCCGGTGCTGGACGCCGGGGCGACCCGGCTGGGCCTGCACGCGGCCGACGGCGGCGCGCAAGGCTTGCCGGGCCTGATCGACCATACCCTGCTCAAGCCCGACGCGACCGCGAACGAGATCACGCAGCTTTGCAAGGAAGCAGCCGAGTGGAAATTCGCCACCGTGTGCGTGAATCCGACCTGGGTGGCGCTGGCGTCACAGGTGCTGCGGGGATCGGGGGTCGCCGTGTGTTCGGTCGTCGGCTTCCCGCTTGGCGCGACTACCGCCGACGTCAAGCAATTTGAGGCGCGCCGCGCCATTTTCGACGGCGCCGCCGAGATCGACATGGTGATTAACGTCGGCGCGCTGAAATCAGGCGACGTGCGCGTGGTCAGCGACGACATTCGCGGCGTGGTGTCGGCCTGTCACGCGGCCGGGGCCGGCAGCAAGGTGATCATTGAAACCGCCCTGCTGACCGATGAGGAGAAGATTACCGCCTGCACGCTGGCAAAGGCGGCCGGGGCCGACTTCGTGAAGACCTCGACCGGCTTTGGCCCTGGCGGCGCGACAGCGGCCGACGTGGCGCTGATGCGGCGGATTGTCGGCGACGAAATGGGCGTCAAGGCCTCGGGCGGCGTCCGCGACCTCGAGCAGATGAAGGCGATGGTGGCGGCAGGAGCCACGCGCATCGGGGCGAGTGCCGGGGTCCGCATCGTGAAGGAATCGCGCGGCGAGTCCGCGGCGGGAAAGGCGAGCGGATATTGATGCGCGGATTGCTGCTGGCGGTCCTGGCGCTGGCCATCGGCGTGCCGGCGTGGGCGCAGCCGGCGGAACGGCTGCCGTGGTTCGCCGTGGACCTGCATGGCGCCTGGGTTGGCCTGCCGACCGCCGAGGGCTGGGTACCGCCGCTGTCGGCGACCACACCCTTACCGGGCCGGGGCTGGGGTGTCACCAGCGGCGCGACCGTGTATCCACTGCGGTTGGGGATTGCCACGCTCGGACTGGGCGTCGCGATCGCCACCGGCCGGGGCACGAGCAGCCCGCTGACGACCACGTCAGGCACCACCACCAATCCGACGACGGTGCCGACGACCACCATCGTCACCACCCGCATCACGAGCGTGTTGCCGCAGCTGTCGGCCAACTTCGGCCATCGGCTTGGCTGGAGTTACCTCAGCCTGGGGCTCGGGCGATCGAGAGTGACCAGCAGTTCTGAAGCGTTTGGCACAAGTGTCGCGCACGCCGTACCCGTCGCATGGAATCCCGCGCTCAATTTCGGCGGCGGAGCAAGGTGGTTCATGAAGCCCCATCTGGGCGCCGGCTTTGACGTGCGCTTTACCAAACTCAGTTCGCGCGGCGCCAGCGATGTGTTGCCATCGGCGAAGCGCACGCAAATGGTGACGCTCAGCGTGGGGATTTCGATTCAGTAGGCGAGGCCTTCAGCCTCGAAGAAAGTGGAGCGGGAGACGGGGATCGAACCCGCGACATCGAGCTTGGGAAGCTCGCGTTCTACCGCTGAACTACTCCCGCTCAGCGAAGCTATTCTAGCAGACCCTGACGGCGCCCCAAAAACGGGGCGCCCTACGAGTGGCCGAAGGCGCGAGGCGACCTCAGCCGCGGATAATCGCCAGCACCTCGTCGCGGCGCTTCTCCATGATTTCGGGGGTGAGCCCCTCGAGGTTCAGGCGCAGCAGCGGCTCGGTATTCGACTGCCGGACGTTGAAGTGCCAGTCGGGAAACTCCACCGACACGCCATCCAGCATGTAGAGGTGGCCGCCGGCGTAGGCGGTCGCGAGTTCCTGGATCTTCCGGTCGGCAATGCCCATGTTCGCGACCTTGGTGTTGATCTCGCCCGAGATGAAGTACTTCTCCCGCAAGGGCTTCAGCAGGTCGCGTAGCGACATGCCCTTCTTCGACATCAGGTCGAGGATCATCAACGCGGGGATGAAGCCGTTGTCAGCGAAGAAATTGTCGCGGAAGTAGTAGTGTCCGGTCACTTCACCGCCGAAGACCGCGTTCTCCTCGCGCATGCGCCGCTTGATGAACGCATGACCGACACGGTTCATCAACGCCGTGCCATGGTACTGCGCCACGATGTCCTTGACGGCGTAACTGGCCCGCACGTCATAGATCACCGCCTGTCCAGGGGTCTGCAGCAGAAACGCCTCGGCGAGCAACGCCGTGATGAAGTCGCCGGCAATAAACTCGCCGCTGCCGTCGATAAAGAAGCAGCGGTCGGCATCGCCGTCCCAGGCAATGCCGATGTCCGCCTTCTGCGCAATCACGGCCGCGGTGATGTCGGCGCGGTTCTCCTCAATCAGCGGGTTGGCCTCGTGATTCGGAAAGGTGCCGTCGACGTCGAAGCAGAGCCGGGTGGTCCTGCACGCCAGCCGGTCGAACAGCCGGGGGGCAATCAGGCCGGCCACGCCGCTGCCGGCGTCGAGCACCACATTGAAGGGCTTGATCGCGGCAGGGTCGACAAACGACAGCACGTGCTCGATATAGCGATCCATGATCGCGCGCGACTCGACGGTGCCACGCCTGGCCGGTGGCGCCGGAATCGCGCCGGCCAGGATCATCTCCTTCATCTCCTTGATGCCGGCCTCGCCGCTGAGCGGAAACGCCTCGGCCCGGACCATCTTGCAGCCGTTGTACTCGCCGGGGTTGTGCGACGCGGTAATCTGGGCGCCGCCATCCAGCTGATCGGCAGCGACCGCGAAGTACATCTGGTCGGTGCCGAGCAAGCCGTAATCAATCATCGTCCCGCCCTGGAGCGTCGCGCCGTCGATAAACGCGGCCGTCAACGACGGCGACGATGTGCGCATGTCGCGGGTGACGGCGTACTTGCCGGGCCCGAGGTAGGCGACAAAAGCCCGGCCGAGCTGGTGAAACAACTCTTCGGTGATCTCGGATGGATAGAGACCACGGACGTCGTAGGCCTTGAAGACAGATGGGTTGATCATAGGGTGGTGTAGTCGGTGAGTTGCGTTTTGTCGCCAATGACGGCCGCCGATTTCAGCACCGCGTGACGTCCAACATGGCAGTTGCGGCCGATGATGGGGCCGTGCACCACGGCGTTCTGGCCAATCCGGGAGTTGGGCCAGACGATCGTGTTCTCGAGATCGGCCGACTCCTCGACCATCACCCCGCGCCCCAGCACGGTGTACGGGCCCACCCGCGCGCCGCTCTTCACGTGCGCGCCGGCGTCGATGAAGCAGGGCGCCACCAGTGTGACGTTGTCCTCGATGCGCGCGTCAGGCGACACGATCGGCTGCGCGCGGTCGGCCCCGGCAAACACGCCGGCGGAGAAGCGGCCGTCGAACATGTCACGATGCACCTGGATGTATTTCTCGGGCGTGCCGATGTCGATCCAGTAGCCGCGATCGATATAGGCGACGAAGGTGTCGCCGCGCTCAATCAGCGACGGAAAGTAGGCGCGCTCGATCGAGTAGGCGACATCCTTCGGGATGCGGTCGAAGGTCTCGGGTTCGAGCACGTAGATGCCGGCGTTGATGGTGTCGCAGGTGATCTGGGTGGGGTCGGGCTTCTCGAGAAAACGGCGGACCCGGCCATCGCTCTCGGTCTCGACCAACCCGTAGGCGGAGGGATTGTCGACCGGCGTCAGCACGATCGTCGCCTTGGCCTGGCGTTCGCGATGCAGTGTGACCACGGCATTGACATCGACGCTGGTCATCACGTCACCGTTGAACACCACCAGGGTCTCGGTAATGTCCTGCGCGGCGTAGCGAATGGCGCCGCCAGTGCCGAGCGGCGCGGGCTCCACGACGTAGCGCACCCGCACCCCGGTGCCCGTGCCGTCGCCGAACACCTCTTCAATGCGGCGGGGCTGGTAGTTCAGGCTGAGGATGACTTCGTCAATCTCCGGGACCTGCTTGAGCTGGTCAATCTGATAGTGCAGAAAGGCGCGGTCGAAGATCGGGACCACGGGCTTGGGCGTGTGGAGGGTGAGTGGCCGCAAGCGCGTGCCTTTGCCTCCGGCAAGGAGAATGGCCTTCATGACAAACTTCCATGTTACACGACCGAGGGGTAGAATGGCGGCGGTAGACATGAACCTGCCGAACAGCCTCACGGTCGCACGCATCTTCCTGGTGCCGGTGTTGGTGTCGGTGCTGCTGACGAAATTCGAGGGCCGGCTGGTCCTGGGATTACCGGTCGAGTTGGTGGCGGCAGCGATCTTCGGCCTGGCCTCGCTCACCGACTGGCTCGACGGTTATCTGGCGCGCCGGCGCAAACAGGTGACGGCCCTCGGCCAGATGCTCGATCCCCTGGCCGACAAACTGCTGATCTCCGCAACTCTTGTCTCGTTGGTACAACTTGGCCTGGCGCCGGCCTGGATGGTGGCCGTGATCATCAGCCGCGAGATCGCCGTCACCGGCCTGCGCAATCTCGCCTACTCGCGCGGCGTCGCGATGCCGGCCTCCGGCCTCGGCAAGCTGAAGATGGCTTCGCAGGTGACCGCGATTCTGCTGCTGATTCTCGGGTGGGAACGCTGGCCGGCCTTGCTTGGTCTCGGACAGGCGGCGCTGTGGGTGGTGCTCCTGACCGCGGTCGCATCAGCGGTCGACTACTACCAGGGCTTCCAGCAGGCGATGGGCAGCCGCGCCGAAACGGTGGCCGACTTCGAGAGGGCGAAGTCGGCCCGGGACAAGAAGATCAGCTAACCGGCGCCTAGGGGCGCGGCACGGCAATATCAGTAATGCCGACCGCGTCGGTGGCCGTCATCAACAACAACTTGGCTGAGGCCGGTGCGGTATCGGTGACGATCGCCTCGCCTACATGCACCAGCGGCATCCCGTCCCTGCGGTCGCGATAGATGGCGAAGTATGCGCCGACGGCAACGCCCTGATCGGCGCCTCGGGCAACCGAGAAGCTGTCTCCGTTGGCGAACATCTGCCGGCCGTCCGCTCCGGGAAGAATCTGGATGCGGTCGCTGAAGTCCGGCGCCGCGGCCGTGGCCGCCGGCGTCGGCAGGCGAACCTCGACATATGGCTCCAGGTAGTCGTCCGGTTCGATGGCGTCGCAAGCGAAGTCGACGTGGGCCATGGCATTCATGTCATCGAGCGCGGTGATCGTGACCCAACCAGGCGTGCGCACCGGCACATAGCCGCCTTCCTTGGGCAGGATGGCCTGGGCACCCACCGGCAGGCGGCGCACCAGATAGCGTTGCCCTACCTCCAGGCCGTCCCCCGGCGTCCGCATGACAACGGCGACATCGCCGCGGGTGAGGGCCAGTCGCGTGCCTTCGTGGTGTGCTCCCTTGATGCGTAGTGCCGGCACCGGCATTGCCGGAACGAGCATATCTGCGCACATCACGTGTGCGGGCAGGGTGGTTCGCGGCGCCAGCTGCGGCGACTGGGCCCACGAAGGGGCCGGAGCCATCAGGACGATGGCGGTGAACACGACGGTAACGCGCATGAAAGCCTACCTTCCGGCGGGTGCTCCGCCCTTGAGCTCCGCGACGCGTTTCTGAGCCATTTCGAGAAACTCACTCTTCTCGAACTCGCGGAGTAGTCGTTCGTAGTAGGGGAGCGCTTCTGCCTTACTTTCAGGTCTATCGGTTCGATAGAGGGATTCGGCCAGATGGTAGTAAACCGCGTCGCGGTCGCTGTAGCCAGGATCGGTGGCCAGCACGTCCTTGAATCGGTCGATGGCGCCCGGGTACCACCGCACCCGGAAGTAATAGAAGCCGACGCGGTAACTGGCCTCGCTCAGCCGGTCGCGGGCCGTGCGCTCGAGGCTGCGGGCCTCGGAAATGAGCGCGCTGTTGGGGAACCGCTGCAGGAAGATCTCGATTTCCTTAATCGCGTCCTTGGTCGCGGACTGGTCACGCTCGGGCGCCAGCATCTGCTCCGTAAACGAGCGCGCCAGCTGAAGCTGGGCGTAATCGGCCCGCGCGTGGGTGGGATAGAAGGTCAGGAACTCGCGAAACTCGTTGGCGGCCAGCAACAGCGACTCGGTGCTCTTCTCGCTGATGTAGGTGTCGCCAAGGGCCAGCTTCGCGTCGGGCCGATAGGAGCTCTGCGGATAGTTATCGACGATGTTGCGAAGATATTCGCGGGCGTTCAACCACTTCCGGTCCTTGGCCGCCGCCGTACCGCGCTCGAACAGAAACCTGTCCGCATCGACCGTGCCGGCCGGCAAGATGGCCGTCTTCGCCGCACACCCACCCGCCAGGACCGCCAACAGCGCCAGCGTCGTTACCACTCGAATGCCACTCATGCTCTCGTCGCTTCCATCCAGCGCCACATGGCTCGAAGCCCCTCTTCGAGCGTCACCGTCGGCGCAAATCCCAGATCGTTCCTGGCCCTGGCCGTGTCGGCGTAGGTATCGCGCATGTCGCCCTTCTGCGGGCCTTGTCGATCGATCGTAACCTCTCGGCCAGACACACGGGCAATCAGGTCAAAGACCTCCCGCAAGGAGACGCGCGACCCTCCACCAATATTGTAGACGCGCCCGGGCACTCCGCGGACTGCCGCGGTCGCCGTCGCCGTCACCGCATCGGCCACGAAGGTGAAGTCCCGCGTCTGTAGTCCGTCGCCAAACTGCACCAGCGGCCGGCCGTCGAGAATGGCCGAAAAGAAGCGGTTAAAGCCCATGTCAGGCCGCTGGCGGGGGCCGTAAACCGTGAAATAACGCAGCGAGACCGTAGGAACGCCGTAATTCACGTGATACAGGTGGCAGAGCTGCTCGGCCGCCAGCTTGGTGACGCCGTACGGCGACACCGGCTGCGGCAGGGCCGTCTCCAGCATCGGGATGGCCACGTCGTCGCCATACACCGACGAACTGGAGGCATAGACCAGCCGCTCAACCGGGTGCTTGACGCACGCCTCGAGCAGGCGCTGTGTGGCATCGACGTTGAGGCCGGTATACACCTCGAACTCCTGCCCCCAACTGCGGCGCACGCCGGCCTGTGCGGCCAGGTGAAACACGTGGGTGACGCCGTCGAGTGCGGCGCCAAGATCGAGGTCGCGCAAGTCGCCTTCGATCAGCTCATAACCAGCCCGGCCGCGCAGGTTCTCGAGGTTGCGCTCCTTCAGCGGCCGCGGATAGAAGTCGGTGAAAGCGTCGATGGCGCGAACTCGTGCGCCCTGCTCGAGCAGACGCTCGCTCAGGGTCGAGCCAATGAAGCCCGCGCCGCCAGTGACCAGTGCGTTCATGCGAACAAATCCTTTAGACGTTCGGGGAGCCGCGCCGGGCGTCCCGACGGGCCAATCGTGGCATGCACCGTGTGCCCGGACGCCAGCGCCGCGCCATCGGCGTAGCGAACCACGTCGTAGTCAAACCGGATCCGGACCGGCGAGGCCTGGGTCGCCCGCGTCCGGATCTCCAACTCGTCGTCGTAGCGCGCGCCCTGACGATACTCGCAGTGCGCCTCGATCACCGGCAACTGAAACCCGTCGGCCTCCATGGCTCGATAGGTCCAACCAGTGTCGCGCAGCCAGTCGGTACGGCCGATCTCAAACCACACCAGATAGTTGGCGTAGTAGACGACCCCCATCTTGTCGGTTTCGGCGTAGCGCACGCGCACCCGCGATGAAGCGATGCGACGCGGGGCAGTCACCGGCGGCCGCCGCGTGCCGCGTGAAGCGCCGCGTCCTTGAGGGCTCGGGCCGCCGCTTCGGGATTGCCGGCGCCAAAAACCGCCTGGCCCGCCACCAGCCAGTCGCCACCCGCCTCAACCACCGGCGCGACCGTGACGAGATCGACTCCGCCATCGACTTCAATCGGCGCCGTGGTGTTGCCGGCCGCGTCGAGCAGCGCGCGGACGGCGCGAATCTTGGCCAGGCTCCTCGGGATGAAGACCTGCCCGCCGAAGCCGGGGTTCACCGACATGACCAGAACGAAGTCGACGTCAGCGGCCACTTCGGCAATGGCGCCGACCGGCGTCGATGGATTGAGGACGACCCCGGCCTGGGCGCCCAGCTTCTTAATGAGGCCGATCGTGCGGTGGAGATGAGGCAGGACCTCGACATGCACCGACACCAGGTTGGCGCCGGCATCGATGAACGGCTCAATGAACCGGTCGGGGTCGGTGATCATCAGGTGGACGTCGAGCGGCAAGCTGGTCGCCTTGCGCAGCGACCGCACCACCGGAACGCCGATGGTCAGGTTCGGCACGAAGTGGCCATCCATCACGTCGACGTGAACCTGGTCGGCGCCGCCGCGGGTAATGGCGTCGATGTCGCGGCCCAGTGCCGAGAAATCCGCCGACAGGATGGACGGTGCCAGGCGAATGCTCATCGGCTGACCTCAATCGCGATGGGGTCCCCGGGGTGCACCTGATACCCACCCGCGGGTGACTGGCGGACCACGACGCCCGGCGGGATGGCGGAGGCCGCCAACTGCGCCGTCACCGACACGCGAAAGCCGCGCGTCCGCATGACCTCGGCGGCTCGGTCGCCGTTGAGGCCAATCAGGTCCGGCATGACATAGGTGGCGCGGTCCTCACCGCGATTGACCAGCAGGCGAATCTCGGCGGTCTGCGTGGACGGGGGCGGGTCCTGGGCCACCACGACGTCAGGCGGGTAGAGTGCCGAGCGAATCTCGGTCACGGCGCCGATGGCCAGCCCGTCCTGTGCGACCCGGATCTCCGCCGAGCGCTGGGTCTCGCCGAGAAGATTCGGTGCGAGGGCGACGTGAGCCCCGGCACTAAGCACGACCCGCACGCTGCGCTGGCGGCGGGCGGCGGACCCAGAGGTGGGTTCCTGCATCATGACGTGGCCGGCAGGAACCTTGGGATCGGGGCGCTTGACCGGATCGACCCTCAGTTTCAGGTCGAGCGTCGACGCGAGGCTGGAGGCCGCGTTCAAGGGCTGGCCGACAAAGTTGGGCACGGTGACCTGACGGGCACGAACGGCTACCCGCATGGCAATACCGGCAAAGACAAAAAAGGTCCCCGCGAGAGCCCCTGCCAGCAGCAGGACCTTACCGAAGCCCCAAACCCTGGATCCGAGCGGCATGGACAGCAGGCAATGGTACTACAGGGGGTGGAGAAGTGCTCAGGTGCTGAGGTGCCAGGTGCTGAGGTGCGGAAAAGGTCAGGCCTGCCGGGTCAGGAGTGATCCAAAAAACGCCTCAAGTCCATCGCGAAAGGGCAGCGTCTGGTGATCTCGGCTCCGCGTAAATTCCGCATGGCTTGCCAGAAACGCCGTCACGACCTCTTGATTCTCCTCGGGTTCGCTTGAACATGTGCTGTAGACCAGAATCCCGCCGCGACGTACCAGCGGGGCGGCGCGATGTAACAAGGCGAGCTGGGCGGCGGCCAGCCCGGGTAAGTCGCGGGAGGACAGGCGCCAGCGGATGTCGGGGTCGCGCCGGAGAGTGCCGAGGCCGGAGCACGGGGCGTCGACGAGCACTCGATCGAAAGCCGCATCAGCGAAAGGCAGGGCGCCGGCGGTTGGAACGTGGATCACACGGACACGGGCCAGCCGGCACCTTTCCAGGGTCTCGCTCAAGACCTTCAGCCGATGCCGCCGGACGTCGGTGGCCACCACCATTCCCCGTGACCCCAGGCCCGCCGCCATCGTGACGGTCTTGCCGCCTGGCGACGCACACAAGTCGAGGACTCGGTCCCCTGGGCTCACGCCGACCAGTTCGCCGATGAGCTGCGAGGCTTCATCTTGCACGAGGAGCCGGCCTTCACGAAACGCGCGGGTCGACAGCGCAGCCCCGGCCACCACAAGCAGGCCATGCGGCGCATGAGCGGTCGGCCGAGTCTCCACGCCGTCAGCCGCCAATTCATTCATCAGCGCCTCGCGCGACGCCAAAGAGCGATTCGGCGCCAGGCACAGGGCCGGGCCCTGATTGTTGAAAGCCAGCCAGCGCTCGGTATCCACCATGCCGTAGCGGCGCAGCCAGCGCTCGATCAGCCAGTCAGGATGCGAGTGGACGATGCTGAAATAGCCGGCCATCGCGGCGATGTCGCCTTCGTCGCCCGGACGCGCCGGCCACGTCAGCTTCTGGCGCTCGCGATTGAGCCCGCGCAGCACGGCGTTGACCAGTCCGGTCGCGCTGGACTTGCCGCCGCGGCGAGTGAGGTCAACGGCGTCGTTGATGACGGCAGACGACGGCGTCCGCGTCAGGTACATCAACTGGAAGGCGCTCAGGCGCAGGATGTCCAGGACGACCGCGTCCAGGCGTCCAATCGGCCGGGTCAGGCGGAGTGCCAACTGGTAATCGAGGGCGGCGCGCATCCGCAACGTGCCAGACACGATCTCGAGGAGGAGCGCCCGGTCGCGTTCGTCGCCCAGCGGCTTACGCACCCGAGCGACGGCTTCACCCATGTCAAGCCGCTCGCCGTCGATCAGGCGAAGGGCGTCGAGTGCCGCGCTGCGCGCCACGCCAATCATGAGGGGATAAAACGGGCGCCGGCGGTCAGCAACTGGTTGGCCATGGCGTCGCGGGCGCTCATCACGCGCTTGCCCTCGAACTGAAGTTCAAGGATCTCGAGTGCACCCTGCCCACACGCCACGTGCAGCCCGTCTGCGGCTGAGGCCGCCAGGATGGTCCCGGCGGGTGCGCCGGCGGGCGATGGCGAGACGCGCGAGCGATGCAGGATGATTCGTGTCTCGCCAAGGAAGGTCTGGGCGTGCGGCCACGGCCATAATCCGCGCACCTGGTTGTGGATCTCGCGGGCCGGGCGCCGCCAGTCCACCGCTGCTTCCGCCCTGGTCAGCTTCGGCGCATAGCTCGCCAGCCCATCGTCCTGCGGGGTCTCGGCCGCGCGACCCCCTTCGATATCCGCCAGCGTCGCCAGCAGCGCCTCGGCTCCGCTCGTCGCCAGCACCGCCTCGACGTCGGAGGTCGTGTCGTCGTCGCCAATCGGCACGACCACATGCCGAAGCATGGGGCCGGCGTCGAGCGCCTTGACGACACGCATGATGGTGACGCCGGTCTGGGCATCGCCGCCGAGAACGGCCCGGTGCACCGGGGAAGCGCCTCGATACTTCGGCAGCAACGAGGCATGGACGTTCAACAGCCCCAGGCGCGGCGACGCGAGCAGCCAGTCAGGCAGGATCTTCCCGTAGGCGGCCACCACGCCGATGTCGGCGCCGAGCGCGGCGAATGCGGGCTCGAACTGCTCGCGCGCCAGCCGCTCGGGTTGCAGTACTGGCAGACCCGCTGCCTGGGCGGCGGCCTTGACCGGCGCCATTGATATCTGCTGCCCGCGACCGCGAGGCCGATCGGGCCGGGTGACCACGCCGACCACCTGGTGGGCCGAGTGCACGAGGCGGTCAAGCGTCGGCACGGCGAAAGCCGGGGTCCCGAAGAACACCACGCGCAAGGCCATCAGTCGCTCACCACTTGCCGGCCTTCGACAGCTTCTTGATCTTGCGGACGATTAGGTCGCGGGAGATACCGCGAAGGCGATCGACGAACAGGCAGGAATTCAGGTGATCCATTTCGTGCTGCAGGGCGCGCGCCAACAGGCCGGTGCCATCGAGCTGGTGGGTGTCGCCGTGGCGGTCAAGGCCACTGACGACCACGCGTTTGGGCCGGGCAACAGTGGCGGTGAATCCGGGTACGCTCAGGCAGCCCTCTTCTTCGAGTTGCATGCCTTCGCGCAGCACAAACTCAGGGTTGATCATCACCGACGGACCGGCCGGGTCGCGGCCAACCGAGAGATCGACCACGAAGATACGCAGCGACACACCGACCTGCGGCGCCGCCAGGCCGATGCCGGGTGCGGCGTACATGGTCTCGACCATGTCATCAATCAGCGCCTCGATCGCCGGCGTGATTGCCTCGACGGGGCGGGTGGGCTCGGTCAGGATCGAGTCCCCGAGCCGAAGAATCGGGCGCAGCACCGGGTCAGACCCGCGCGGCCGCGGGCCGGCGCGTCAGGCGGGCGCGAACCTTGCCGCCGGTGCTGGCAACCCGCGCCGTCAGATCCGCCATCGAATCACCACCGAATCGCTCGAGCAGGGCGTCGGCCAGGACCAGCGCGACCATGGCCTCGGCAACCACGGCCGCCGCCGGCACGGCACACACGTCGCTTCGCTCGATCGCCGCCGGCGCCTCTTCCAGGGTCGTCAGGTCGACCGAGCGCAGGGGTTTCATCAGCGTCGAGATCGGCTTCATGTAACCGGAGACCCGGAGCGCTTCGCCGTTGGTGACGCCGCCTTCGAGGCCACCCGCCCGGTTGGTGGGTCGCGCGACCATGGGCAGGCCCGCGGCAGCCGCGGCGAAGTCGGCCACGATCTCGTCGTGCACCTGCGAGCCCGGACGGCGCGCGCCGTCCACACCGTCACCGATCGCCACCGCCTTGATTGCGGGGATCGACATCAGCGCCTGGGCCAGACGTCCGTCGAGCTTGCGGTCCCATTGCACATAGCTGCCGAGTCCGACTGGGATCCCGCGAGCGATCACTTCAAAGGAGCCGCCCAGGGTATCGCCCGCGTCCTTGGCTGCATCGATGGCCGCGATCATCTGTTGCTCAAGCGCGGGGTCCGTGCAGCGAAGCGGCGCTTCACGATCCATCGCCTGCGCGACCTCGAAACTGATCGAGTTACCGGACGGCACGGTGATCGCGCCGATGCCGGTGATGTGGCTGGTCAGCTCGCACCCCACCGCCGCCAGCAACTGCCGGGCGATGGCGCCGGCCGCCACGCGGGCCGCGGTTTCCCGGGCGCTGGCGCGCTCAAGCACATCACGAATGTCGTCATGGTCGTATTTGAGGGCCCCCGCGAGGTCGGCGTGACCGGGGCGTGGGCGAACGACGGCTGCGCGATTGGCGCCGGTGGCACCTGTCGGTGCCGTTGGCTCCACGTGCATGGTGTTCTGCCAGTTCTCCCAGTCCTTGTTGCGCACCAGCAGGGCCACCGGCGCTCCGGTGGTGCGGCCGCGTCGCACACCCGACAAGATCTCTGCGCGATCCGATTCAATGGCCATGCGCCGGCCGCGGCCGTAGCCACCCTGGCGCCGGCGCAGCTCCACCGTCATCGCGTCATGGTCGATCGCCAGGCCGGCCGGCAGGCCTTCGAGGATCGTCACGAGACCTTGGCCATGCGATTCACCGGCGGTCAAAAAACGCAGCATTCATTGAGCATTCTATACGAAGAAACTGCGACACCTGACGCTGCTCCCGCGCCGACCACCAGTCATTACGGGGGGTTGTGTGCGGGCCTCCCGTTTGCACTGGTATCCGGCATGCTCATGCTCGATCGCTACCTTGTCTCCGGTGGACGTGCACTCGACCTTGCCACCGGCACCGGCATTGGCTGGCACCAGCGCCGTGGCCGACCCAGGGCGCTGCCGCCGCTCTTCACGGTGAAGGCGCATGCCTCGCTCATCGACTTCGACCTGCGCGGGCCATCGCGCATCGAGATCTGGGAGCGCCCCGCCGTGGGCGGCCACGACACCGGTGACTCGGCGGTAACCATCGACGCCTTTCGGGCCGCCCTGGCCGACGCCCGTGACGGGCGGCCGCGGGCGCTGGATCTGGTTGAACCCTCGGCTGCGAACTGGGCTCGCGTGCACCGCGTCTTGGCGCGCGAGGCGCGGCTGGCTGGGTTTGTGCCCGTTGCCGCCGACGTGTTGGGCGCGGTGTTGTCCCAGGCCCGATGGCGGTGGCCGTCGTGGTTGAAAGCCCGGTCACTCGTCGTGTTTGCGACCGACGCCCGGGTCTCGGCCGAGGCGGCGCTGGCAGTCTTTCGGCTGGCGACCAGGGACGCACGCCCTCATCTCGTCGTGCGCGCCGCCACCAGCAGCCAGGCCTGGCGGCCGCGCCTGGTGCCGGCCGCGTTCCAAGTGCATGAGAGCGGTGGTCAGGAATGTCCGGGCGGTCCCGGCGAGCTCATCGAACGGGCCCGTCATCTCCAGGACAACGGACAGATCATCGACGCTGAGGCGGCCGCGCGATGGGGCGTGCTCTTGACCGGGCCCGGTCCGGAACACACCGCGGCCCGTTGCGCGCTGGCGCGATGCCTGATCGCGCAGCGGCGCTTGCTCGAGGCGCGGGCAGCGCTCGGGTCGGTCGACGGGGCGGAAGCGGAGCGCTTGCGCGGGGAGATCGTTACCGGTCCGGTCGAGGCGGGCCGCGAGCCGGCCATGGTCGAGACGTTCCTGGACGTGCTGCGTGTGTGCCAGGAGGTGGATGACGCCGCCCTCACATTGGCTCGTGCCGCCGGGCTGGTGCGCGATCGGTTGGCGGCGTCGACCGTCGCATTCGTCGTGCGGCGCGGCGACACCGTGGCGGTGGTGGCGCACGCGGGCGGGGCGCCGCCGTCCAGCCGTCACTTGAGCGCGGCCCTTCGCGTGCTCGACACCGGGCAGCCAGCGGCACCAGTCGACCACGGCCATGCCGTCGAGGCGGCGTGGCCGATCCGCTATGGCGGGACGGTCGTGGGAGTGGTCTGGTGCCACTGGACGATCGGTGCGCCGATCGTGACCGAGGACATCGCGCTGATCCTGCGCTTGGCTGCCACCGCCTCGGCGCCGGCGACCTACGAACTGTCCGAACGCGATCGCCCGTCCACCCGGCCGAATACCGACCACATGCCCGAACTGATTGGCGACAGCCAGGCCATGCGGGAAGTGCGCGGCGCGGTCCTGCGCGCGGCGGCCTCGCCGTTCCCAGTGCTGATCGAGGGCGAGAGCGGGGTAGGGAAGGAGCTGGTAGCCAGGGCGGTGCATGGCGCCAGCGCCCGCCGCGGCCGGCGCGTGTGTGCGCTCAACTGCGCAGCATTGAGCGACGACCTGGTCGAGGCGGAGTTGTTTGGCCACACTCGCGGCGCGTTCACCGGCGCGGTCGCCGAGCGGCTGGGCCTGTTCGAAGAGGCCCAGGGAGGCACGCTGTTTCTGGATGAGGTGGCGGAACTGAGCGCGCGCGTTCAGGCCAAGCTGCTTCGCACTCTCCAGGAGGGCGAGGTGCGACGGGTCGGCGAGGCCCATGCCCGCCAGGTCGACGTCAGAATTGTCGCGGCCACCAATCGGCCCCTGGCGGCCGAGGTGTCGGCCGGCCGCTTCCGCGCCGATCTGCGCTACCGGCTCGACGTGCTGCGCATCGGCATCCCGCCCTTGCGCGAACGGCTGGAGGATATCCCGCCGCTGGTCCGGCATCTGTGGTCACGGCTCGCGGCGCGCACCGCGAGCCGCGCGGTGCTGTCGCCGCTGGCGCTGGCGGCGCTTGGAGCCTACGACTGGCCCGGCAATGTGCGCGAACTCCAGAACGTACTGGCATCGGCCATGGTGGCGGGCCCACCCCGGGGCGTGATTGGCGCCAACGGCCTGCCCGGGCACATCACCCGCACGACCGCGATGGCAGGCCGGGCGACCCTGGCCGACGCGCGCCGCGCCTTTGACCTGCACTTCGTGCGTGCGGCGTTGGCGCGGGCGGGCGGCCGGCCGATCGTGGCAGCGCGTGAACTCGGTGTGTCCCGCCAGGGTTTGGCCAAGTTGATGGCGCGGCTCGACCTGCCGCCGATCACCCGCAGCCACGCATTAGAATGAGCGCGGTGGTTCGTTTTCTCGTGCGGCGCATGCTTCTCACGATCCCGGTGTTGCTTGGGGTGGCCACGCTGGTGTTCTCGCTGATTCATCTGGTGCCAGGCGATCCGGCCCAGGCCATGCTGGGCGACGGCGCCGCGCCGCAGGACATTGCCGAACTGCGGAGCAATCTGGGACTCGATCGCCCGCTGCCCGCACAGTACGTCGCCTTTCTGCGAAGTGCGTTCACCGGCGACCTGGGTACCTCGTTTCGCACCGGACAACCGGTAACGCAAATGATTGCCGAGCGCGTCCCCGCGACGGCCGAACTGGCCTTGGGCGCGATGGCGGTGGCCGTGGTCCTGGCGATTCCGCTGGGGATTGTCGGCGCCGTCTGGCGGCGCACGCTCGCCGATCATGCCGCGATGACGTTCTCGCTGGCTGGCATCTCGATCCCGAATTTCTGGCTGGGCCCGATCCTCGCCATTGTGTTCTCGGTCGAATTGGGCTGGCTGCCGGTGTCGGGCCGTGGCACGTTGGCGCACCTGGTGCTGCCTGCGGTGTCGTTGGGCCTGGCGCTCGCGGCGATCCTGGCGCGGATGACGCGCGCCAGCCTGCTCGATGAACTGGGCGAACTGTATGTGCGGGCGGCACGGGCGCGCGGGGTTTCGCCGGCCGGTGCGGTGCTGGGCCATGCCATGCGCAATAGCCTGATTCCGCTGGTCACGATCGTGGCGCTGCAGTTTGGCGCCGTGCTCACCGGCGCCGTTATTACCGAGACGATCTTCGCCTGGCCAGGCATTGGCCGGCTGCTGATTCAGTCAATTGGCTTTCGCGACTACCCCCTGGTGCAGGGCTGCATCCTGTTGATTGCCGTGACCTACGTGACGGTCAACTTGATCACCGATTTATTGTACGGCGTGCTTGATCCGAGGATTCGACTCGAATGATGCGCCTCGGTCTGATCATCGTCGTGACGATTGTCGCGGCCGCGCTGTTGGCACCGTGGTTGCTGCCGTGGGATCCCAGTTTTCAGGATCTGCCGAACCGGTTGCAGGGGCCGACCTGGGCGCACTGGTTCGGATTGGATGAACTGGGGCGCGACATCCTGGCGCGCGTGCTACTCGGCGCGCGCGTCTCGCTGCTGGTCGGCACGATCGTGGTGGGCGTGTCGTCGGTGGCCGGCATGGTGATTGGCGCGGTGTCGGGCTACTACGGCGGCCGCATCGACCAGGTGATTGGGCGAGTCATGGACGTCCTCATGGCCTTCCCGGGTATGTTGCTGGCGATTGCATTGGTCGCCGTGCTGGGTCCCAGCCTTACCAATGTGGTGCTCGCGCTCGCGCTGATTGGGTGGGTCGGCTATGCGCGCCTGGTCCGCGGCCAGGTGCTGCGCGCGAGGGAGTTCGAATATGTGGTGGCCGCCAGAGCGCTCGGCGCGAGCACCGCGCGGCTCTTAATCCGGCACGTGATGCCAACCGCGCTGCCGCCGGTCATGGTGCAAGCCACCCTGGGCATGGCCGGCGCGATGTTGTCGGAGGCGGCCCTGAGCTTCCTGGGACTCGGCGTGCAGCCGCCCACTCCCAGTTGGGGCACCATGATCAACGGCGGGCGCGTGCACTTGCTCGACGCGCCGCACCTGACGATTTTCCCCGGTCTGTGCCTGGCCGTCGTCGTCCTGGGATTCAACTTTCTCGGCGACGGTCTCCGCGACGCGGTCGATCCCAAGAAGTAGTCAGGCCGTCATCAGTCGCCGCCGGTGAGGCGCCGCTTCAGTTGTTGGAGTGGGCGGTTGCCCGGTTCGGCCGCCAGGCCTTCGTCGACCACGGTGCGGGCACGGGCGGGGTCACCATTCTTCAGAGCCGCGTCAGCCAGGCGTAAGTGGAGCCGTGCGCTGGGACCGGCTTCGCCAAGGGCACGCTCGAACCAGCGAACCGCCAGCGCCGGTTCGCCAAGCCGCATCGATAACTCGGCGATCCGTTCACACACGTCGCCCAGTGGGCGGTCATCCCCAGCCAGGGTGACGTACTTGATGAGCGCATCGCGCGCCTCCTGGCTGCGGCCGTCGCGCGCCATCACGTCGGCCAACTGGCGGTAAGCATCGGGCGGCACGGGCAGGCGGTCGACGGCCTGGCGTAAGGCCCGTTCCGCCGCATGTGGATCGCCTGCGAGCATCCAGGCGCGTCCGAGTTCCGCGTAGGTGTCGCTGGTCGCGTCGGTGCGAGCGGCTGCCTGCTGCAGTGCCTCGAGCGCTTTGTTCAGAGCGACGCGGTCACCCCGCCGTTGAGCACTGGTCAGCCAGACATGCCCCAACGCCGCGTACGCCTGTGGCGCCTCCGGAGAGCGATCGAGGGCACGGCCCAGGGTCAGCACCGCGGCCTCCTCGCGGCCGGCGCGAGCCTGGGCCAGGCCGACGGCGACCAGCCGATCGACGCGGGTGGTGTCGAGTGCGGCCAGCGCCTCCAATTCGTTGATGGCCTTGGCATGGTCGCCCTCGAGCAGGTAGACATCGGCGAGGGCTTCCCGCGCTGCGGTCTGGCTGGCTGGCGAACGGCGGGCGGCTTCCTCGAGTGACCTGCGGGCCTCGGGCAGCTTGTTCTGATCGCGCAGCGCCAGCCCCAGGACGTAGTGCGCTTCACCCAGGGCGGGATCCAGCTTGAGCGCCTGCTGCAGGGCGCGGGCGGCAGCATCGACCTGCCCGGCGCGATAGCGCGACAAACCGAGTTTGTAGTGCACCCTGGCATTGCGTTCGTCGAGCGCGATGTATGACTCGTAACGTTCGACCGCACGGTCGTGCCGATTCATGGATGCGCTGACATCGCCCAGCAGGTCGATCGCCAGCAAGGCCCCGGGATCCAGCGCGACCGCCTCGCGCAGGTCGCGCAGCGCGGACTCAAGCTCGTTGCGGGTCTGATAGACGGCACCGCGCTTCAGGTGCGCGAGCATCGAGTCGGGCTTGAGGGCAATGGCGCCTGAATAGGCTTCCAGGGCCTGGAAATGGCGCTCGGCGAGGACGGCCTGATCGCCATCGGCAATCAGACGTTCGAACTCGCGTTCGGTCGTCAGGGCGGCGTAGGCCAGCGCACCGGCAACCCCAGCCACCGCTACGAGCACAATCGCCACCACGGTTCGGCGCACGAATCCGATGGTAGCAAAAGCGCGGGAACTTTCGGGGCTTGGCGGGTTCTAACCTTGATACACTGGCTATGGGCTATCGAATTGTCGCCGATTCCGTCATGAAAGACGCCGGGGCACTCGGGTGGGCTGACGTAGGCAGCCGCGAGGCAGCGCTGATCGAGCGGTGCGCCGAGGGTGAGCAGGCTGCGTGCGCTGAGCTGGTGTCTGGGCACGAGCGCATGGTCTACCAGCTGGCGCTCCACCTGCTGGGCGACCGCGACGAAGCCCTGGACCTGTCTCAAGAGGTCTTCTTCAGCGTCTTCCGCACCATTGGTCATTTCCGCGGCCAGTCAACCCTGAAGACGTGGATTTACCGCATCGTCATCAACCAGGCTCGCAACCGCCAGCGCTGGTGGCGGCGGCGCCACCGGGCCGACCAGGTGTCGCTCGATCAGCATGTGGCTACGCACGGGGATCTGCGCCAGCCGGGTGAACACACGTCGCCCGATCGCGCGTTTGCGCGCAAGGAGCTGGCCGAGAAGCTGTGGACGGCGCTCGATGGCTTGCCGTTTGACCAGCGAACCGTGATTGTCCTGCGGGAGATCGACGGCCTCAGTTACGACGACATCGCCTTCTCGCTGGGCGTGGCGGTGGGGACCGTGAAGTCGCGCCTGACGCGAGGACGCCAGACGCTGCGGCGGCAATTACAAGGAGTGCGCACATGATGCACGAACATTCGTGCGCCGACGTGCGCGAACGGCTCGAGGCCTTTTACGACGGCGAGGTGCCGTTCGCGGAGCGCCTCGCCATCCAGAATCACCTGACCGAGTGCGTCAGTTGCAGTCTCGAAGCGGAAGAGATTACCGCCCTCGGCGCCACGCTGCGAGTGATGGCCGAGTCGGTCGGGGAGCATGCGGCCGTCGAACCGCTGCGGCTGAGCCAGCAAGTGGTTGAGCAGCTCGGGGTCGAGCAGGACCTGTCGGTTCGATCGCAGGTCGTGGCGCTGTTTCAGGACATGCACCTGGTGTGGGCCGGCCTCGGCGCCACCGTGGCCACGCTGATTTGTGTGGTCGGATCGGCCAGCGTCTTGCACGCCGCCAACCAGGAGCGGCCAGACTCGCTGGCCGGGGTCATTTCATTGCTCGCCAATCCCGGATCCAACCAGAATCCGCTGCGCCTCAACTACGACATGATGGCGCCGCGCGCGGTCACCGATCCGGCGATCGAGATGTCGGAAGAGGATGCCGAGTACGCGCTGTCGGCTGTGGTGTCGCGCGAGGGCCGCGTCCAGGGTATTGAAGTGATCAACGACGCCCAGCCGATCGGCAAGCGTGCCGTGGTCAACGCCATGTTGAACGAGGCCTATCGCGTGCAGTTTGCGCCGGCGCAGGCCCGGACCGGCAACGCCGTGGCGGTAAGCATGGTCTGGTTGGTGGCCAGCACCACCGTCAAGGGCCGGCACGACGATGGCCTGACGATGTTGGGGCAGGCGCTGCGCTTGCGCCACGGGCCACAGCCGCTGGGGCCGATTCCGGTCCCGGTTGCGGCCCAACCCAAGCCCGCGGCGGCACCGATCATCAAGCCGTCGGCGCCCGAGGCCTCCGAGGCCCAGGTGCCGATGCCGCTCGCCATCGTCGGGCTCTAGTCGCCTCCCGCCTTCGGCGGCTACCTGACCTGAATCTGACCGGTACCGGAGTTGCCGAGCGCATCGGTCGCGCGAATCACCAAGGTGCGGCCGGCCGCGTCGCTGCCCAGCCGAATCTCGAACGACTCCTGCCGGGCGTCCAGGATGCCGTCGCGCGGAAACGCCGGCAGCCAGCGCTGCGCATCGATCGAGTACTCGACCTTCGTGATCGCCGAGTCGGCGTCGCGAATCTCCACGGGCACCACCAACCGGTCGCCCTCGCGACGGATGGCGGCGACTTGCACCGTCGGTGCGACGTTGTCGATTTCGAAGCTGCTGCTTTCCAGTTCCCCGGCCAGCGCCGAATCACTGGGATTGGCCCGGGCATCAGAGGCGGCGATCTTCACGACGTAGGTGCCATTGGGCACCGACGAGGTGTCCCACACGAGCAGGGTGTCACGCAGGTCGCCTTTGAGCAGCCGCCATACGGTGTCGCCCTCGCGGCGATAGAACGCCTCGTAGGTCAACTCGTCGCCGTTGTCGTCATCGGCCTTCCAGACAAAGGCCTGCAGCCCTTTCTGGTAGATGCGTCGCCCGAGCGCGGGACCACTGCCACCGGATGGCGCGCCTCCGGTGCGGCGTTCGCCGTCATCGGCGTCATAGCCGGCAATTTCGGTCTCGCCGCTCGAAAACGGCTTCTGGAACACCACGCCTGGCGGGTGCACCGTGATCGACGTCACCTGCGGCCGCACGTTGCGGGGAAGGTAGGCGGAGGTGATCGAAGTCAGCACTGGACTGGCGCTGCCGGCGGTCAGCACCGCTCGCCACTGGAGATACCGGGCCTTCGGACTTGTGATCTGCGAGCCCTCGGCCGACGCATAGGGCCCGGCCCACCCGCTCCATGCCTCGTCTGGCGTGCGGGTGTTGCCCGACCGGGTGAAGAGCTCCACTCTTGCGCCAGACGGGATCACGGCCCGCCAGGAGAGTACGCCCCAGGTCGCCACCATGCGCGCGTCCTTGACGTCGGACTCAAAGGTGCCGCGGGAGGCGCGAGCCGACGACAGGGCCATCAGCCGTCCCGGATTCGAGGTTGCCACCAGCGTGCGGTCCGCCAGGCGGATGATCTGGGTGGCCTGCTGCGCCGGCATGCGGGTGATCAATTCCGCCCGCACCGGGTCGCCGCTCAGTCGATAAAGTTTGCCCTTGCCCCCGGTGGGCACCACCAGGGCGCCGTCTGGCTCAATCGCGATGTCGTACGGCGCGTCCTCGGACGGCGCCCAAATCTGATCCCATAAACCGTCCGGCTGCACGCGAAAGATGGCCCCGCTCGAGTTGCGACGCTCCGACGGAGTGACCGCGCCCTGACTGCTGCCGGGGGTGTCGATCACGGTGATCGACGTGATCTCGGTCGATACATTGGGAATTGACGGGGTTACTGGAGGCGGGGCCGCCACCGGTTCGGCTGAGTTGTCGCCCCCACCGGCCGCTCGGCTGCTCTGTGCCGCGGCGTAGACGACGCCCTTGGCGTCGACGCGCACGGCGTGAATTTCCTGGAACGCGGTATCGAGCAGCAGGAACCCCTTGCCGCCGCTGTCGACGCGAAACACCCGGCCCGGGGCGCCGGTGCCGACCAGCAACTGGTTGGCGGCATCGAAGGCCAGCGACACGGCGTGCGTCGCCTTGGTGGCAAAGAAGGCAGTCCCGGTGCCGTCGGCGGCGATGCGATAGACCGTGCCTTTGTCGCCCGTGCCGGCAAAAAGGTTGCCCTGGCGGTCGACCGCCAGCGACCAGATGTATTTGTCGGGCGGATCAAAGAACACCGCCGCCTGGCCCTTCGCATCAACCTTGTAGATGCGGCCGTCCGGAGACGTCGCTACGTAGAGACCGCCACCGGGCGCCGACGCCAGGGCGTGGACCTCCATCTCATCGCTATCGAAGAACACCGAGCCGCGGCCGTCGCGATCCACGCGGATGACCTTGCCGTCGTTTCCGGTGCCGAGAAACGTCACGCCTTCCGCGGCGGCCAGCATGGTCCAGACGAAGGGCTGGCCCGTATCGTGGACTTCAGCGAGCGCCGGCCCGAGGGCCAGCCGGCCATGCTCATCGATCGACAGCTGATCGACCTCTCCGCGCAGGAAGTCGGCTTGGGTGGCGGCCTGCCAGAATCCCGGCGCCGCCGACAGGGTGGACACTGCCAGCCAGCCAGCGGCCATCGCCGCGCCTATCGTTGTTCGACGGGTCATTAAGGTTGTTCGAAGTTGAGGGTCAACTGGCGCGAACCGGTGACCGCAAAATCGAGGGGCAGTTCCCACTCGCCGCGGGTGGTGGTTCGCAGGGCGCCGACGATGCCGCTGTTGCGATCGGCTTCGATGACCGCCAACACCGACGGCGGCAACGACGTCATCGGCTCGCCGTTCACGACGGCGCCGGGGTCGGGAGAGGTGAGCCGGACATAAAGGCGGTTGTTCTTGCGCGCGCGGTTAAACGTACGGATCATCTGGGCGGCGCGCTGCTGGTCGGCGCCACGGGTGTCGCGGCGGTCGTCCGCCGTCGTGCGGGCGGCATCGGCGACCACCAGTTGCAGCACCCCGGTCGCATTTGCCGGCAACTGAACCGGCACCTGCTTGATTACTTCCCGGCCCCGCGCGTCGCGCATGGCGACAAATACCACCGCATCGCGGCCGGCCCGGGGACGGGTGGTGTCCAGCCAGACTCGCTCAATGCGGGCACTGCGCTCCTGCTCGCTGGCGTCGATCACCAGGTCGATCCGCTCGACGTTGACTGCCTCGGCCGCATTCTTCAGCAGCGCCGTGAGCGGGCCCGCAACATACGCCGCGGCGCCGCCGGCCGGCTGCTCGCCGGAGAACATGTCCTCGAAGGTGATGTCGCTTTGCGCGCGGATGGACGCCGTGCCGCGAATCGCAAACGAGGCCGGCCCGGCTCCGCGTTCGTACGAGGTGAGGACGTTGGCCACCGAGAGGTAGGTCAGCAGCGGCGTGAACGTGAAATCGCGAACCACCCCGAAGTTGAACGACCGCGACGGTCCGCGATCGGAGTTGAGGGTGATCGAGACGGGAATCAGGGATGGCCCTGGGCCCAGCCGCCCGGCAATTGCAGTGGCGCGATCCTGTTGCACCGTGCCTACGATCTCGCCGAAGCTGGCCAGCTTGCTTGACGACATCAGGCTGGGCAGGACCACCTGCACTTCCGCCCTGGTCATGGGAAACTCGGTCGGGCCCAGATTGTAGAGCGGATGGCCGAAGGCATAGACGCGGTCGCCGTCGACATGCGTCACCGTACCGGTGGCGCCCAACTCGAAGTCACCGGTCAACAGGGTCACGCCCACCGCGTCACCGGGGGCGAGCCTGGCCGGAGTGCCGCCGCTGCCAGTGCCGCCTGGCGCCTGCGCGGCGCTCGACATGGGGACAAAGCCCGCCGCCGCGAACGCCGGGGCGAACGGGTCGAGCACAGAGGCATTGAATCCGGCGGCGACCATCGGCACGGCAATGGGGCGGAGCATCGCGCCCAGGCGACCCACTTCACTCGCGACCCCGGACAGCACCATGGCCTGCGACGCGTCAGCGACGAAGCCGGGCGGCCGGCCCAGGTCACGCGCCCAGATCTCCAGTAACTGGCGAGACGAGGCTGGCCACGTGATCGAGACGGGCTGCGACCCGCGCTGGGCCGACGGCATCACGGTAGCGTCCACCATCTCGGCGATTGGCGTGATACCGGCGATGGCTTCGGTTGAGAACTGGCCCAACGAGTACGAGACCGCGCCGATCAGCCGGCCATTGACGTAGACCGGACTGCCGCTCATGCCGGCGATGACACCGGTCTTGGCCAAGGGACCGCCCTCGAGCCGTGCCAGGATCAAACTGCGCTTGGGCGCGATCACGTTGCGCAACACGCCCAGGATGTGGACCTGGAAGTCTTCGAGCGTGGTCCCCGAGAAGACCGTTCGGCCCGTACCCACCATCCCCGGGCGCACTTCGTCGAGCGCCATGGTGGCGGTTTGGGCCACGGGGAAGGCCACCAGCACGCCCAGCATCAGGGCGACGAGAGCTAAGGTTCGGGACTGCATGCAAATATCGGCTAACGGGCGACTTACAACGGTTATACGGTGTTCCCCCGGGCGAAGCAAGCTCGGAACCATCCCTGGCGCGACCCGCCGGCGGCCCGGGTTTGACGGCAGTGCTTGGGGTCTGTTAGCCTTTCGACGTTCACATGCGCTTGCGAGCCGCCGGCACCGCCCTTGATATTCGGTCGTTTGACCAGTTTGGGAGTGGTGTGCGCGCGTGGTGGTATTGGTGCCCAGCAGGAGAGGCTTACCGGTCCGTATAACCACCGACGCGTAATACGACGCTCGACCGAGGCGCCTCTTCAACCCGAAAGGGAAGAGGCGCTTTTTTATTTGGCGACTGGTTGATTTCTGGATGTGGTGAGTGGGGATCGCTGATTGAGTGATTGGGTGATTAGGTGATTGGGTGAAGGCCGCAAAAGTCTGCGCTACCGTGACCGCCGGCACGATGGCCGAACTGCGTCAACGGCGCGATCAGGTTGGCGATGCCGACTTGGTCGAGTTGCGGCTGGACTCGGTGAGTGACCCGAGCGCTGCCGCCGCCCTGGCCGGCCGCCGCAAACCTGTCATCGTGACCTGTCGCCCAAAGTCGGACGGCGGCCTGTTTCGCGGCAGCGAAGAAGAGCGGCGGCGAATCCTGGCCGAAGCGATCAGCCTGGGGGCGGAGTTTGTCGATCTCGAGTGGAGGGGCAGTTGCGCCGACCTGCTGGCCACCACCGGCGGCCGCCGCATTGTGCTGTCTCACCACGATTTCCAGGGCACGCCGGCCGACCTTCAGGATGTGGCCCAGGCCATGCTGGCGAGTGGCGCCGAAACGATCAAGCTGGCCGTCACCGCTCAACGGCTGAGCGACTGTCTCGCCCTGCGGGCCGTCGGCAGCGGCGTCCGCGTACCGATGGTGTTGATTGCCATGGGTGAAGCCGGGGTGGCCACGCGCGTGCTGGCGCGGTGGTTCGGCTCCTGCTGGACCTATGCCGGAGATCAGGTGGCACCTGGCCAGATCGACCTTCAGCGCATGCACGATGAGTTTCGCTTTCGCCGCATTGGTCCGCACACCGCCATCTACGGCGTCGTCGGCCGGCCGGTGTCGCATTCGGTGTCGCCGGCCATGCACAACGCGGCGTTCAGGGCCGCCAACATCGACGCGGTCTACCTGCCGTTCGCGGCGGCCGACTTCGACGACTTCATGCAGTTCGCCGAGGCCCTCGGTGTGGCCGGCGTCAGTGTGACCGCGCCCTTCAAGGTGCAGGCCTTTGAACGCGCCGACGAATGTGACCCCGTGAGTCGCCGCATCCAGTCCGTGAACACTCTTCGGCGGGTCGGGCCCAAGTGGCTCGGGTGCAACACCGACGTCGCCGGATTTCTCGCGCCGATCGAGTCGGCCATGCGCGTCAAGGGCATGCGCGCCAGCGTGCTCGGTGCCGGCGGCGCCGCGCGGTCGGTCGCAGTCGCCCTGGCCGCGGCCGGGGTCGCGGTCACGGTGTGTGCGAGACGGGAGGAGCAGGGCCGCTCGCTCGCGGCCCTCACCGGTGCCGCCGTGGGCGCGTGGCCCCCGCCCCCGGGCTCGTGGGATGTGCTGGTCAATGCCACGCCCGTCGGGACGGCGCCCGGCGTGGACGAGTCGCCGCTGCCGACGGACTTTGCCTACGATGGCTCGCTGGTCTACGACCTGGTTTACAACCCGCCGCAGACCCGCCTGCTGCGTGACGCCGCCGATGCCGGCTGTCGCACCATTGGCGGGCTCGCCATGCTGGTGGCGCAGGCGCAAGCACAGTTTGAATGGTGGACCGAGCAACGGCCGGCTGAGCGCGGCATGCGCGACGCCGCCCTGGCCCGGCTCGGATTTTTGGAGAAGCAATGAAGCAGACAACGTTCGAAGAGTTCGTGGATCTGGCCAAGCGGGCCACGTTCGTCCCCGTGTGCAAGGAATTGGTCGCCGACCTGCTGACGCCGGTGTCAGCCTTTCTCAAGATTGCCGAACACTCCGACTACGCCTTCCTCCTCGAAAGTGTCGAGGGCGGCGAGCATGTCGGCCGCTACTCGTTCCTTGGCAAGGATCCGTTCCTGATCCTGCGGGGGAAGAACGGCCAGACTGTGATCGAGAAGGCCGGCGTCACCAGCAATGGCGACAAGCCGTTCATCGACACCCTGCGCGACCTGATGAACGGGTTTCAGTCACCGTTCGTCCCCGGCCTGCCGCGTTTCACCGGCGGCGCGGTCGGCTACCTCGGCTACGACACCGCCGCCTGGTTTGAACCCACCACCGCCCGTGCCGACGCCAACACCTCGGATCGGGACGATGCCGGCTTCATGCTGTTTGACACGGTGCTGGCCTTTGACCACGTCCAGCATCGCATCCTGTTGATCGCCAACGCCCGGATCTCCGGCGACGAGGACTTGAAGTCGCTCTACCAGTTTGCCTGCGCCAAGATCGAGTTTCTCGAGGGCGAACTGGAACGCGCGCTGTCGATCAAGCGAGCCAGGGGCGGCGATGCGCTCAAGCTGGTGTCGAACTTCTCGCAGGACGCCTACGAATCCATCGTCAAGACCGCCAAGGACTACATCGCGGCCGGCGATGTCTACCAGGTCGTTCTGTCACAGCGGTTTGAAGCGGAGGTCGGCGTCGACGCGTTCACGGTCTATCGGGCGCTGCGGCACGTCAACCCGTCGCCGTACATGTTCTTCATTCGCATGGGCGACCGCTCGATTGTCGGATCGTCGCCCGAGATGCTGGTGCGGGTCGAGGGGCGGCACGCGGTCACCCACCCGATTGCCGGCACCCGGCCGCGCGGGCGAACGGATGATGAGGACGTGCGCCTCGCCGAGGAACTGAAGCGCAGCGAGAAGGAAAAGGCCGAGCATGTCATGCTGGTTGACCTTGGCCGTAACGATATCGGCCGCGTCTGCGACTACGGCACTGTCCGCGTACCGACATTCATGGCGCTCGAGCGCTACTCGCACGTGATGCACCTGGTGTCGGTGGTCGAGGGCCAGCTCGCCGAGGGCAACGACCGTCTCGACGCCCTGGTCTCGTGCTTCCCGGCCGGTACCGTGTCCGGCGCGCCCAAGGTGCGGGCCATGCAGATCATCAACGAGCTCGAGCCGGATCGGCGCGGCCTGTATGCCGGGGCCGTGGGCTATCTCGACTTTGCCGGCAACCTCGACTTCTGTATCGCCATTCGCTCGATTCTGATGGAGGGGGGCAAGGCATACATCCAGGCCGGCGCCGGCATCGTCGCCGACTCGAATCCCACCGCCGAGTACGAGGAAACCAAGGACAAGGCGCGCGCGATGCTGCGGGCGCTCGAACTGGCGCAGACGGGTTTGTAAGTCCATGGTTCTGGTCATCGACAACTACGATTCCTTCACCTACAACCTTGTCCAGTATCTGGGCGAGCTGGGCGCGCAGGTCGTGGTCCGCCGCAACGACGAGGCGACACTCGACGGGTTGCGCGCCTTGGGACACTCGCGCGTTGTGATTTCACCCGGACCGGGCCGGCCCGAACAGGCCGGCGTCTCGCTCGACGCGATCACCGAGTTCGGTTCGCGCATGCCGGTGCTCGGCGTCTGCCTGGGACACCAGGCGATTGGGCTGGCCTTCGGTGGAGAAGTGGTCCGCGCGCCGTTGCCGATTCACGGCAAGACGTCAACCGTCGAACATGATGGCCGCGGTGTGTTTGCCGGCATCTCGACGTCGTTTCAGGCCGGGCGCTATCACTCGCTGATTGTGGCCGAGGCAACCATGCCGCGCGATCTCGAGATTACGGCGAGGACACAAGAGGACAACCTCGTCATGGGGATTCGGCATCGCACGCGGCCGATTCACGGCGTCCAGTTTCATCCGGAGTCGGTGCTGACCAACGAGGGGCGCCGCATCCTTCGCAACTTCCTTGAGATGTGACCATGTTCCCAGCCCTGATCGAGAAGTTGCGCCAACAGGAAGACCTCACCACCGCCGAAGCCGCGGCCGCGATGGCTGCGATCATGCGCGGGGAGGCGGCGCCGGCGCAGATCGCCGGATTGCTAATCGGGTTGGCGATGAAGGGCGAGCGGCCGAGCGAGCTGGTCGGTCTGGCGCAGACCATGCGGGGCAACGCAGTCGCCGTGCCGCCGTCGCCGGGGCCGGTGTTTGACACCTGCGGCACCGGCGGCGATCGCTCCGGCAGCTTCAACATCTCGACGGCCGCGGCGATTGTCATGGCCGCGTGTGGTGAGCGGGTCGCCAAGCACGGCAACCGCTCGGTCTCGAGCCAATGTGGCAGCGCCGACGTACTGGAGGCCCTGGGCGTCAACATCCAGGCGCCGCCCGAAGTGGCCAGTGCCTGCCTGCGCCAGGCCGGCATCGCGTTCTTCTTCGCGCCGACGTTTCATCCGGCCATGAGACACGCCGCCCAGGCGCGGAAGGATCTCGGAGTGAGGACCGCGTTCAACCTGCTCGGGCCACTGACCAATCCCGCGGGACCAACCCGGCAGATTGTCGGCGTGCCGCGGCCGGACCTGACCGAGTTGCTCGCGCGCTCGCTGGCGCTGCTCGGGTCGGAGCGCGCGTGGGTGGTGCACGGCGCCGATGGGCTCGACGAGCTGTCGACCACCGGCTACACCAAGGTCTCGGAGTGCCGGAATAATTCCGTCCAGACGTTCTACGTGCATCCGTCGGACTTCGGCCTGGCCAAGGCGACGGCCCAGTCGCTCAAGGGTGGCGATGCGCCGACCAACGCCGCCATTGTGCGGTCGGTGCTCGATGGCGCCGCCGGGGCGCCGCGTGACGTCGTCCTCCTCAATACCGGCGCGGCGCTCTTTATCGCCGGTCGCGCCGAGACCGTGCGGGCCGGCGTCGCACAGGCCGCCGCCGCGATCGACAGCCGTGCTGCCGCGGCGGTGCTGGCCAAGCTGATCGCGGTCTCGCATGGAGCGCCGGCGTGATCACGCCGGCCCCCGATCTGCTCGAGGCGATTGTGGCCGCCACCCGCACCCGCGTCGATGAGGCGATGACCCGCGAACCGCGGTCAACCCTTGAGCGGCGTGCCATGGCACGAGAACCGCAAGGTGCGGCATTCCGGGCGCGGATTTCGAGGCCGGCGAGCGTCAACATCATTGCGGAATGCAAGCGCCGGTCGCCGTCGCGCGGCGTGCTGCGTTCGGCCTACGACCCTGTGGCGATTGCCACCGCCTACGAGCGCGGCGGCGCGGCCGCCATCTCAGTCCTGACCGAACCCGGTTTCTTCGATGGCGCGCTGGCACACCTGTCAGCCGTGCGCGACGCGGTCACTGTACCGCTGCTGCGCAAGGACTTCATGATCCATGAGTACCAACTGCTCGAGGCCAGGGCCGCCGGGGCTGACGCGATCCTCTTGATCGTCGCGGCGTTGACCGACACCGAACTTCGGCGGTTGTCGGCCGCCGCCCACGCCCTCGGCCTGGCGGCGCTGGTCGAGGTGCATGACGCCGGCGAGTGCGATCGCGCGCTGGCCGCCGGCGCGGCGATCATCGGCGTCAATAATCGCAATCTCCGGACGCTGCAGGTCGACCTGGAGGCGTCGCATGATGTGGCCGCGCGTATTCCTGACAGCGTGATCAGCGTCAGCGAGAGCGGCCTCAAGACCCGGCAGGACCTGCAGGCCATGACCGCAATCGGTTATCGCGCTTTCCTCATGGGCGAGCGTTTCATGATTGCACCCGAACCCGGCGCCGCGCTGGCCGGGCTGCTCGAGTCGATCGGCGGCGCAGCGTGATCGCCGTCAAGATCTGCGGCCTCACGCGGAGGGACGATGTGGAGGCGGCCGTCACAGTGGGCGCCGACGCCCTGGGGTTTGTGCTGTGGCCGTCGAGCCCGCGAGCCACGACTTTGGCCGCGGTGGGGGCGCTCGTCCGGGACTTGCCGCCCTTTGTGACGCCGGTGGGAGTCTTCGTGAACCCCTCGGCCGACGACCTCGCCCGCGCCGGTGATGCCGGTCTGCGCCTGGCGCAGATCCATGGAGAACTGCCGGCCGGACGGCTGGCGCTGCCCGTACTGCGGGCCGTGCATCTCAGTGCGACCGCCGCGGACGGCATCGACCCTTCCATCGCCGACGCCACGGTACTGCTCGATGCCCACGACCCGCTTCGCCACGGCGGCACCGGGCGGACCGTGGACTGGAGCTTGGCCAGGGCGATCGCCACGCGCCGGCGGGTGGTCCTGGCCGGCGGCCTCACACCAGCCAACGTGCGCGACGCCGTGGCGGCGGTGTGTCCCTACGCCGTCGATGTGGCGTCGGGGGTCGAGGCAAGTCCCGGAGTCAAGGATCACGACAGCATGCGGCGGTTCATCGCAGCCGCCAAGGAGACGGTGTGAGTAAGGTATCAAGCTGGTTTGGACGCCGCGATCCCGACGCGCGCGGGTACTACGGCGCGTTTGGCGGGCGCTTCGTGCCCGAGACGCTGGTCGCGCCGATCGAGGCGCTCGAGACGGCCTACCTGGAGGCGCGAGGCGACCCGGCGTTCGCCGCGGAGCTCCAGCGGCTCCTGCAGCACTATGTCGGCCGCGAGACGCCCTTGTGGGACGCGCGGCGGTTGAGCGCGGCGTGCGGCGGCGGCCGCATCCTGCTCAAGCGGGAGGACCTCACGCATACCGGCGCGCACAAGATCAACAACGCCCTGGGCCAGGCGCTGCTCGCCAAACGGATGGGCAAGGCCCGCATTGTGGCTGAGACCGGCGCCGGCCAGCACGGCGTGGCCAGCGCCACCGCCTGTGCCCTGCTCGGCCTGGAGTGCGTCGTCTACATGGGCACGGAAGACATGCGGCGCCAAGCGCTGAATGTGTTCCGCATGCGGCTGCTCGGCGCGACCGTCTGCGGCGTCGACTCGGGCAGTTGCACGCTGAAGGATGCCATCAATGAGGCGATGCGCGACTGGGTGGCGCGGCCCGGCGACACCCACTACCTGCTGGGGTCGGCGCTCGGCCCGCATCCGTATCCGCTCATGGTGCGCGAGTTTCAGTCGGTGATCGGCAAGGAGGCGCGCGCGCAGTGCCTGGCCCAGGCCGGCCGGTTGCCCGACGCGGTGATTGCCTGCGTCGGCGGCGGCAGTAACGCCATCGGCATCTTCGATGCCTTTATCGACGATCCGGGCGTGAAGCTGATTGGTGTTGAAGCCGGCGGCGAGGCGATCCGATCGGGTCGGCACGCGGCGAGGTTCGCCGGCGGCGCGGCCGGCGTGCTGCAGGGAACGCGCACGTTCGTGCTGCAAGATGCCCACGGCAATATCGAAGCGACGCATTCGGTCTCGGCGGGTCTTGACTACGCGGCGGTGGGTCCCGAACACGCGTTCCTCCAGGAGACGGGTCGGGCCGAGTATCACCATGCGTCCGACACCGAGGCGCTCCAGGCGTTTCAGGACTTGGCCCGGCTCGAAGGGATTATCCCGGCGCTCGAATCGGCGCACGCGATTGCCTACGTGCAGAGAGCGGCCAGGGCGTTCGGCCCGGATGCCGTGCTCGTGGTCAACCTCTCGGGACGAGGCGACAAGGACGTCCAGTCGGTGGAGCAGTTACTGCAGGAGAGCAACCGTGTCTCGCCTTAGCGACCGCTTTGCAGCCTTGCGCCGCACGGGCCAGACCGGCCTGGTTACCTACGTCACCGCCGGCGATCCTGATCTTGAGCGCTCGGCCGGCATCATCACGCGCCTCGACCGCGCCGGCGCCGACGTGATCGAGTTGGGCGTGCCGTTCTCCGACCCCCTGGCCGATGGGCCGGTCATCCAGCGGGCCACTGAGCGGGCGCTGGCTGCCGGCGCCACGCTGCCGAGGGTCCTCGACATGCTGGCCGGCATTCGCGCCGGGATTTCCGCTCCGGTTGTCATCTTTAGCTACGCCAATCCGATACTTCGGATGGGCCTGGAGCGGTTCGTGAGCATGGCGCGCCAGGCCGGGGTGGACGGAGTCCTCACGCTCGACATGCCCCCCGAAGAAGGCCAGGCGTTCCGGACAGCCTTTGGCGAGGCCGGGATTGATACAATTTTTCTCCTGAGTCCGACGACCACGGTCGAACGGATTCGCAAGGCGGCGGCCCTGGGCAGCGGGTTCTTGTATGGCATTTCTCGGTTGGGGGTGACCGGCGTTCGCGAGACCGTGGACGACTCGGCGCGCGAGTTGGCTGATCGCGTGAGGGCCGAGACCGATTTGCCGCTGGCGCTCGGCTTTGGCCTGTCCCGGCCTGAGCACGTGAAGGCCGTGGGGAAGTGGGCCGACGCGGCGGTGGTGGGCAGCGCGTTGGTGAAGGTGATCGCCGAGCACGGCAATAGCCCTGAACTGCTGGACGAGGTCGAACGGTACGTGCGATGGCTGAGGAGCTAGGACTCGACGCGCTGCGCGAGGAGATCGACCAGATCGATGCCGTGATCGTCCGGCTGCTCGATCGCCGCGCCCGTTGCGCCTATGCGGTGGGCCGGCTCAAGCACCGGTTGGGGCGGCCGATTTATGAGCCCTCGCGGGAGGCGGCGGTGCTGGCGCACGTGCGCCAGGTCAACGACAGCCTTGGCGGCCCGCTCGATGGCGACGCCGTGGCACGATTGTATGAACGCATCATGGACGAGGCCCGGCGCATCCAGCGACTGGAAGCCGAACGTGACGCGCGCGAGCAGGAAGGCAAGGAGTAGTCATGGTAGTGGTCATGAAAGAGCGGGCGAGCGATGTCGAGGTCGAGGCCGTAATCGCCAGCCTCGTGGAAATGGGCATGGATGTCCATCGCTCGACCGGCGCCTCCCGAATCGTGCTCGGGGTGGTCGGCGGCGGCAAGGTCGACCCGCGCCTGATTGAGCTGATGGCCGGGGTGCACGAAGTGCTGCGCATCACCCAGCCGTACAAGCTGGCGAGCCGCACGTTCAAGCCCGAGGACACCATCATCGCCATCGGCGACCTGCGCATCGGCGGCGATGAAGTGATCGTGATCGCCGGGCCGTGCTCGGCGGAAAGCGAGTCGCAGGTCCACGCGACCGCGGCGGCGGTGAAGCGCGCCGGCGCCAAGGTCCTGCGCGGCGGAGCGTTCAAGCCGCGCTCGTCACCCTACAGCTTCCAGGGCATGGGCGAGGCGGGGCTGCAGTTGCTGCGCGCCGGCGCCAACGCCCACGACTTGAAGCTGGTCACCGAAGTCATGGACGCCAGCCAGATCGAGGTGATCGGCAAGTACGCCGACATCTACCAGGTCGGCGCCCGCAACATGCAGAACTTCACGCTGCTGCGTGAACTCGGGCGAACGCGCAAGCCGATCCTGCTCAAGCGCGGCATTGCCGCAACCATGGAAGAGTGGCTGCTGTCGGCGGAGTACATCCTCGCCGGCGGCAACACCGACGTCATCTTGTGCGAACGCGGCATCCGGACCTTCGAGACCTTCACCCGCAACACCCTCGACCTGTCGGCCATCCCGATCATCAAGGAACTCTCACACCTGCCAATCTTTGTCGACCCCAGCCACGGCATGGGCCGCCGCGACAAGGTCGCGCCGATGGCCAGGGCCGCGGTCGCAGCCGGCGCCGATGGCTTGATTATCGAGGTGCACAACGATCCCGACCACGCCATGAGCGACGGCGCCCAGTCGATGTTTCCGTCGCAGTTCGACCGTCTGATGGCGGAGCTGCGGATCATTGCGCCGGCAATCGGCCGCAGCATCTGCCTGGAGCCGGTCGCCCGCCGCGGGTGGGCGCGATAAGTGGCTGAGACCCGGCCGCGGCTGGCGGTGGTTGGGCCGGGATTGATCGGCTCGTCGGTGGCGCTGGCGGCAGCCCGTCGATGGCCAGGCCTGGAAGTGTGCCTGGTCGATCAGGGAGATCGACTCGAGTCGATCGGCGATTCACTGGTGGTGGTCCTGGCCATGCCCGTGGATGCCATCATCCAGACGCTGCCGCGGCTTGGTCCGATCATGCACCGGCAGGCGCTGGTCATGGACACCGGCAGTACCAAACGAGAGGTCATGGCGACGGCTGCCGCGGCGCGGTTGTCGCAGTTTGTGGGTGGCCATCCGATGGCGGGTGGCACCTCGAGCGGCGCCGCCGGCGCGCGCGCCGACCTGTTCGACGGCCAGGCCTGGTTTCTGACCAATCCCGACGCGCCCGACGCCGTGCGCCGCGCCGCGAAGTTCGTCGAGGCACTCGGCGCCCGGCCGGTCGTGTTGAGCGACCGCGGCGAGGAACACGACCGGTTAATGGCCGCCGTCAGCCACCTGCCCCAGCTGGCGGCCAGCGCCCTGATGGTGACCGTCGAGCGCGCGATCGGGTCGGCCAACCTCCAGTGGGCCGGCAAGGGACTGCGCGATACCACGCGGCTGGCGAGCAGCCCGGGCCAGATGTGGAGCAGCGTGCTGGCGACCAACGGCGCCGAGGTCAAGCCGCTGTTGCGCGAGTTGGCGGCGGAGCTGCTGAAGCTGTCCGATCAGCTCGACGACCGGGAGGCGATTGAGAAGTTCTTCAACGAGGCCTCGCGCGCCAAGGCATCCTGCCTATAATCGAGAGCATGAACAAGGTCCTAGCTACCGCAGACGAAGCGGTCGCCGTGATTCCCGATGGCGCCAGCATCATGATGGGCGGCTTCGGGTTGTGCGGCATTCCCGAGCACCTGATCGCCGCGCTCGGCCGCCGCGGCACCAAGAACCTGACAATTATCAGCAACAACGCCGGTGTCGACGACTACGGCGTGGGTCCGTTGCTCAAGGCGCGCCAGGTGCGCAAGATGATCTCCACCTACGTGGGGGAGAACAAGGAGTTCGAGCGGCAGTTCCTGCAGAAGGAGATTGAAGTCGAGCTGGTGCCCCAGGGCACGTTCTCCGAGCGCATGCGCGCCGCCGGCGCGGGTATCGGCGGCTTCTTTACGCCCACCGGCGCCGGCACGCTGATCGCCGAAGGCAAAGAGAGCCGGGTCATTGATGGCCGCACCTACATCCTCGAAGGTCCGCTGGCGGCGGACTTTGCCTTCGTCAAGGCGTGGAAAGGCGACCGGGTCGGCAACCTCGTTTACCGCAAGACCGCCCGCAACTTCAATCCGGTGATGGCCACCGCCGCCCGCCACACTATCGCCGAAGTCGAGCATCTGGTCGACGCCGGCACGATCGATCCCGACGCGATCGTCACTCCGGGTATCTTCGTGATGCGCGTGTTCCAGGGACCGGGCTACCAGAAGCGGATTGAGAAACGGACCATCAGCCATGGATAAGCGCGACCGCATCGTCCGCCGCATCGCCCAGGATCTCAAGGACGGCGATTACGTCAACCTCGGCATCGGCATGCCGACTCTGGTGGCCAACTGCATCCCGGCCGGGATCGAGATCACCCTGCATTCGGAGAACGGCATGCTGGGCGTCGGCCCCTATCCGCTCGATGCCGATGTCGACCCCGACCTGATCAATGCCGGCAAGGAGACAGTGAGCGAGTTGCCCGGCACGTCGTACTTCAGCAGCGCCGATTCATTCGCAATGGTGCGAGGCGGGCACATCGACCTCACCGTGCTCGGCGCGCTCGAAGTGGATGAGGCCGGCAACCTCGCCAACTGGATGATCCCGGGCAAGATGGTCAAGGGCATGGGCGGTGCGATGGACCTGGTGGCGGGCGCCAAGCGTGTCGTCATTGCCATGGAGCACACCACGCGGGACGGCGGCCACAAGATCCTGCCGCGGTGCGCTCTGCCGCTGACCGGCGTGAAAGTGGTTGACCAGATCGTGACCGAACTGGCCGTGATCGACGTGACCCCCGAGGGCCTGCTGCTCCGCGAGATCGCCACCGACACGACGCTTGAGGCGGTCGTCGCCGCCACCGGCGCGGCGCTCCGGGTCGCCGATCCGCTCGGCCGCTTCTAGCCCGCCGCGGGAACTTACCGCCGGAATCCCTCGTCCGTACCGATGGGTCACATCCGGCGGGCGCCGGACTCCACATCCGAGGTGCACATGCGTGAGGCGCTACTGACGATCGTTCTGGCCGGGGTCATCTTGCAGGTTGGCGGAGCCGCGCAGGAGGCCGCTCCCTCGAGCTACCGGCTGACCGGCACCCGGCTTGCGATAGCCCAGGACGTCCACGTCGAGCGCGACGAGGAAGTCACTGACGCGGCGGTCGTAATCGGAGGGTCACTGACGGTTGATGGACGCGTCCGGGATGGCATTGTGGTGGTCGGCGGCGACTTGCGCCTCGGTGCCACCGCCGACGTCCGCGGCGACATCGTGCTGGTCGGCGGTCAACTGGTGCGCGACGCGGGCGCCCGCCACGTCGGCAGCGTCAACTACATCTCCTTCGGCGACTGGTCGCGGCGCACGTTTGGCTGGTTACCCACCCTCAGCGTCGGCGACTTCGGCCGCTGGCTCAGCCTGGCCGGCACACTGGGCCGCGTCTCGCTGCTCGCAGTGCTGATGGCCATGGTCCTGATCGTCGCGCGCCCGGCCGCGGCCCGCGTGAGCCGCGCCGCGGTGGCTGAACCGCTTCGTGCCGGCCTGGTCGGCCTGGCAGCGGAGATCTTCTTTGTGCCGTTCCTGGTCGCCGCCTCGATTGGTCTCGCGATTACCATCGTCGGCATTCCGTTCGTAGCGCTGCTGGTGCCGCTTGCCATCGCGGTCGGGGTCTTCGCCCTGGTCATGGGCTTCACCGCGGTGGCGTGCCGGCTTGGCGAGTGGGTCGGCGACCGCCTGGGCTGGCAGGCCGGCAATGCGTTTGTCGCCACCGCGATCGGATTCTTCCTGATCGTGGCGCCGACGCTCGCGGCGCGCCTGATCGGGGTGGGGCCCGATGCGCTGCGCCCGATGGCGCTGGCGTTGTTGATGGTCGGGCTGGTCGTGGAGTTCCTGGCCTGGACGGTCGGCCTGGGCGCGGCCATCCTCACCGGCTTGGGACGGTGGTACACGGTACCGCCGCCGATCGCCAACGGGCCCGGGCCGCAGGTGGTGTACTAAACGCTACTGGTCACCCGGACTGCCGAGTCCGGGTCGCACCTGCACAAGGGTATTGGCGGCGCCAATCACCTTGTCGCCCTTCTTCAGGAGCAAGCGGATCCGGAAACTGCCGGGATTCTTGAATTGGTGGTCGACGGTATAGCGCCGTTTGATTTCACTCTTGCCCGCCTGGTAGGGATCACAGTCGGCCTCCGCCGTCGACGTCGTCAAGTCGCCCCACTCCCATTCGACGGTGGGACAGTAGAACTCCTCATTATCGTTCGCTCCCCCCTTGAGTTCGGCGACGAACACGACACGCGCCGGCGCGAACGCGATGGTCGGGGAGGCCTTGAGTGATAAACTAGGCTTCTTGCTGGTGTTACCGCCTTGCGCACGAGCGTGCAGGGCAGCCGGGATGATGAGTAGCGCGCTAAGCGCCAGGATGACTACCTGAGCGACGCCTGTGTGTTGTGGCATGGCAAGGTCCCCGCAGGCGGGGCGCAGAGGAATTCTAACCCAACATGCACGTTCCATATGAAGTGCCTCGCCTGACGGTGAGCGACGCCACCCCGGGGGCCGCCGACGTCGACCTCATCATTATCCCGATCGCTCAAGACTACACCGCGCCGGCGGTGGCAGCCTATGACGAGGTGGTGGATGGCGAACTGTCCGCCGCGCTGGAACGGGGCGAGTTTCGCGCCCAGGCCTGCGAGTTGCTGGTGGCGCGCGCGTCGAGGCGCGAGTGGCGTGCCCGCCGTGTCGTGTTCATCGGCGGCGGCCCACGCGCCGGCATCGACGCCGAGCGGATGCGGCGCATGGCGGCCACCGCCGCCCAGGCGGCTCGGCAGCAGCGTCATCAACGCGTGGCCTGGCTCGACGCCGAGGCGGGAACACTGGAGACGGCCGCCCGCGTCGAGCTGATCGCCGAGGGCCTGACCATTGCCAACTTTGACAATGGTCTCCATAAGAGTACGAACGACCGGCAGGGTTTCATTACCGAGGCCGTGATTCTGGCGCCGGCTGAGGCGGGCGCGGCGGCGGCGACCGGCCGGATGACCGGCGAGTCGATCAACGCCGCCAGGGTCCTGATCAATGAACCGGGCAATTTTCTCACGCCGCGGATTCTGGCCGACAAGGCGCGCGACCTGGCCTCGGTGCCGGGCATCACGGCCGAGATTCTTGACGAGGCGGCGATCGCGGCGCTCGGAATGGGCATGTTGCTCGGCGTGGCCTGCGGCAGCGCCGAACCGCCGCGCCTGTTGGTGCTCCGCTACGAGCCGGCCGGTGCGCCGGCTGGACAAGTCCTGGGCCTGGTCGGGAAGGGCGTGACCTTCGACTCCGGCGGGATTTCCATCAAGCCGGCCGATGGCATGGAGCGAATGAAAGACGACATGGCCGGCGGTGCCACCGTCGTCGCGGCCCTGCGTTCGATCGCCCTGCAGAAGCTGCCGATTCGCGCCCTTGCTGTGGTGCCCATGGTCGAGAACATGGTCAGCGGCAAGGCGACCAGGCCGGGCGATATCCTCCGCAGCGCGTCGGGTCTGACGGTGGAAGTGAACAACACCGATGCCGAGGGCCGGTTGATTCTCGGCGATGCGCTCTGGTACGCGCGCCGGCTCGGCGCCACCCACGTGATCGACGTGGCGACGTTGACCGGGGCGGTGGTGGTCGCGCTGGGGAAGACCACCACGGGGCTGTTCGGGACGCCGGAACCCTGGTTGGCGCGGATTCGAGCGGCGGCCGCGGCGGCGGGCGAGAAACTGTGGCCGATGCCGCTGTTCGAAGACTACCGCGAGTTGCTGAAGAGCGAGATTGCCGACATGGTGAACAGTCCAGGCCGGCCCGCTGGTTCGATTACCGCGGCGATGTTTCTCAAGGAATTTGCCGGCAGCGGACCGTGGGCGCACCTCGATATCGCCGGTACGGCATGGGCGGAAGAGAGCAAGCCCTGGCAGCCGAAGGGGGCCACCGGCGCCATGATCCGCACGCTGGTCGACGTGGCCCGCGGCGGCATATCCGGTGTCTAACCAGACCGTGCAGCAACCTCAGGCCATCACGCCGACGATCGTCCAGATTGTCCGCGACGAGCCCGCCAAGGAGCTCAGCATGATCGACGTGTCGGTGGCGGCCTTCGGGCTGATCGGCGTCATCATGGCGACGGCCCTCGTGGCGGGCGTGCTGGCCGGAGCGGCCTACATCTGGTACCGGTCGCGGCGGCCGATCACGCTGATCGAGGCGCGCGGTAATCAGCACAACCTGTTTCGGGGCTAGCCGGCCAGTGGTCGTGCCTCAGCGCTCCTGCGACGCCATGGTCGCCTGGCCCTTGAGCGACTTGCGATACCGCATCACGGCTGCGAACAGCGACTCGGCGACTTTCTGCTTGTAGGCGTTGGTCTTGAGCAACGCCAACTCCTGCCGGTTGGTGACAAACGAGATCTCCGCCAGCACGCTGGGCATCTCGGCGCCGATCAGGACGACAAATGGCGCCTTCTTCACGCCGCGACTCCGGACTTGCGTGTTGGTCTTGCTGAGCGACGTCACCAGCGATTCCTGGACCATGTTGGCCAGGTCGCGTGATTCATCCAGCTTGTTGTTGAGCGTGATGGCTTTGACGATGTCGGGCAGGTGATGCATCTCCCGGCCCGATGCCGAGTTCTCGCGCGCCGCCACGGCTTCGGCCTCGGGTGACGAAGCGAAGCTCAGATAGTAGGTTTCAATGCCCTTGGCCGCCAGGTTCCGGCTGGCGTTGGCGTGAATCGACAGGAACATGTCGGCGCTCTCACGGTTGGCGATCGCCGTGCGCTCCTCCAGGGGGATGAAGACGTCGGTCCGCCGGGTCAGCACCACTTCCAGTCCTGGCTCCTTCTGCAGGAGCTTCTCGAGGCGCAAGGCGACATCGAGGACGAGCGTGGCTTCGGTGAGGCCCTTGCCGAGTACCCCGGGGTCCTGGCCACCATGGCCCGGGTCAATGACGATCCGCGAGACACCGAGCCCGAGTTGCCGCGCGATCGAGAAGCCGCCTGCGCCGTTCGCCGTCGCGGCCGACGGCAAGGGTGGGGGAGTGGCCGCTGGCGTGACTGGCGCGGCCGGAATGACGACGGGAGAGGCCGGGGGCACAACTGCGGTCGCGGCCTCGCGGGTCGGTGACAACGCGGCGGCCAGTGGCAGCTCCGGTGCGGCCGCGAAGGGCGGTAACGCCGGCGTCGTGGCGGCGCGCGCGTTGGCGCGCTCGGCGTCGATCACGAGCCGGAAGGGGTGGTAGAGCGTGAACACGCTGTAGCGCGACACCGCTTCGAGATCCAGAACCACGCGAATCGTCGCGTCCGGGTGCCGGCCGACACGAATCTTGCTCACGATGTCGCCTGGATAATTGAGCGCCGCGTCCTTCAGAGCGGGCGTCACGTCGACCCCCTTGAGGTCGAAGAAGAGGCGATCGGGCCCGGCGATTCGTTCCTCGCGGTAGGTGACTTCGCGATCGAGTTCCAGCGTCACGCGCACGGTGTCGGGCAGCACCGTCCGTTGGATGTCCAACAGGGTCGCCGGTGCCGCCGGCTGCGTGGGGGCAGCTGGCACGGGCTGCGCCACCGCCGGTCTGACCTCAGCGATCGACACCAGTTGCTGCCTGGCGCGCCGTACCAGCGAACTCGACGGATACTCCTTCACCAGCCACTGATAGAAGCGAGTGGCCTGCTCGCGGTCGTCCGTCCGGTTGAACTTCAGGTATGCCGCCTCAGCCAGGCTGGCGGCCTGCCAGAGAGCGTTGTCTGAATATCCGCTGGTGGGATAACGCCGCACGATGGTCTCGAACGCGGCGATGGTCCGGCCGATCTGCTCGCGCAGGTCCGATGTCGCGGTCGCCCCGGCCTCGGTCAATTGCTGGCGGACCGTGGCATCGCGATCGGTCGCCGCCTCATAGCGCTCGCGCGCCGTCTGCGCGGATGCCGGCACCGACACGGCCAGGGCGGCGGCGAGTGCAACGATCGTGCGCCTCCAGGTGAATCTCCCTGTCATCGCAGCTGGGTGTCGACTTCCTCGAAGTACTCGCGGCCCACGAGCACCTCGCGCGGCTTGCCGCCGGTGGCCGGCGAGACCAGGCCCTCGGCTTCCATCATGTCGACCAGCCGCGCGGCGCGGCTGAAGCCGATGCGCATCTTGCGCTGCAGGTAGGAAATCGAGACCTGGCCGGCCTGGACGACAATTCGCGCCGCCTCGTCGTAGAGGTCGTCCTTCTCGTAAAGCAGCTCCTGGTTGTTGGTCCGCTCTTCCTCGGTGATCGTCTCGTCGTACACCGGCTTGCCCTGTTTGCGCAGGAAGCTGGCGACGCGGGCCGACTCCTGTTCTGAGATGTAAGGCCCGTGCAGGCGGGTGTGGCGCGACGAGGCCGGCGGCAGAAACAGCATGTCGCCCTTGCCGAGCAACTGCTCGGCGCCATTGCTGTCGAGAATCGTGCGCGAGTCGATCTTTGACGAGACCCGGAATGAAATACGGGCCGGCAGGTTGGCCTTGATCAACCCGGTGATGACATCGACCGAAGGCCGCTGCGTCGCCAGGATCAAGTGAATGCCGACGGCGCGGGCCATCTGCGCGAGACGGCAAATTGACTCTTCCACTTCGTTGCCGGCCACCATCATCAGGTCGGCCAGTTCGTCGACGACCACCACGATGAAGGGCAAGGGGCGCGAGGGCTGTCCTTCCTCGGGCACTTCGCCTGATTCGATCACCGCTCGCACGTTGCGGTTGAACTGCTCGATGTTGCGCACGCCGTAGGCGGCCAGCGTCTTGTAGCGTTCTTCCATCTCCCGCACCGCCCAGCGCAACGCGTTGGCGGCCTTCTTCGGTTCGACCACCACCGGCGTCATCAGGTGGGGAATGTCCTCGTACATGCCCAACTCGAGGCGCTTGGGATCCACCATGATCATCCGCACATCGTCGGGCGTGGCGCGGTAGAGGATGCTGGTCAGGATGGCGTTGAGCCCGACCGACTTGCCGGACCCGGTGGAGCCGGCGATCAGCAGGTGAGGCATGGTGGCGAGGTCCGCCATGTACGGTTCGCCGTGAATGGTCTTGCCCAGCGCAAAGGTCAGCTTCGAGGTCGAGCGGGTATAGGTTTCAGACTCCAACAGCTCGCGCAACGAAATCGCCTCGCGGTTGGGGTTCGGAATCTGGATGCCCACTGTGGCCTTGCCGGGAATGCGGTCGATCAGCACCGACTCGGCCTGCATGGCCAGGCACAGATCGTCGGACAGGCCGGTCACCTTGGAGTACTTCACACCGGCGTCGGGCTTGAATTCAAAGGTGGTGACGACCGGGCCGGGATGAATCTGCACGACCGAGCCTTCAACCGAGAACTCGCGGCACTTTTCCTCAAGCAGCCGGGCCGACTCCATGAGTTCGCGCTCATCGATCTTGCGTTCCGCTTTCGGCGCGTCCAGCAGCGACACTGGCGGCAGGGTATAGGAGCCGAGGCGGCGCTCGACATTGCGCTCCGGCTCCGGCAGCGGCAGCGACGGCGCCATCGGCGTGCGCGGCGGCGCCTTCTTGACGACGGGCGGCGTGCGTGGCGCGGCAGCGGCGGGGGTGTCGTCGAGGTCGCGGCTGGGGGCCTGGCTTCGGGTGGGCACCGTAACGGGTTCGACGCGCTCAACCTTCCCCGGCCGTTTCTCCACCTTGTCGGCCGCGGCGCTATCCTTCTTGCCGTATTTCACCAGCACTTCGCGGCGCTGTTTCGCCTTGCGCCGTTCTTCACGCCACAGGCGGAACGATTCGGCGCCCTGGGCACCGGCCCTCTGGAGGGCGGCAAACGCGGCGCTGAACAGCCGGCCGAACGACACCTGCGTCGAGATGATGACCGCGGCCACGATCAACGCCAGGATCACGATCACCGAGCCGGTCCGGCTCAGGTACTCCGACATGAACCCGCCGAGCCATTCTCCCAGGTAGCCGCCGGCCCGGAACGGGCGGGGGCCGAAATCGACCCGGCCCAGCGTCAGGCCGAGAAACGCGCTGCCGCACGCGAGCAGCATGACAGCGCCGATGATCTTCGTGTAGACCGCGTCAAACCTGGTGCACCAGAAGTAGTGCCAGCCCGCCACCGCCACCACAACCGGCAACAGGAAGGAGGCGTAGCCGAGCAACTGGAATGACAACTCGCCCAGGAACGCGCCTACCCGGCCGGCAAAATTCGCCGGCACGTCGTTGGTCCCGGTGCTGAAGAACCAGACCGGGTCGTTCGGGTCGTAGGTGGCCAGGGCGATCAGCCAGATAAGCGTCACCGCGAACAGCGCGACGCCAACCACTTCGCTGACGCGGCGCGACAAGGCGGAACCGGATGATGCCACTCGGGTTTCTCCTCAGATCTCAATCACCACCGGCAGCACCATGGGCCGCCGGCCGGTTTGTTTCTTCAAGAACCGCCGCACTTCGGTGCGGATGCGGTCCTTCATCAAGCCAGGATCGGTGCGCTCTTCGACGCTGCACTCCTCGATCGCCCGGGACACCACCTGCGCGCCGGCCACCAGCATGGCCGCCGTCCCCTCGTCACTGACGAATCCGCGCGCGATTAATTCCGGCACGCCTTCGACGACGCCGGTGCGGGCGTTGATGGCCACCACCGGCATCACCATGCCGTCGGTGGAGAGATGCCGGCGATCGCGCAGCACTTCGTCACCCACTTCGCCGACCCGCGTGCCGTCAATCAGCACACGGCCCGACGCCGTCTTGTCGGCCACCCGCCCGCCACTGGCGTCGAAACGCAGGACGTCGCCGTCTTCCGCGGTGACCACTTCCACCGGCGACGGCAGTCCGCGGGTCACGAAGCCGGCAACCTTGGCGTGGCGGGCCAGTTGGCGAAACTCACCATGAATCGGCACGAAGTACTTCGGCCGCACCAGCGACAGCACCAGCTTCAGTTCCTCTTCGGCGCCGTGGCCCGAGACGTGAATGTGCTTGCTCGACTCGGTCACCACGTCAACGCCTCGCCGGGCAATGTGATTGAGCACCCGGCCGATCGCCTTTTCGTTCCCCGGAATGGCGCGGGCCGAGATGACGACGCGGTCGCCCTCGGCCAGCTTGACGTGGCGATGGTCGTTGATGGCGATGCGCGACAGCGCCGCGTTCGCCTCGCCTTGCGATCCGGTGACCAGGCAGACCACATCCTGGGCGGGAAAGATCGGCACGTCACTGTCCTTGATCACCACGCCCGACTGCAGGTGCAGGTGCCCCAGCCGCTGGGCGATGGCCGAGTTCTCGTTCATGCCCCGGCCGATAAACGCCAGCTTGCGGTCGAACTGCGCGGCCAGGTCGGCGACGATCTGGAGCCGGTAGAGGCTCGACGAAAAGGTGGCGACGACGATCTTGCCTTCGGTGCTCGTGAAGATCTCCTCGAAGCCGTCTTCGACATCCATCTCCGAGCCGGTGTAGCCGCGCCGGTCAATATTGGTGCTGTCGCAGAACATCGCCAGCACGCCTTCGGCGCCGAGTTGGGCAAAGCGATGGAGGTCAAACGCCTCGCCGTCCATCGGCGTCTGATCGATCTTGAAATCGCCGGTGTGCAGGAGCACGCCCTGCGGCGTGCGAACGACGATCGCGACGCAGTCGGGCATGCTGTGCGTCACGCGAATGAACTCCAGCGTGAACGGGCCAATCGTCACCGAGTCGCCGGGCCGCACCGCGACCGTGGCCGGTTCCAGTCCGTGTTCCTCGAGCTTCTTGCCGGCAAACGCCAGCGCCAGCGGCGTGCCGTAGAGCGCGCCGTCAAGGTGGGGCAGGACGTAGGGCACGGCGCCGATGTGATCCTCGTGACCGTGCGTCAACACCAGCGCCTTGACCTGGCCTTTGCGGCTTTCCAGGTACGCCAGGTCGGGCACGATCAGATCCACCCCCGGTTGATCGGCTTCCGGGAACATCGCACCGGCGTCGATCACGATGGTGGTATCCCCACACGAGATCGCCATCATGTTCAGGCCGAACTCGCCAAGGCCGCCAAGCGGCACCACGTCGACTGCAAGCGCCGCAGCCGGAGCCACGGGCACGGACACACTCATGCGATATCCCAGCCGGGCGTGTCATCACGCCCAGGGAAAAACTAGCGAGGCAACCGGGGACTCTGGCGAGCCGGCAAGGTCACCTGTTCAGGCCGCTGGGAGCGCCTGTCAAACGAGGCGGGTTTGGTCGGAAACTATAGCACAGATTCAACTTCCGGCTGCGTGGAAGGCGCTGAACAGGGCGGCCAACTCCGCCATTTCCAGCGTCTCCGGACGCCGCCGGCCGTCGATCTGCGCCGCAGCCAGTGCCACCCCCGGCGCCACTGACCGCTCCAGGCCGAACGGCTTCAGCGCGTTCGACAGGGTCTTTCGCCGCTGTGTGAACATGGTGCGCACCATGCGAACAAACCCCGGCAGGTCGGCAATCTCGACCGCCGGCGGACGGAAAGCCAGCCGCACCACGGCGGAATGCACCTGCGGCGCGGGGCGGAAGGCGCCAGGCGGCAGCGAGAGCAAGCGGGTGACGTCGGCATGCACCTTGGTCAGGATCGTCAGGACGCCGTAGTCGCTGGTGCCGACCTTGGCCACGAGTCGGTCGGCCACTTCCTTCTGCAACATCAGGATCGCGTCGTGAAGCCCACCCGTGGCGGCCGCCAACTCGAGCAGGCCGAACAGGATTGGCGACGAGATGTTGTAAGGCAGGTTGCCAACCACCCGCACAGCATTGACAGGCCCCAGGTCAGCGCCAAGCCAGGCCGACAAGGTGGCGGCCAAATCCTGCTCCAGCACATCGCCCACGACAACGGTGACATTGGCCGGCCTGGCAGCCTCGAGCTCAGCGGCCAGGTCGCGATCCACTTCAATCGCCAGCAACCGCCCGCACTCGGCGGCCAGCGGACGGGTGAGTGCCGCCCGCCCCGGACCAATCTCAAGAATCCGGTCGTCGGGTGTCGCCGCCACCGCCTTGACCACCTTGGTGACCCACGCCGGCTCGAGAAAATGCTGCGCGAATCGCTTGCGCGCCCTCACGACGGCGGGTCCTCTTCCTCGCCGGCCTCAACGTCGAGATCATCAGGATCGGCCTGACCGAGGAGCCACCGCTCCTCGTGCGGTGCAATGTCAGCTTCACTCATCCCGAAGTAGTGCCCGAGTTCGTGGATCAGGGTTTCGCCAATCGCCACGAAAATCTCGTCTTCGTCGTCGTCGCACTCGTCCTCGATGGGGCCCTTGAACAACGTGATCTTGTCGGGCAGCGTGTTGCCGTAGCCTGACCGCTCGGTGAGCGGCGTCCCCTGATACAGCCCCAGGATCGTGTCGTCGTGGTCGATCTCCATCTCATCGAGCAGTTCGTCCGAGGGCTCGTCCTCGACCACGATGGCCACGTTCTGCATGGCCCGCGCGAAACGGCGGGGGATGCTGTCGATGGCTTCCTGCACCAGCGTGTTGAACTGCTCGATCGTCATCGTGTGACCCGCTTCTTCGGTTTCGTGGTGACGCCGGTGCGGAAGAAGTCGCAGTCCCTGGTCAGCTGGCACATCGAGCACAGCGGCTTCGGTTTGCAGATGCGCCGGCCGTGCAGAATCAGGGTGTCGGAGGCGCGGGTCCAGCGCGCCGGTGGCAGCAACTTGCCCAACTGCGTCTCGACGGCGACCGGGTCGTCGCCGTGGGCCAGGCCAATGCGATCGGCGACCCGCAGCACGTGGCGGTCGACGGGCAAGCCCGGCACGCCGAGGGCGTGGCCGAGCACGACGTTGGCGGTCTTGCGCCCGACCCCAGGCAGCGCCGTCAGCGCCGCCATCGACGGCGGCACCTGGCCTTGGTGTTGCTCCACCAGAATCGCGGCCATCCCGATCAATGCCTTGGCTTTCTGCCGGAAGAAGCCGGTGGCATGGATCAGGGTTTCCAGTTCAGCCGTCTCGGCCGCCCGCAACGCCGCCGGGTCGGCAAATCGGTCGAACAAGGCCGGTGTGACCAGGTTGACCCGCGCATCGGTCGATTGCGCCGACAACATGGTGGCCACCAGCAGCTCGAAGGCGTTGCGATGCACGAGCTCGGTGTCGGCTCCGGGGTGATGCCGGTCGAGCGCATCGAAAATGCGGGTGACCGCGGCGGGCGTCTTCACTCTAGTGGACGGGCCCCTTGCCCGGTGGCAAGGGCTGGGGCTGCGGTCCCGAGTGCGAGTCCGAGTACACCCGCATGTTCTCCTGCAGCGCGGCGATCAGCGTGGGGATGAACTGCACGGGCAGGACGATCTTCGCCCGCACCGGCGCGCGGACGACGTGTTCCGCCTCGGCGTCGCGGATCTCCTTCTCCGACAGCGGTTGCACCTCGCAGAAGGTCAGCGTGAAGTCGAAGGGCGTGTGGTTGACCGCGCAGAAGTTGGCGTAAGTGCGCGGTTCTGAGCCACCGTCCTCGGGGACGATGGTGAAGTTGATCTGTTTCCGATCGGTCATGTTGGGCCTGCTGGGATCTAGCCTACCTCAAGCCCCGCAGCCCACGCGTCGCTTAGTACTTCCGCATCACGCCCACCACCACGCCCTGGATCTGCACGGCATCGGGGTCGACAAAGATCGGCTGCATGCTCGGGTTGGCCGGCTGCAGGCGAATGCGGTTGCTCTCCTTGAAGAACTTCTTCAGCGTGACGTCCTGGCCCTCGACCAGGGCAATCACCATGTCGCCGTTGTCGGCGGTTTTGCGGTCTTCCACGACCACCCAGTCGCCGTCACGAATCTGCTCATCGATCATCGACTCGCCGCGCACGCGCAGCACATAGGTGTCGCGCTTGCCGGCGATCAGGGAGTCGGGAACACTGATGGTCTCGGAACCGGCGACCGCCTCAATCGGCATCCCGGCGGCCACATAACCCAGCATGGGCAGTTCGATCGCGCGGCCGCCGCTGCGGCTGGGCAGCAGCTCGACCGACCGGCTGCGGTTCCACGCCCGGCGGATGAAGCCTTTTTCCTGCAGGTTGGTGAGATGCTTGTGGACGGTCGCCAGCGACGACAAGCTGAACCGTTCGCCGATTTCCTCAAGGCTCGGGGCGTAGCCATGCTGCTGGATGAACTCGTTGAGATAATCAAGAATTTCGCGCTGGCGCTTGGTCAGTGGTTGCATGATTCGCTCTCCGAAGTCCCCGGGTTGCTCCGTTTCTTCGCCCTGAACAGGAAGCGTAAGCAAACAAGAGGCGAAAGTCAACCGGCTTGGCGCATACTCCTTCAACCTTCCGCGGCGCCGGCGGTCTAATCAGGACAGCAGGGAAGCGCGGTCAATGACACATGGATCGGCAGTTCGAAACACGTGGGTACCGGCTGCCAGCGGGTGGACGGTGACGGTGGTCTCCCAGTCCGGGCGCCCTGCGTCCACGCCCGTCGACTTCGCGGGCCTCGACGATGCGGCCCTGGTGACGGCCGCAGTGGCCGGCGGCCGTGATGCCTTCGACGCCATCGTCGAACGCCATCGCCGCACGGTCTACCAGGTCTGTTATCGCTTCGTCAGCAATCACGAGGACGCCAGCGACCTGTCACAGGAGTCGTTCGTGCGCGCGTGGCGCGGCCTCAAGACCTTCAAGGGCCAGTCGGCGCTGTCGACGTGGCTCTACCGCATTGCGGTGAATGTGTGCCTGAACCGCGTGGGCGCGAAGGCGGCGCCCACCGCTGCGCTCGACTCGATCGAGCACTTTGAGGACACGCGCGTTGAAGGAGCGCAGGCCGCGATGCTGCGCGAGGAACGGGCCGCTGCCGTGCGCCGCGCGATTGCGCTGCTGCCGAAGAAGCAGCGTGCCACGTTGATCCTGCGCACGTATCATGAACTGTCGCACCAACAGATTGCCGAGATACTCGGCAGTTCGGTCGGCGCGACCAAGGCCAACTTCTTTCACGCGTTGGCGAACCTGAAGAAGCTCCTGGGGAATCAGCCATGACGCACCTCACCACCGACGAACTGGTCGACGCCATCGACGGCGTACTCGACCCGGCACGGCGGTCTCACCTGGACACCTGCGCGCCGTGCCGGGAGCAGTTGACCGATCTGGGCCAGGTGCTCGCCGACGCGCATGCGGTCGCAGTCCCCGAGCCGTCGCCCTTGTTCTGGCAGCACCTCTCTAGCCGTGTTCGGCAGGCCGTGGCAGCCGAGCCCGCGGCAGCGGGCGGCTGGCGCGACTGGTTGCGCTGGCCCGTGCTGGCCCCACTCGCAGCCCTGACGCTCATCGTGATGGCCTTGGCGATTGCGCTACCGCGGCCGGTGCCGGCCACGGGGCCCGGCCGGTCGGCCCAGGTCGACACCGATACGACGCTGCCCGACAGCTTCGCCATCGTGGCCGAGTTGGTCGGCGACCTGGACTGGGATACCGCAGCGTCGGCAGGCCTGACGATCACGCCGGGAGCCGCCGATCGGGCGGTGCTTGACCTCACCGCGAGTGAACAACAGGAACTGACGCGGCTGCTACAGGCCGAACTGACCCGTGCCAAGTCATAGACCCGAGAGTTCACCATCATGACCATCCGCCTCTTCCTCGCGACCACGATGTTCACGGCCGGCCTTCTGGGCACGGCCGCGGCACAAGAGTTCCAGGCTCAGCCTCAGGGCCAGCGGCCGCCGCTGCCGGGAATCGACAACAGCGATATGTCGCCGGCCGAGATCCAGAAACTGTTTGACGCCTATCTCGTGATGGAGGCGCAACAGGCGCTCACGCTCAGCGACGAGCAATACCCCCAGTTCCTCACCCGACTGCGGTCGTTGCAGGAGACCCGCCGCCGCAGTCAGCAGGAACGCTTTCGGCTGATGGGAGAACTCCAGCGCCTGACCAACCCGCGTCAGTCCGCGCGAGCCGATGAGGCGATGGTGAAGGAGCGCTTGACGGCACTGCGGGAGTTGGAATCGCGCACTGCCGCGGAACTGCGCAGTGCCTACGACGCGCTCGACGAGGTGCTTGATGTGCGGCAGCAGGCGCGATTTCGCATTTTCGAGGAGCAGATTGAACGCCGCAAGATTGACCTGCTGATGCGGGCGCGCCAGCCGAATCGGCCCAACCAGCCACAGGGCCAGGCGCCCGCCGTCCGCCGTCCCAACCAGCCGCCACCGGAGCGGTAGCCGCAACGGATCGTCTCGCCCGGGCGTAGAATGGATCATGCGCGCGGCAATGATCCTGGCGGTGTGCGTGGCGGCCGGCTCCGCGATGGGAGCCGTCGCGCCCCTGACGCCGCAACTCGCTGAGGTCTTCGAACAGAAGGTCGTCACGGTGCAGGCCCAGGCCGTTGTCGAGACCAAGACGCCGCGGCCCACACGGTTCAGCGAACCGGAAACCAATTCCTACCTGAAGTTCAAGTCGGGGCCGTTGCTGCCGGTCGGTCTGGCCGAGCCAGAGGTCACCCTGCACGGTGACGGTCGCATCACCGCGCGGGCAATCGTCGACCTTGACGTGGTGCGTCAGAAGCAGAGCAGCGGCGGCTGGTTCGACCCGACCAGTTACATGACTGGGCGGCTGCCGGTCAGCGCGGTCGGCCGAATCGTGACCGCCGACGGCAAAGGGCGTTTTGAGCTCGAGCGCGCCGACGTCAGCGGTATTCCCGTACCGAAATCGCTGCTGGCGCAAATGGTCAACTACTTCACGCGCACCGCCGACACTCCGCAAGGGTCCACCATCGATGACACGTTCGAGTTGCCCGCCGCCATCCGGCGGATCGACGTCGGCCCCGGCCATTTCACCGTTGTGCAGTAGCGCCCGTGGCTGAGGATGTCCTCCAGCTGCCCTTGCAGTTTCTGAAGGGCGTCGGTCCGCGCAAGGCCGCCGACCTGAAGAAGGCCGGGCTCAACACGGTTGAGGACCTGTTGTTCCGCTTTCCCCGCCGTTACGAGGACCGCAGCCGGCTGCAAAGCATCATCTCGCTGCGTCCGGGCATGACCGCCGCCATCAGCGGGGAAGTGCTGAACGCCGGCCTCGCCCATACGCGCCGTCCCGGCTTTCGCCTCTTCCAGGCGTTGATCCAGGACGCCAGCGGCCAGATTCAAGTGGTGTGGCCCAACCAGGCGTTCCTGAAGGACGTTATTCATGCGCATCAGCGCATCGTGCTGTTCGGCAAGGTCGAGTTCTGGGGCTCGCGCGGCTTGCAGATTACCGATCCCGAGTTTGAGATCATCAAGGACGATCCGGCCGGGAGCCGGGTGCCGGGAGACGGAAGTCGCCAGGTGGATACGCTCCACACCGGGCGGATCGTGCCGGTGTACGAGCGAACCGGGAGCGTGACGCCGAACATGCAACGGCGCTTTGTGTGGCAGGCGCTCGAGCAGTTGCCGGCGGAAGGGTTCGACCCGGTGCCGGCCGACCTGCTGGCGCGCGAGCAGTGGCCCTCGCGCCGCGACGCGCTCTGGCAGGCTCATTTTCCCGGCGCCGGCACCTCGATCGACGCGCTCAACGCCTTCGCGACGCCGGCCCAGCGTCGATTGATCTTCGAGGACTTCTTCGTGTTCCAGACCGGCCTCGCCCTGCGCCGCCACGAGAACGCGCAGGTCCGCAAGCGGCTGGTGTCAGTGGTCGACGACCGCATCCGCGGCTGCGCCAGAGCGGTCCTGCCTTTCAGGCTGACGGCCGGACAGCGCGATGCGCTCGCGGAGATCGTCGCCGACCTCCAGCGGCCCTGGCCGATGCAACGCCTCCTGCAAGGCGACGTCGGCGCCGGCAAGACCATCGTCGCCATCCTCGCGGCGGTAGTTGCGATGGAGAACGGGTTCCAGGCGGCGGTGATGGCGCCGACCGAGATTCTGGCCGAGCAGCACTACCGCACCGTCGTCAAGATCCTCGATGGGCGGCCGTATCGCACGGCCCTGCTCACGGGCCGGGTCACCGCGGCCACTCGCCGCGATCTGCTGCCGGCGATCGAGCGGGGCGACGTCAACCTGGTGGTCGGCACGCAGGCGCTGGTGCAGGAGCACGTGAAGTTCAAGGCCCTGGCCCTGGCGGTCATCGACGAGCAGCATCGCTTCGGCGTGGTGCAGCGGGGAACGCTGGCCGCCAAGGGACTGAACCCCGACGTGCTGGTGATGACCGCCACGCCGATTCCGCGCACGCTGGCCCTCACCGAATGCGGGGATATGGAGGTCTCGGTCATCCGCGGCCTGCCACCCGGTCGCAAGCCGGTGCGCACGCTGGTCAAGGCCGACTCGCGGCGCGACGAGGTCTACGCGATGATTCGCGAGGAGATCGCGCGTGGGCGCCAGGTCTATGTGATCTATCCGCTGGTCGAGGAATCGGAGAAGATCGACCTGAAGGCGGCGACCGCAATGGCCGCGGAGCTGGCGGAGGTCTTCTCCGACTTCAACGTGGCGCTGCTGCACGGGCGCATGAAGGGCGATGAGAAGGAGCGCGTCATGCGCGCCTTCGCCAGCGGCGATCTCCACCTGCTGGTGTCGACCACGGTCGTCGAGGTCGGCGTCGACGTGGCCAACGCCACCCTGATGGTGGTGGAACATGCGGAGCGGTTTGGCCTGTCGCAGTTGCATCAGTTGCGCGGCCGGATCGGCCGCGGGGAACACGCCTCGACCTGCGTCTTGCTCTACCAGGCGCCCTGGAGCGACGATGCCAGGGCTCGGTTGAAGGCCATGGCCGATACCTCGGACGGCTTCGTGATTGCCGAGCGCGACCTGCAGTTACGGGGGCCCGGCGACTTCTTCGGCACCCGGCAGTCGGGCTTGCCCACGCTGCGCGCCGGCGACCTCGTCCGGGATGGTGACTTGCTCGAGCGGGCCTACGAAGAGGCCCGGGTGCGGGTCGACGCCGGCACGCTGTCCACCGACCTGCAGACCTATGTCCGCAGCGTCTGGCAACGGCAGTTCGGCCTGATCACGGTTGGATAGTCAGGGGTTCTGCAGACATGCGAATCATCGCCGGCAGCAACAAGGGCAGGGGACTGAAGGCGCCAAAGTGGGACGGCCTGCGCCCGACTTCGGATAAGCTGCGAGAGACCTTGTTCAATATCATTGCGCCCCATGTCGTCGACGCCCGGGTGCTGGACGTGTTTGCCGGCACCGGCGCCATCGCGCTTGAGGCGCTCAGCCGCGGGGCCGCGGCGGCGACGTGCCTGGAACAGGATCGCCGCGCCACCGAGTTGATCGAGGAGAACCGCGCGCGGTGTGGCGAAGAGCACCGCTGTGCTATTATTCGCGGCGCTGCGCAGCATGCGCTGGCGCGTCCGATTCCCGGCGGTCCGTTCGACATCATCGTCCTCGATCCGCCGTACGATTATCCGGGGCTGGCCACCGCCGTTCGCGATGCCGCGGGCCAGCGCAGCCCGGGCGCGGTGCTGGTGCTCGAACACGCGACCCGCGTGGTTCCCCCTGCGCCGGACGGCTTGACCGTGACGCGGACGGTCACCTCGGGTGACAGCGCCTTGAGTTTCTACGCATGAGCCATCCGCACCCGCCCCGCATCGCCATTTATCCCGGGTCGTTTGATCCGCTGACCAATGGCCACGTCGACATCATCGAGCGCGGCGCCAGGATCTTCGATCAAATCATCGTGGCGGTCCTGGCCAATGTCGAGAAGACGCCGCTGTTCTCAGTGGACGAGCGCGTCGCGCTGATACAGGATGTGTTCAAGTCGCGGCCCAATGTGCAGGTCGACACCTTCGAGGGGTTACTGGTCGACTACGCCCAGCGCAAGAACGCCTCGGTCCTGGTGCGCGGCCTGCGCGCGGTGTCCGACTTCGAGTACGAGTTCCAGATGGCCCTCATGAACCGTCACCTGGCGCCTGGCATCGAGACCGTGTTCATGATGCCGGCCGAGCAGTACACCTACATCAGCTCGCGGCTGATCAAGGAAGTGTTCATGCTCAATGGCGAGATCGACGGCCTGGTGCCGCCGGTCGTGGAGGAGCGGCTGCGGGCGAAGCGCGCCGGCCGGCTGGCCGGGCGGGATTAAGCGACAAGGACGAGATCAATGAACTTCGCGCGTCGTATGAGCCGGGTGACGGTGTCACCCACACTGAGAGTTTCGGCCGAGGCCGATCGCCTGCGCCGCCAGGGCGTGGACGTCGTCGATCTGGGCGCCGGCGAGCCGGACTTCGGCACTCCGGAGCACGTCAAGGACGCGGCCCACGCCGCGATCACGGCCAACTTCACGAAGTACACACCGTCCGCCGGGGTGCTTGAACTGCGCGATGCCGTGGCTCACGATTACCTGGGCCGCTACGGCGTCACCATCAAGCCCGAGGAAGTCATCATCACCGCCGGCGGCAAACAGGCGCTCTACAACACCGCCATGGTGCTGTTCGAGCAGGGCGATGAAGTCATCACCCACGCGCCGTTCTGGCCGACCATTGCCGACCAGATCAAACTGGCCGACGCGACGCCGGTGATCGTTCACACCCACCGCGAGGACGGCTTCGCTATCAAGGCCAGCGCGATCATCGACGCGATCACGCCGAAGACCAAGGCGATCGTGGTCAATTCGCCGTGCAACCCGACCGGCGCTCTGATTGCCGAGGCCGAGATGGCGGCGATCGCCGACGCCGCCGCGGCGCGCGGCATTTGGGTGATAGCCGACCTCACCTACGAGCGGCTGATCTACGACCCGGTGCCGCACAACCTCGTCAAGATCCTGTTCGACCGGATGCGGGAGCGGACCGTGATCTGCAGCGCCGCCTCGAAGACCTACGCCATGACCGGCTGGCGCTGCGGTTGGGCGATTGGGCCCAGGGAGGTGATTGGCCAGTGCAACGTCGTCCAGGGCCACTCGACCTCGAACATCAACTCGATCACGCAGAAGGCGGCAATCGCCGCACTGACCGGACCGCAGGACGGCGTGACCATGATGCTCGACGAGTATCGCCGGCGCCGCGATGCGGTGCACGGCTGGCTGACGGCCGACCCGCGCATTGTCTGCGTCAAGCCGTCCGGGGCGTTCTACCTGTTCCCCTATATCGCCGATCTGCTGTCGCCCGCCGGCATCAAGACCTCAAGCGAATTTGCCGAGGTCCTGCTCAAGGAGGTGGCCGTCGCGGTCACCCCCGGTGAGGGCTTCGACTCCCCGGGCTACTTCCGCCTGTCGTACGCGACCTCGGTCGAGCGGTTGCGGGAGGGTGTCGATCGCATCTTCGCGTGCATCGCCGCGCTCGAGAAGGCCGGCACGATCCCGGCCCCCGCGTCGAAATAGACGTGGCACCGACCATCATTCGCATGGCGCCCTGGGTGATTGGCGCCATCTGGCTGGCCGCGCTTGCGTTCCTCGGCATGTCGTCGTACTTCTTCTTTTACGGCGACTCTTACCTGCTGCGCTATGTCGGCATGGCGGTTACCGCCTTTGCCATGACCGCGGCGGTCGAGACCTCCGGCTCGAAGATCGTGCTCGATGGCGACACCATGCAGGTCGGCAGCCTGATGCGCCGCCGCTCGTTTCAACGGGCGGAGTTCGAGGCGGCCAAGATCGATCGCGGCGTCGTGGTGCTGCGCCGCAAGGCGGGTGGCTGGATGATCCTGCCGGGCACCGGCCGTGATGCCCTCGAAGTGCGCAACACCGTCCATAACTGGATTACCAAGACGTGAGCCGGCCGGGAGGCCGCGCTAGCGATTCGCGGCCAGGACGACCCGCGTGAGGTCCTGACTCGCATCGGGCCAGAGCAGGGTCCGCACTCGCACGCCCGCCTCGTTGAAGTACGGCAGTTCGGCAATCCGCACAACCCGAACCCCGTGGTCACGCTCCAGCTGGTCGAGCAGGTCGACCGGAGCGACGATTAAGGCGCGCGCCGGCTGGGCCAGAAAGTCGATGGCCTGCTGTACGGTGATGATGTCGGTGGTCTGCGCCTGGGTGTAATACACCAGGTTGCGGACAAAGACCCGGTAGGTACCGATCGCTTCACCGGCGGTGCGCTGTTGTTGCACCTGTCGCGCCATCTGCCGCACGGTGTCGTCGCTGCCGCTCGAGAGGCCGCCGAACTGCAGGGCCGGCAGTGCCACGGCGGCCGCCACCGCAATCATGACCGGTGCGAGCCGCCACTGCGGCGACAGCGCCATCAGCACGATGACCACGCCGCCGGCCGCGATCAGGCCCGCGGCGACCTGCGTGAAGACCGGCGCCACGTTGATCAACAAGGGCTGCACGCGGTAGAGCAACGCCCCCAGGATGATGAAGAACGCGCCGCTCAACAACGACCCGGCCACCACCCCGGTGGCGCGCCGCGGCCGCGACCGCGCCCCGTCAAAGCCCCGCCACTCCTGGGTGCGCTCAACGATTGACGAGGCCAATAACAGCGCCAGCGGCGGCAGCACCGGCAGGATGTAGCGCGGCTGTTTCCCGACCGAGAACGAGAAGAATGCGAGGGGCAGCGCCGCCCACAGCAACAGGCGCAGGTCGATCGTCCCGACATCGCGCCGCCGCCGGACAAACTGCGTGAGCGGCCCGAGCCAGACCAGCGCCAGCGGCGTCCACGGCAGCAGGCCGCCGGCCAGGATTGGCAGGTAGAACCACCACGGCCGCGGGTCATTGAAGCGATCGGTCGCGAAGCGCTCGAAGTTGTCGCCGATGAAGAAGCCTTGCAGGTATTCGTTGCCGTGGCGAACCCACATCGCCACGTACCAGGGCACGGCCACCGCCATCATGACCAGAAAGCCGAGACCGATGTCTGCCGGCGACAGCGCGAGCGATCGCCGCTCGATCAGCAAGACCGGCACGACCACCAGCGCCGGAATAATCAGGCCGACCGGCCCCTTGGTGAGGAACCCGAGGCCGAGCGCCACCGCGGCCAGGATTACGAACTTGCGCGGCGACCGTTCCTGCTCGAGGGTGGCAACCAGCGCTGCCCATATCGCCAGCGAAATGCAAAACGCCAGTGGCAGATCCGGCAGGGCCATGCGGCCAATGGCAAAGTAACCGAAGTTGGTGGCCACGATGGCGCCGGCCAGCAGCCCCGTGGACTCGTCGTACCAGCGCCGGCCCGCCGCCGCCGTCACCAGCACCAGGCCCAGGCCGGCCAGGGCTGCCCACAGCCGCGCAGCGGTCTCGGTATGGCCGAGCACAAGCGACGCGGCGGCCGTCAGCCAGTAGTACAGCACCGGCTTCTGGAAACGCGGCTCGTAGTTGTAGTGCGGCGTGATCCAGTCGCCAGACGCCACCATCTCACGAGCCGCATCGGCGTAGAAGGCCTCGTCTGAATCGGTGATGGCGCCCCGTCCCAGCCCGGCAAAGAACGTCACCGCGGCCAGCAGTAGCAGGGGAAGCGTGATGCGATGCACTTCTGGTATACTACCGGCAGTTTCGTCCGATATCGCCTCCGTTTCGTTCTCGCGGACCTTGCTCCGCTCCTTTCCAGACCCTGACAACTCAAGCCCGAATTCCCCCGGAATCACCTGCATGCCCAGTCACAAGCGTCACGGTTCCCACCGCGGTGGCGGTCCCCAACCCCCGCCCCAGCCCGACATCGCCGCCGAGTCGGCCGAACACGCCCTGAACGAGGCCAAGAAACCCGGGCTCAACATCAACCAGTTGAAGGAGATGAGCATTCAGCATCTCACCCAGGTGGCCAAGGACCTCGACGTAGCCGGTGCCACCGGCATGCGCAAGCAGGAGCTGATTTTTCAGATCCTGAAAGCCCAGACTGAGCTGAGCGGATTCATCTTCTCGGAAGGCGTGCTCGAAGTGCTGTCCGACGGGTTCGGCTTCCTCCGCGCGCCCGACTACAACTACCTGGCCGGCCCCGACGACATCTACGTGTCGCCGTCGCAAATTCGCAAGTTCGACCTGCAGACCGGCGACACGGTCTCGGGCCAGATTCGGCCGCCGAAGGAAGGGGAGCGCTACTTCGCCTTGATCAAGGTCGAGGCCGTCAACTTCGAGGCGCCCGACCAGGCGCGCGAGAAGCTGTTCTTCGAGAACCTGACGCCGCTCTACCCGACCGAGCGCATCAAGCTCGAGACGACCGCCGACAGTCTGTCGTCGCGGGTGATGGACCTGATGACACCCCTCGGCAAGGGTCAGCGCGGCTTGATCGTCGCCCCGCCTCGCACCGGCAAGACCATGCTGCTGCAGAGCATCGCGCAATCGGTGGCGAAGAACCACCCGGAGGTGTACCTGATCGTGCTGCTGATTGACGAGCGGCCCGAGGAAGTCACCGACATGCAGCGCTCGGTCGATGGCGAAGTCATCGCCTCGACCTTCGACGAGCCGGCCCAGCGGCACGTGCAGGTCGCCGAGATGGTGATCGAGAAGGCCAAGCGGCTGGTCGAGCACAAGAAGGACGTCCTGATCCTGCTCGACTCGGTGACCCGCCTGGCCCGGGCCTACAACACCGTGATCCCGGCGTCTGGCAAAGTGCTGTCAGGCGGCCTCGACAGCAACGCGCTGCAGAAGCCGAAACGGTTCTTCGGCGCCGCCCGCAACATCGAAGAAGGCGGTTCGCTGACCATCGTCGCGACGGCGCTGGTCGACACCGGCTCGCGCATGGACGATGTGATCTTTGAGGAGTTCAAGGGCACGGGTAACATGGAAATTCACCTGGACCGGAAGCTGTCGGACAAGCGGACCTTCCCGGCCATTGATATCCTCAAGAGCGGCACCCGCAAGGAAGAGTTGCTGCTCCCGAAAGAGGATCTGAGCCGCATCTATGTGCTCAGGCGCGTGCTCAATCCGCTGTCACCAGTCGAAGCGATGGAGCTGCTGCTGGACAAGATGGCGAAGACGAAGAACAACGCCGAGTTCCTCTCGGCCATGCAACGAGGTTAGATGATTACGATCAAAGTTCGAGAGAATGGCTCGCTGCTGGTTGAGGGCGAGGACGTGAAGCTGGTGGACTGGACGGGCGCTGAGTACGTGGTGCCGAAGAAGCCGTTTTCACTGTGCCGCTGCGGGCAGTCGAAGCAGCGGCCCTTCTGCGACAGCAGCCACAAGACCTGCGGCTTTGTTGCCAACGAAGCGGCCCCCGGCCCGCGGGCAAATCCGCCCGCCCCGCCGGTGACAACCTAGCGTCGAATCGGGAGGGCATCTCCCGACAAGAGTTGCCCTCCCGACAAGAGTTGCCCTCCCGACAGGCATTGCCCTCCCGCCAGGCTCCAGTTCATGGGAGCGTCGGTACCATCCACGGCACGACGTACGCCTGCAGCATCGCCAGCAAGCCCATCAGGGCCGTCAACACCAGGCTGTGCACGATCACCCTCGAGAAAATCTCACCTTCGCGACCGACAGCGCCAACGCCGGCAGCCCCTACCGACAGGTTCTGGGGGCTGATCATCTTGCCCATCACGCCGGCTGAGCTATTGGTCGCGGCCATGAGAATGGGGTCGAGGCCGGACACCTTGGCGGTGGTGGCCTGCAGCGGTCCAAACAGCGTGTTCGACGAGGTGTCGCTGCCGGTGAGGAACACGCCGAGCATGCCGAGCCAGGCCGAGAAGAACGGGAAGAGCCAGCCGGTTTGCGCCAGCGCCAGCGCCATGGACGATGTCATACCGGAATAGTTCATCACCGTCGCAATCGACAGGATGAAGGCGATGGTGATGATGGGCAGCCGTAGCTGCGCCGCCGTCTTACGAAACGCCGTGCCGAGAATACCTGGCCGCGATCCGGCCATCACCATCGGGATCAGCGCGATGAAGGTGGCAAACAGCACCAGTGTGCCGGCAGTCGCGAGGAAGTCGAGGCGATAGGTCAGCGCGTAGGGCGAGGTGGCTGCCACCACCGGCGCCTCGCGCTGCACCAACGGCGATGGCTTGCCGTCGACCAGGTTGTACGCGCCGGGCCAGCTGAACTCCCACACCGGGAAGCGGAAGCCCTGCGGCGCCACCGCCGCCGGCTCGCCGATCCAGGGCTCAGGGCACAGCCGATTGCCGATCTGTCCGCACCGTAACAGGGCGGTGACATTGGCCGGCGGCTGCAACTGCGACATCCCGGCGAAATTGCCGACCTGCCCGATCAGTACCGTCACAATCAGGATGCCGTAGGTGGCATACGCGCGGCTGACACGGGAAGCAGGATCGAGGATGGTCTCGACCACCGACGGTCTGGCGTCGATGTAGTCGTCCTTGGGCGCCCAGAACTTCAGCAACAGCGCCACCGACGCCAGCGACACCAGCGCCGCCAGGGTATCGGTCAACTCGGGGCCCACGAAGTTCGAGACCATGAACTGGCCGATGGCGAACGACAAGCCAGCCGTGAAGACGGCGGGGAAGACCGCCATCATGCGCCCCCAGCCCGCGTACAACACCACCAGGTAGGCCGGGATGATAAGAGAGAAGAATGGCAGTTGGCGGCCGACCATGGCCGACAGCGCGCGCGTGGTGTCCTGGGTGTCGTGGCCCAGCATGGGCGCCAGCAGGCCGCCCAGCGTGGTGACCGGGATGCCCAGCGAACCAAACGCGACCGGCGCCGTGTTGGCGATGAGTGCCAGGACCGCGGCCATGATCGGCTCGAAGCCAAGGCCCGCGAGCATGGCCGCCGTGATCGCGACGGGCGCGCCGAAGCCGGCGATGCCCTCGATCAGCGCGCCGAAGCAAAAGGCCACCAGCAGAATCTGGATGCGGCGATCGGTGGTGAGCCTGGCCAGCGAGCGGCGAATCACGTCGAAGTCGCCACTCTCGACCGACAAGTTGTAGAACATCACCGAACTGAAGACGATCCAGCAGATCGGCCACAGGCCGAACGCCATACCGTGCGTCGCGGCCGAGACCGTCAGGCCAAACGGCATGCCCCACACCACCCACGCCAGCACAAAGGCGCTCCCGGCGCCGACAATGGCCGACTTCCATGGCGCAATGCGCAGGACAGCCAGGCAAATGGCCAGCAGGATGGGCGGAATCGACGCCACAAGGGCCGACAGCAGCACGCTGCCGGCAACAGGACTGTAGGTCTGATGAAACAACTCAGCCAAAGTGGGAACCTCGGCCGAAACTATACGACAGGACCGTGTCCGAGTATCGGTGTTTAATCGGTGCGAATCTGTGGCCTAGGTTTCCCGCAGCGCATTCATCGGATCGATTTGCGCCGCCCGGCGCGCCGGCAGGTAAGCCGCCACCAGCGCGGCAGTGGACAACGCCGCCACCAGCGCCGCCAGCTGCAGGAGGTTGGTCGTGACCAGCCCCGACAACATCGCCTGCATGACGCGCCCGAGCGCGAAGGCCAGCACGGCGCCGATGGTCATGCCGGCCGCGGTGATGACCAGCGCCCGCCTGGTGGTCGCGCGAATCACCTGCCAGCGTCCGGCGCCAAGGGCCATGCGCACGCCTATCTCCTGCGTCCGCTGGGCGGTCAGGAACGCCATCAGGCTGTAGATCCCCATGAGCGAGAGAACCAGCGCGATCAACGCGACGGCGCCCAGCGCCCGGGCAATGAACGCCAGGCCCGCGGCGCGTTCGGCGACCTGGGTCGCCAGCGACGTCAGGGAAGCGATCGGCTGGTCCGGATCGGCGGCGCCAACAGCGCGGCGCAGATCACCGGCGAGCGCCTCGGGTTCGCCCACCGTGCGCAGGGTGAACGCCAGCGTAAACGGCGCGTCCTGGCTGATGGGGCGATACACCGCCTCGGTTCGGCGCAGGAACCAGTTGTGCATGACATCACCCGAGATCCCAATCACCGAGATCCACGGTCCATCGCTCGCCAGCTTGAATCGCTTGCCAATCGGATCCTGGTCGCCCCAGTAGTGGCGGGCCACGGCAGCGCTGACCACGGCCACCGGTGGTGACTCGACCCGGTCGGAGTCGTCGAACCAGCGTCCTCGCAAAAGGGGAATGCGAAGCGATCCGAAGTAGTCGGGGGTCGTCCGCCGGTAGTCGACCCACCGGGCTTCGGCCTCGGTCAGCTCCCGGCCTTCGGGCCAGAACTGCCGGCCGCTGCCACTAAACGCCGCCGGAATGTGACTGGTCGCGCCCAGTTCGGTCACGGCCGGAATGGCGCGCATGGCATCCAGCACCTGGGCGATGAAGCGGCGCCGCTTCTCGGCGTCCTCGTAGGTGCGCTCCGGCAGCACCAGTTGGCCCGCGAGGACGTTGTGCTTGTCGAAACCAAGGGCGCCATTCACGGTCGCGTCCGCCGCGGTGAGCGCCAGGGTCGATGCAAAGAGCAGCGCCAGCGCCAGGGTCATCTGCGTGGTCGCCAGGGCACTACGCAGCCACTGGCGGTCGCGGCCGGGGGTGAGCGTCCGTCCGGCCAGGCGCAACGTGTCGGCCACCTGCACGCGAACGGCCTGACTCGCCGGGACCAACGAGAACACCAGCATGGCCGCCGTGCCGAGCAGCGCCGTCAGCGCGAACAAGCGGCCGTCGATGCCGATGAACGCCCATCCCGGAAGGAAACGGACGACGGAAGGCGGAATGGCCGCGCGCGACAAACCGAGGCCGATCGCCATCAGGGGAACCGACGCCAGGACAGCCAGCGCCGCGAGGATCAAGCCTTCGAGCAGCGTCTGGCTGAACAGCCGCGCGCGCGAGGCGCCCAGCGCCAGCCGCAGCGAATATTCCGCCGACCGTTCCGCGCCGCGCGCCATCAGCAGGTTGGCGATATTGGCACAGGCAATCAGCAGGAGCAGCACGGCCGCGGCTTGCCAGATGGCCATGAACGGCCCGGCTCCCGGATCCGCCATGCCTTCGGTGAACGAGAGCACGCTCGCCAGCCGGTTGACGTTGGTATCGGGATGATCGCGGCGCTGGTTGTCGACCAGTGTGGTCAGCTCCGCCCGCGCCTGCCCGACCGACGCGCCGTCGGCCAGCCGCGCTATCGCCGAGTAGCCGGCCAAGCGGCGGTTCTGCCACTGCGCTTCGGTCAGCGAGAGCGGCGACCAGACCTCGGCGCCATCGGGAATCGTGAAGCCTTCGGCCGCCACGCCGGTCACCTCGTACGGCTCACCGTCAAAGCGCACCGTCGTGCCGATGATGCCCGGATCGGCGGCGAACCGCCGTGTCCACAACGCGTGGCCTAGTACCACGCGGCGGTGCTGCCCTGGGCGTGCCTCGTCTTCAACAAACTCGCGCCCAAGGACCGGCGGCGCTCCGAGCAGCGCGAAGTAACCCGGAGTGACACGGAAACCGGCCACTTGCTCCGGAATGTCGACGCCGGACAGGTTGGCATCCCACCACTCGTACAACGCCCAGCCCCGGACCGCGCGCGACTGTTCGCGCCATTCCACAAAATCCGCCGCGCTCACGTTGGCACGATCGACCAAGGTGTCATCCGGTGTTTTCGTCGTGACCACCAGGAGCCGCTCGATACCGGGGAACCGGTACGGACGCAGCACGATGGCATCCATCAGGCTGTAGGTCACGCTGTTGGCTGCCAGCGCGACCGCGAGGGTGACGACGACTACAATCGACAGCGCCGGCCGCTGTGCGATGGCGCGCCAGGCATAGAGAAGGTCGCGATTGACACCCAACCACCAGCGTCGCTCCGGTTCGTCCGTGGCCATCGAGATCCACCTCACTGGCGGCTGGCGCCGCCGCAGCCGGGAGACACCGTAGCGGACGGCGATCCCCAGGGATTGCCGCAAGTGCCACCGCCGGGCACGGGCGGCGCCAATCCGCGACACCGCTCTCGCGTGTTCTTCGCGCAGATCACCAATGACCGCTTCCCGCCATTCCGGATCGCGGACGACCAGGGCCAGTACGCGCTCCGCGAAGCGAGAGGGGGTGGTCATGATTGCTCCAGGATGGTTTCCAGGCCGCGGGCCATATTGGCCAGGGCGCCGTGGGTGGCCTTGAGGGCTTTCAGTCCGGCGGCGCTGACGGTGAAGTAACGGCGGGCCTTGCCGCCGCGTTCGTCAGTGGAGTCGCCCATGCGCGAGCGCAGGCAGCCCTTGGCCTCGAGCCGGTCGAGCGCGGTATAGAGCGCGCCCCTGGCGACGGGCCGGCCGGTTCGCGACTCGATCAGCTCGCGGATGGGCACCGCATACGCCTCCTGGTCGAGGTGCAGGGTGGCCAGCAGGACCGCGTATTCGAATTCGCCGAGGTAAATGGGTGCCATGCCTGCAATGCAGGCTAAATCAATGCCTGCAATGTAGTCAATAGACGGGGATTCGAGGCCAGTAGTTCCAGAAACAGGAGGTCAAAACGTCAGGAGCAAGTCTAAGAAATAGTTGCTCCTGAACTCTTGATCTCCTGCTCGTCGGGCTTGGCGGCCATGATCTCGCGCAGCTCTTCGCCTTCCATCACTTCCTTCTCGAGCAGGCGGCGGGTGACTCGCTCCAGGACCTCGCGGTGCTCGCGCAGGATGCGGCGGGCCTCTTCGTGGGCGCCGCCGATCAGCTTCTTGACCTCGTCGTCAATCACCCGGGCGGTGTCGTCGCTGTAGAGGCCGCGTTCGGCCGGCATGCCGAGATCGAGGAAGCGGCCGCGGCGGGGAGGATCGAAGTTGATGGTGCCCAGGCGGTCGCTCATGCCCCATTCGGTGACCATCGAGCGGGCGAGGTCCGACACCCGTTGCAGGTCGTTCTGGGCGCCGGTGGAAATCTCGCCGATTGCGATCTCCTCGGCCGCGCGGCCGCCCAGCAGAATGGCCATCTGGTTCAGCAGGTCGCCGCGCTGCATCAGGTAGCGCTCTTCGAGCGGCAACTGCATCGTGTAGCCGAGCGCGCCAAAGCCGCGGGCCACGATCGAGATCTTGTGGACCGGATCCATATTGGGGAGCACGCTGGCGACAATCGCATGGCCCGACTCGTGGTACGCCACGATCTCGCGCTCGCGGGTACTCATCACGCGCCGCTTCTCGAGCCCGGCGACCAGCCGGTCGATCGCCTCGTCGAAGTCGGCCATTTCCACGGTGTCACCGTCGCGGCGGGCGGCCAGCAGGGCAGCCTCGTTCACCAGGTTGGCCAGATCAGCGCCGGCGAATCCGGCCGTGCGCGCCGCCACCGTCCGCAGGTCCACGGCAGCATTCAGCTTGACGTTGCGGGCATGGATCTTGAGGACGGCTTCGCGGCCTTTGACATCGGGCTTATCGACCAGGACCTGCCGATCGAAGCGGCCGGGACGCAGCAGCGCCGGGTCAAGCACTTCCGGACGATTGGTGGCCGCCATGATGATGATGGCCTTGCGCGCATCAAAGCCGTCCATCTCCGACAACAACTGGTTGAGCGTCTGCTCGCGTTCCTCGTGACCGCCGAAGGCGCTCTGCTGGCGCGCCTTGCCGAGCGCGTCGAGTTCGTCGATGAACACGATGCACGGTGCCTTGGCTTCGGCCTGGGCGAACATGTCGCGGACACGGGCCGCGCCCACGCCCACGAACATCTCGACGAATTCGGACCCGCTCATGCTGAAGAAGGGCACCTTGGCCTCGCCGGCCACGGCGCGAGCCAGCAAGGTCTTACCAGTGCCCGGCGGCCCCACCAGCAGAACGCCCTTGGGAATCTTGCCGCCCAGGCTGGTGTATTTCTTGGGAGTCTTCAGGAACTCGACGATTTCTCGCAGTTCCTGCGCCGCCTCGTCCACGCCGGCCACATCGGCAAACGTCGTCTTGACGTCGTCTTCCGCCATCAACTTCGCCTTGCTGCGCGAAAACGACATGATGCCGCCCTCGGCGCCGCCCATGCGCTTGAAGAAGAAGGTCCACAGGCCAAACAACAGGAGCAGGGGCAGGACCCACCCCAGAATCTCAGGCAGCCAGCGACTGACCAGTTCGCCGGAGTACTTGACGCTGGCCTGGTCGAGTTCCTCCACCAGTTTCGGGTCGTCGATGCGAGTGGTCGAGAACACGGTGACGCCGTCGTCGCCGGCCTTCTTCAGCGAGCCGCGGATAATCGAATCGCCGACCTGGACTTCGGCCACCTGGCCGCCGCGAACCAGGTTCTTGAACTCGCTGTACGAGATCTGGCGGCCGGCCGGCGCCAGGAACAGCGCCTGGCCGATCGCCAGCAAGGTGAGCGCCCCGAGCACCCACCAGAGAGCGGTGGGCTTGGGAGTCGAAGGGCGGCCCTTGGGTGGACCGCCGGGCGGCGTGGACGAACTAGCCATTGCGCGCGTGACCTTTCACGAAGCTGATCTTATCGGGGCCGGTGGCGCCGGCGTCCGGGCCGGGGCGTTCGGCCAGGCCGGCGACCACGGTATCGCCGTCGCCGAACTCGCCATCAAGCACACGAAGCGCGAGGGGGTCGAGCAGGAGCCGCTGGAGAGCCCGTTTCAGCGGCCGGGCTCCGTAGACTGGATCATACCCTTCGCGCACCAGGAAATCCTTGGCCGGGTCGCTGAGGGTGATGTGAATCTTGCGGTCGGCCAGGCGGCGCAGCAGGCCGCGCAGCTGGATCTCGACAATCTGCTTGATGTGCTCGCGGTCGAGCGCATGGAAGAACACGATGTCGTCGATGCGGTTGATGAACTCCGGGCGGAAGTGGCCGCGCAGGGCATCGAGGTCGCGCAGGTTCGAGGTCATCACGATCACCGTATTGGTGAAGTCGACCACCCGTCCCTTGCCGTCGGTCAGGCGGCCGTCATCGAGCAACTGCAACATGACGTTGAGCACGTCGGGGTGGGCCTTCTCGACTTCGTCGAACAGCACCACCGCATACGGACGGCGCCGCACGGCCTCGGTGAGCTGGCCGGCCTCGTCGTAGCCGACGTAGCCGGGCGGCGCGCCGATCATGCGCGAGACGGTGTGCTTCTCCTGGTACTCGGACATGTCGATGCGCACCATCGCCTGTTCGTTGTCGAACAGGAACTCAGCCAGCGCGCGGGCCAGTTCGGTTTTGCCGACACCCGTGGGGCCCAGGAAGATGAAACTGCCGAGCGGCCGATTCGGGTCCTGCAGGCCGGCACGGGCGCGGCGAATGGCGTTTGAGACCGAGTTGATCGCCTCGTCTTGCCCGACCACGCGCTGGTGCAGCCGTTCCTCCATCTTCAGCAGCTTCTGGACTTCGCCTTCCAGCAGGCGGCTGACCGGGATGCCGGTCCACTTGCCGACGACTTCGGCAATGTCTTCGGCATCGACGTCTTCCTTGAGCATGCTCTTGGCCTGCTGCAGCGCCTGCAGTCGCGACTCCTGCGCCTTGATCTCGGCCTCGAGTGACGGCACCCGCCCGTACTGCAGTTCCGAGGCCTTAGCATAGTCGCCGGAGCGCTGCGCCTGTTCCACCTCGACGCGGACCTGTTCGAGCTGCTCCTTCAATTGCCGGCCGGCCTGGATGGCCGCCTTCTCCTGCTCCCAGTGCGAGCGGAGTTGCATGTCCTGTTCCTTGAGGTCGGCGAGGTCCTTCTCCAGCTTGGCCAGCCGTTCTCTCGAAGCGGCGTCCTTCTCCTTGCGCAGGGCCTCGCGTTCGATTTCGAGTTGCATGATGCGCCGGCGCACTTCGTCCAGCTCCACCGGCATCGAATCGATCTCCATCCGCAGCTTGGAGGCCGCCTCGTCCATCAGGTCGATGGCCTTGTCCGGCAGGAACCGGTCGGCGATGTAGCGATTCGACAGCACGGCCGCTGCCACCAGCGCGGCGTCCTTGAACTTGACGCCGTGGTGAATCTCGTAGCGCTCCCGCAGGCCGCGCAGGATGCTGATGGTGTCCTCGACGGTCGGCTCGCCGACCGAGACCGGCTGGAACCGGCGTTCGAGCGCGGCGTCTTTCTCGATGTACTTGCGGTACTCATCGAGCGTGGTGGCGCCGATGGTGTGGAGTTCGCCGCGCGCCAGCATCGGTTTCAGCATGTTGGAGGCATCCATCGACCCCTCCGAGGCGCCGGCGCCGACCACGGTGTGCAGCTCGTCAATGAACAGCACAATCTGGCCGTCGGCCTCCGAGACCTCCTTCAACACGGCCTTCAACCGGTCTTCGAATTCGCCGCGGTACTTGGCACCGGCAATCAGCGCGCCCATGTCCAGCGTGACGATCCGCTTGTTCTTGAGGCCCTCGGGGACATCACCGCGAATGATCCGCTGGGCCAGGCCCTCGACGATGGCGGTCTTGCCGACCCCGGGCTCGCCGATCAGCACCGGATTGTTCTTGGTCCGGCGCGACAGCACCTGGATGACCCGGCGGACTTCATCGTCACGGCCGATCACTGGGTCGAGCTTGCCCTTGCGCGCCAGCTCGGTCAGGTCGCGCCCGTACTTCTCGAGCGCCTCGTACTTGCCCTCGGGATTCTGGTCGGTGACGCGCTGGCTGCCGCGCACCGAGGCGAGGGCCTCGAGCACGCGCTCGCGGCTGACGCCGGCGGCCTTGAGCTGATCGACGCTCGCCGACTTGCCGGGCTCGTTCAACAGGCCGAGGAGCAAGTGCTCGGTGCTCACGAACTCGTCCTGCATGGACTTGGCCTCAGCCTGTGCCGCGTCAAGGGCGACGCGGAGGCGAGGGGAGAGGTGCGGCTCGGATCCGCCGTGCGCCTTGGGTTGCCGGGCCAGGTAGGCGCGTAGTGCCGCGGCAATTGCCGCCGGGTCGACGGCCAGCTTGCGCAGCACGCTCGGCACTACGCCGTGCTCTTGCTCGATCAGCGTCACGAGCAGATGTTCGGGTTCGACCTGTGCGTGGTTCAGTTCCGACGCCAACTGCGGCGCCGCCAACACGGCCTCCTGGGCTTTCTCGGTGAATTTATTGAGATTCATGATCGGGTCTTTCTCGATTCCGTTCTTCGTGCTTCTTGTTTCCCGTCTACTTCTTCAAGTCACGCAGCGACTCAAACAGCTCGCGTTCCTGTTCGCTGAGCGTCCGTGGAATCTCCACCTCCACGTTTGCATACAGGTCGCCGCGGTCGTCGGGCTTGCCGACCGTCGGCAGACCGTGGCCGCGGAAGCGAAAGCGCTGGCCGCTCTGGGTGCCGGCCGGCACCTTGAGGCGCAGCGTCTTGGTATCCGGCGTCACCACGTCGACTTCGCCGCCCAGCACCGCCGTCGTCACGGGCACGCGCGTGCGGGTGTAGACATCGCGGGCCTTGACCTCGAATACCGGATGGGGCTTGAGCACCACCCGCAGGAACAGGTCGCCGCTGGGGCCGCCGCCGGTGCCGCGACCACCTTCGCCGGCCACCCGCACCCGTGAGCCATCGGTGACACCGGGCGGGATGCGCACCTCGACCGACCGCGACTGGCCGTCGTGCCGCAACTGCAACCGCTGCACGCTGCCGCGCAGCGCGCCTTCCAGGTCGAGCTCGAACGGGTGCTCGACGTCCTGCCCCTTGCGCGGGCGCGCCCGGCCGCGAGTGCCGCCGCGATGTCCGCTCGACGCTTCCTGCCCGCCCATGCCGCCGAAGAAGGTGGTGAAGAAGTCGGAGAATGGGCTGTCGGCGCCAAACATGTCCGCCATGTCTTCCTGCGACATGGTGTGGAACCCGCCGGCACCGGCACCCCGCCCAAACGGGCTGCCGGCGGAAGGAGGCGGCGCGTTCTCGTAGGCGCGCCAGTTGGCGCCCAGTTCGTCGTACTTCTTCCGCTTGGCCGGATCGCTCAACACCTCGTTGGCCTCGTTCAACTCCTTGAATCTGGCCTCGGCGCCCTTGTCGCCCGGATTCACATCGGGGTGGAACTTGCGCGCCAGCTTGCGGAACGCCTGCTTGATCTCCTTCTCGGAGGCGGTCTTGGCGATGCCGAGCGTGTGGTAGTAGTCCTTGAATTCCACGCTACGCCTCTTCGTCCAGGCCTAACAAGGCCGCCAACTGATCCATCTCGCGTAACAGGCGCCGGCGGGTGGCGTCACGCTGCAGCGCGTCCGGGCGCATCAGCGGACGAATCCGCTGCATGACCTCGGCAGCCGACAGCAACTGCTGCACCCCGGCGAGGTTGACCCCGGCCTCATCCACCAGCCGCTTGATGAAGCGCAGCCGCTCGATCTCGTCGTGCGAGTACAGGCGCATGCTGCCGACGGTGCGGGCCGGACGCACCAGGCCGAGCCGCTCGTACTTGCGCAACGTCTGCGGGTGCATGTCGAGCATGCGGGCCGCCACCGAGATGAAGATCAACTCAGACCTTGACACAGATCAAGTGTAGGGCTTGATACGACTCGTGTCAACGAGGGAAGTGCTGGAGTGCTGCCGGGAGTGCTGGGGTGCGGAAGTGCAGCGGTGCTATTTGGCGGGGTCGAGTTTGCGTGCGGCCAGCACGGCTTTCACCAGATCCTCGGGCACATCACCTGGCAACTCGTCGCTCATCTCGCCGCAGGCAATCCGGCCGGCCTTGACGGTGCTTTCATACTGGGCCAGGTACTCGTGGCAGTTGCGACAGCGCGAAAGGTGCAGCTCGAAGTGCGCGCGGTGCTCCTCGGGCAGTTCGCCACTCACGTAGTCCATGAGGAAGTCGGCCAGCTCTCGGCACTTCATGGCGTTGCCTTTCCGCCGCCGGAAGCGGCGAAATGAGGAGCCAGCATTGTGCGCAGGGCCTGGCGGGCGCGGTGCAGCCGAATCTTGGTGGCGTTCACGGACAACCCCAGCATCTTGGCAGTTTCCTCGGTGTCTAACCCTTCGATGTCTCGCAGCACCAGAACGGTACGGTAGCCGTCGGGCAACTCGTCGATCTTGGCCCGCACCAGTTGCCGGGTCTCGGCGCGCTCCAGGGCCTTGTCGACCGGTTCGTCCCAGCTCTTGAAGCGCTCCTCGTGGTGCCCGTCCTCCAGGAAGGAGGGCAGCATGGTCTCAATCGACTGCTCGGGTTTGCGCTTGCGGGTTCGCAGCTTCATGAGCGCCGCGTTCACCGCGATGCGATGCAGCCAGGTGGACAGCTTGGAATTGCCCTCGAACCGGCCGACGCTCTTGAACGCGTTCAGGAACGCGTCCTGGACGATGTCGCGGGCGTCCTCTTCGGAGCCAACAATACGGCGGGTTACGGCCAGCAGCCGGCCGCCGTACGTGCGAACCACTTGCTCGTACGCCGACTCGTCGCCGGCGCGCAACTGCGCGATGAGGGCCGCCTCATCATCCACAGGTGTCGCACTGCCCATCCACCGGAGCGTATCATACGGGTGCACGCGCGTTCTTCGGGAGACAGACAGCATGCCCACAGTCGCCACCTCTACGCCGCCGGGAACACCGCAGCCCATCGGGCCCTACAGCCACATCAGCCAGGTGGGGAGCGCAATCACCATCGGCGGCACCGCCGGGTTTGATCCCGTCACCGGCGAGTTGGCCGGTCCGGACGTCGCGTCGCAGACACGCCGGATCCTCGAGTCGTTCCAGGTGATGCTCGAGGCGGTCGGCTCGGACCTCGGCCACGTGGTTCACATCAACGTGTTCCTGCGCGACATGAGCGACTTCGAGGCCATGAACCGGGCCTATGCCGCGGTCATGGGCGGCCATCGGCCGGCCCGGACCGCGATTGGCGTGAGCGACCTGCCCAAGCCCGGTATTCGCCTGACCATGAACCTGACCGCGGTCACGCGAGACTGACCCGGCGCCGGCAAGTAGAATGCGCTGAACCTCATGAACCAGATTGCCGTCACCCTCGCCCTGATCAGCGCCGCCTTCGTCACCGGCGTGATCTCCCAATCCACGTCGCCCGCCACCCCGCGCGCCACGCCCGACGTCGTCGGGCTGTCCGAAGAGCGCCTGCAGGCCGCCACGGCGGTGCTGCGCCAATCGGTGGCCGACCACAAGATTGCCGGCGCGGTGGCACTGGTTGCGCGCCGGGGCAAGATTGCCTACCTGGAACCGGTGGGGATGCAGGACGTGGCCTCCCGTACGCCGATGACCGATCGGTCGCTGTTCCGTATCTATTCGCAGACCAAGGCGGTGACCGCGGTTGCGGTGATGATGCTGGTGGAGGCAGGGAAGCTGCGCCTCACCGATGCCATGTCGATGCACCTGCCGGAATTCAAACACGTCATGGTGCAGACGGCGGAGGACACGCGCACGCCGGCGCGCGAGATCACGGTGGAGGACGTCATGCTCCACACCTCGGGGCTCAGTCATCGTTCGTCGGAGTTGTACCGTGCCCGCCAGGTCCGGCTGCGCACCCAGAGCCTGGCCCGGTTTATCACCAACATCACCAGCGCGCCGCTGATGGAAGATCCTGGCACGCGCTTCCGTTACAGCGAGGGCACGACGGCACTGGGCCGGCTGGTCGAGGTCGTCGCGGGCCAGCCGTTCGACACCTTCGTCAGCGAGCGCATCCTGACCCCGCTTGGCATGCGCGACACGTCATTCTGGGTGGAAGGGGAGGCGCAGGCGCGCCTGGCCACGGTCTACCAGGCTGGACCGGCCGGCGGTCTCGTGCCGTTTGAGATCGAGCCGGAGGTGCCATTCACCAGCCGGCCCGCACTGATTGAAGGTGCCGTCGGCCTGGTCTCGACCGCACCCGACTTCCTGCGCTTCTGCCAGATGCTGCTGAACAAGGGCGAGCTCGACGGCGTCCGGCTGCTGAGCGCCAAGACCGTGGACATGATTACCGTCAACGGCCTTTCGGCTCCCGTGCTGCAACAGCGCGGCGGCACCATGGGCTGGGGTCTCGCCAACGTCGACGTCGTCGTCACGCCGAGTCCACGCGGGTATCTCACCGCGACCGGGGAGTACGGATGGGACGGCTCGGCCGGCACGTTCTTCTCCGTCGATCCAGCGCGCCAACTGATCGTCTTGTTGTTGTCGCAGAACGTTCCGGCCAGTCCAGACGGCCTCCGCCAGCGGTTCAAGGCCGCAGTCGACCAGTCGGTCATCCAGTAACTATGGGGAGTCACCCATGAGCCGAATCGCCTTCGCCGCGTTCAGCCTGACCCTTGCCCTGTCGCAGGTGCTGCCGCCGTCATCGGCACAGGCGCCCGACTCGCGGGCGCCGCGCAACGCCGACGAGTTCGACCTCATGTTTCAGCAGGTGAAGAACTGGGGCCGGTGGGGCGCCGACGATCAACTTGGAGCGGCGAACCTCCTGACCGACGCCACCCGCCGGCAGGCCATTGCGCTGGCCAAGACCGGCACGACGGTGTCGCTCTCGCATAACCTGCTCACTGACAAGGCCGACGACAACACCAGCCCGTTCGAGCGGACCATGCTCGGCGCGAACACCATGGACAACTACCGGGTCTCCTACCATGGCTACGCGCACAGTCACGTCGATGCGCTGTGTCACATCCTGTATAAGGGACAAACTTACAACGGCTACCCGACCGCGGAGGTCAACACCCCGGCCGGCTGCGTGAAGCTGGGGATCGAGAACCTCAAGCAGGGCGTCATCACGCGCGGCATCCTGATCGACATCCCGCTGCTGCGCGGCGTGGCCTACCTGGAGCCGGGCACGCCGATCTATGTTGAGGACATCGAAGCCTGGGAGAGGAGGGCCGGGATCACGATCGGCCCCGGCGATGCCATCCTCTTGCGGACGGGCCGCTGGGCCCGTCGCGACCAAGTGGGACCCTGGGCGGTCGGCCGGAACGCGGCCGGTTTCCACGCCTCGATCGCGCCCTGGATCAAGGCGCGTGGGGTGGCGTTGGTCGGCAGCGACGCCGCGCAAGACGTCGTGCCGTCAATGGTCGAAGGGATCGGCTTGCCGGTGCACACGCTGCTGCTGACCGGCATGGGCATCAACCTGCTCGACAACCAGGATCTCGAGGCGCTGTCGGCCACCGCCGCCAGACTCAAGCGCTGGTCGTTCATGCTGACGATCGCGCCGCTAGCCGTCGCGGGCGGCACCGGGTCGCCGGCCAACATCATCGCGACGTTTTAACAATGGTCCGCCTCTGGTCCTTGGGGCCTTGGTCATGGCACCTGGGCTTGTGACTGAACCTGTGATTAATCTGTGGCTGTGATTAATCTAACCTGTGATCAATCTGCGGCTGTGATTAATCTAACCTGTGATCAATCTGCGGCTGTGACTAATCTGTGGCTGTGATCTTCAGGACCATCTGCGGCTTGGCGGCCCTCGCCTGCAGTCTGCTCGTCGCAGCCCCCGCGTCGGCGCGTCAAGCCGGTGGCTGTCCGCCTCTCGAATGGCCCGTCGCTCGACTTGAGGCACTGAAGGCCGGAAAGTTCGTTGTCGATGACGCACCGTCGCGTCATGCCCTGGCCGCCGGCCTGACCGCCTGCCTCGGCGATCCGAATCCGAAGCTGCGCGACGGCATGGCCTTCGAGGCGCTGTCGACCTGGATGCGAGCCGGTTTACTGGATCGGCTCACGCTTGCCGACCTGCGCACGAGACTGCTGCCGATGTTGGCCGACGTCGACGCGGCCGGCTTTCGCGCTCCCTTTGCCGCGCTGGTGCTGTCCGAAGTCGCGCGCACCGACCGCATCACACCGTGGATGGCGCCGGACGATCGCGAGGCGATGGTGGAGGCCGCGGCCACGTATCTCACCGATACTCGTGACTATCGCGCGTTCAACGACACCGAGGGCTTCCGCCACGGCGTCGCCCACGGCGCCGACTTCGCCCTGCAGCTTGCCCTCAACTCGGCGCTGACCAAACCGCAACTCGGTCGACTGCTGGCCGCGATTGCGGCGCAAGTAGCGCCGCGGGCCACCGTGGCTTACGCGGCCGGAGAGCCCGATCGCCTGGCGCGGCCCGTACTGTTCATCGCGCAGCGCGGCCTGCACAGCAAAGACGAGTGGACCGCTTGGTTTGCTCAGATCCTTGCGCCTGCGCCGATGGCATCGTGGGACGAGGCATTCGCGTCGGAAGCCGGGCTGGCCAAGCGGCACAACACTCGGGCGTTCCTGCTCAGTCTTTTCGCGAGCGCAACGGCCAGCGAGCTCGCCAGTGTCCGGGAACTCCTGCCGCACCTCCGTTCTGGGCTCGAGCTACTGCCCTGACCGCCAGCCGCTGACCTGTGCGACATCTGCGCTATCCGGTAGGTATGCAATCGGCGGTTGCCCTGTGGGGTAGGTAATCTGCGGCAGTGACTCACTGGTTCCGAAGGTAGGTCGCACGCGCCTCTTCGAGGCTCTCGACAATGCGGTCGGCGAATGCCTGCGGCGTAATCACACGCGCGGCCGGGCCAAAGCCCATCACCCACGCCTGCAGCTCCCAATCGAGTACCACGTTCAGGGTGAGCCGAAGCCGTCCGTCCGGCAAGTTCTCGATCGCCTGTGAGGCATGCCACTGGCGTTCGCGTACGTAAGGCGCTTCGGCGGCCGTGAACTCAATCACCACCAGCTCCGGCGTGCCGGAGAACGCGCCAAGCGAATGCGGGAACACGCCGGCAGGGGAGTCGGCGACCGGGTTGAAACTCTCTTCGAGCGCCACCGCCTGCTCGATGCGCTGCACCGCGAACGTCCGCATCTCGGCGTAGTCGGGCACAAATGCCTGCAGATAGAGCCCGCCCTGCGCGTAGGCCAGCCGGTAGGGCTCCACGACGTAGTCCTTGAGCTTCTTGCTGGAGAACGAGTGATAGCGCATGCGCACGCGTCGGCGGCCGAGGATAGCCGACATCAGCGCATCCACCGACTTGGCCGACGTACCTGTGAGCGGCCGTGAGCCATGCTCCTTGGCGCCAAGGGCATCGGGCAAGCTCTCAATGAACTTCCAGAGCGACGGTGGCAGCGCCTCGTAGAGCTTGTCGAACGCCGAGGCCAGGCTGTCCTGGAAAGGGCCCCCGGTCACCGCCGACAGCACGGTTCGACTGAGATAGAGCGCGCACAGTTCCGACAGCGAGAACCCGGCGGCGGCCACGCCCTTGAACACCTCGCGGTTGAGCGTGAAGGCGGTCTTGCCCTCCCGCTTGATGGCCTCGATGGGGAAGCCGGCCTGGGTGAGGGCGTCGAGGTCGCGGCGGATGGTACGGTCCGATACGCCCTCGCCGGCCACTTCCTGGGCCTCGGCCAGGGTCAGCCCCCGCGCCTTGCCCTCAAGAGCCAGCAGAATGCGCCATTGCCGGACGATTTCAGTGTGTCGTTCCATCTATTGGCACTCCAGGCAATTCGGCCACCCTGGGCACCGTGACCTCATCTGACAAGCGGTCTTTGTAGTCTGTGGTCATGACGATTCGCTTTCGCTTCCGACAGCCCGCCCCCAACGCCAAGAAGGTCTGCAAGTCATGTGAGAACCGGCGCGGCCTGTTCCGCCAGCAGGGCATCCGCACCTGGGATCCCTACTATGCGCTGTGCTACAAGTGCTACCAGCGCTCGGTCACCCGCGCGCAGCTGGCACCGCCACAGCTGGATGCAGCGGCCATTGCCGCCCGTCGCCCTCGTAAAACACTCGCTCTAGAAACAGGCCTGATGCCGGCGCAGTAAGCTCCGCCGGCGTGGGCGACCCGCCTCGAGGGCCGTCGGCGCCTGTCAGCAGGGCGTCGATGGCGTCGACCGCCATGCCGCCTTTGCCGATCTCGGCCAGCACCCCGACCATGCGTCGCACCATCTTCCAGATGAAGTGGGAGCCGGCCACGCGGATCAGGATGAGGTCGCCGTCCTCGGCCAGGGTCACCTCGTCGACCAGCACCTCGGTGGACTTTTCCTCCGGGTCGTCGTCGCTGAAGGCCTGGAAGTCGTGCATGCCGGTGAGCCGATGGGCGGCCGCCTGCATGCGGGGCAGGTCGAGCGGATCGCGCACCCACCATACAAACGGCTTGGCAAACGCGCTGCGGCGTCTCGACATCTGGTAAAGGTAGCTGCGTGCCACGGCGCTATGGCGCGCGTGGAAGCGATGCGGCACGCTGTCGACGGCGAGGATATGGATGTCGGCCGGCAGGCCGTCGTTAATGCCGCGGCGGATGGTTTCGGCGGGCAGGGTCTTGCGTAAGTCCAGGTGGGCCACTTGTCGCAAGGCATGGACGCCGGCGTCGGTACGGCCTGAGCCGTAGAACTCGAAAGTCTTGTCGCGGGTCAGTTCGCCGACCGCGCGTTCGATCTCGCCCTGGATGGTCCGCGCGTTCTTCTGCTTCTGCCAGCCGCTGTAGCGGGTCCCGGCATATTCAATCGTGAGCTTGTATCTCGGCACGAGCCTTCATGATAATGCCGCATGTCGATTCACAAGCCGGTTCACGCTGCAAATCTTCCCAAGCCTGTTGGTCCCTACTCCCCGGGCATGAATTTCGAGCGCCTGATCTTTGTTTCCGGCCAGGGGGCCACCGACCCGGCCACCGGCGCGCTGGCCGGCGCTGACGTCGAGACCCAGACCGAGCAGTGTCTGAAGAACCTGCAGGCCATTCTCAAGGCGGGTGGCTCCGACCTGCAGCACGTCCTCAGATGCGGCGTGTTCCTGCTCGACATGGCCGAGTTCAGGCAGATGAACGGGGTCTACGCGCGCATGTTTGGCGAGCACCGGCCGGCCCGAACCACGATCCAGGCTGCCGGCCTCCCCGGCGAGGGGCTGCGGGTGGAGATCGACTGCATCGCCTACGTGCCGTAGGCACGGTGTCAGACACCCTGGTGGCAAATATTGGAACGGTGTCTGACACCCTATAATCGGCAGATGACACAGGCGGGCCGCCGGCTCCTGGCCATCGTCGCCCTCATTGTCTCGATTCCCCTGGTTGGCCACGCCAACGAGGGCTTCTGGCCGTTCAATCGCATCCCACGAGCAGCGATCAAGCAGGCGTTGGGCGTGGACCTGTCGGACCAGTGGATCGAGCGGGTGCAACAGGCGTCGGTCCGCTTCCCGGGCGGGTCGGGGTCGTTTGTCTCGCCCGAGGGGTTGGTGCTGACCAACCACCATGTATCGCTGGATATGCTCCACAAGCTCAGCACGCCCGAGCGCGACCTGGCCGGCAAGGGTTACCTCGCCGCCGCTCGCGCGCAGGAACTGCGGGCGCCTGACCTCGAGCTGCTGACGCTCCAGAAAATCGAGGATGTCACGGGCACTGTGAACGCGGCAGCCAAGCCCGGCATGTCGCCGGGCGAGATGTTGACAGCGCGACGGGCGGCTATTACCGCCATCGAGCAGGACGCCCAGCGCGGCACGACCCTTGAGGCCGAAGTCGTCACCCTGTTCCAGGGCGGCCAGTATCACCTGTATCTGTACAAGAAGTTCACCGATGTGCGCCTCGTGTTCGCCCCTGAATTTGCCGCCGCCTTTTATGGCGGCGATCCCGACAACTTCACGTTTCCTCGTTACTGCCTCGACATGACCTTGTGGCGGGTTTATGAGGATGGCAAGCCACTGGTCACGCCGCATTTTCTGCCCTGGTCGACGACCGGGGTGGCGGATGGCGAGGCGGTGTTTACCTCTGGACACCCCGGCGCCACGCAGCGGCTGAACACGGCCGCGCACCTCGAGTTCCTGCGCGACTTCGCCCTACCGCTGTCGATCGACTCATTCACGGCGATGCGCGACGCACTCGCGGCCTACGCCAGGAGGGGTGCCGAGCAGGAGCGCCAGGCCAAAGACGATGTGTTTGGCATCGAGAACTCGTTAAAGTCGTGGAAGGGACAAGTGCGCGGGCTCAACGACCCGGCGCTGATGAACAAGAAGCGGGCAGACGAGAATGCGCTTCGGGCACGCGTCAACGCCGATCCAGGACTCAAGGCGCAGTACGGCGACGCGTGGGACAAGGTGGCGGCCGCGCGCAAGGCCCTGCCGGCCTACAACCTCGAACGCGTGATGTTCGAGAGCGGGCTGGGCCTCTATACCCAGTACTTCACCATCGCACGGACGCTGGTGCGATGGGCGGACGAATCGGTCAAGCCGAATGGCCAGCGCCTGCCCGACTTCACCGACGGGCGGAAAGCGGCGATCGAGCGGCAAATGGCATCGGCGGCGCCGATCTATCCCGGCGTCGAGCAAGCCAAGCTGGAGGCCGGCCTCGGCGTGATGCAGCGGCAACTGGGCGCCGGTCACCTGCTGGTCAGGCAAATCCTGGCGGGGAAGACGCCGGCGGCCCGGGCCGTCGAATTGGTGGCGGCCACCAAGCTGGGCGATGCCTCGGTTCGAAGGGCGCTCTTCGCCGGCGGCAAGCCGGCCGTCTCGGCATCGGCTGATCCGTTCATTGCGCTGGCGAAGCTGGTTGACGCGCGCGCGCGCGAGTTGCGGGCCAGATATGACAACGAAGTGCTCGGTGTCGAGCGGGAAGCCTACGCCCGCATCGCGCAGGCGGTGTTCGCCAGTCACGGCGACTCGGCCTACCCGGATGGGACGTTTACGCTGCGGCTCTCCTATGGCCAGGTGAAGGGCTACATGGAGGACGGCAAGATGGTGTCGCCGTTTACCGAGATTCGCGGCCTCTACGTCCGTGGCGACGAGCACAAGCAGCAGCCGCCGTACAAGGTTCCTGAATCGTGGATGTCGGCCCGCGCCGCCATCACACCGACCACGCCCTTCGACTTTGTCAGCACCAACGACATTGTCGGCGGCAACAGCGGATCACCTGTGATCAATGCGAAGGGCGAATTGGTCGGCCTGATCTTCGACGGCAACATCCAGTCGCTGCCCGGCTATTTCGTTTACGACGGCACCGTCAACCGGGCCGTCTCGGTCGATGCCCGCGGCATGCTCGAAGCCCTCTCCGTTGTCTACCAGGCCGACGCCATCGTCGCCGAGCTTCGCCGAGCGGGTCGACCGTAGCCTCGGGCTCGCTCAGGGCAGGCCAGCGGTGTGACGAACACTCCATTATCCAAGCCGGTAAAGTTGCTGGGGTGGGTGAGCCTGCTCACCGATGCGGCCACCGAGGCCGTCTATCCGCTACTTCCGGTCTTCATCACGCAAGTGCTCGGCGGTCCGCCGATCGCCTTGGGCATTGTCGAAGGCGCGGCCGACGCCACCAGCAGCGCCCTCAAGGTCTTTGCCGGACGCTGGTCTGATCGCGTCGGCGCGCGCAAGCCGATCGTGGTCGCCGGTTACGCGCTGTCGTCGCTGGTGCGGCCGTTCGTGGCGCTGGCCACATCCTGGGGCCACGTCTTTGCCGTGCGGGTGACCGATCGGGTGGGGAAGGGCCTGCGCGGCGCGCCGCGGGATGCCATGCTTGCGGCGCTGGCGCCCCCGGGCGAGCGCGGACGCGTGTTTGGTTATCACTGGGCGATGGATCACGCCGGAGCCGCGATTGGGCCGCTGCTGGCGACCGTATTCCTCTGGTTCGCCCCCGACAGCTATCGGCTACTGTTCGGCCTGACGATCATCCCCGGCGCGCTGGCCGTGATGACGCTTCTACGCGTGCCGGAAACCGCTTCGACACCGGCACTGGCACCAGCACCAGCACTGGCACCAGCACTGGCACCGAACCCCTTGGCACCCAAGGCACCGTACGCACCCTTGGCACCCGTGCTGGTGCCGGCGCTGGTGCCGTTGGCAGAGCGCCTACCCCGTTCCTTGAAACGCTACTTGTGGATCGTCGGCGTCTTCACGCTCGGCAATTCGTCCGATGCCTTTCTCCTGCTTCAGCTCTCGCAGGCCGGCGTGCCGCTCGTCGGGCTGACCGCGCTCTGGAGCGCCCAGCACGCTGTCAAGGCCATGCTCTCGATGAAAGGCGGCGCCTTGTCCGATCGGATCGGGCGCCGCACCCTGATCATTGCCGGCTGGACGCTCTATGCCGTGGTCTACGCGGGGTTTGCCTGGAGCCAGTCGGTCGAGGCGTTGATTGCCTGGTTCATGCTCTACAGCGTCTACGCCGCGGCGGTGGAGGGGAGTGAGAAGGCGCTGATAGCCGACCTGTCGCCTGAATCGCTGCGGGCCACCGCCTTTGGCTGGCACTCGGCGGTGCAGGGCTTCGGGGCACTGGCGGCGGGATTGTTCTTCGGCGGGTTGTGGCAGCTGTTTGGCGCGCCGGTCGCCTTCACGACCGGCGCGGTCCTGGCCTTGATCGCCGCGCTACTTCTTGGCCTGAGCGACGACGGTCATGGCCGTGGTGATCATGGACGCCACATCGCCCAGGTTTGACGGCAGGATGATGGTGTCGGCGTTGTTGATCACCTTGCCGAACTCGGCAATGTACTGCTCGGCCACCTTCAACTGAATGGCCTCGGCGCCGCCGGCCTCCTGGGTGGCCGCGGCGACGCGCTTGATGCCCTCGGCATTCGCGGTGGCCACCGCCAGGATGGCCGATGCCTGGCCCTCGGCCTCATTGATCTGCTGTTGGCGCCGCGCTTCCGACGCCTTGATCACCTGCTGCTTTTCACCCTCGGCCGAGTTGATGGCGGCGTCGCGCTGGCCCTCGGATGTGAGAATCACGGCGCGCTTCTCGCGCTCGGCACGCATCTGCTTCTCCATGGCCGCCAGCACATCCGCCGGCGGCGTGATGCTCTTGACCTCGTAGCGCAGCACCTTCACGCCCCAGGGTTCGGTGGCCTTGTCGAGTTCGGCGACGACCGAGATGTTGATGTTGGTGCGCTCCTCGAACGTCTTGTCGAGATCGATCTTGCCCACCTCGCTACGCAGCGTCGTCTGCGCGAGCTGCGAGATGGCAAACATGTAGTCGGTGATGCCGTAGGAAGTGCGCTCGGGGTTCAGCACCTTGAGATACAACACGCCGTCGACCTGCACCTGCACGTTGTCGCGCGTGATGCAAATCTGCGCCGGGATGTCCATTGCCATCTCCTTGAGGGAGTGCTTGTAGCGGATGACATCGATGAACGGCACCAGGATGTGGAAGCCGGCGTCGAGCACGCCGGCGAACCGGCCAAGCCGCTCCACTACGAACGCGCTTTGCTGGGGCACGACAATCGCGGTCTTCGCCAGGATGACCAGCGTGATGATTGCCAGCAGGACGATGACGAACAGTCCGCCTTCCATTGCGAAACTCCTTTGGGTCTTGCGTCTTGGGTCCTGTGGCTTGAGCCGGTGATCGCCAGGCCCTCGTAGGCCCGCCCTTTATGGGCGGCCATCTTTACTCCGGCACCACCGTCAGCAACAGGCCATCGATGCCGGCCACGCGCGCGCGCTGACCGGCCCTGAGCACGACGTCGCTGGTGTTGCGAGCGCTCCACGACGCGCCGCGCACCTCGACCCGGCCGACGACGCCAGGGCTCAAGCTCTCTTGCACCACCGCCAGGACACCGACGAGCGAGTCCATGGCGATGGGCGGCGGTGGCTGGAAGGTCGTGGCCAGACGGCCGCGGAACACCAGCAGCGACGCCACCGACAGCACGCTGAAGAGCAGCCCCTGCAGCCAGATGGACTCCACCACGCCAAGCGCGGCCAACAGGCCCACGGCAATGGCGCCGACCCCGAAGAAAATGATGAAAAAGCCGCTCGGTGTGATCAGTTCAGCCACCGCCAACGCGAGTCCGCCGGCGAGCCACAGCCACCATTCCATAAGCTGAAGTATACAGGTGCTCGGGGTGCTCAGGTGCTCAGGTGCTCAGGTGCTATGATCGTTGGTTCAATGCCCCTGATTTTGGTCACAAATGACGATGGAGTGCAGTCGGAGGGAATTCATGCCCTCGCGGCGGCGATGAAACCCCTGGGCGATGTGGTGGTGGTTGGCCCCCTTCAGGAGGCCAGCGCGATTGGGCATGCGCTGACCCTGCGCCGTCCACTGCGCATTGAGACCATCAGCGACGGCGTCTATGCGGTGGATGGGACCCCGACCGACTGCGTGAACATCGCGTGCGAGATCATCCTGAAGCGCCTGCCCGACCTGGTGGTCTCCGGCATCAACAAAGGCTGGAACCTCGGCGACGACATCACCTATTCGGGAACGGTCTCGGGCGCGCTCGAAGGCGCCCTGCTGGGGGTCCCTGGAATCGCCGTGTCGTTGCGACGCACCCCAACCTACGACTTTGGCCCGTCGGCGGCGGCGGCGGCCACCGTGGCCACGATGGTGCTCGCACGCGGCATTGCTTCGCGCTCGTTCCTCAATATCAACGTGCCGACCGGCACGCCGAAGGGCCTGCGGGTGACGACCCAGGCCAAGCGCAATCACGTCACGCAGATTGACTCGCGCACCGATCCGAGAGGCAACGCCTACTATTGGATCGAGGAAGCGCTCGATGAGTATCATCCTGACAGCGGCCGGTCGGACTACGAAGCGGTGATGGCCGGCTACACCTCGGTCACGCCGTTGCAGCCGGACATGACGGCCTACGACATGCTCGAGACGCTCGTCGGAAACCTGAAGTAGACGGGAGGGCACTCCTTGTCGGGAGGGCACAGCTTGTCGGGAGGGCACTCCTTGTCGGGAGGGCACTCCTTGTCGAGAGGGAACAGCTTGTCGGGAGGGCATCGCTTGCCGGGATGGTGCCGGGGTGCTGGCGCCGGCCTCGCAGCCGTCGTGCTGCTGTGGTTGCCGCTGCATGCGCAGTCGACCCGCATTCCCACCGCACGCCTGGTCTCGGCCTCGCGATTCAACCTGCCCGGCGAAATCGACTCCAGTAATCCCATGGCGTGGTCGCTCGTCGATGGCGTGAATCGGCTCTTTGCCATTACGTCGTGGGGCGGCGTTCCCGTCCGGTCCAGCGGCACCACCCTCGAGTCCCTGCAACCCGGCGCGCCGGTGGCGTTCAGCTCACACCCTGGTGATGGCGTCTGGATGGAGGCGATCGTCCCCGACGAGGTCGGCACCTGGTACGGCTACTACCATCACGAGCGGCCCGCGAGTCAGTGCGGGCGGCCGGATCGGCAACTGCCGCGCATCGGTGCCATGCGCTCGACCGATCAGGGCGCCACCTGGGAGAACCTGGGCATTGTTCTCGATGCGCCGCCCGGCAGCGACGCGTGCGATTCGAACAACCGATTCGTCCTGGGCGGGGTCGGCGACGTCACCGCCGTGCTCGATGCCGACGGGCAGGACCTGTATCTGTATTTCAGCCAGTATTCGCTTGCTGCCGAGGGGCAGGGCGTGGCGGTGGCGCGCCTGGCGTGGGCCGACCGCGATGAACCGGCGGGGAAGGCCACCATCTGGAGCGATGGCGCGTGGCTCCCCGCGACGCAGGTCGACGAGTCAGCCCCCTTCACCTATCCCGCTGGCACGCCGCTCGTGAAGGCCGCCCGGCCGTTCCACGATCGATCGTCGGTCAACGACGTGTTCTGGGGCGCGGCCATTCACTGGAACACCTACCTGGAGCAGTACGTGATGCTGCTCAACCGCGCCAAGGACGATCAGTTCGGGCAGGAGGGCATCTACGTCTCCTTCGCGCCGACGGTTGCCGACCCGCGCGCGTGGTCGGCACCGGTGAAGATCCTGAACGGCGGGCAGTGGTATCCGCAAGCGGTGGGGATTGAAGCCGGGACCGGCACCGATCGCCTCGCCGGCCGGCGCGCGCGCTTCTTCATGACGGGCAAGTCCGACCGGATGATCGAGTTTGAAAAGTAAGTCCTGCGGACCCCACGCCCCAGGACTCAGGATCCAAGACCTTTACCGCCCTGTTGAGGCCACCGCCAATAACGCGCCGGGAACGATGAAGACGAAAAAGAACGGATCGTAGTTGCTGTGGAACAGCGACCAGGCACCGAAGGCCAGGTAGGTCACAGCCACCAGGGCCGGTGCGAAGGTCGAGGCCGGTTCGCCCCGGTAGCGCTTCAGGAACGTGGTGACGACGATGGTGCCCATCACGAGCATCGCGGCACCGCCCCAACGCCAGCCGATCTCAAGCCCCGTCACCAGGTCGGCCGGCGCGTTGGTCTTGGCCAGTTCCGCGCTGAGCGCCTGCCATCCCATGAAGGTGTGGGCGCCGCTGCTTAAGGCGAGGATGACGCCGGCAATCAGGCCCAGGAGGTTGCGCAATTTGGACATGGCCCGCCGAGAATAGCTGATTCAGCGACTTTGGGTGCATTTCTCGCCCACATTGAGTTATGCTGTCTGGACGTCGGGGCGTGGCTCAGCCTGGTAGAGCGCTCGGTTCGGGACCGAGAGGTCGAAGGTTCGAATCCTTTCGCCCCGACCAACTTATCGATGTAAAAGGCTCGGGAAACCGGGCCTTTCGCACGTCTGCTCGGCGCGCGGCGATGCGCTATGCTGCAAGCCTTGGCAACGACCGACCTCCCCCGGCAGGTGCGTGACTACTACGATCACAATACGAGGCACTTCCAACGACATGGCCAGGCTGGTCTTTCCATCCATGGCGCTGTCTGGGGCCCCGGGGTCGCGACCCGCGATTCGGCCGTTCATTTCGTCGATGAGCTGATCCTGGCCGAACTGCGCGCCCTGCCACCTGAGCCAAAGGTTCTCGACCTGGGCTGCGGCGTTGGCGCGAGCCTCCTTTACCTGGCGCGCAGACTTCCGATCATCGGAGAGGGAGTCACGATCAGTCCCTTGCAGGCCAAGCATGCGGCAGAACTCTTTGACCGCGCCGGCATGACCGGCCTGCGCTGCCGCGAAGGCAACTTCCTGGCGTTACCCTCTGATCTTCACCACATCGATCTCGCGTTCTCCATCGAGGCGTTCGTCCACACGCCCGACGTCGCCGGCTACTTCACCGAGGCGGCGCGTGTCATCCGGCCGGGAGGCCAACTGGTCATCTGCGATCACTTCCTTACCCACCGGGCATCCCTCAACCCGTCGGACACCGAGCAGACCTGGTTGCGGGAATTTCGAGCGGGGTGGAAGACGGGCCCGCTCGTCACGGTTGAGGACGCAGCGGTGACGGCGGGCGCCAGTGGGTTCAGCTTGAGCCGTGCGCTCGACCTGACGACGCATCTCGAACTGCGCCGCCCCCGCGACCTCGTCGTCAGCATGCTCGTGCTCATCGCCAGGCAGCTCAAGCTCCGCGGCGGGGACTATTGGAGCTCACTGACCGGCGGCAACGCTCTCCAACTGGCCCTTCGCTCCGGCGCGTTAGGTTACCAATACCTGGTCTTCAAGCGCGACGCCGATCGCCGATAGCTGATCAGCTCGCCGCCGCGCGGAGAACCCGGGCGTGGGCGGCTGGAAGGGCAAAGAGACCGGGATGCCCGGCCACTCGTAATGGGCCTCAATCAGGCTGAAAAGCTATAGTCTGCTAGAGCCCCTGATGCGCCCGAAGTTTTCCCTCCTTAATCTGCTCGTCGCGGCCATCGGTGTCGGCCTTCTGGTGTTCACCATCCGCCAGGTTGGTTGGTCCGAAGTGGTCTCGGGCGTGACCAGCGTCGGCTGGTGGTTTCTGCTCGTCGTCATCCTGGGCGCCACGCGCATGGCTTGCCGCGCGCGCGCGTGGGTGCTCTGCACCTCAGCACCTGAGCACCCAAGCACTTCAGCACTTCGATTTCGTGATGCCTTTGGCGCCATGCTGGTCGCCGACGCTCTCGGCAACCTCACGCCACTTGGCCTCCTGGCCAGTGAACCCACCAAGATCGTGATGACGCGCGCACGGATTTCCACCGTCACCAGCGTCGCGTCCGTCACCATCGAGAACGCGTTCTACACCGCCTCGGTGCTGGTGGTGCTGCTCACCGGCACCTGGTTCTTCTTCCAGCGTGCCGGCGTGCCACCAGCCCTGGAGCAGATTGCCGAAGTGATCGTGATTGCCAGCGCCGTGGCCGGAGTGGTTGCGCTGTGGCTGGCGCGTTCGCAGCCGGCCGTGCTCTCCCGCTTTGCGCCGTTGGTCACCAAGCTGGCGGGAAGAACCGCCGTACCCGCGGATGCGATCCGCGAGGTCGAGTCACGGATCTACGGCGTGCTCGGGTGGCCGATCAGCCGGCTCGCGCACGTGGCCGCCTGGGAGGCAACGTTCCACGTCGCCGCCGTCGCCGAAGTGTGGCTGGTGTTGCGGCTGCTGCCTGGCGGGGGTGACGCGACACTCGTGGACGCCTTCCTGCTCGAGAGCGCGGGGCGCTTTGTCACCATCGCCTTCAAGTTCATCCCATACCGATTGGGGATCGATGAAGCCGGTTCGGGCGCCGTCGCCCAGGCCATTGGCATGGGCCCCGCCGCCGGCGTCACGCTGGCGCTCGTACGCCGGCTGCGCATTCTGGTGCTGAACGCCGCCGGCCTCGTCCGCCTAGCCCGGCCGTAGCACGCCGCAGACCCGGCCCAGGCTAGTAAACTATCGGTGATAGTTTTCCCAGGAGTCTGCCATGAAACGATTGCACTTCTTGTTGGCGCTCACCTTGGTGGCGGCCACGGCCGTAGCCGGCGCGCTCTTCTTGTCGCCCGCGACCCTGGCTCAGACGAACGGCACGGTCAACCCCAGCCTCTACAGCGGCATGCGCTGGCGCAGTGTCGGTCCGGCTCGCGGCGGACGTTCGCTCGCCGTCGGCGGCAGCGAGGCGCGGCCGATGGAATATTGGTTCGGCGCCACCGGCGGCGGCGCCTGGAAAACCACCGACGGTGGCACCAACTGGGCGCCGATGACCGACGGCAAGATCGGCACCTCGTCGATCGGGTCGCTGGCCGTCTGCCAGGCCAATCCGGATGTCGTCTACATCGGCGGCGGCGAGACCCAGTTTCGCGGCAACATCATCCAGGGCGACGGCGTCTACAAGACCACCGACGGCGGCGAGAAGTGGGATCACCTCACCGACTTGCGCGACTCTCAGGCCATTGCCCGGCTCCGCGTCCATCCCACCAACTGCGACATCGTCTATGCCGCGGTACTTGGACAGGTTTACAACCAACACCCGCAGCGCGGCATCTTCAAGTCGGCTGACGGCGGCAAGACCTGGCGGCGCACGCTGTTCCGCGACGAGAAGACCGGCGGCGTCGACCTGTCGATTGACCCGAAGAACCCCAACGTGATTTTCGCCTCGCTCTGGGAGGCCAACCGTTCGCCGTGGGGCATGTCGAGCGGCGGCCCCGGCAGCGGACTGTTCAAGTCCACCGATGCCGGCGACTCGTGGACCGAGATCACGAAGAGCCCTGGCCTGCCGGCCGGCCTGTGGGGCAAGGTCGGCGTGTCGGTGTCGCCGGTCGACGGCAACCGTGTCTACACGCTGATCGAGAACGAAGCGGCCGGCGGCCTGTACGCCTCCGATGATGCGGGCGCCACGTGGAAGCTCATCAACGACAACCGCAACATCCGCCAGCGCGCGTTCTACTACACGCGGATTGTCGCCGACCCGAAGGACAAGGACACGCTCTACATCCTGAACGTGCAGTTCTACCGATCCACAGACGGCGGCAAGACCATCAACACCATTCGCGTGCCGCACGGCGACAACCACGACCTGTGGATTTCAACCACCGACAACAAGCGAATGGTGCAGAGCAACGACGGCGGTGCCAACGTGACCGTGAACGCCGGGCAGACCTGGACCGACCAGGATCTGCCGACCGGGCAGTTCTACAACGTGTTCACCACCCGGCACACGCCGTATCACATCTGCGGCGCGCAGCAGGACAACAGCACCGCGTGTGTCGGCAGCCAGAACAACCCGGGAGCGGGGGAGGGCAGCCTGCCGCCGATTTTCTATGCCGTCGGCGGCGGCGAAAGCGGCTACATCGCCCCCGACCCAAACGACCTCAACGTCTTTTATGCCGGCAGCTATGGCGGGTTCCTGAGCCGTCTCGATCGCGAGACCGGCCAGCAGCGCGCCATCAACATCTATCCGAACAACCCCATGGGCTGGTCGGCGATCGATATCAAGGAACGATTCCAGTGGACGTTCCCGATCGTGTTCTCGCCGGTGGACGGCAAGACCCTGTATGCCTCGTCGCAGTATGTCTGGCGCACCACCACCGGCGGCCAGAACTGGCAGAAGATCAGCCCCAACCTGACGCGCTCGGATCCCAAGACCATGCAGGCGTCTGGCGGGCCGATCACCAAGGATCAGACCGGCGTCGAAACCTACGCGGTGGTCTTTACGATCGCGCCCTCGCGCCAGGATGCCAACACCATCTGGACCGGATCAGACGATGGCTGGGTGCATGTCACGCAGGACGGCGGTCAGAACTGGTCGAAGGTGACGCCGCCCGACTTGCCCGATTTCACGCGCATCAGCCTGATCGAGGCGTCGCCACACCAGAACGGCGTCGCCTACCTGGCCGGCAACCGCTACCAGATGGGCGATCGCAAGCCCTACGTCTACAAGACGGCCGACTTCGGCAAGAGCTGGCAGAAGATCGTCACCAATCTTCCCGAGACCGATTTCGCCCGCACGATTCGGGAAGATCCCAAGCGCCGCGGGTTGCTGTACTTGGGCACCGAGCACGGCGTCTACATCTCGTTCAACGACGGCGCCTCGTGGCAGTCGCTGGCGCTCAACCTGCCCGTCACTCCCGTGCACGGCATCGTGGTCGAAGACCGCGACCTGGTCATTGGCACGCACGGCCGCGGCTTCTACGTGCTCGACAACATCGGCGTGCTTCGTCAGGCCACGCCGGAACTGACCAACGAGGCCCTGCACCTGTTCGAGCCGCTCAACCCGATGCGGGGCCGCGACCGCAACGTGACGTTCGACTACTACCTGGGCAAGGAGACGCCCGAGGTGAAGATCGAGTTGCTTGATGCGCAAGGCACCGTGCTGCGCTCGTTTACCGGGGCGGCCAAGGCGAATGCCACGCCGGTTGCTGAGGAGAACCCGTTCAACGCCGGCCCGCCGCGCGTCACCACCGCGCAGGGCATCAACCGCTTCTCGTGGGACATGCGCTACGAAGGGGCGACCGTGTTCCCCGGCATGATCATGTGGGCCGCCGCGCCACAGCGCGGCCCGGCCGCGCCGGCCGGCCGCTACACCGTTCGCATCACGGCCAATGGCGAGACCCAGAGCCGTGATTTCACCATCGCGCTCGACCCCCGGCTCAAGGCCGACGGCATCTCCGAGGCCGATCTGATGGAGCAGTTCAGGCTCTCCATGCGTGTGCGCGACAAGGTGAGCCAGGCCAACCAGGCGGTGATCGACATCCGCAACATCCGGGATCAGGTGAACGAGCGGCTCCAGAAAGTGCCCGCGCGCAAGAAGATCGAGGTCCAGAAGCTGGCCGACCTCCTGCTGCAGCCGCTGACCGTGGTGGAGGAGGAGGCCTACCAGGTGAAGAACCGCAGCGGCCAGGACCCCCTGAACTATCCGATCAGGTTGAACAACAAGATCGCCGCCCTGGCCGGCGTGATCGAGAGTGCCGACGCCCGGCCTACCGACCAGAGTGTCGAGGTCTTCAACGAACTGTCGGCCGAACTCGACGCCCAGCTCGAGAAGATGAAGCAGACCCTGGCGACCGAACTGCCCCGCCTGAACGCGGCGCTCAGGCGCGAGAAGATCGCGGCAGTGGATCCGGCGGCGCCCCCGGCAGCGCCGGCCGCCAAGCCACAACAGTAGGGTGGCCGCCGCGGGTAGTCACTGCTTCAGGTGGAAGGGCACCGAGGTGGTGACGACCCGCGCCCGGAACAGCAGGGCGGCCTTGAGCGAGAAGGCGCTTTGGTTATGCAGCAGGTGGTGCCACCAGTGCTTGACCACGAACTCGGGTAGCACGACCGTGATGTAGTCATCCGGGTGCTCGCGCTCGACGCGATCGATGTAGTCCAGCAGTGGCTCGGTCATCGAGCGGTAGGGCGACTGCAGCACCACCAGCTTCACGTGCGAACCCCACTGCGGCCAGTCGCGCTTGAGAGACGCCATCGACTCGGGGTTGACGTTCACGTAGACGGCTCGCACATCGGCCTTCAGGGAGCTGGCGTAATTCAGCGCCTCGATCACCGCGCGGTGCACCCCGCCAATCGGCACGATCACGATGTGGCCACGCGGGGTCGTATCGACCTCGACGCCACTCAGCGACAATTGCGATGCCACGCTGTCGTAGTGGCTCCGCGTCGTCTTGAAGACCAGGGACAGGAAGGGAATCAGCACCACCACGATCCAGGCGCCGTCGGGTCCCTTGGTGACCGCCACCACGATCAGGACGCAGAACGTCACAACGGCGCCGACCCCACTAATCGACGATGCCACCCGCCAGCCCCGCTCGCGCAGCCGGCGGGCGCGTAGAAACATGCCGGATTGCGACAGCGTGAACGAGAGAAACACACCGATCATGTAAAGCGGAATCAGGGCGTGCGGATCACCGCCGAATACCACGCACAACGCGCCGGCGGCGACACTGAGCGCCACGATGCCGTTCGAAAAGGCGAGCTTGTCGCCCAGGTTCATGAACTGGCGCGGCATGAAGCGGTCGCGCGCCACGATCGACGCCAGCCGCGGGAAGTCGGCAAACGCGGTGTTGGCCGCCAGCACCAGGATCAGCATGGTGGCGCCCTGAACGGTGTAGTAGAAGATGTTGCGGCCGCCGAACACGCCGCGGGCAATCTGCGAGACCACCGTCTCGGTTTCGCTGGGCACTACCTGATAGGCGTGCGCCAGGTAGCTGATGCCGGTGAACATGGTGATGGCGAGAACGGCCATCAGGCCGAGTGTGCGGGTCGCCGTCTGGGCCGGGGGATCCTTGAAGGCCGGGACACCGTCCGACACCGCCTCGACTCCCGTCATCGCGGTGCAGCCGTTGGCGAACGCCGAGAGCAGCACGAACAACGTGATCGGACCGGTATCAAAGGTGTGGAGCGGATCAGCGGTGACGACCGGCGTAACTGTCCCGAGCATCGCCTGCGTGATGCCGGCAACGATCAGCGCCATCATGACGCCGACAAACGCATAGACCGGCACGCCGAACAGCTTGGTCGATTCCCGCAATCCGCGCAGGTTGCCGAGCATCAGCATGCCGATGAAGCCGAGGCTGAGCACCACCCGGTTCACGTGCAGCGCCGGGATGGCCGAGGTGATGGCCGAGACCCCGGCGGCAATACTCACGGCCACCGTCAGCGTGTAGTCGATCAGCAGGGCAGCCGCGGCCGCCAGCCCGAAGTTGGGGCCGAGGTTGTCGCGGGCCACGATGTAGGCGCCGCCGCCCCCCGGGTAGGCGTGGATGGTCTGCCGATAGGAAAAGACGACGATCAGCAACAGCGTGGCAATCAGCAGGCTGATGGGCTGACCCAGGCTGAGGGCGGCGACCCCGCCAATCATCAGGACGCGCAGCACCTCTTCGGTGGCATACGCCACCGACGACAGCGCATCAGATGACAGAACGGCGAGTCCGCCGAAGAGGCCAAACCGGTGGTGATCGGCCTGGTAGGTCGCGATCGGGCGGCCGACGACCAGCCGCTTCAGGGGTCCAAACACGTAGTCTCCACTCCGCCTGCGAGGTTAGCTGTCGGGCTCAAGGGTGGTGATCCCTGTCGCGCATCGGCGCGATTTGCCCCTAGTTCTTGGGTCCCCCGCTCTGCCAGTGGCTGGCAGATTCGGCAAGCTTTGATAATGCGCCTCGAATGCCAGCCCGTCAAGCGGCGGGACTCTGGGCTGAGCTAGAATGGTGGGATGCGCGTGGCCCGGAGGTTCCAGGTGAGCGGGCACGTGCAGGGCGTCGGATTCCGCTATTTTGCCCAGGACGCGGCCCGGCGCGAGGGTCTCAGTGGCTTTGTCACCAACCATGCCGATGGCACGGTGGAGGCGGTGGCCGAAGGTGAGGCAGACGCGCTCGAACGCTTTGAGCGCACCCTGCGGCGCGGGCCGTCGCGCTCACGGGTCGACCGCGTGCTGGTGGACGGCACCGAGCCCACCGGCGTGCATGCGGGTTTTGAGATTCGATAGGCGACAGGACACATGGACCACCTGAAGGCAAAAATTCGGCACGTGCCCGACTTTCCCAAGCCGGGCATCCTGTTCTACGACATCACGACGTTGCTCAGCGACCAGCAAGGCTTCCGCGACACGGTCGATGCGCTGGCGGCGCCGTACATGGGCGAAGACATCGACCAGGTCGTCGGCATCGAGAGCCGCGGTTTCATTCTGGGGGCCGCCGTGGCCACGACCCTGGGATGCGGATTTGTCCCCATTCGCAAGCCGGGGAAGCTGCCGGCCGCCTCGTTCCGGGAAAGCTACAATCTCGAGTACGGGACCGACGCACTGGAGATTCACCAGGACGCGTGCGCCGGCAACCAGCGCATTCTGGTGGTCGACGATGTGCTGGCTACCGGCGGGACGGCGCGCGCCGCAGTCGACCTGGTGAAGAAGGCGGGCGGCAAGGTCCTGGGCGTCGCCTTCCTGATCGAGCTGGACTTCCTGAACGGCCGCGCGAAATTGCCGGGCGAGCCGGTTTATTCTGTCCTGAGGTACTAAGCGCCTGTAGCTCAGTTGGATAGAGCGTTGGTTTCCTAAACCGAAGGTCACAGGTTCGATCCCTGTCAGGCGCACCATTCACTAATTGGCGAATTGGTGAGTTCGTGAATGAAGGATTTGTTGAGTTATGAAAACTACTGAACGGCAACACCTCAAGACCAACCCCCTGGCCGTTGCCCTGGCGCAAGTCCAGGCGTGGGTCGAGCAGAACAAGACCGCCGTGATCGCGACCGTCGCCGTCGTCGTCGTGGCCGCCGTGGGCGTCGCCGGTTACACGGCGTGGAACCGCAGCATCAGCGCCCGGGCCCGGACGCTCCTGGCTGAGGCGATGGTGATTGAAGAAGCGAGGGTCATGCCGCCGGGCCCGCCGGCCGGTACCACCACCGACCCGACGCTCACGCCGGGGCAGGCCCCCGGGACCTATCCGACCGAGCGCGCCAAGTTCGAAGCCGCGCTGCCGAAGTTCCTGGCGACCACCGACGGCTATCCCAACACCGAAGCGGGCCGCAACGCGCGCTACCATGCGGCCCGCATCCTGGTCTCGCTGGAACGCTTTGACGAGGCGATCAAGCAATACGACCTCGTGATCGCCAGCGGCTCTGACCTGATCCAGCGCATGTCGCGGCTGGGCAAGGCCGAGGCGCAACTGCGCACCGGCCAGTTCGATCCGGCCATTGCCACGTTGAAGGAAGCCGCCGAGCAGCCCAACACCACGCTGCCGGTCGACGCCGTCCTGATGGAACTGGCCCGGGCCTACCGCCTGGCCGGCAAGACTGAGGACGCCCGCAAGGCGTTGACGCAGGTGGTCGAGCAGCACGCCGAGTCGCCACTGGCGGCGGATGCCAAGACCGAGCTCGAGAAGCTCAAGAGCTAGCGCGCTAGCGTTTCGTCACGTCCCGCAAGAACGTAAACTCCGCCGAGGGCGTCAACTTGACGCCCTCGATGCCTGTACGGGCGACGGCGACGTTGGTCTTGTTCCACAGGCTGATGTACGGCGCATCCTCCGCCACCAGGCGCTGGGCCTGCCCGAACAGCCGCCGGCGATCGGTGTCGGTTGCAGCGGCGGACGCTTCATCGATCAGGCGGTCGACCTCCGGATTCTCGTAGTAGCCGCGATTGAACCCGGACGGCGGCATCTGCTGCGAGTGGAATACCCGGCGCAGCATGTCGGGATCCGACACCCCGACCCACTGCAGCGTAAACAACTGGAAGTTGCCCTTCAAGACGTCCGCGTAGAGGGTGGCAAACTCGTACGACCGCACATCGAGCTCGATCCCCGCCTGCTTGAGGTCCTGCTGGATCACGGCCGCCTGCAGGCGGATGAACTCGTTGGTGGAGACCTTGAGCGTGAGCCGCAGCCGCGGCGCCGGGCCCTCGCCGTCGGAATCGGGATAGCCGGCCTCGTCCAACAGCGCCTTCGCGCGGGCGACATCGTGGGTGAACTGGAACACGTCGGGCTCGAACGCCCAGGACACCGGCGGCAGGATGCCCGCCGCCGGCGTGGCCAGGCCGCGGCGCAGGTAATCGACGATGGCCTGCCGATCGATCGCGTAGCCAATGGCGTGCCGCACCCGCCGATCGCGCAGCACCGGGTCGCGCAGGTTGAAGCCGACATAGGCGTAGTCGGTGCCTGGCGATTCGACAATCGACATCGCCGGGTCGGTCGCCAGTTGATGCACGACGTCTGGCGACAGGTCGTTCACGACCAGGTCGACCGTGCCTTTGCGCAACTCGAGCGCCCGCATGATCTCGTCGGGCACCACTTTCAACACAACGCCGTCGTTGGCCGGTGCGCCGCGAAAGTACTGCGGAAACGCCTCCAGCACCAGCTCGTCGTCGACAGCGAAGCTCACAAACTTGTACGGTCCGGTGCCGACCGGGTGTTCGCGCAGCCCTGGGCCCGCGTCCTTCGGCACCACCGGCATCACCAGTTGGATCGGGAAGGAGCCGAACGGTTCAGACAAGGTGAATCGCGCGGTATAGCGGTCAACCGCGATCACCTGCTTCAGCAGCCGATACGCCCCCTTGCGCGCCGACACGAACGCGGGGTCGATGAACGAGCTGAAGGTATAGACGACATCAGCCGCCGTCAGTTCGCGGCCGTCGTGAAACTGCACGCCCTGCCGCAACACCACGTCGTAGGTGAGGGCGTCTCGCTGTTGCCAACTCGAGGCCAGGCCGCCAACGACGCGCAACTGTTCATCGAGGGCGAGCAGGTTGTCGTAGATCAGTTGATGCGCGCGCTGCGAAGTCTCATCGGAGCCCACCCGCGGATCGAGGCTGTTGGGCGAACTGAGGACCGCGAGCGTGACGACATGGTTGGCCGGTGGCGCCGACTGGCACCCACTGATGACGCCCCCCAGCACCATCGCACCCAAGCACCGCAGCACTTCAGCACCCCAGCACTTCAGCACCTGAGCACCTGCTTCATTCCTCAATCGACTTCTTGAGTTCCTGCAGAATCTGCAAGGCGTCGATCGGCGTGGTGCGATTGATGTCGATCTCGCGCAGCCGCTCGCGCAGCCTGTCGTCGGCGGGGGAGGCTGACTGAAACAGCCCCAGTTGCTGCTGCGGCGCCACCGGCGTGCCGCTCAGCGTCGGCTTGCCGCCACGTGCCAGTTCGTCGTGCTCGAGCGATCCGAGGATGTCGCGGGCGCGGGCGATCACCGACGGCGGAATGCCGGCCAGGCGCGCCACCTGGATGCCGTAGCTGCGATCCGACCGGCCCGGCAGGATCTTGTGGAGGAAGATAATGTCGTCCTTCCACTCGCGCGCCGTCACGTGCGCATTGACCACGCCGCCGAGCGCGTCGGCCAGGTCGGTGAGCTCGTGGTAGTGGGTGGCAAACAGCGTCTTGGGTCGCGCCCGTTCATTGGTGGCCATGTATTCCGCCACCGCCCAGGCAATGCTCAGGCCATCAAAGGTCGCTGTGCCGCGGCCAATCTCGTCGAGCACGACCAGGCTCTTCGAGGTGGCGCCGCTCAGGATGTGGGCCGTCTCCTGCATCTCCACCATGAACGTGGACTGCCCGCGGGCGATATTGTCGGACGCCCCGACCCGCGCGTACAGCCGATCGATCAGCGACAGCTTGGCTTCGCGGGCCGGCACGAACGAGCCGGTCTGCGCCATCAGGCAGAGCAGCGCGACCTGGCGCAGGTAGGTCGACTTGCCGCCCATGTTCGGGCCGGTCAGGATCACCAACTGATGGGTGGAACCGTTCAGCGTGATGTCGTTCGGCACGAAGGCGCCGGCCGCCAGCCGCTCCACGACGGGATGCCGCACATCGAGCGCCACCAGTTCGTCGCCGTCATGCACGTGGGGCTTGGTGTAGTTGCAGACGGTCGCGGTCTCGGCCAGTCCGGCGAGCACGTCGAGGCCGGCCACGGCCCGCGCAGTGTCGAGCACGCGCGGCGCTTCGGCGGCCACCTTCTGGCGCAGCGTTTCGAACAGTTCCAGTTCGCGGGTCACGATCCGCTCGTCGGCCCCGAGGACTTTCTCCTCGTACTCTTTCAACGCCGGCGTGATGTAGCGCTCGCCGCCGGCAATGGTCTGCTTGCGGATGTAATCGTCCGGCACGGCGTGGAGGTTCGACTTCGAGATCTCGATGTAGTAGCCGAACACCCGGTTGAAACGCACCTTCAGCGAGGTGATGCCGGTGCGGGCGCGTTCGCCTTCTTCCATCTTGGCAATGACCTGCTTGCCGGAGCGACTGATCGTGCGCAGTTCATCAACCGTGGGATCGAACCCGTCGCGGATGAAGCCGCCGTCGCGCGCCAGCGCCGGCGGCTCGTCCATGATGGCGGCCTCGACCGACTGGCGCACGTCGCCGAGGTCGTCGAGTTCGCCGATCAGGCTACGCACCAGCGGCGCCTGGCAATCCACCAGCATCAGCGCCAGCCGCGGCACGGCAGCGAGCGATCGCCCGAGCGCCACCAGGTCGCGCGGACTGGCGGTCGACAAGGCAATTCGTGAGATGAGCCGCTCGAGGTCGAGGATCGACTTGAGCGTCTCGCGCAACTTGCCGCGCTCGGTGGTCTTGACCGCTAATTCCTCGACCGCATCGAGGCGATCGCGGATCGGCTCGATCGCGGTCAACGGCCTGAGCAGCCACGCCCGCAGGAGGCGTCCTCCCATCGGCGTGACCGTGCGATCGATCTCGTCGAGCAGCGTCCCGGCCCGGCCGCCCTCCATGGATTCGACGATTTCCAGGTGCTTGAGCGTCGTCGGATCGATCAGCAGGCCATCGGCGAGCTGCCGGAGCCGGACCGAGCGCACGTGCGCGAGGTCGGCCTTCTGCGTGTCGCGCAGGTAGCGGACCAGCGCGCCGCCGGCGCACACGGCCGCCTGGCGCCGCTCGAGCCCAAACCCCTCCAGGCCGCCGACGCGCAACTGGTCGAGCAAGGTCTGGCGGGCCGACTCCAGTTCGAAGTGCCAACCGTCGATCTCGGTGACCGGCACGCCGTACTGCTCGATTTCCGGCAGCAGGGCGCGGGCGTCACTGGCCGAGGCGGCCACGATTTCACGCGGCCTCAGCACCGCGATCTCGGCCCGCATCGACGCCAGGCCTTCAACGCCGGCATACTCAGCCACGTCGAATTCGCCGGTGGAGAGGTCGACCAGCGCGGCGCCGTACTCGGCCGGCCGGCCGGCGGCGGCGTGGGTGGCCACGATCGCCATCAGGAAGGCCGGCTCTCGGGCATCCAGGTAGGCCGAGTCCGTCAACGTGCCGGGCGAGACGACGCGGACAACCTCGCGCTTGACGACGCCCTTCGCCTTCTTGGGATCCTCAACTTGTTCACAGATGGCGACGCTGTAGCCCTTCTTCACCAGCCGTCCAATGTAGCCATCGGCCGCGTGATAGGGCAGGCCGCACATGGGGACCGGCGTGCCGGCCGCGTCTTTTGACCGCGAGGTCAGCGTCAGGTCAAGGGCGCGCGAGGCGACCAGCGCGTCCTCGTAGAACATCTCGTAGAAGTCGCCCATCCGGAAAAATACCAGGGCGTGGCGGTATTGGCGCTTGGCGTCGAAATACTGACGCATGGCCGGCGTCAGTTGCGCGCCGGTTGGCGGCACTGCGGACGCAAAAGATGGCGGTTGGGACACGGTCGCGGTTCGAAAAAGGGGTGTGGTCGAGTATACGATGGCCGTTGACCCGAACCGTGATCATTCTCGCCCTCGATACGACCACCCGCGGCGGCAGCCTCGCTGTCACCCGCGACACCCAGGTGCTGGCCCTGGTCGCTGGTGATGCAGCCCGCTCGCACAGCGAGCGGCTGCCGGCCGAGATCGACGCCGCGCTGACCCAGGCCGGTCTGGCGCCGGACGGGATCGACCTGCTGGCGGTGGCCACTGGTCCGGGAGCCTTCACCGGGCTACGAATCGGCCTCGCCGCCATGCAAGGACTGGCCATGACGCTTGGCCGGCCCGTCATCGGCATCTCGGCCCTCGACGCACTGGCGGACGAGGCCGCTGACGGTGTGGCGCTCGTCGCCCCGTGGATGGACGCCCAACGCGGCGAGGTCTTCGCCACGCTGCTCGACCCCGGCGGCCGCACGCTCGAGCCGCCGCTGGCGGCGCCTCCGTCGGTGGTGCTCGCCTCGTGGCACGCCCATCTGGCCGGCCGGACCGCGGTCTTCATTGGCGACGCCGCCGGGCGGGAGGCCGCCCTGATCGCCGAGAAGGGGGCAGGGCAGTGGATCGCCCGCACACCGCCACCGTTGGCGCCGGCCCTGGCTCGAATCGCAGCGGTCCGCGCGGCGCGCGGCGAGGGCGGCCGGCCGCATCAGCTCACGCCGATCTACGTGCGGCGTCCCGACGTGGAGATCGAGCGCGACCGCCGGGGGCAGTCATGACGGTCGAACGGCTGGCCACTGCCGAGGATCTCGACGGTGTGCTGGCAATTGAGGATGCGTCGTTCAACAACCCGACGACGAGGCAGTGGTATGAGGCGGAACTGCAGCGCCCGGAGGTGTGTCACATCTACGTCCTGCGTACTCCCGACTGCCCGGTGGCGGCATTCTGCGCATTCTGGCGGGTCACCGACCAGATTCACATCAACAACCTGGCCGTGCGGCCCGAACTGCGTGGCCAGGGCCTGGCCAGCCGGCTGTTGGCCGGCGTACTGGCAGAGGCGGCGCGGTTGGGGGTCGCGAGCGCCACGCTTGAGGTTCGCCGCTCGAACACACCGGCCTTGCGGTTATATGCCAAGGCGCACTTCGTTGAAGCGGGTGTGCGACGCAATTACTACACCCAGCCGGTCGAGGATGCCCTGGTGCTGGTCAGGCACGCGCTCGGGTAACCTTGTCGCTTCCTTTCACAATATCGTGGTGGTAGAGTCGCCCCATTGGGGCGGTCAGCGTTCCCGCACCGGCCCCGGAAGGGAGGCGGAGAGATGGCAGAGGACTTGAAGCATCGACTCCTCGAGACCAACGAGGAATTTCGCGAGTTGGCCTCACAGCATCACTCACTCGACGATCGCCTGCACGAACTCGAAGCCAAGCAGCACCTGTCCGACGAAGAGCACATCGAAGAAGTCAGCCTCAAGAAACGCAAACTCCACATTAAAGACCGCATGGAATCGATCATGCGGCATGTCAGCCACGCCGGCTCGCAGCCGCTGTCGGCCTAGCGACCCGCTACCCACGCCGGGCAGGTTTCCCGGGGCGCCGCACACGGCGCCTCGATATTTTCCGGGAAACGCGCCCGGCGTCTTATTATCAACAGGATGTTCATCGATCGCGCGGGGCTCCCTTTTGTCGGCGTGGCCCTGGTGGTGGCGCTGGCTGCCGGTGTGTGGTTCGGGCGCGCGTGGTCGATCCCCGTCCTGGTGCTGGCTGCCTTCTTCGTCTTCTTCTTCCGCGATCCGGATCGCACCATCCCCGCGGGCGGCAACCTCGTCGTCTCGCCGGCCGATGCCCGCATCATGGCCGCCGGCGATCGCCTGTGGCCCGGCGCGCCGCCCGGCGAGTGGCAGGTGATCAGCATGTTCCTGTCGCCCCTCGACGTCCACGTCAACCGGACGCCGGTCGACGGCACCATCAGCCGGGTGGAGTATCATCCGGGTCAGTTCCTGCCCGCCTACCGAAAGGAAGCCGGGGAGCTGAACGAGTGGACCGAGGTCTGGTTCGACCGGCCCGGCGGGGCGGTTGTTGCCCGCCAGATTGTCGGCGTGCTGGCCCGGCGCATCGTCTGCCGCCTGCAAGTCGGCGATCGGGTGGAACGGGGGCAGCGCTACGGCGTCATGAAGTTCGGTTCGCGCATGGATGTATTCCTGCCGCTTTCCGCGACCATTCGCGTGAAGGTTGGCGACAAGGTCGTCGCTGGTGAGACAACGATCGCAACGCTGGAGTCGTAAATTGGAATCGCGACACGGTTCGCCCATTCGCGTCCATGCCTTCAACCGCGGCCACGACCGGCGCGCGCTGAGGCGTGGTGTCTCGCTGCTGCCCAGCCTGTTTACGCTGGCCAACCTGTTCTGCGGCTGGGCCTGCGTGGTTCACGCCATGCGCGGCGAGTTCTCGACCGCCGCCCCGTTTATTGGCGTCGCCGTCGTGCTCGACATGCTCGACGGCCGCATTGCCCGGATGACCGGCACCACCAGTGACTTCGGGGTGCAACTGGATTCGCTGGCCGATCTGATTTCGTTCGGCATGGCGCCGGCCGTGCTGGCGTTTCAGTGGGGCCTGGTCCCGCTCGGCCGCATCGGCTGGGCGGTTGGGTTTGTCTATCTGACCGCCGCGGCCCTGCGCCTGGCGCGCTTCAACATCCAGACCAATACCGACAAGCGGTACTTCATCGGCTTGCCCAGCCCGGCGGCCGCGGGTTTGGTCGCCGCCACCATCTATTACTTTCCGATCGGTCTCGACGCCAAGCCGCTCGCCTGGCTGGGCCTGGTGATGCTGGCCGTGCCGGCGCTGCTGATGGTCAGCACCCTCCGCTTCCAGAGCTTCAAGACATTCGACCTCGGCATGCGCCGCGGGTTCCGTGGGTTGATCCTGGTGGCGGTGTTCATCGGGTTGCTGGCGACCTACCCCCACGAAGTGCTGATCGTGCTGGCCTACACCTACTTCGCGTCGGGCTTTGTCGGGGCGCTGATGACCAAGCTCAAGGGACGCAGCGCCGAGCCCGCGCCGGTGGAGTCGCCGGTCGAGGCGCCGGCCAAGAAGGACCGCGAAGTCAGCTGACCAGCGGCAGCGTCACCGTGACGCTGGTGCCGCGATCACGCTCGGACGTCACGTGGATGACCCCGCCGTTGGCTTCGACGTTGCGCTTGGCAATGGTCAGGCCGAGGCCCGTGCCAATCGCGCGGGTCGAGAAGTAGGGTTCAAAAATCCTGGCCAAGGCATCGGCGTCCATCCCCATGCCGGTGTCGGTGAAGCGCAGTTGCGCCATTTGGCCCGGCGCCAGTGCGGCCTCAATGGTGAGCGAGCCGCCCCCCGGCATCGCATGCAAGGCGTTCTCGATGATGTTGGTCAGCGCGCGCCCCACGAGCATGCGGTCGATGCGCAGCATCGGCAGTCCGGCCGGCACGTGCGACTCGATCGCCACGCGGCCGGCCAGCCCGGCGCGATACGGGTCGATGATCTCGGCGACCAATCCGGCCAGGTTGGTCGCCACCGGCTTGGGTTCCGGCGACGAGGCGAAGTTCGAGAACTCGGACGAGATTTGCCGCAATAACCGCACCTGGCCGAGGATGTTGCTGACGCAGTCGTCGATCACCGGGCCCAGCGGCCGTCCTTGATCGATATGCACCCGGCGCAGGTGCTCCGCATTCAACTGGATCGGCGTGAGGGGATTCTTGATGTCGTGCGCGACCTGCCGCGCCATGTCAGCCCAGGCGGCCAGCCGGTTGGTCCGCTCCAGTTCCTGGCGCTGCCGCTGCAGGTCGGCCGCCATCTGGTTGAACGCCTCGACCAGGCGCCGCAACTCGTCGGACGAAGTGGCGAGCACACGCGCGTCCAGATCACCGCGCGCGATGCGCCGGGTCGCCCGCATCAGCCGGTTCACCGGATCGGCGATCCGTTCCGCCATGTAATAGCCGATGCCGGCCCCGAGCATGATGAACACCAGGGCGGCGAGCAGCACCCGCCGATCGAGGTCGTCGATCTGCGCCTGGGTCTCCTGTTGGCGCGAGGTCAACGGCACGGTCAACACGGCCTGGCGGCCGCCGCGAATACGAACCGAAGTGGCGGCCGTCAGGTACTCGAGGCCACCCGCCACATCGCGACCCACATACGACGGCTGGCCATCCAGCAGGATGGCGCGGAACACTTCGCCCGGCGTGCGCGTCGGCAGCAGGCCCGAGGCAAACAGGTTGCGCTCACTGGACGCCAGCAAGGTGGCGCCCTCGAAGATATTGACGTCCTGGGCGATGACGCGGCTGAGCCACACGATGATGTTGTCGTCGACGGCCGACTGGCCAATCTGCGCCCCGACGTCTTCGACCACGCGGCTGGCGACCGTGGCCAATCGCATGGCTTCCCGTTCGATGTCCGCCAGCATCAACCGCGCCATGTATGCCCGCGATACCAACGCCAGCGCAAGCACGGGCACAATGGCCGACAGCACAAAGGCCAGGAACAGCTTCTGATAGAAGCTGGCGCGCACCTCAGCCAGCAGCGCTCGACCGGTGGCCGGCGTCCGCGCCAGCAGGACGTTGGCCGCCACCGCGCCCGCCAGCATGACGACAAACCACACGAAGCCCAGCGTGACCATTTCGGCGATCGTCACCAGGTGACCGAAGGCCGTCGGGTCCGCGGTCCCCAGGACATAGATCGCCGCCCGGTCGCTCATGACGTAGACGTCAAGCGAGGACGACCCGCGGGGGATGGTCGCCCAGAACGGCTCCCGCGATTCGTAGGCGCGGCGGTAGACCGCCTCGGTGAGCGGTGGCGCCGACTCGGCCGAGCTGTAGAGCACCCGCCGGCTCCAGCCGTAGACGTACAACTCGACCTCGGCTCGCGGGCGCGGCTCAGGCCGCAGTTGCCCCGACCGCATCAAGACCGTGTATGGATTTTGGGCCGAGATAAACGACAGGTTGGCGTAGTCGAGCATCGAGTGCACGACCACCGAACCCGCAATGACCCGGCGGCCATCGGCGCCGGTCGTGCAGATGGCCCGGCCGGCGTGCAGCAGCCGCCGTTCCTCCGAGAAAAATGGCGACACTTCCTCGAGCATCTCCCACTCGCACGAGGACTCCCGCCACACCTGGCCCTGGGCGTTGTCGGGCAGGTTGAGGGCAAACCGGCTCACCATGGTACCGGCGGGGTTGTGCAGTTCCACGCTGGACGTCAGCCGCTGCGTGGCCAGGCTGGTCTGCGACCACACCAGGAACGCGGCCTCGCTGGGCATTGGGCCGTTCGCCGGTACTTCGCTGGCTTGCACGAGCGCGTCGAGCCCTTCGCGCCGATCGATCTCGCCGAGCGCCTGCAACAGTTTCAGCCGCACATCGGGACGTTGATTCAATACCTCAGGCGCGTAGCGTTCAGCGACCAATTGCCGCCGGGCGCGATTGGCCGCATCGACCAGTGACGGGTAGAGCAACACCGAGGGCAGCACCATCGCCAACAACACCACCAGCAACTGCACGGCCTGCGACGCCCGCGGCAGCGCCGGTCCGTATTGGTGCCAGGCCCAGGCCGTGGCCACCGTAACTCCGATGGCAACCACGGTGGGCCCAAGTGGCCCAAGCCCATCGGACCAGCCCGGCCACGCCAGCAGCAGAGCCGGGGCCACCCACGCCGCGACTCCGCGCATCCGCCATCCCGCACTGGAAGTGGCAAACACCCAGGGCGAGGCGGCCACCCGCAGCAGCAACACCGCCAGGCCAATTACGCCGGCGTTCAAGGCGAGCAAACCCACCACCACCAACAGACGCGCCCACTCGCCGGGCTCGATGGCGAACCGCAGGATATCCACCGATGCCTGCGACACCTGGGCGCGCAAGAACGCCGTGTAGATGACGAGCAGCGCCACGACGCCGGTACCGGCGGCCGCCTGCGCCACCAGAAACCACCACCCCAGAGATGGGCGGTCCACCACGACGACGCCGACACCCGGCCGGTGGGCCAAACGCCACGCGGTGAAGCTGGACGTCAGGAGTGCCGTCACGGCGAGCGCCGTCAGGCCGGTCAACAGAAAATCCGCCGGCGACGCCAGCAGCACGGCCGAGATCGGCGACCACGTCGCCGCAGGAACCAGGGCAGGTTCCGCCAGACCGACCTGGCGCACCGCCATCCAGAACAGCCCGCGGACCCCGATCACAAGCAGCGCCGTTACCCCGGTCAGGACCGCCGCCTCGCCGAGGGTGTGCGTGACCCGCCGCCAATCGAGCAGCGATCGGGCGAACAGCAACAGCAACACACCGAGCAGCGCCAGTTCCGCGGCAATGCGCCATTCGTGTACTCGCCGGCGTGATGCTTCGAGGTCGGCGTCTGGCAGATCTACCGCGGCTAACGGAGCGCCGGCCGGCGTGCGAATGATGAACGCGCCAGGCCCGGCATCGGCCGCCCCTTCAAACTGCAGGCGCAGCGACACCGGGACGATGCTGGTCTCGAGGGCGAACTCGGAACCCGCCATCGGCGGACGGCCGTCGCGCGACAGGGGCGACTCGGCCACGACGGCGCCAACGTGGCGCGCCGGGTCGGAGGCATCCACAATCGGTTGGACCCGCACCAGTTGCAGACCCTGCGTGCTTTGCGCCAGGAAGAGGTCGGCCGGGCCAGTCAGCCGGGCGTTCGGGACGCTCTCCGATCGCCCGACCCAGGCTACCGGCTGATTGCGCGCGCCGTAAATGGTGATCGCGATCGGGCGGGGCGACGTGCGGGCGCCGGTGGCAGCCACATCGAACAGCCGGCGAGTGGCGACGGCGTCGCCCTGTTCGGCCAACCGCACGGTTTCGGCATCGAGTACGACACCCCGGACCGCCTCGTCCAGGCGATTGCCCAGGGCAGCGAACTGGTCCGACACTTCAGACTGCAGCCGTGCGCGGGAGGCCGCCAGGTCGGCCCCAAGCTGCGCGCGCTCCACCGTCACGGCGGCGGCCCAGATGGCCACTGCGGCCACGGCTCCGCCCAAGGCCAGCCGCCGGGCGCTTCGGGCAACGAAGGTGGGAAGGACCATCCGCACCGCCATTGTAGAATGTGGATCTGTCCAGCACAGCCGGTTCGTTGAAGTTCTCGCTCAAGCGCGGAGCGCTTGTCACTGCCGCCAACTGGCCGGTGGTCGTGGTCCAGTTTGTCGCCGACACGCTCTTCAAGACCCTCCTCGCCGTCCCCATGGTCGGCGGCCTGGTGCTGGTGGCCCTGGTGGTAGGGGGCGACCCCTTCGAGATGATGCGGCTCGAGCCGAATCAGATTCTCACCACCTTGGTGAGCGTGCTGCTGGCGCAGCCGGTGGCCCTGGCCGCGTTTCTGGCGGCGCTCGGCCTCATCTTGTGTGGCGGCTCGGTCTTGATGTTCGCGGTCAAGGCCGGCAGCGTCACGGTCTTGCTGGCGGGCGAGCGCATCGCCGGCCCGATCGAGCAGCCGCCGCTGCGGCTGTCGTCGGTGACCCAGGCCAACCAGGCAACGGTGGATCGCTTCACCGCCGGCGTGCGGTCGCTCTTCGGCCGCTACCTGCGCCTGGGCATCGGGCTTACCGTGGTCTATGCCGCGCTCGCCGGCAGCTACCTTGTACTCGTGTTCGGGCCGCCGGCCACGGCGCTGACCGGCCCACTGGTGGTATCTCTGGCGTCGCTGGGCTTGATCCTCGCGGTGACCCTGGTCAATTTCCTGTACCTGTTGCTGCAGATCGTCGTCGCCGCCGAGGATTGCGCCGTGTGGGAGGCCGTGCCTCACGTGGCGCGCCTGCTGCGGCGGCGCACCAAGGCGATGGGACGAGTCCTGATCGCCATCCTCGCCTTGATGTTGATGGCGACCGGCGTGTCGATTCTCGCCACGGCCGCACTCGGCCTGATTGCATTCGTGCCGTTTGTCGGCCTGGCCGCGCTACCGTTGCAGGTGTTTGCCTGGCTGGTTCGCGGAGTCGTCTTTCAGTTTGTCGGGCTGACGGGCGTAGCGACCTATGTGCGCCTGCATCGCACGCTGCAATTATCGGCCGTGCCGGTCCGACCCGCCGGCGGTCTCGAGCAAGTGACACGCGCATGAACCATCTGTCCCACGCCGCCGAACAATTCCAGGAATCCGCAATTCGCCGGACCGGCATGCTTGGCGCTACGGTGCCGGGCCTGATTTCCCTTGCTGCCGGCTATCCCGCGCCCGAAGTGTTTCCATGGGACGACCTGCAGTCGATCACGGCGGACCTGCTGGCGCGGCGCGACGGCAACACCCTGCAGTACGGGGCCACTCGCGGGTACCGGCCGCTGATCGAGCACCTGCTGTCCGGCACGTTGGCGGCCCGCGGCATCGCCGCCCAGTTCGAGGACGTGATCATCACCACCGGCTCGCAGCAGGGGCTCGATCTGGCTGGCCGGGTGTTGATCGATCCCGGCGATGTGATCCTGGTCGAATTACCGACCTACAGCGGCGCGATTTCCGCGTTCCATAACCTGCAAGGACGGATGGCCGGCGTGCCGCAGGACGCGGAGGGCCTGGACCTGCCGGCGCTCGATGCCACGATCGCCGGTCTCTCGGCCACGGGGCAGCGGGCGAAGTTCATCTACGTCACGCCCAACTTTCAGAACCCGGCAGGGAACTTGATGAGCCGTCCAAGACGGCTGGCACTGCTCGAGGCCGCTCGCCGGCATGACCTGCTGATTCTCGAGGACGATCCGTACGGCTCGATCTATTTCGAGGATGTGACCACCGCCGCTGATACCCGGCCGATCAAAGCTGACGACGCAGAAGGACGAGTGATCTACCTGGGCAGCTTCTCCAAGGTGTTGGTCCCGGGCCTGCGGGTCGCCTGGATGGTGGCGCCGCGGATGATTGCGCAGAAGGCGGAACTGGCCAAACAGGCCGCCGACATCTGCGGCAGCGCGTTTGACCAGCGCATCGTGCACAGCGCGTTGGATCGGGGCGTGGTCGATCGGATCGCGCCAGGCCTGCGCGCCCATTACCAGGCCAAGCGCACCGTGATGGAGCAGGCGCTCACCGCGACACTCGCGGGCCGGGTGAAGTGGACCTCGCCGCGCGGCGGCTTCTTCCTGTGGATCGAGTTGCCGGCGGGCGTGGATGACTGCGCGCTGTTTGACCGCGCGCTGAAGGCGAAGGTGAGCTTCGTGCTGGGCAGCGCCTTCTTTGTCAACGGACAAGGCCACCAGTTCGCGCGACTGGCGTTCTCAGGTGCCAACCACGAGCAGATTTCCGAGGGCATCGGCCGTCTCGCCGCAGCCATTATGGCCACCGACTGAACACAGCCGCCGATTTTCAGGTGAGGACTGAAACAGACCGAATCAGCCTAATCTGCGGCCGCCCATTCGCAAATCGAATCAGCGGCTACGGCACCGCCGGTAGTCCCGGCAGCACATCGATTGGCCCAGGCACCGGCTCGAAACGCTCGGCGAAGCCCTGGAGGCGGCCGTCCCGGCTGACCGCGACCAGCCTGACTGCGGTCGGGCGCGCGCCCGTTCGGAAGAACGGCTGCGGCCCGATTTCCCCGGCCGCCTTCACCGTCACGGTCGGCTTGCCGGTCTCCAGGTCAAAACCGGCGATCTCGGATGAGACCAGCGGCATCAAGACGGTATTCGGCAGGGGCAGTGGCCCGCCCACGGGGCGCGAGCTGAGCGCGGCCTTCCAGCGCAGGTTGCCGCTCCGGCGGTCGACGGCTCGCAGGATGTTGTCGCGCGCGACGAAATAGATGCGCTTGTCGTCGGCCGCAGGTACGCCGGACACGTCGCCACCCACCCCCCAGGTCCAGCGATTGCGGCCATCGCTGACGCGTACACTCGACACCTCGCGGGCCGTCGTGCCGAAGACCAGCTGGTCCTCGAGAGCGAGCAGTCCGGTGATTCGGCCCGTCATCGTCCGGCTCCAGACGGTCTCGCCGCTTGCCAGCAGGACCGCGACGAGCCGATTGTCGGCCAGCGGCAGGAACAGGCGATCGAGCGCCGGCGCCGGTGCAGCAGCCAGCGGCGCGCCGAGCGGTTGGCGCCACACCAGCACGCCATCACTGGCGCGAAAGGCGGCGAGATCGCCGTTTGGCGTTGACGCCAGCAGCCACCCGGTATCCCAGTAGAGCGGCACGGCAGCGCCGCCGGGGAGTGGAGTGCGCCAGCGCACGGCGCCGGTCATGGCGTCGCGAGCCTCGATCGAGGCCTCGGCGGTGGTAAAGACCAGGCCATCACCAGTCGCCGGCGTAAAGGCGGTGGCGAGGTCGAGGCGCCAGCGCACCGTGCCGCGATCGAGCTCGACCGCGACCAACTGGCCGCCCTTGAGCGGCACATACGCGGTGGTGGCGTCGAAGCCGGCCGCGGCGGCCGGGGGCGTGTCGAACGGAATCGACCAGCGTGGGTCAAGCGGCGCCACCGTCACCGCCAGGCCTTGAAGAATCGCGATTAGCGCCGCGAACAGGGATCCCATCAGCCCTTATAATAGTGGCTTACCTTACATTCGAGATTTCGTGGCCCATCAAACCATCATCGTCCTGGATTTCGGCTCGCAGTTCACCCAACTGATTGCCCGGCGCTTACGCGAGCTGTCGGTCTACTGCGAGATCTTGCCCTTCAACACTTCGCTCGACGCCATCAAGGCCAAGGCGCCGACCGGCGTCATCCTCTCCGGCGGCCCGAGCAGCGTCGATGAGGACGGCGCACCGCACTGTGACCGCGCGGTGCTCGACCTCGGCGTCCCCACGCTGGGCATCTGCTACGGCATGCAGTTGATGACCGACATGCTGGGCGGGACGCTGGGCCGGTCGGCCCATCGCGAGTTTGGTCACGCCATCGTCCGGCGCGAGACGGCCGTGAACTCGCGGCTGCTCAAGGGTATCCCCGACGAGCTGAAAGTGTGGGCGAGCCACGGTGACTTTGTCGCCACGGCGCCGCCCGGGTTCCAGGTGGCCGCGACCAGCAACAACGCGCCGGTCGCGGTGATGGAAGCGCCCGACCGTGGCTACTACGCCATGCTGTTCCACCCCGAGGTGGCGCACACCGATCGTGGCACCGACCTGCTCCGCAACTTCGCCTTCGACGTCTGCGGCTGCACCGGCGACTGGACGATTGCGTCGTTCATCGACGAGGCGACGGCGCGCATCAAGGCTCAGGTCGGGCAGGGCCGCGTCGTCTGCGGCCTGTCGGGAGGCGTCGACTCGACGGTCGCCGCCTCGATCATTCATCGCGCCATTGGCGATCACCTGCAGTGCATCTTTGTCGACAACGGTTTGTTGCGCCTGAACGAGGCGCAGCAGGTGGTTGAGCGCTACAAGCGTCTGGCGTTGCCGGTGCATCATGTCGACGCCACCGACATCTTCCTTACCCGTCTGGCCGGTGTCACCGACCCCGAGCAGAAACGCAAGATTATCGGCGCCACCTTTATTGATGTCTTCAACGAAAAGGCGCAAGCCCTCGGCGACTTCGACTTCCTGGCGCAGGGCACGCTCTATCCCGACGTGATCGAGTCGGTGTCGGTCCGCGGGCCATCGGCCACCATTAAGAGCCACCATAATGTCGGCGGCCTGCCCGAGGGCATGAAGTTCAAGCTGGTCGAGCCGCTCCGGGAACTGTTCAAGGATGAAGTGCGGCGGGTCGGCCGCGACCTGGGGATCGAGAAGGAATTCCTGGTGCGCCAGCCGTTCCCGGGGCCGGGACTGGCGGTGCGCATCCTCGGCGATGTCTCGCGCGACAAGATCGCCCTGCTGCAGAAGGCCGATGCGATTGTCGCCGACGAGGTGCGCAAGGCCGGGTGGTACGAGCGCATCTGGCAGAGCTTCGCGGTGTTGCTGCCGGTGCAAAGTGTCGGCGTCATGGGTGACGCGCGCACCTACGAGTTCACAGTGGCGGTGCGGGCCGTCGAGAGTCTCGACGGCATGACCGCCGATTGGGCGCGCCTGCCGCACGATCTGCTCGCCACGATCTCGTCCCGCATCGTCAACGAGGTGCGCGGCATCAACCGGGTGGTCTACGACATCAGCTCGAAGCCCCCGTCGACCATCGAGTGGGAGTAGCGCGCCGGCGGCCATGAAAGACTTCGTCCACCTCCACCTGCACACCGAGTTCTCGCTGCTCGACGGCGCCTGCCGCATCGACGAGCTGCTGGACGAGGCCGAGCGGCTGAAGATGCCGGCGCTGGCCGTGACCGAGCATGGCAACATGTTCTCGTCGGTGGTGTTCCACGACGCGGCGCGCAAGCGCGGCATCAACCCGATCCTCGGCTGCGAAGTCTACGTCGCCCCAGGCGACCGCCGCGACAAGAGCGGCACGCCTGGAGAAACCGCGAATCACCTGGTGCTGCTGGCTGAGAACGAGATCGGCTTCAAGAACCTGATCAAGCTGGTGTCGTCGGGATATACCGAGGGTTTTTACTACAAGCCGCGCATCGACAAGGAGATCCTGGCCCAGCATGCCGCCGGGCTGATTGGCCTCAGCAGCTGCCTCAAGGGCGAGGTGGCCACTGGCATTCGCAGCGAGCAGCAGGGCAAGGCCCTCGCTGCCGCGGCCCAGTACCGCGACATTCTCGGCACGGGCAACTTCTTCCTCGAGATGCAGTTCCAGGGCATCGAGGAGCAGCGCATTGTCAACAACGGCCTGCTGCCGATCGCGCGCGACCTCGACATGCCGCTGGTGGTCACCAACGACGTGCACTACCTGCGGCACGGCGACCACAAGCCGCACGACATCCTGCTCTGCATCGGCACCGGCAAGTCGGTCAACGATGAGAACCGGCTGAAGTACCACGGCGACCAGTTCTTCCTGAAGACCGCTGCCCAGATGGCGGAGGTGTTTGGCGACTATCCCGAGGCGATGGCCAATACGCTGCTGATTGCCGAGCGCTGCAACGTCACCATTCCCTCGGGACAGAATCACCTCCCGAAGTTCGCCGTGCCCGAGGGCTTCACGCTCGACCACTACTTCGAGCACGTCACACGCCAGGGCTACCAGGCGCGGCTCGAGCGGCTGCGCCAGCTCGACGCCCAGGGCCAGTTGCGCCACACGCTGGCCGAATACGACGAGCGGCTGGCCTACGAGATCGCCATGATCAAGAAGATGGAGTACCCGGGGTACTTCATGATCGTGTGGGATTTCATCCGCTATGCCCGCGAACACGGTATTCCGGTCGGACCGGGCCGCGGCTCGGCGGCCGGCAGCCTGGTGGCATGGGCGCTGAGGATTACCGACGTCGATCCGCTGCACTACGACCTGATTTTCGAGCGCTTTCTGAACCCGGAACGCGTGTCGCTGCCCGATATCGACGTCGACTTCTGCGAACGGCGGCGCGGCGAGGTGATCGAGTACGTCACCACCAAGTACGGCCGCGAGAATGTCTCGCAGATCATCACCTTCGGCACCATGAAGGCCAAGGCGGTGATTCGTGACGTCGGCCGCGTCATGGACATGCCGTACGCGGATGTCGATCGCATCGCCAAGCAGATTCCGCCGGCCCTCGACATGACGCTCGAGAAGGCGCTGGCCGAGAACCCGGTGCTGCGCGACATGGCGCGGGCCGACTCGCGCGTCAACGACGTGCTCGAGATGGGCAAGCGGCTCGAGGGCGTGTCGCGCAATGCCGGCGTCCATGCCGCCGGCGTGGTGATCGCGCCCGGCCCCATCACCGACTACGCGCCGCTCTTCAAGAGCAACCGCGACGAAATCACGACCCAGTGGGCCATGAAGGAGGTCGAGCGCGTCGGCCTGCTCAAGATGGACTTTCTGGGCCTCAGCACGCTGACGCTGATCCAGGATGCGCTGGCCGAGATCAAGCGCACCGAGCACATCGACCTCGACATCGACAACGTGCCCCTGGACGATGCCCGCACCTACCAGTTGTTCGTGGACGGGCAGACCTACGGCATCTTCCAGTTCGAGAGCTCGGGCATGCGCGAGATCCTGCGGCGCGCCAAGCCGCAGCGGCTCGAGGACCTGATTGCCATGAACGCGCTGTACCGTCCCGGTCCGCTCAAGGGCGGCATGGTGGACGACTACATCAACCGCAAGGCCGGCCGCAGCCAGGTGAAGTACGACCTGCCCACCCTCGAGCCGATTCTCGCCGACACCTACGGCGTGATCGCCTACCAGGAACAGGTCATGCGCATGGCCTCGGTGGTGGCCGGCTTCACAATGGGCCAGTCCGACGTGCTGCGCAAGGCCATGGGCAAGAAAGATCCCAAGGTCATGGCCAAGCAGCGCGAGGCCTTCATGGCCGGCGCGCTCGCCAAGGGGGTCAACGAGAAGAAGGCCAGCAAGATCTTCGAGCTGATGGAGTTCTTCGCGGGCTACGGCTTCAACAAATCACACTCGACCGCCTACGCATTCCTGGCCTACCAGACCGCTTACCTGAAGGCCAACTTCCCGCGGCATTTCGCCGCCGCGCTGCTCACGATCGAGGCCGCCAACACCGAGAAGCTGGCGGTCTACATCAGCGAGTCTCGCGAGCGCGGCATCAAGGTACTGCCGCCCGACATCAACGAGAGCCAGTTGCACTTCACCGTGGTACCCGAGGGCGTGCGGTTCGGCCTGACGGCGATCAAGGGGCTGGGCGAGGGCGCCATCCGCAGCCTGATCGAGGTCCGCGAACGCACCGGCCGCATCACCTCCATGCACCAGCTCTGCGAGGAACTCGACCTCCGCCTGGTCAACAAGAAGGTGCTGGAAGCCCTGGTGCGGTCCGGCGCCAGCGACGGATTGCTGCCCGACGGCGTGGCGCTGGCGGCCGGGCGCGCCAAGCTGTTCGGCGCGGTCGACAGCGCCATCGAACACGGCAATCGCACCCAGCGCGACCGCGAACAGGGACAGGCTGACCTGTTTGGCGGCGGCGACGAAGGGGGCCTGTCCATCATCCGGCTGCCAGACTCGCCACCGTGGAGCGAGATGGACCTGCTCGCCCACGAGAAGGAGGCGCTCGGCCTGTACCTGAGCGGCCATCCGATCGACCGCCACGCCGGCAACCTGCGCGCGTTCGGCGCCAAGACGGTGGGCGACCTCACCATGAGCGACATTCCGCCAGGCGTCGAAGGCGCCCCCGGCCGCCTGGTGATCGACGATGTGTATGTCGGCGGTATCGTGGGCGGGTTCCGCGGGCTCAAGACCAAGAAGGGCGATCCGATGTGCGTGTTCACGCTCGAGGATCACCAGGGCGCGGTCGAGGTAGTGGTCTTCCCGGAGATGTACGGCAAGCACCGCTCGCTGATCGAAAATGGCGCGCTGCTGTTGGTCCGGGGCAAGTTTGAGCGCGACGAGGAGAATTCCCGCTTCCAGTGCACCGATATCCTGCCCCTGGCGCTGCTCCAGGAGCGGCTGTCGCGCGGGGTCAGGATCCGGTTGAAGGCGACCTGCCCGCGTGAGACGATTGAGGCGCTGTGGGAGCTGATGACCAAGCACCGCGGTGATCGGCCCGTCGCGGTCGAGGTGGAGATGAACGGTGGCTCGCGTCACGTCGTCGTTCGCGCGGAGGTCACCTCGTCCATTCGCGTGCGCACTTCGGAACAGTTCGTTGCCGATGTCGAACGGATCTGCGGCCCCGGCTCAGTGACCGTGCATTCCTGAACACCATGCCTGACTTATTGGAATTCGAAGAACCGATTGCTGTCCTGCTGAAGGAGATCGAAGCGTTATCGACGCTCGCCATCAGTGACGACCGCGACCGTGAGATCGCCCGGCTCGAAAAACGGGTGGACGCAATTCGCGGCGAACTCTACCGCAACCTCACGCCGTGGCAGCGGGTCCAGGTGGCGCGGCACCCGGGGCGGCCGACCACGCTCGACTACGTCGAGCGCCTTTGCACCGACTTTGTCGAGCTGCACGGTGATCGCCGCTTCGCCGACGACCACGCGATTGTCACCGGCACGGCATTTTATAAGGGCCAGCCGGTGCTCGTGGTCGGGCACCAGAAGGGCAGCGACACCAAGCAGAAGATTTATCGCAACTTCGGCTATGCGCGGCCCGATGGCTACCGCAAGGCACTGCGGACCATGGAAATGGCGCAAAAGTTTGGCCGGCCGATCATCTGCTTTGTCGACACCCCGGCGGCCTATCCCGGTATCGAGTCCGAGGAGCGCGGGGTGGCCGAGGCCATCGCGCTCAACCTGCGCGAGATGGCGATGCTCGAAGTGCCGGTGATCGTCGTCGTGCACGGCGAGGGCGGCAGCGGCGGGGCGCTGGGCATTGCCGTCGGCGATCGCATCCTGATGCACGAGTTTGCGATCTACAGCGTGATTCCGCCTGAGGGGTGTGCGGCGATCCTGTGGCGCGACTCGGCCAAGAAGGTGGAAGCCGCCGAAGCCCTGAAGATTACCGCGCCCGACCTGCTCGCGCTCGAGATCATCGACGAGATCGTGATCGAACCGGTCGGCGGCGCCCACACCAATCCGGCCCAGGCCGCCGCATTGCTTGACGTCGCCCTCCAGCGCGCCATGAACGAGGTGGCGGCCCTGGGCGTGCAGGAACGGCTCGACCAGCGCTACGCCAAGTTCCGCAAAATGGGGTCGGTCGGCATCGTCGAAGCGTAGCGTGGCGGTCCCTCCAATCTGGAACACGCGTCCTCACGACGAGGCGCAGGCCGGGGCACTGGCCCACGCCCTCGGGCTGTCGCCGGTCACCGCACGGCTGCTCGCCATTCGCGGCCTTACCGATCCTGACGAAGCGGCGCGGTTCCTGAAGCCGTCGCTCGACCAACTGCTCGATCCCTTCCGGCTGACCGACGTCGGCAAGGCGGCCGACCGGCTGCTGGCGGCGATTGCCGCACGCGAACGCATCGCGGTGCACGGGGACTACGATGTCGACGGCATTACGTCCACGGTAATCCTGCGCCGCGCGCTTGAACTGCTGGGCGCCGATGTCGGCCACTTCATTCCCGAGCGCCTGACCGACGGCTACGGCCTGCAGCCGGCGACCATCGATCGCCTGCACGGCGAGGGCGTGAAGGTGGTGGTGTCGGTCGACTGCGGCATTCGCGGCGCCGAGGCGGCCCGCCGCGCCCGCGGCCTGGGCGTGGACTTGATCATCACCGACCACCACGAGCCCGACAGCGAGTTGCCCGACGCCGTGGCCGTGGTCAATCCCAAGCGTCACGATTGCCCATATCCCGACAAGAACCTGGCCGGCGTCGGCGTCGCGCTGAAATTGGTGCAGGCGCTGTGCGCGCGCACGGGCAAGACGGCGTGGTTACCAGCGTTCGTGAAGATTGCCGCCATCGGCACTCTCGCCGACGTCGTTCCGCTGGTGGGTGAGAATCGCATCATTGCCAAGCTCGGCTTGCAGATGCTGACGAAGGGGCCGCACAAGGTTGGCCTGCGCGCGCTGCTGGAGGCGGCTGGTCTCACCGGCAAGACCATCGACAGCTACCACATTGGCTTCATGGTGGCGCCGCGCATCAACGCCGCCGGCCGCATGAGCACGCCGGACATCGCCACCCGGCTGCTCCTCGCGGCCGATGAGTCGATGGCCGAGGAGGCCAAGGCGCTGGCCGGCCAATTGGAGGCCGAGAATACGCGCCGCCGCACCGAGGATCAGGACATCCTCGCCAAGGCCAAGAAGCTGGTCGCGTCGGATCCGGACATCGGCGCCCGCAGCGTGCTGGTGGTGGCCGGCGAGGGGTGGCATCGCGGCGTGATCGGCATTGTCGCGTCGAAGCTGGTGGATGCCTTCTATCGGCCGGCGATCGTGCTGTCGATCGAGGACGGCGTGGCCCACGGGTCGTGCCGCAGCATTCCCGGATTCGACATGCTCGCCGCCCTCGAGTCCTGCGCACCGATGCTCGGCCGCTTCGGCGGCCACAAGCAGGCCGCCGGCCTGCAGCTCGAGGCCGCGCGCCTCAAGGAGTTCCGCCAGGCGGTCAACGCCCACGCCGAGGGCCACCTGGGCCCAGACGACCTGCGTCCGCGCCTATGGCTCGATGGGCCACTGAAGCTGAATGAGTTGAACGACCGCGTGATGGCCGAGTTCGCCGCGCTGGCGCCGTTCGGCCCCAGCAATCCCAAGCCGCGCTTCCACACCGGGCCGGTCGCGATCGTCGACGGCCCCCGCCTGCTGAAGGAACGGCATCTCAAGATGAGCGTCAAGCAGGACGGCCGCGTGCTGCGCGCGATTCAGTGGAACGCGGCTGAGCGGGAGCCCGACCTCACCGCGCAGAAGGCCGGGGTCGAGATCGCCTACACCGTGGAGGAAAACGAATTCCGCGGTGACAAATATCTCGAACTCCGATTGGACGACTTCCGCTGACACCGATGGTGCTGAATGCCTTCAGGCATCCAGGGCCGCAGATGACACAGATAACACAGATTAGGCTGCTCTAATCTTGAACCGCGTTGACTTGCGTCATCTGCGGCCCTGCGGCCCTGGCCTGTCTCTGCGTCATCTGTGTCATCTGCGGCCCTGGCCTGCCTCTGCGTCATCTGTGTCATCTGCGGCCCTGGAGATATTGGTACAATCTGAGTCGTGAGTTCCTGGCAGAAGCGCGCCCAACTGGCCCTGGCGGCAGTGGCGGTCGGCGTCATCGGCGTGGTCGGTTACACGCTGCGGCCGCGCGATGTGCGCGTGGCCCCGCCCCCGGTCGACCGGCTGGACCCTACGGCGACGGTCGAAACGCGCGGGGCCGATCTGATTCAATTGAAAGGGGACCGCCAGGATCTGCGGATCGAATCGCAGGGACAGGTCACCTACGAGACCGGCGACACCAAGTTGATGGGCGTCCGGATCTCGATCGACAACCGCGCCGGCCGCAACTACGTGATCACGGCCAGGGAGGCGCGGGTCGGCAAGGACCAGGCCAGCTTTGACGTCACCGGCGACGTCAAGCTCGAGACCACCGATGGCCTGATTGCGTTTGCCAACCAGGCGTCGTACACCAGCGCCGAGAAGATCGTGCACGCGCCCGGCCCGGTACGATTCACGCGAGGCCGCATGTCGGGCGCCGGCATCGGCTTTTCCTACGATGAGCAGCGCGACACGCTGTGGTTGCTCGACCAGGCCGACGTCCAGGTCGCGCCAGACGGGGCCGGCGCCAGCATGGCGGTCACCGCCGGGGCGTTCGAGTTTGCCAGGACCGACCGTTACATGCGCTTCGAGCGGAACATGCACATGGACCGCGACGGCCAGATCATCGATGCTGGCGAAGCTGTCGTGACGCTCTTCCCGGACCGTGATGAACCGGACCTGATCGAACTGCGCGGCGACTCTCGGGTCAGCGGCGCCGGGCTGGGCGCCCTGCAGTCGATGGCCGCCCGCGACATGAACCTGGACTACGGTGACGATGGCCGTTCGTTGCAGCAGGCCACTCTCATCGGGCAGGGTTCGCTGCAGTTGCGCGGCACCGGCGGCGCGGCTGGGCAGCGCCTCGGCGGCGATCTGCTCGATGTCGCGCTGGCGCCCGATGGCAGCGTTACCAGCCTCTCGTCGCGCGACAACGTCGTCGTCGCCCTGCCGGGCGCTCGTGACACCGCGGCGCGCACGATCAAGTCCAGCCTGCTCATCGCCACCGGCGGCGCCAAGGGCTTGTCGTTGATGAAGTTCCAGGAAGGCGTCACCTACACCGAGGCGGCCACCCGCACCCAGGGCGCGCGGGTCGCGCGGGCCCGGAGCCTGGATGCCGCCCTCGATCCGGCGTCGGGCGGCTTGAGCGAGGCCACGTTCATCGGCGGCTTCACCTTCACCGACGGCCCGTTGGTCGCGGCGAGCCACCAGGCACGTTACCAAATCGCTGCCGGCACCCTGGCGCTCAGCGGGCGCGAGGGGACGGTCGTGCCGCGCATCCAGGATGAGTCGGTCACCATCGACGCTGATGCCCTCGAGATCACGCTGAGTCCACGAAAGATGGCGGCGGCCGGGAGAGTCAGAAGCGTCCTCCAGCCGCCGCGCAAACCGGCAGCAGGGGAGTCGGCGGGTAAGCGGCCTGGACTGCTCGGCGACAAGGAGCCAGTGAGCGTGTTGGCCGAAGCCCTGGTCTACGACGAATCGGCGCGGCGAGCCGAGTACAAGGGTACCGCCAAGGAGCAAGTCCGGCTGCTGCAGGGCCAGACCCAGATTACCGCCGATGCCCTGACCATTGATGAAAGCAAGGGCGACTTGATCGCAAACGGCAAGGTGCTGACCACGCTGGCCATCATCCGCAGGGACGCCGTGGCCGGCACCCCTTCCGCCCCGACGATTGCCCGCGCCGGATCGTTCACCTACACCGACCAGTCGCGCCGCGCGGTCTACCAGACGCTGGCCCAACTCGACGGCGAGACCGGCAACCTGCACGCCGACAAGATTGAGATTGGCCTCGCGGCCGGCGAGAACAGCCTGTCCCAGCTCGACGCGACGGGAACGGTCAAGGCGATCGTCGACAAGCGCACGGTCACGGGTGCGCGGTTGACCTACGTGCCGGTCGACGAGAAGTACGTGGTCACCGGTGCGCCGGTCACCATGATCGACGCCGATTGCCAGGAGCTGAGCGGCAAGACGTTGACCTTCTTCAAGGCGTCCGATAGAGTCCAAGTCGACGGCAACGACGAGATCCGCACGCAGACCAAGGGCGGCGGCAAATGCGCCGCACCGTCGCCCAGTGCCCCCAAGTGATGGACTCGACCCTCAGCACAAGTGAACTGACCAAGTCGTACGGCGGCCGGACCGTGGTCCGCGGCGTGAGCCTGGAAGTGAAGTCGGGTGAGATCGTCGGCCTGCTCGGCCCCAACGGCGCCGGCAAGACCACCACGTTCTACATGACCGTCGGACTGACCGCCCCTGACTCGGGGCGGGTGACGCTCGACGGCAAGGACGTCACCGACGACGCCATGTATCTGCGGGCCCGCAAGGGCATCGGCTACCTGCCGCAGGAGCCTTCGATCTTTCGTGGCCTGACGGTTGAGCAGAACATTCTCGCGATCCTCGAGACGCTCGACCTCGACGCGGCACAGCGCCGCGTGCGGCTGCGCGAATTGCTGGCCGAACTCGGCCTGACGCCGCTGGCCCACTCCGCCGCTTACACCCTGTCGGGCGGCGAGCGCCGCCGCGCCGAGATCACGCGGGCGCTGGTGATGAACCCGCGCTTCATCCTGCTGGACGAGCCATTCGCCGGCATCGATCCGATCGCGGTCACCGAGATCCAGAAGATCATCTTTCACTTGCGGGATCGTGGCATCGGCATCCTGATCACCGACCACAATGTTCTCCAGACCCTGAAGATTACCGACCGCGCCTACATCGTCACCGAAGGCGCCATTTTCCGGAGCGGCACGCCGGCCGCGCTGGCGGCCGACGAAGAAGTGCGGCGAATTTACCTCGGGACCGATTTCCGGCTGGACTAAGATTGTAAGAGCCGGATATGGGCATTCAGCAGAAGCTCCAAACCAAGCTCGCGCAGAAGCTGATCCTGACGCCGTCATTGCAGCAGGCGATCAAGCTGTTGCCGATGTCGACGCTGGAACTTGCCGATCTCCTCAACCAGGAGGTCGTCGAGAACCCATTGCTGGAGGAGGTCCCGACCGAGGATCTGCAGGCGGTCGATGCCACCCCGTCGGTGGAGAAGGAAGCGGAAGACAAGGCCAAAGCCGACAAGACCGACACCTGGGATGACGCCGACTACGAGTACTTCTTTGGCGATTACCTCGACGACGGCTATCGCCCGCGAGCGCCGCAGGAAGTCAAGGAGCTGCCGCCGATCGAGAACACGCTGTCGACCAGCTCGTCGCTGACCGACCATCTCGAATGGCAGTTGTCCCTGCAGGCCGAGGCGGAGGACATCCGCGAGATCGGCGAGGCCATCATCGGCAACCTCGACGACGATGGCTACCTGGTCGCGTCGGTCGATGAAATCGCCTCGATGGGCCCGTGGCCGTTGGCCGAGGTCGAGCGGGCTCTGGGCCTGATCCAGGGGTTCGACCCGATCGGCGTCGCCGCCCGCGACCTGCAGGAGTGCCTGTCGCTGCAGATCAAGCACCTGCACCTGGAGGGCACGCCGACCGAGGCGATCGTCGCCGAGCACTTGCGCCTGCTGCATAACCACCAGATGCCGGAGCTGGCCCGCAAGCTGGGCCTCACCATCGAGGAGCTCAAGGGCCACATCGAGATCATTCAGCATCTCGATCCCAAGCCAGGCAGCCGCTTCAACCCGCAACCGTCGCAGTACGTGATTCCCGACGTCTACATCATCAAGGTCGAGGATCAGTACGTCGCGGTCCTGAATGAGGACGGCCTGCCGCAATTGCGGATCAGCCCGACCTATCGCCGGCTGCTCGACAAGAGCGCCGCCGAGAACACCGACGAGACCCGCGCCTACGTCAAGGACAAGTTCCGCTCGGCGCTCTGGCTGATCAAGTCGGTGGAGCAGCGGCAGAAGACCATCCACAAGGTGGCCAACAGCATCTGCACCTTCCAGCGCGACTTCCTCGATCACGGCATTGAACACCTGCGGCCGCTGGTGCTGCGCGACGTCGCCAACGACATCGGCATGCACGAGTCCACCGTCAGCCGCGTGGTGACCAATAAGTACATGCACACGCCGCAGGGCGTGTTCGAGATGAAGTACTTCTTCCACAGCGGCATCAGCAGTTCGTACGGCGACGCGGTGTCGTCGGTCACGATCAAGAACCGGATCAAGAAGATCATCGAGGGCGAGGATCCCAAGAAGCCGCTGAGCGACTCCAAGATCGTCAACATCCTGCAGCGCGAGGGCCTCATGCTCGCGCGGCGCACGATTGCCAAGTATCGGGAAGAGTTGAAGATTCCCACCTCGAACCAGCGGAAGGTGTTGTTCTAGGATCCAGCAAGGCGGGCTGACGCCTGCCGGACTTGCGGAAGACGATGTCGATTACCCCGGCCATCACCGTACGCGGCTTGCTCGACGCACGGCCCGAATCGGTCGGCCTGTCGATTGAGTTGCTGGCCGGCGCGGCCGGCCTCGAACGGCACATCACCAGCCCCTACATCCAGAAAACCGGCCTCGCCCTGGCCGGCTTTCACGAGTACCTGCAGGCCGGGCGAATCCTGCTCTTTGGCGACAGCGAAGTGCGCTTCCTTGAAAGCATGACCGCCGCCGCCCGCCAGCAGGCGTCGGCCAAGTGCTTCAACGAGGCGCTGCCGTGCCTGCTCGTCACCGGCGGCGCCGACCTGCCGCCTGAACTGCTGTTGGAAGGCGAGCGCGCCGGCGTCCCCGTCCTCCGCACGCCGGTGCCCACCGCCACCGCCATTGGCAAGCTGACCGCCATTCTCGAGGACCGGCTCGCCGCGCGCGAGGTGATTCACGGGGTCCTGCTCGACATTCTGGGACTCGGGGTGTTGATTGTCGGCGACAGCGGCATCGGCAAGAGCGAGTGCGCCCTGGATCTCGTCGTGCGCGGCCACCGGCTGGTCGCCGACGATACCGTCGAAGTGCGGCGGCGGGCGGAGTCGATTGTCATCGGCACTTGTCCCGACCTGACGCGCCATCACATGGAGGTGCGCGGACTGGGTCTGATCAACATCCGCGACCTCTTCGGCATCGCCTCAACCCGCACCTCGAAGCGGGTCGAGCTCGTCGTGCAGCTGGACCGCTGGGATCCCGAGCGCGAGTACGACCGTCTGGGTCTCGACGATGCATCGTACCTGCTGATCGGCATCAAGGTGCCGCTGATCCGGATGCCGGTGGCGCCCGGGCGCAATCTCGCCATTCTCGTGGAGGTCGCCGCCCGTAACCAGCTGCTGCGCATGCGCGGCATCAACGCCGCTCGCGAACTGGTTGCCCGTCTCGATGCCAGCCTGCGAGTGGCCGCGCCCGAGCATCGGAGTGCGGCGGCCGCCAAGCACCTGGAAGAGGATGAGGAACTGTGAGTAAAGCGCGTGTGCCCGTCGAGGGCGCCGGATTCATCGTGGTGACCGGCCTGTCCGGGGCGGGGAAGTCACAGGCCATTCGCGCCCTTGAGGATCTGGGCTACTACTGCGTCGACAACCTGCCGGTATCGCTGTTGCCGGTGCTGGCCGAACTAAGCGAGCGCCAGTCCGAGCACAACCGCGTGGCGGTGGTCATCGACGTGCGGGAGCCGAGGTTCGTCAGTGACTTCCCGCGGGTCTACCGCAAGCTGAAGACCAACAAGCGCCTGCGGACCCGGTTGATCTTCCTGGAGGCCGGCCACGCCGAGCTGGTGCGCCGGTTCAGCGAGACCCGGCGGCCGCACCCGCTGGCACCCGATCGGCCGATCACCGAGGGGCTGGCCGAGGAGCGCGCCTCGCTGCGGCCCATTCGTAAGCTGGCCGACAAGGTCGTCGATACCTCCAAGTTGAACGTCCACGAACTGCGGCAGCAGCTGGGCGAACTGGTCGCCGGGCGCCGGCAGGCCTCAAAGCTGGTAATGACCTTTCTCAGCTTTGGATTCCAGAACGGGCCCCCGGCCGAGGCCGACCTGATCTTCGACGTGCGATTTCTGAAGAACCCGCACTGGGTGCCGGCGTTGCGGCCACAGACCGGACGCGATCCGGCGGTCGCCGCCTACATCCGCCGCCAACCGGTGGCGCGGGCCACCATCAAGAAGCTGACGACGCTGCTGCGGTGGATGGTGCCGCTCTACGTCCAGGAGGGCAAGTCCTACCTGACGGTCGCGATTGGCTGCACCGGCGGCCGCCACCGGTCAGTCTATGTCGCCGAGGCGATGAAGCGTGAACTGTCGGATCTCAAGAGCGTGGCGGTGCGGGTCAGGCATCGCGACCTCGCGAAAGGCCCCAGATGATTGGCGTAGTCGTGGTCACGCACGGACAGCTAGCCACCGAGTTGGTCAACGCCGCCGAGACCATCGTCGGCGACCTCCCGCATTTTGCCGCGGTGTCGATCGGATGGCACGAGGATGTGCAGGATGCCCGCGACGCCATCGCCGCGGCCATGGCCCGGGTCACCCAGCCGGGCGGCGTGCTGCTGGCGACCGACATGTTCGGGGGGACGCCGTCCAACCTGGGCATCACCTTTCTGCAGCAGGATGCGGTCGAGGTCGTCACCGGTGTCAACCTGCCAATGTTGATCAAGGCCGCCAGCCTCCCGGACGGCCAGCGCCTGACCGACGTCGCCCGGTTGCTGCGGGAGCACGGGCGCAATGCGATCTGGGTGGCGTCTGACTTGCTGACCGGGGACACCGCCGCGCCGAAGACACCGGACGGCGGTGACGCGGAATGATCACGCGCGAGTGCGTGATTCGCAATCGTCTGGGCCTGCATGCGCGGGCGGCGGCGAAGTTCGTGCACCTGGCCACGCGCTTTACCGCGCACATCCGCGTGTCGCGGGATGGCCGGACCATGGACGGCAAGAGCATCATGGGCATCCTGCTGCTGGCCGCGGGGGCCGGCGCGAGTATTGTGATCACGGCTGACGGCGTCGATGAAGTGGACGCTGCCGAGGCCTTGTGCCGCCTGGTCGACGGCGGCTTTGGAGAAGACTTGTGGAACGCCTGACCGGCATTGGCGTGTCGCCCGGCGTCGTCCTCGGCCGCGCCGTGGTGCTGACCCAGCGCACCGAAGTGATGCGGTTCCCGATTCCGCCCGACCGGGTGGAGCAGGAAGTGGCCGCACTGCTGCGCGCGCAGGCGGCCTCGAAGCAGCAGTTGCAGGACATCAAGACCCGGGTCGAGCACGGGCCGGGCAGCGAACTGGCCGCGCTCTTCGACGCGCAGTTGTTGATGCTCGATGACCCGATGCTGGTCGGCCGGGCCGAGGCGATCGTCCGCGCCGAACGCGTCAACGCCGCGTGGGCCGTGCATCGGGCCTACGAGGAGCTGTATCACGTGTTCATGGCCATGGAGGATCCCTACCTGCGGGAGCGCGAGACCGACGTCGCTGACGTCGCCGGGCGCCTGCGCCTCAACCTGCGGCACGGCGCCAAGGGCCCCAAGGAGTTGCTCAGCCAGGTGGACGGACCGTCCGTGCTGATCGCCGACGAGCTGACCGCGTCAGTCGCGGCGCAACTCGATTGGACGCGGGTGCAGGCTTTTGCCACCGACGCCGGCAGCCGCACCTACCACACCGCAATCCTGGCGCGGTCACTCAAGGTGCCCGCGATTGTCGGCCTGCACGACGCGTCGCTGCGCGTCGCCGCCGGAACCCCCGTTGTCCTGGACGGCACAACCGGCGAGCTGATCGTGGCGCCCACCACCGAACAGATCGACGATGCGCACCGGCGGGCGAGCCGCCCGCGCCGCCGGCGACCGTCCCAGCCTGAGCCAGGACCGGTGTCGACCGTGGACGGCGTACGCATACGGCTCGAGGCCAATATCGAACTGCTCGAAGACCTGCCGTTCCTGCAGGAACACGGCGCCGAAGGCGTCGGCCTGTACCGCTCGGAGTTCATGCTCTCGGGCCGGCCAATTGCCACCGTCACTGAAGACGATCAGTACGCGCTCTACCGCAGCCTGATCGAGCAGGTGGCGCCGCGGCCGGTCACTATCCGGACGTTTGACCTCGACGAGCGGCAGTTCGCCGGGCCCGGCCGCGCGCCGGAACGGCGGCGGACACGGCCTGGCCTGCGCGGGTTGCGGCTCGGCCTGGCCAACCCCGCCGTCCTGCGCACGCAGTTGCGCGCGCTGGTGCGCGCCTCGGCGCACGGGCCGTTGCGCATCATGTTTCCGTTCGTCACGGCAGTAGAGGAAGTCCGCGACGCTCGCAAGATCCTGGCCGAAGTCGTAGCCGGCTTCAACGAGATCGACCCGGCGCGGATCAAGGTCGGCGCGATGATCGAGGTACCGTCGGCGGCGCTGGCCGCCGACCTGCTGGCGCCGGAGGTGGACTTCTTCACCATTGGCACCAACGACCTGATTCAGTTCTGCCTCGCCGTCGACCGCACCGACGACCGGGTCTCGGATCTTTACGAGCCGCTGCATCCCGCGGTGCTGCGCTTGATTCGCATGGTCCGGCGCGCCGCGGCGCGGCACCGGATTCCCGTTTCCCTCTGTGGCGAGATGGCGTCGGATCCCGCCCTGGTCGGACTGCTGATCGGCCTCGGCCTCACCGAATTCAGTATGACCCCCGGCGCCATCCCGATCGTCCGCCAGGTGATCGCGGAACTGAGCGCGGGCGAAGCGCGGCGGCTCGCCGGGCATGCCCTTCGCCTGGCGACTGCCGCGGAGATTGAGCACTACCTGTTCGATGCGCTGGCCGCGTCGGCCATTCAAAGGAGTCCGTTGTCGTGAGTCAACCGTTGCATCGCGTCGAAAAGCCGTGGGGATACGAATTGTGGTGGGCGCGCACCGACCGCTATGTCGGCAAGCAGATCCACATCAACAAGGGCCATGCGCTCAGCCTGCAGTACCACAACACGAAGGACGAGACGATCTTCGTGTGGTCGGGCAAGATCCTGTTCGAGCGGGAGGTGGACGGCAAGCTGGTCGCGACCGAAATGGGGCCGGGCGAGGCCGTGCACGTGACGCCGCCGACCGTGCATCGCATGACCGCGATCGAGGATTCGGATGTGCTGGAAGTCTCGACCCCCGAGACGGACGATGTCGTCCGGCTCGAGGATCGATATGGCCGAAAAGGGACGTAGCTAGAAGGGAATGTCGTCGTCGGTGACCGGAGCGGGATCGCGCATCGGGTCCTGGTAGCCACTGTCGCCACCGCGCTCGACCTGGCGATCACCGCCGCGGCCGCCGCCACCGCCGCCGCCGAGCAGGACGATCTTGTCCGCTTTCACTTCGGTGGTGTAGTGCTTCTGGCCTTCTTTTTCCCACTGCCGGGTCTGCAGGCGGCCTTCGAGATAGATCTGCTTGCCCTTGACGAGGTACGGCTGCAGCGAGTCGGCGGTCTTGCCCCACAGCACAATGCGGTGCCACTCGGTCTGTTCCTTCTTCTCGCCTTCCTTCGACGTCCAGTTCTCGGTGGTGGCAATGCTGAAGCTGGCCACCGACTGTCCGCCTGGGGTCACACGCACTTCGGCATCCTTGCCGAGATTGCCCACCAGGATCACTTTATTCACACTGCCCATGTCAGGTCGCCTTTCTACCGTGCTATCGCTCTTCGATCGCTGAAGTTGTGGTGAACGCCCCGGTCCGCCGACTAGCGGCCGGGCGGTTTGGTGGCGGGTGGCATGCTGTCGAGCCGCTGCTTGGCCAGCCGCGCCATGTCGCTGTCGGGGAACTCCCTGACCAGGGTCTCCCAGGCCTCGCGCGCGCGATCGGCCTGCTTCTGGCTGGTCAGCGCCAGGCCCAGCTTGTAGTAGGCATCGGGGACGCGATCGCCCTTGGGATAGCTGACGATGACGCGATTGTAGGCGTCGATCGCCTCGGCGAACTTGCCGTCGGAATAGTAGCAATCGCCGATGTACCACTGCGCATCGTCCGCCGCATCGGTGCGCGAGAAACTCTTCAGGTAGGTATTGAACCCCTCGATGCACAGCGTCCATTGTCCGGCCGTGAAATCGGCGAGGGCGGTGTTGAAGAGCCGCTGCGGCGACATGCCGGGCGCCATCGTGATCGGCGGCGCCGGCGTGAGCGGCGCCTGCACGTCACTGGGAGGGGCATTGGGGTCGACCGGGACCAGCGCCGCGGTCCGCAGGTCTGACATGGCCAGCCGCAGCGCCTCGACCTCCTGCGACAGGCTCGTGATCCGCACGTTGCTTTCGTCGATGCGCTCGCGGACGACCCGCAAGTCGGTGCCGAACTGATCGACCGCCAGCTTCTGATCGGCAAACGATCGCCGCGTGGCGGCGGCCTGTTCGTCCACCCGGGATGAAATCGCCTTGAGCTGCGCCGCCAGGCCATCGAGCGCCGCCTGCAGTTGCTGTTGCAGTTGCTGCGTCTGTTCCTGCAGCATGCGGATGTCCGCCATCATCTGCATCTCCCGCCGAGACTGGGCAGCGGCCGGACCGGCCGCCAGCAGCACCAGCGGCAGGATCGCGGCAAGCACACCACAAAGCCGCGCGCGTGAGGACGGTCGTCGAGTCATACGACCCATCTTACTTTGCCGTAATCACAAAATGCGCCCGCCGGTTCCTCGCCCATGCCGCGTCATTCTGACCCGGATCGAACGGGAATTCCTTGCCGTAGCTGACCGTCTTGACCTTGTCGGCCGGGATCCCCAGCGAGACCAGGTAGGTGCGGGCGGCCAGCGCCCGGCGCTCGCCCAGGGCCAGGTTGTACTCGGCCGTGCCACGCTCGTCGCAGTGCCCTTCGATGGTGACCTGCCAGGCCGGGTACTTTCGCAACACGGCGGCATTGGCCTGCAGCACTACCTGGCCCTCGCTGCTGACCTCCGAGCTGTCGAGCTCAAAGAACAGCGGCTGCAGTGGCGAGTCGCGGTTCAGGTCGTCCAGCGACCGCGAGCCGATCGTGTCCTCGACCGGCATGGGCGGCACCGGTACCGGCTCGGAGACCGGCATGGGTGGCGGGGGAGGCGCCGGCGGCGGCGTCTCGACCGCGGTGGCGGCCGGCGGCGGCATGGGCCGAGCCACGGGCGGGGTCTTCTTCGAACACGCCCCCACCACGACCGTCACCAGCACCGCCAGAATCATCAACACAGTCGTTTTTCGTGTCATAAGAACCCTCGTGATCGCACCGCCACGCTCGAACCATCGTGCTCGAACCATCGTGCTTGAACCACCGTGCTTGAACCACCGTGCTTGAACCGTCGTCTCACTGCGACCAGTGTGGCATCGTGTTGTTACCATCCCGTGTCACCTGCCGCAAGTTGCGGCCATCGCGGTCGACCGTGAACACCTGGCTGCGGCCGGCCCGCGTCGACATAAACGCCAGGTGGCGGCCATTGGGCGACCAGGCCGGGCTTTCGTTGCTGCCTTCGCCAAAGGTAATCTGCCGCGTCTCGCCCGAGGCGATGCCGAGAATCTTGATGTCGAAGCCGGGCCCGGTGCGGGCGGCGAAGGCAATCTCGTTGTACGGCGCCGGCGACCAGGTGGGGCGATCGGCATACGACTCGAACGAGATCTGCCGCAAGCCGGTGCCGTCGGCATTGACCACGAATATCTGCGGCTGGTTCAGCCCTCGGCGATCGGAGGTGAAGGCAATCTGGGTGCCGGTCGGCGACCAGGTCGGCGTCGAGTCGATCGCCGGGTTGTTGGTGAGCCGCATGATGTTCGAGCCATCGCGATTCATGACATAGAGTTCCGAATTGCCATCGCGGGTCGAGACAAACGCAATTCGCGTTCCGTCGGGCGAAAACACCGGCAGCCAGTTCTGGCCGACACCCTTGGTCGGCGACTCCATCGTGCCGGCAAAAATATTTGAGATCAGGATGTCCTGCACCCCGGTGCGGTACGAGGTGTAGGCGATCGAGCGGCCATCGGGCGACCAACTGGGGGTCAGGTTCATGGTCCGGTTGATCGTGACCCGCCGCTGGTTGGCGCCGTCGTAATCGGCGATGAACACTTCCTTGACGTCTCGCTTCTCGACCGTGGCCAGCACGGCCTCTTTGTTGCGGTCCGAGATAAAAGTCAGCTTGGTCCGCGCCACGCCGCGCATCTGGCGCTGCGAATCGTGCAATTCATCGGCCATCGTGTGCGCGTAAATCCGGGGATTGGCGGCCGACCCGGTGTATTCGCGTCCGAACGCCGACTGGCGCGCGCGCACGTTGTAGAGACGCATCTCGATGCGGATACCGGCGTCGGTCTTCTGCACGGTCCCGATAATCACTCCGTCGGCACCGAGCTCCCGCCAGCGATCAAACGGCACGGCTTCAATCGACGCGGCCGCCGGAATCGACTTGTAGGTGTCGCGCGGAATCAACGCGAACTCGCGCTCGAAGTTCAGGTCGTCCCACAGTACCTGGCTGATGGCCCGCGCCGCCTCCTGGGTTTCCCGATCGGACGACAGCGCCAGCAGGTCGGGAACCGCCAGGCGCGGCGGCGTGCCCGATTCGCCGGTCAGACGCAACTCGACGCTGGTGGGCTGCTGCGAAGTCGCCGGCGGCGCCGGCTGCTGAGCGGTCAGAACCGCGGAGGCCGCCAGCAGCACCGCGCCGGAGAGTTTGATTCTCAAGAAGTTGGTCATGCTCACGTTCTCGGGTTACCGCACATACTCGAACCACAGATGGACGGGGAGTGCCGGGCCGCTGAACTCCGCCGGCAGCGGCGGCAGCTTGGCCAACTGCAGCGCCCGCGAGGCCAGATAGTCCAGGTCCGCTCGTCCGCTTGACTGCTCGACCGACACCTCGACGATCCGGCCGTCGCGCTGGATAACGAAACGCATCTTGGTCTCGGCCACCGTGCCTTGCTTCGAGCTCCAGTTCAGGGTGATCTGATCCTTCATCGTCGCCAGGTAGCCGGGACAGCAGAAGTCGACCACGTCGACATATCCGCCCTTGCCGCCGGCGCCAGACGACAGGCCGAACCCCTGGCCCTTCGCGCCGGTCTCGGCGATCGCAGTGCCTTTCTCGATCGTGGCGCCCTTGGTCGGCGTGACCCCACGCGGGTCCTTGGCGTTGGTCTTGGTGGGGACCAGCGGGTTCTTGCGGGGCGGGGCCTTGGTCGGCTCGATCATCGCCGGGGTCTCGGCCGCCGGCGGCCGCACTGGTTCGACCGCCTTCTTGGTCTCCACCACCTGCTGCACCGTGCGCCCGCCGAGCGTGGCGAGGCCGCCGTCAACCGGGCCGACCGGCCCGCCCAGGCTGATCTGCATGATCACTTCCGGCTCGCGGTTGATGGCGCCGAACCACGCGCCCGGCACCAACGCCACGGCGGCGACCAGCCCGATGTGCACCACCGCCGACCAGCCGACCATCGAAGTCAGTCCATCCGAGGTGGCCGTGCGCGTCATCAAGACCTGGGAGACGGCGTCCATGTGGTTACTGCCCGGCCCGCGGCTGGGCGGTGACGCCGACGTTCTGCACCCCGCCGGCCTTGAGATGATCGATCACTTCGTAGAGCTCCTGCAGCGTCACGCCGGCATCGCCGCGCAGGAAGACGTCTTTGTCGGTCCGCGACTCCATCAATTGCCGCATGCGTTCGGCGAGCACGTCGGCACGGACCGGTTCGTCGTCGATCCACACCCGCTGGTCGGTGCGATAGGACATCGGCACACTGACATACGGGCGCACCGACGTCAGCTTGTCGGCCCGGCGCGAGACCGGCAGCTTGACCTCGATGCCTTTCTGCATCATCGGCGCCGCCACCATGAAGATGATCAGCAAGACCAGCATCACGTCCACCAGCGGGACGACGTTGATCTCCGCCAGCGAGGTCGTCACCCGGCGGCCGCGGCGGCGGCCCGTGTTGGCGTCGGGCGGGGCCGAGACCTTCGGCACTAGGTAAAGTTCCTTTCCGAGATGTTCAGGAACTCCAGCGCGAAATCGTCCATCTCCGACGCGTAGGTCTTCACCTTTGACGTGAAGTGGTTGTAGAAATAGACGGCCGGAATGGCGGCGAACAGGCCGAGCGCGGTGGCGATCAGCGCCTCGGCGATGGGTCCGCTCACGACCGCGAGGTCGGTCGAGCCCTGCGAACCAATGTTCATGAAAGCCGTCATGATTCCCCACACCGTGCCGAACAAGCCGATGAACGGCGTGATGCTCGCAGTCGTCGCCAGGAACGTCACCCGTTTCTCCAGCTTGTTGACTTCGATCGACGAAGCGCGCAGCAGCGCGCGGTCAACCGCGGTAATGCTCTTCAAGGTTGGACGTGGCGCAGGCGTGCCGGGACTGGCCGCCGCCTGCGAAAGTCGCAGCTGGGCAGTCAATTCGGCGTAGCCGGCCTGGAACATGCCCACCAGCGGACTAAGCGCCAGCGACGGGCAGACCGCCTGCACTTCCGAAAACTTGGCGCTCTTGCGGAAGACCTCGAGGAAGGTTGCGGATTGCTTTTCGATGCCCCGGAATCCCCACAGCTTGAAGAGCACGATGCCCCAGGAGATCACCGAGAAGATGAGCAGGGTCGCCATCACCACCATCACGATGGGGCTGGCCGAGAAGATTAAGTCGGCGAAGTCCCCGGCCGCCGCTCGAACGGGCGGTGGTCCACCCTCGAGTTGCAAAGCCAGGACAATCGATCCAGGCGTCGGCAACAAAGCCTCCGAATCAGGTCCATTGGGAAAATGCGCGCTGGGAAGCGCCGTACCGTGCAACCGTAGCACGCCCAGCGAAATTCTGTCAAACCCATGATACGATGGAGGTTCCGCTCGCCACAGGGATTCCCGCAACTCGAGACGCCACCCGCATGATCCGCTACCTCGCCATCCGCAACCTCGCGGTCATCGAGTCTGTCGCGGTCGATTTTGAACACTCGTTCAATGTCTTGACCGGTGAAACCGGCGCCGGCAAGTCCATCCTGGTCGAGGCCGTCGGCCTGCTCCTCGGTGGGCGCGCCACCCAGGACCTCATTCGCACCGGCGAGGATGTGGCCAGCGTCGAGGCCCTGTTCGAAACGGCCGACGGCGATGAGCTGATCGTGCGCCGTGAGATCACCTCCCAGGGCCGCAGCCGCGCCTTCATCAATGGCGCCCTGGCGACCGCCGCCGCGCTCAAGGACCTCTCGAACCGGCTGGTGGAGTTGCACGGCCAGCACGAGCACCAACAGCTCCTGGATCCAACCCAGCACCTTGCCCTGCTCGACACCTTTGCCGGTCTCGATGAGGCCCGCGGTCGCGTGGCCGCGGCATTCGCCTTGGTGAGGGGCCTGCGCGAGCAGCTCGACCGCCTGCGGATGGACGACCGCGAGCGGGCCGCGCGGCTCGAACTGGTCGAGTTTCAATTGGGCGAGTTGCAGCGCGCCAATCTTCAGCCTGGCGAGGACGAGTCCCTCGCTGGCGACCGGCAGTTGCTGCGCAGTGCCGATACCATTCACCGCTTGTGCAACGAGGGCTACGCGGAGCTGTACGACACCGAGACGGCCGCGCTTGTCGCGCTCGGCCGGGTCTGGAAGCGGGTGGGGGAGTTGGCCGCGATCGACCCGCGGTTTGCCCCCTATCTCGATGCCCGCGACGCCATCAAGGCCCAGCTCGAAGACCTCGCGTTCACGCTGCGCGACTTTGGCGACGGCATCGACGCCTCGCCGGCGCGGCTGCAGGCGGTGGAAGACCGGCTGGCCGTAATCGAACGCCTGAAGCGCAAGCACGGCGGCACCCTGGAAGCGGCCATCGCCGTTCGCGACCGGCTCTTGGCCGAGCATCAGGCGCTGACGGGCGGGCAATCCACCCTGGCCGAGATCGAACAGCAACTGACCGACGCGGGCCGCCGGTTCCTGGCTGAGGCGGCGGCATTGTCGGCCGAACGCCGCCGGGCGGCCACCCGTTTTGCCGCCAGCATCGAGGCTGAATTGGCCGACCTGGCCATGGCCAAGACGCGCTTTGAGGTGCGGCTGTCGTGCGGTGAGTCCGAGGACCGCTGGACCGACGCCGGCATCGACACCGGCGAATTCTTCCTGTCGCCAAACGTCGGTGAAGAACTCCGTCCCTTGGCCCGCATCGTCTCGGGCGGCGAATTGTCGCGCGTCATGCTGGCGCTCAAGACCCTGGGCGCCCGGGACGGGATGGCCGGCAAGACCCTGATTTTTGATGAGGTGGATGCCGGCATCGGCGGGCGGGTCGCCAGTGTGGTTGGCGACAAGCTGGCCGCACTTGGTCAGCGCTTTCAGGTGTTGTGCATCACCCATCTTCCCCAGATCGCGGTGTGTGGCCAGACCCACTTCCTGATCGAGAAACGGGTGCAGGGCAGCCGCACGGTGACCACCGTCACGCGGATGAGGGGCGAGGAGCGGGTGACCGAGGTGGCGCGGATGATGGGCGGCACCGCGGCCGGGGTCAAGGCGCTTGAAAGCGCGCGTGAGCTGCTCGGCGCGGCAGAGGCGAAAGGGGAACACCCGGCGAAAGCGAAAGGCGAAAGTCCGAAACGGGCGAAAGCGAAACTGAAATGAAGTACTTCATCGAGACCTACGGCTGCCAGATGAACGTGCACGACTCCGAGCGCATGGCGGGCCTGCTCGAGCAGTCAGGCTACGACCCCGCCGAATCGGACCGTGACGCCGACATTGTCGTGGTCAACACCTGCAGCGTGCGCGAGCGCGCCGAAGAGAAGCTCTATACCCGGCTCGGTGAGATCAAGGAGTTGAGCCGCGAGCTGGGCCGCGACCCGCTGGTGGTGGTCGCCGGCTGCGTCGCCCAGCAGGAAGGCGACCGGCTGATCAAGCGCTCGAAGGGTGTCGTCGACCTGGTGGTCGGCACCCAGCAGGTCAAGATGTTGCCGATGCTGGTCACCGAGGTGGCGTCGACGCGCGGGCCGCAGGCCGAGCAGTTCATCGTCGACGGCCGCCCCTGGCGCGGCGACGGGCGCATCGCCATCGAGAACCCCTACGAAGATCCGTCGTTCCCGCTCGGCGTTGTCCGGCGCGGCGATCCGGTGCGCGCGTATGTGACGATCATCGAAGGCTGCAACGATTTTTGCGCTTTCTGTGTCGTGCCGTATACCCGTGGGCACGAGCGCATGCGGTCTAAAGCCGAGATATTGGCTGACGTGCGCGAAGCGGCCGACAGCGGCCGGCGCGAAGTGCAACTGCTCGGTCAAATTGTGAACCACTACCAGGCCCCGGACGACCCGTCGTGTGATTTCCCCGCGCTGCTTGAGGCCGTCCACGAGGTGCCGGGGGTCGATCGCATTCGTTTTGCGAGTCCGCATCCGCGGCACACCAGCGACCGGGTGATTGCGGCGGTACGCGACCTGCCGAAAGTCTGTAAACACCTGCACCTTCCCGTGCAGTCGGGGTCGTCGCGCGTGCTGGCGATGATGCGGCGCCGGCACACGCGTGAGGAGTATCTCGATCTGGTTGCACGCATTCGCGCAGCTATCCCGAACGTGCAGCTATCGACCGATATGATCGTTGGCTTCCCAGGGGAGACGGCAGCCGACTTCGAGGAGACGCTGAGCCTGACCGAACGGGTGGGCTATCACAGCATCTACTCGTTCAAGTATTCGGAGCGTCCCAACACGCTGGCCTCCAAGCGCATGGTGGATGACGTGACGGACGCAGAGAAGAAGCGGCGAATTATGGCGCTGCAGTCGCTCCAGCGGTCGATTCAATCGGACCTCTTCCAGCGGTCGATTGGGACGACACACGAAGTGCTGGTCGACGCCACGAGTCGCCGGCGCGAATGGGAACTGACCGGTCGTACCGGCGGCAACACGGTGGTCAACTTTCCTGGACCGCCGGACTGGCTGGGGCGACTGGTGGACGTGACAATCGAACGCGCCGGACCGAATTCGGTCGGCGGACGGGCAGCAGGGGACCCCCACTAAAGGGTCTCGCCGAGGCCGCCGGATAACTGGCGAGCGCAGGCGGAGGCAAACGTTAATGATCGAGATGAATATCAAGGGCCTGATGGTTGATCCCATCACCAACATGCCCATCATCATCCTGCGCGATTCCGATGGGCAGAAGGTACTGCCGATCTGGGTGGGGGTTTTCGAGGCTAACGCCATCGCGTTGCAGATCGAGAATATCCAGACGCCGCGGCCGATGACGCACGACCTCTTGCGAAACATCATCCAGGACCTCCAGGCAACGGTCGACAAGATCGTGGTCTGCGACCTGAAGGAAAACACCTTCTACGCGATGATCCACCTCCAGACCCCGCTGGGTCCGGTGGCGATTGATGCCCGGCCAAGCGACGCCATCGCGCTGGCGCTGCGCACCCGCGCGCCGATCCTGGTTGATGAAAAGGTGATCGACCACGCCAAGACCGTGGACCTGTCGAACGAGAAGCAGGACAGCGATCGCCTGCAGCAGTGGCTCGAGCAACTCGATCCAGACGACATGGGCAAATATAAGATGTAGGTGCACCTCCCCCCAATGTCGGCACGCCGACATTTCCCCTAAGTGCCTGCCATTTCACGTCTTAGCTGCGGTAGTTTCGCGAATTCGCCCTCCTGCGCCAACCCGACAATTTGACTCGCACGCGCTCCCGCTCCTAGAATGCGTGGGAAACCCGCACAGTCCTGCTCGATGATTCTCAGTATTGCCAACCAGAAGGGCGGAGTGGGGAAGACCACCACCGCCATCAACCTCGCGGCCGCGCTGGCCATGCGGGGCAAGCCGACCCTGTTGATCGATCTCGATCCACAGGGCAACAGCAGCATGTCGTTCATCGACATCCGGACCGCCAACCAGAGCATGTACGACGTGTTCGTCGACAATACCGTCCACCTGGCCGACGTCATCGTACCGGCGAGCTTGCCCAACCTGTCGATTGCACCGGCCCGCATCGCCCTGGCCAAGCTCGAGTCTCGGCTGGTCGGGGAGCTTGATGCGCCATTCCGGTTGAAGGACGAGTTGGCCGCCCTCAACGGTCAGTTCGCCAACATCGTCATTGACTGCCCACCAGCCCTCGGGCTGCTGACGATTAATGCCCTGGTGGCCTCGACTCATCTGCTGATTCCCATCCAGTCGTCGTACTTCGCCCTCGAGGGAACCGACGACCTGCTGGAGACCATCGAGAAGGTCCGCCAGCGGCCTAACCCCGAATTGCAGATTCTGGGCGTCGTGATCACGATGCACGACAAGCGGACGGCGCTGGCCCGCGACATCCAGGAACAGATCCGCAAGGTGTTTGGCGAGAAGGTCTTCCGCACCGTCATCAGCAAGAGCGTGCGCCTCGAAGAAAGCCCGGCCTACCGGGAGTCCATTTTTACCTTTGCGCCTGAATCCACCGGCGCCACCGAGTACTACAGTTTGTGTGAGGAGGTGATCGACCGTGCCTAAGCCTCGCGGATTGCCAGACAACCTGCGGATGCGCCACGACGCGCACTACGTCGAAACCCTGGCGGCGTCGGCCGGGGCCCCGGTCGGCCGGATGGTGCCGATCGACCAGATCGACCCCAATCCCGACCAGCCGCGCCAGGCCATGGGCGACCTGGCCGAACTCATCTCGTCGGTCACCGAAAAGGGCATCATCGAGCCACTGGTCGTGCGCCAGCGCGGACCGCGCTACCAGATCATCGCCGGCGAACGCCGCTACCACGCATCGGTGCAGGCCGGCCTGACCGAGCTGCCGGTCGTTATTCGCGACGTCGACGACCGGGAGATGCTCGAACTGGCCCTGGTTGAGAACATTCAGCGCAAGGACCTGACGCCATTTGAAGAATCCGAGGCCATGCAGGCCCTGGCGCAGCGCTGTGGCTACACCCACGAAGACCTGGCCAAGCGGCTGGGCAAGTCGAGGAGCACGATTACCGAAGGCCTGTCGCTGAACGGCATTCCGCCGGAAGTCCGGAAGGTCTGCCGGCTGGCGGGCATCACCAGCCGGTCTCTGTTATTGCAGGTCGTTCGCCAGGGCGACGCTCAGAAGATGCTGGCGCTGGTCGAGAAGATTGCCAGCCAGGGCGCCACGAGGGATCAGTTACGCAAGGACACTCAGAAGGTGAAACCGGGGCGGCCAAAGGCCTTCGTGTTTGCGTTCCGGCCGCCAAGCAAGGCCTTCAACCTGCGCCTGAGCTTCAACAAGAAGAACGCGAGCAAGGACGAAGTGATTGCCGCGCTCGAGAACATTCTGCTGGAACTAAAGCACGCGAAGTAGGGCCTCAAGGGCCCGGCGTCGCACGCGGATTCCCAAGCGTGTTTCCCGTCTCAGGCCATTTAGTTAACATAAGATGTATTATCGGACTTAATCGAAAACACCAATAAACATCGATTGTGGACGGTTTGTGTGGAATTAGGGGCGGCAGAACGGGCAACTGCCCTAGAGATGCCAGTCGCTTGAACTCGGCGCCGCTTCGGGAACACGAACCGTCCACGACCCCGCCGCCGGAAACGATTCGAGAATCGAGCCCGAAGGCTCGCGAAGCAGAATCGAAAACTCGAGGTCCCGACCCGGCTGGCCGCCCAGGTCGGCCAAGGGGATGACCGCCTCAACGACCTGGTCCACGGCGAGCACGCCCAACGGCAATGGCAGGATGCGAACCTCCGGCCTGCCGGCCACCACGGTCAGGAGGGCCGAACCTGTGCCGACCAACCCGACGATGGGTCCGGCGAGACGGAGGCAGAGTGCGCAGTCGCGGTCGAACCCGACGAGGAGCTCAGTCACCGTGGACGCGGCGGCCACCTCGTGCATGGCGCCCCCCGGCCGAGAGAGCGCCGGCCGCGCCGCCCCCACCCATTCCAGGAAGCTCGTCGCCCGGCCATCAAGCGTCACCGACACCCGGCCAACCGGCTTCAGGTAGTCGGACCCCGGTCCGGTCGAGATGTTCGAGGCGTACAACTCGCCAGGGACGGCCACGCCGAGCGCCGCGTAGGCGTTGCGCAAGTGGGCCCGGAACAGCTCGTCGAAGTCGCGGTCGTGGTCCGAGGAATGATCGTCGCCGTACCACCAGAACCAGTCGCTGCCTTCGGCAATCAGCAGTTCCTCGAACGCCCGGTCACGATCGGCAGGCGCCACCAACGCCGCGCGGTCATCGAACACCGCCCGCGCTTCGGCCAGTTGCGACCACGCCCGATGGTCGTCGCGGTGGCCAATCCAGATATAGAAGTCGGCGTTGATCCACGACCCCGGGTGCACATGTGCCAGCGGCGCCGCCGGCGCCCGGGCCGCCTCGGTCATGGTGACCGTCCGGATGTCCGTGGCCTCATCGAGCGCGCGGTAGAGGGCGCGCAAGAACGGACGTCCGCCACCGGGGTAGTGCTCCCACGCGTTCTCGCCGTCGAGGATTACGCTCACGGTGGCCACTTCCCCGCCGCTTCCCGTCGCGAATCGCCGGCCGGCCTCGCGCACCCGCTCCAGGAAATCCGCGGCCGCCGCGCCGGCGTCCCACGACTGGTAGTGGAAGCCAATCCGATCGGACAAGGCGTGATCCCGGAACAGCGCGACCGGGCCGCCGGCACCAAGTTGATACGGGCGATACAGGACGTTGGCCTGCATGGCGTGTCCGTACTCGTCGCGCGGCATGGCCACGCCGAGCGATCGCGCCAGGATGTCCTCGTCGGTGGCGATCCAGTTGACGCCGGCGGCGGCCATAATCGTGACCGCTTCATCCGACACCGATCCTTCCGACGGCCACATGCCTGCGGGCCGGCGCCCGAAGGTCCGCTCGTGGAAAGCCAGGGCCCGCTCCACCTGCGCGCGGGCGTCCTCCGGCCGCGCGAATCGGGTGCGGGGGCGCTCGGCATGGGGCTGGGTCCGCACCGCGGTGTCGCTGTCGTACAGCAGCGGCAGGATCGGGTGATAGAAGGGCGAGCACGACAACTCGACCTGCCCCCGCTCGGCGGCCAACCGATACGCCGGCACCACCAGGCGCAGCAGCTCGAGTTCGACCTCGCGAAGTGTCGCCTTGTCGGCTTCCGTAAAGTCGCGGCCCTTGGCCACCAGTGCCAGCAGCCGGACGTCGCGCGTCAACCAGTCCGGATCCATCCAGGCGAGCTTGTGCCAGACCTGAAGGTCGAGCAGCTCATCCAGCTCGAAGGGCCGGCCCGCCGTCTTGGCGGCGTGCAGCTCGGCGTAGCGAGGGTAGGGGCCAATCATTCGCGCATAGGGGGCATGAAACCCGTTGGCCACCAGCCACCGGGCCTCATCGGCACCCAACGCCGCGGCCGTCTTCAGCCCGATTGCCAGGTGCCGGTCACGGGCACGCTCCTCGGCAAAGGCCTGGACCTGGACCACCAGCGACGGCACGAGGTTGAACGTCACGCGGACGCGGGCAAACTCCTCGAGCATGGCGACCATGCCCCAGTAGTCCTTGACGGCGTGCAACCGCACCCACGGCAGGATGTGCTCGCCGGTCGCGAGATCCTCGTAGTAGGGCTGGTGCATGTGCCATAGCAGCGCCAGGTTCACCATGGACGATAATGGTGGCAGCCCAGCCCCATGCGAATGCGCATCCTCGACCGGTACGTCATTCGGGAAGTCCTCCCGCCGTTCCTGATTGCCCTGCTGGTCTTCACCTTCATCCTGATTATCCCCAACATCATCGGTCTGGCAGAACAGATGATTGCGAAGGGGGTGCCCTGGGGCACGCTGCTGCAGTTGATGGCGACGCTGGTGCCGGGCGTGGCGGCGCTGACCATTCCGATGGCCCTGTTGATCGGGATCCTGGTGGCCATGGGCCGGTTGTCGGCCGATCGGGAGGTGGTCGTCTTGATGGCCTGCGGCGTCAGCCCGTACCGGCTGCTGCATCCCATTCTGTTCATGGGCGTCATCTGCTGGGGGCTGGCCTCGTGGGTGATGCTTGAGGCCATGCCCAACGCGAACCAGACGTTTCGCGAGATCTCGACCAAGATCGTGATGGACCGGGCCGAAGGCGAGGTGCGGCCGCGCGTCTTCTTCGAGGACTTTCCCGGCATTGTCCTGTACGTCAACGAGGTCCCGGCCGGCGGCACGGGCTGGACCGACGTGCTGGCGGCCGACTCGTCGAACCCGGCGCAACCCATCATCTACCTGGCCAAGCGCGGCCGCATGGTGATTGATCGCAACGCCCGCACCATCCAGATGGTGCTCGAAGACGGGACGCGGCATCGCACCCGGCTGGACGACCCGGCGGCCTACGAAGTCTTGCGCTTCGACCAGACCATTGTGACGCTGGATCCGGAAAGCGTCTTCCCGCGCACCGGCCCCGCTCGCGGCGACCGTGAGTTATCGATCGCGGAGCTGAATGCCAAGGGCGAGGAGATGCGGGCCCAGGGCCTGTCGCCGCACAACCAGGTCATGGAGATTCACAAGAAGTTCTCCATCCCGGTGGCGTGCTTTGTCTTCGGCCTCCTCGGCCTGGCGCTCGGCGCCAGCAGCCGCAAGGATGGCAAGCTGGCGGCGTTTGTGCTCGGGATCGGCGTCATCTTCGCCTACTACGTGGTGATGTACGGCGGCGAGGCGCTGGCCAAGGGCCACTGGTTGCCGGCGTGGCTGGCCATGTGGCTGCCCAACTTCGTGCTCGGCTTCGCCGGCCTCGCGATGCTGGCGTCACGCGCGCGGTCGGCCGGCTCCCCCATTCGTGTGTCGCTGCCCACCTGGGCCACGCGGCGCGCACCGGCGCCCTTCGATGCCACCGGCGCCATCGCGCCGGGCCCCACGGCCAACGGCCGGCGCACCGGCCGTGTCGTCGTGGTGATCAAGTTGCCGCAGTTCTCGCTGCCGGGACCCCGGCTCCTCGACGTCTACCTGGCCCGGCAGTACCTGAGCGTGTTCGGCATGACCACAATCGGCCTGCTGGGGCTGTTCTACATTTCGACCTTCATCGACCTGTCCGATAAATGGTTCAAGGGCCAGGCTTCGTTCGGCATGCTGGCGCAGTTCCTGCTCTGGTCGACGCCCGAGTGGCTGACCTACATCCTGGCGCTGGCGGTGTTGCTGTCGGCGCTGGTCACCATCGGGCTGCTCACCAAGAACAGCGAGCTCATCGTCATGCGCGCCTGCGGCATCAGCCTGTATCGCACGGCGCTGCCGCTGGTCGCGTTTGCCTTGATCGCCAGCGCGCTCCTGTTTGCCATGGAGGAGCGCGTGCTGGCTACGGCCAACCGCAATGCCGACCGCCTGCGGCACATCATCAGGACCGGGTCACCCCAGACCTTCGGCGTACTGAACCGCAAGTGGATCGTCGGCCGCAACGGCGAGGTCTATCACTACCAGTTCTACGATCCCCGCCGGCAGGAACTGAACAGCCTGTCGGTGTTCGAGTTCGACCAGAAGGCGCGCACCATTCGGTCGCGCCTGTTCGCGGTCAAGGCGACCTACGACCCGGCGGCCGGCCCCGGCGGCCCACTAGCGCAGTGGCGGCTGGAACAGGGCTGGTCACGCCAGTTCGGCGCCCGGACCCAGGTGAACGAATTCGCGCAGTTCGCCGACCGCACGGTCACGCTCGAGCCGGCTGACTATTTCGTGACCGAGGCGCGCGAGCCAGATCTGATGAACTACGGTCAACTCCGCGGCTACATTGCCGAACTGCGCGCCAGTGGCTACAACGTGCTCGAACATGAGGTCGGGCTCTACCGCAAGGTCGCCTTCCCGTTCGTCACGCTGGTCATGACGCTGATCGCAGTGCCATTTGCTGTCTCGACCGGCAAGCGCGGCGCCATGTACGGCATCGGCATCGGCATCGTGCTGGCCCTGGTCTACTATTTGATGATCAGCGTGTTCGCGGCCTTTGGCGCGGGCGGGCTGCTGGACCCGATGCTGGCCGCCTGGGCGCCGAACCTGGTGTTTGGCGCCGCCGCGGCTTTCCTGCTCCTCACAGTACGCACATGAACACGCCCACACCACAGAAGCCGTCACCCGCTCGCTACGTCACCGCCGGCGTCTGCCTGATGGGCGCCATGGTCTGTCTGCCGGCCGGCTTTATCCAGATGATCCTGGCCCTGCAACGCGGCGGCTATGGCACGTCCAGCCTGACTCTTCCGATCGTGTGGCTGGCGGTCGGCGGCGGGTTACTCGGGATGGGGATCGCGCTGATGATCTGGGAGATGAGCGTGCGTCACGGCGTGCGGCACTAGGGCTGCCACCGGCTACCGCACAAACGCCGGCTCGGTGATGATCAGCCGGCCCGACGATCCGGGCCGGTGATTCAGGGTGTCCACCACGAACAACAACGACCGCATCCGCTCGAGTGGCGGCGCTTGCGCCGATGTCTCACCGATCGGCTGGAAGCTGCGCAGCGGCAGGTCGACCAGTCGCGTGGTGGCGTCGGCATAGAAGGTTCGCCCCCAGCGCTCGGTCCCGCGATCAGCGCGCAACTGCACCCACAACCGGGCCGGCGCCTCCGCGGTCACACGGAACCTGACGCGATCGAAGACCGCGAGTCCACCGAGCGTCGGCAACTGGATCGCCGCGAACTGCCCGTCGGGCGCTCCGGCCGACAGCGCGAAGTGCCACCCGATCGGCGGCTCCCCCGCCAACCGGCGCGCCCTCGCGTCCGCTGCTGGCGTCGTGACCAGTTCGCTGGTGTCGCCGCTGCCGTGTTCGACGGTGGTCTCGTCTGTTCGCACCGGAATGCGCGACACCGGTTCATCCGGTGCCGCCAGCCCGCCGGCCGGCCAGGCTGGTCCGACATAGATGGGATTGGACAGCAGCCACGGCACTGGCGGCGTGCCCGGGGCGCCGGCAAGATGCCCTTCGACTCGATAGACACCCGGCTCGCGGCCGATCGTCACCCGCAGTTCACCGGCCGTCGTCTCCTGCATCGTGGCGCCGTCGCGTAGCAGCACGAGCCGGCCGCCGGGGACGCTGCCGATGCGAGCCGATAGTGTGAGATCGTCCCCGGCCTCGATGCTCTCGCCCATCCCCACCGTTCGCCCCGAGCCAGTCGCGGTAAACACGAGACCTCCCGGTGTCGCCAGGGCGTCGATCACGGTGAAGGCGCGGCCGGCGGCGATCGACGCGAGTACGGCGGCCGCATCGGCTGGGCCGTCACCGCTCAAGGCCCGTTCAAGCACGACATGATTGGAGAAGGCTCGAAAGCTCGCCTCGTATCCGGGGATCGGCAGGTGCCACGCCGAGCTGTCGGGATCGGCGGCCCGCCGTGGACTGAGGCGCGCGTGCGCGTCGGCCGCCGCCAGCGCCGGGACCGGTCGCGACAATCCCATCGCGTCCCAGCGCGCAAGCAGTGCGACCGGCCGATCCAGCAAGGACGCCATGGCGCCGGCCGGGCGCCACGGAAATGCCAGGACGGCGCGTGCCAGCGACCCGCCGGCCTCGTCGCGCCAGTCGCTGTCGCCGTTGAGCCACTCGATTCCGTCCACTGGCGCGTCCCAGGCCGTCCACTGCAAGCCCGGCCGCGGCGATTCGGGGTGAGCGGCAAGGCCGCGCCCGCCCAGGCGCCGCACGTCCTCGAGTACATCAGCCGCCGTGCCCGCCAACGGATACGGCGCCGCTGGCAGTCCCAACGCCACCAGGTGTCCCCCGCTGGTATTGATCTCGACCGCGTCGATCACCAGGACGCCATGGCGATAGTGCGGCTCGTCGGGTGGACGAGTCGCGTCGCCGTGGTCGGTCAGGATGACGAACTGCAATCCGGCCTGGGCGGCCGCGGCCGCGATCTCATCGGCCGTGCCACTGCCGTCGGACCGATCGGAATGCACGTGGTACGCGCCGCGCGCGGTCGGCCCGCCGCCGGTCACAACCGCCGTGGCCGCCGGCGCCGCCGGCAGCAGCGCCCACCAACCCGCCGCCAGGCTCACGGCCAGGACGACCGCGACCTTCAGTCGCCGCCGACTTCCCACCTTCTGCGTCATCTGTGTCATCTGCGGCGCGTCATCTGTGTCATCTGTGGCCCGACATCCGCGGCTCAGGTGCGCGGGTGAAACTTGTCGTACACCGCCCGCAGCCGCGCCTCCAGAATATGCGTATAGATCTGCGTGGTCGAGAGATCACTGTGGCCGAGCATCATCTGGATGGCTCGCAAGTCGGCGCCACGTTCGAGCAAATGGGTGGCGAACGAATGCCGCAGGACATGTGGGCTGAGCGAGCCGCCGAGCCCGCACTGGCGCCCGTAGGCCGTGAGAATCTTCCAGAATCCGATCCGGCTCAGTCCCGCTCCACCTCGGGCGTTCACGAAGAGGCGCGGGGACGTCCGCTTCTTCAGCAACGCCGGCCTGGCCTCCTTGAGATAGCGCACCACCCACGCCGCCGCCTCGTCGCCCAGTGGCACCAACCGCTGCTTGCGTCCCTTGCCGGTCGTGGTGAGGAAACCGCTCTCCAGGTTCACATCCTGCGGCTTCAGGTGGATTAACTCTGAAACGCGCAGGCCGGTGGCATAGAGCACCTCGATCATGGCCCGATCGCGCAGCCCACGCGGCGTGGCCGGATCGGGCGCCGCCAGCAGTTGGTCGACATCGGCCATCGACAGGAACTTGGGCAGCGTCTTCCACGCGCGAGGCGCCTCCAGGTCGGCCGACGGATTCACGGCGCGGTGGCTGGAGACGATGAGAAAGCGGTAGAAACCCCGAAAGCAGGCGACCGCGCGGGCGACCGAGGTCGGCGCGCGCCCCTCGCCCATCAACTGCCGCACCAGCGCCTCCAGGTCGCGGCGGTCGAGGTCTTCGACCGCCCGCTCCAGGCCCGCGGCGAATTGCTGCAGGTGCGCCAGGTCGCGGCGATAGCTCTCGACGGTGTTCGGCGACAGGCGGCGCTCCACGGCCAGGTGGGACAAATAGGCGTCGACCAGCGCGCTCACCCGGCTAGCTTAGCCGATGCGTCATTGACAGCAGGAACAGTGGGGACTAGCATCAGTTTTTCCAGTGGTCGAGAACAACACACGCTAGTGGCCGCACCCCGTTCGCGATGGCAGTCGCTCCCTACCGAAGCCATTAATCCCGCGTCGCTCAACGTCGACAAGTTGGATGCCGGCGGCATTGTCGACCTCATGCTGGCCGAGGACCGCCGCATGCTGGCAGCGGTGCAGAAGGAGCGCGACCGCGTCGTGCTCGGTGCCGACATGTGCTCGAAGGCGCTGCGCAGGGGCGGCCGGCTCGTCTTTGTCGGCGCCGGCACCAGTGGACGCCTGGGGGTGGTGGAATCGGCCGAGATGCCGCCGACCTTTGGCACCAACCCGCAGTTGGTCCAGGGCATCATGGCCGGCGGCAAGAACGCCATCATCAAGGCCAAGGAAGGCTCCGAAGACAATTTCGAGGAGGGGGCCCGCGCTCTCACGCGGCTCGACCCGACCAAGAAGGACGTCGTCATAGGCGTCTCGGCCAGCGGCATGACGCCGTTTGTGCGCGGTGCGCTCACCAGCGCCCGCAAGGCGGGGTCGCGGGTCATCTTCGTCACCTGCGATCCGCGCAACGAACTGCAGGCCTTCGTCGACCTGACCATTGCCCCGGCGGTCGGCCCGGAAATCATCGCCGGCTCGACCCGGCTCAAGGCCGGCACGGCCACCAAGATCGTCCTCAACATGTTGACGACCTCGGCCATGATCCTGATTGGCAAGACCTACGGCAACCTGATGGTCGACGTCAATGCGCTCGGGTCGGACAAGCTGCGCGATCGCGCCCGCCGGATCGTGCACATCGTCACCGACCTCGATTACGACGAGGCCGAGAAGCTGCTGAAGAAAGCCCACTGGCACGTCAAGGCCGCCATCGTCATGCAGAAGACCGGTCTGACCTACGTCAAGGCCCTCGCGCGGCTGCGCAAGTCCGACGACCTGATCCGCGACGCGATTGGCGAGGACATCGAGCCGCGCCTGCGCGCGCTGATCGCCGGCCAGTCCTAGGCGAGCCGGGCGGCCGCGCCGCGGTCCAGCAGGACCGTGACCCGTGGATGTACCTGCAGGAACGAGGCCGGCAACCGGGTGGTAATCGGCCCGTCGATCATCCCGGCCACGGCACTGCTCTTCTCGGCGCCGGTCGCCATCAAGACAATTTCATGCGCGTGAAGGATGGTCGCCATGCCCATCGATAAGGCATGGGTCGGCACGCGCGTCAGGTCGCCGTCAAACAGCCCGGCGTTGGCCGCCCGCGTTTCGGCCTGCAGCACCGCGACATGGGTCTCGGCATCCAGCGTGTCGGCCGGCTCGTTGAACCCGATGTGGCCGTTGGCGCCAATGCCCAGGACCTGAATGTCGATGCCACCCGCAGCCTCGATCGCCAGTTCGTAGCGGGCGCATTCGGCCGCCAGGTTGGCGGCGCGGCCATCGAGCATGCCGATATTGATCGGTTCAATGCGCACATGGTCGAACAGCTCGCCCTGCATGTAGGTGCGATAGCTGCCGGCATCGCCGGCGCCCAGCCCCACGAACTCGTCAAGGTTGAAGGTGCGCACCTGCGACCAGTCAACATGGCCACGACGGCTGCGGGTGCGCACCTCGCGATACAGCGCCACCGGTGTGCGGCCCGTGGGCAGACCCAGGACGATGCGCGGTTTGAGGCTGATGGCTTCGATCAGTCGCACGGCAAGCGCCGAGGCCAGGACATCTTCGTTGTCGAATCGTTCAATATTCACTAGGTAGCCGGACGAAACGCATCGAGGTAAGGAGGCACCCGCACACCGCCGCGCGCCTCGGCCAGGGCCAGGCGGACCGCGCCGATGGCGGGTTCTTCGTGGAGGACGGCGACGGTGCAGCGCGGTGCCACCTCGGCCATGCGCGCGGTGACCGCATCGGCGAGCCACTGCGCTTGCCGGATCATGCCACCCGACAGCAGCACCGGAAACGGTTCGCCCCGCATGTCGAGCCGGCGGATCACCGAGGCCGCCGCCAGCGCCAGCTCGTCGGCAGCCGTTCGCATGATCTCGGTGGCGACGGCGTCGCCGTCGGCGCGGGCGCGTTCGACGGTGGCGCCCAGTGAGGCGATGGCGCGCTTGCCCTGCGCGTGATCATAAATCTCCGGCACCAACTGCTCGGCACGGGTCAACGCAAAATGCGCCAGCACCAACGCCGTCAGGCCGGTACGGGGACCGCGGCCATCGGTATCACGGGCCACGGCTTCGAGGGCACGCCGGCCAATCCAGTAGCCGGACCCCTCGTCGCCGAGCGCTGAGCCCCATCCGCCGGCGCGCGCCGCCTCGCCGCGCTGGTTGACGCCGTAGGCGATCGAGCCGGTGCCGGAAATCAGCACGACCCCCTGGCTCACGCCCGCCCCCGCCGGAATCCCGACGCCCGCCACCAGCGCAATCAGCGCGTCGTTGACGATCAGCGTGCGGTCGCGAAAACCCAGGCGGCGCATGATGCCGGCGATCACGCGGCCATCACCTTCGCGATCGACACCGGCCATCCCCAGGCACACCGCCGCCGGCGATGCCGGCGCGGTCGCCACCGCCTGATCGATCACCGCGTGCAGGACCTTCTCCACTTCAAGCTCGCCGTGGGCCTGCAGGTTGGCGCCACCACCCCGGCCCTCACCGACCACGCGGCCCTCGCCGTCGGCCAGCAGGGCCACGGTCTTGGAGCCCCCGGCGTCGATGCCCAGCACGTGCATCCATCTAGCTTACAACCCGCGCCCGGTCCGGCTGCGTGCGAGGCGTGCTAAATTGGGATGTTCACATGTTTCACACCACCTCCACCGTGGTGGCACGACCGGCCTCAGCCGGGCCGCGCCGATTCGGGCGATTCGCCTTCTGGTTGCTGATCGCCATGATCGCCGGCACGACTGCCTTTCGCGCGAGCGCCGCCCCGGAACAGACCCGCGCGCTGTGGGTCACGAGGGCGACCCTGGGGTCGACCGAGGGCATCCAGCAGATGGTGAGTGCGGCCAAGGCCGGTGGCTTCAACACCGTGATGGTCCAGGTGCGCGGACGCGGCGATGCCTACTACGGCGGCACGCTCGAACCGCGCGCATCGGAGCTCGCCTCGAAGCCCGGCTTCGATCCGCTTGCCACCGTGCTGGAACAGGCCCATGCCGCCGGCTTGAAGGTCCACGCCTGGGTCGGCGTCAACCTGGTCTCCAGTTCGGTCACGCTCCCGGCGTCGCGCGAACACATTGTCTATCGCCAGCCCGACTGGCTGATGGTACCGCTCGAGTTGGCGGCGGAGATGAAGAAGGTTGACGTCCGCAGCCCCGCCTACATCGGCCGGCTCGCGCGGTGGACGCGGGCCCACGCGAGCGAGGTCGAGGGCCTCTACACCTCGCCGGTTCATCCGGGTGTGCAGGCGCACGTCGCTGCCGTCATTGGCGAGATGGTGGCCAACTACGCCGTCGACGGCGTTCATCTCGACTACGTGCGTTTCCCGAGTGACCGCTTCGACTACAGTCCGGCGGCGATCGATTTGTTCAAGTCGATGATCCTGCCCGACCTCACCGACCAGGAGCGCCGCGAGGCGGCTGCCCGCGAGCTGATCGATCCGGCGGCTTATCCCAACCTGTTTGCCGATCGCTGGAACCAGTTTCGGCGCAACGGACTGACCGATTTGGTGGTGAAGGTGCGGGCCGCGGTCAAGGCCGCCCGGCCCGCCGCCGTGCTGAGCGCCGCGGTGGTGCCCGATGCCGCGCAGGCCACCGATGGCCGTTTGCAGGATTGGCGCGGCTGGCTCGACCAATCGCTGCTCGACGTGCTGTGCCCGATGGCCTACACCACCGACGCGGAGGTGTTCCAACAGCAGGTGGCCGCCGCGCGCGCCTACGCCGGCGACGTCCCGGTGTGGGCCGGCATCGGCGCCTATCGCCTGACGTCGCAGCAGACGCTGCAGCACATTGCCGCCGCCGGCAAGCTCGGCACCGCCGGCATCATCCTGTTTTCCTACGACGCCCTGATCGCGCCACCCAATAGTGCCGGGACCCTGAGCGAGCTGGGACGTGCGGCGTTTGGAGCCGGATCGCACTAAACTGCCGTCATCCATGTCGCTGTCCGCAGTCGACTACGCCGTCATCGGCGCCTACCTGCTCGCCATTACCGCCTTCGGATCGTGGTTTGCGCGCTACCAGAAGACCACCCGCGATTATTTTCTGACCGACCGCAGCGTGCCCTGGTGGGCGATCTGTTTCACGATCGTCGCTACCGAGACCAGCACGCTGACCTTCATCGGCATCCCCGCCCAGGCCTACGGCGGCAACATGACGTTCCTGCAGCTGGCTGCCGGCTACATCATCGGCCGCATGCTGGTCAGCCTGCTCTTCATCCCGGCCTACTTTCGCGGCGAGCTGTTCACCTCCTACGAACTGCTGCAACGCCGGTTCGGCACGCGCGTCAAGACACTGGCGGCGGTGATCTTCCTGATCACGCGGTCGCTGGCCGACGGCATCCGGCTGTTCACCACTGCCCTGGTGATTTCGATCGTGACCCAGGTACCGGTCACCTGGGTGGTACTCGTGCTGGGCGCCGCCATGATCATCTACACGATGCGCGGCGGCGTCTCGGCCGTGATCTGGACCGACGTGGTGCAGATGTTCATCTACATCGCCGGCGCCGGCGCCATCGCCATCGCGCTGTTGAACCGGATTCCGGGCGGTTGGGCCGAGGTGGTCCAGGTCGGCCGGGAGACGGGCCGCTTCGTGTTCCTCGACTCGGCCTTCGACCTCACCAAGGCCTACACCGTCTGGGCGGGGTTGCTGGGCGGCGTCGCGCTGACGCTGTCGACCCACGGCACCGATCAGTTTCTGGTCCAACGACTGCTCTCGGCACGCAGCGCCCGGGAGGCATCGCGCGGCCTGATCCTGAGCGGCTTTATCGTGTTTGCCCAGTTCATCCTGTTCCTGTTGATTGGGGTGATGCTGTTTGCGTTCTACCAGCACGTGCCGCTGCCGGTGACGCTGGCGCGGCAGGATCAGATTCTGCCCGTCTTCGTGGTCAGTGAACTCACCAACGGCCTGGCCGGCTTTATTGTCGCCGCCATCGTGGCCGCGGCCCTGTCGCCGTCGCTCAATGCCATGGCCGCCACCACGGTGAGCGACTTCTATCTGCCCTACGTCAACCCGGCCGCCGACCAGGCCACCCAGATGCGGGTGTCGAAGCTGGCGACGGTGGCCTGGGGCATCGTGCAACTGGGTGTGGCGATCGGCGCTCAATGGATGGACCGCTCGGTGCTCGACGCCGGCCTGGCGGTGCTGTCGTTCGCCTCGGGCTCGGTGCTCGGCGCCTTCCTGCTCGGCACCCTCGCGCCGAAGGTGAGCGAACGTGACACTTTTACCGGCATGGTCGCCGGACTGGCCGTGATGACCGCCGTATGGTGGGCCACGCCAGTCGCCTTCACCTGGTATGTGTTGATCGGCGCGGTGACCACGTGCGGCGTGGCGCTCATCATGTCCGCCACCACGGCGCGGCCGGCCGCCGCCATGTCCCGACCGTGAGTGCGCCCCTGCCCGGCGTGGCGGCGGTGCTGGAGCGCGCGATCGCCGCGCGCGTGTTTCCAGGCGCGATCGTCGAGGTGGGCCGGGCCTCCGGCACGGTATCGACGCTGGCGTCGGGCGCGCAGACCTACGCGGCCGACGCCCCGGCGGTCTCCGCCGACACTGTCTACGATCTGGCCTCGCTCACCAAGGTCCTGGCCACGACAACGCTGATGATGGGCGAGGTCAATGCCGGCCGCATGCGCCTCAACGATCGCGTGCGGCACTGGATTGCCGCGTGGACGGGTGACGAGCGCCAGCCGGTGACGATCCGGGACTTACTGGAGCATTGTTCCGGCCTGCCGGGTCATCGGCCCTACTGGGAGCATCGCCAGGGCCGCGCCTCGTTCGAGCTGGCCATCGCCGAAGAGCCGCTGGCCTACCTGCCGCGCGCCCAGTCCATCTACAGCGACCCGGGATTCATGTTGCTGGGCTTTGCTATCGAGAATGCCTCGTCGGCTACGCTCGACCGGCTGTTCGACCAATGGCGCGATCGTGAGTTGGGACCGGGCTCGGCGATCGCCTTTCGACCGCCGGCGTCATGGCGCGACCGCATTGCACCGACCGAGGACACGTCCGATGGCGGGGAGCGCCGCGGTGACGTGCACGATGAGAACTGTGCCGCGCTCGGCGGCGTCGCCGGACATGCCGGGCTCTTCGGCACGGCTGCCGCGGTCGGCGCGTGCGCGCGGTGGTGGCTCGCCTCGCCGGCCTGGTCGCTCTTCGCGCACAAGAGCCGCACCCCTGGCAGTTCGCGCGCGCTTGGGTGGGACACCATGCTACCCACCTCGTCGTGCGGCACCCGCCTGTCGCCGCGCGCGATTGGCCACACTGGATTCACGGGCACGTCGCTTTGGATCGATCCCGATCAGGATTTGTATGTGGTGCTGCTCTCGAACCGCGTGCACCCCACCCGCGACGGTGACGGGATCCAGGAGGTGCGTCGCGCGGTGCACGACGCGGTGGTTGCCGATTTGGCGGGGCGCTAGCCTCCCGGCCGGCGCGGCAGGTCTGGCACCGGCGGACGGTTAGGCTGTCCGGCCCCGGGCGCGAAGGGCGACTGCGGGTTCTGCCCAAACGGCGACGACTGGCCGCCTCCGGGCCGCTGACCGGGGAACGAACCAGGGGTCATGCCAAATGGGCCCGGCGTCTGCGGTTGTCCGGTCCCTCCTGGCCCCCCGGCGCCTGGCTGACCTTGACCCGGCCCTTGCGGCCTCTGCGCCGTCTGAACGTAGACAAACGCCCACTCGTTGTACTTGTCGCGGCCGTTGTAGTGCTTCAGGGACGTTTCGGTGCTCTTGGACGTGACGCCGATAATGCCGCCAGCGGCGGTGGCGCCGGTGCTGCCAAACCCCTGTTGCAGGGTCTGTTGGGCCGGGGTGCTCAGCCTGGCAGTCCCCTGCTGGCCGGGGCGGGCGGCGCCGGTCGGGGCACTGACGCCCTGGGCGGCCTGGTTGGCGTAGATCGGCTGGAAGTCGTCGTTGGTGATCGGATCTTTATATTTCTTGCGGAGAAAGCGTTGCTCAACCAGGACATCTATCGACGGCGGCGCGGTATTGGCGTATTTGCGCTGGAACAGGCCAATGGCGCGGGCGTACTGGTTGCCACGGAACACCAGTTCCTGTTCCTTCTCCCGGGTGGCCAGGGTGGTCCACTGCGGCATCAAGGCGCCCAGCAGGACGGCCATCACGGTCATGGCCACCAGCAGCGCGGCCATGGCGTAGCCACGGGACTGACCGCCCCACTCCCGCCGTGCCCCGGCGGGCAATCCTTGACCCGCTAACTGCATGAGTCTATTATCCTTAACAGGCCTTCCAGTGTCACGTTTCCGTCTGCTCCATGTTTTGGTCGCGTTCGCGGTGTGCACGTCATGGGCCTGCGAGAAGGTCGCGCTGACGGCGCCTACTGCCTCGACCATTGCACTCACAGTGAATACGACGGTGGTCCCCATCAATGGGTCTGCCGAAGTCGTGGCCGTGGTCACCGAAGCTGGCGGCACCGCGGTGCACAACGGCACCATGGTGACCTTCACGTCGTCTTTCGGCCGTATGGATCCGATCGAGGCACCGACTTCCGGTGGCAAGGCGGTTGCGCGATTCATCGGTACGTCTTCCGGCACGGCGAAACTCGGCGCGTTTTCCGGCGGCGCGCGCGTCGCCACCGAACTTGAGGTCAAGGTCGGCGCGGCAGCCACCGAACGCGTGACGGTTCGCACCGAACCGGCGACGATTCCGCGAACCGGCGGCACGGTCCAGGTCATCACGACCGTCAGCGACATCAGCGGCAATCCCTTGCCCAATGCGCCGGTATCGTTCACGCTCGACTTCGGATCGTTGTCGTCCAGTTCCGGTGTCACCGACGCCAACGGCGAAGTCCGCGTGACCCTCACAACCAACCGCACGTCCAAGGTGACCGCGGCGTCGGGCGCCAAGACCGGCGAATTCACGGTCACAGCCCTGCAGGCGCCGACGGTGGCGATCACCACCTGCACGGCGACACAATCGGTGGGTGTGTCGGTGAACTGCACGATTACCCCGACGCCGGCCAGCGACGTCCCGATTCAGAACATGACGGTGAACTGGGGCGACAACACCGGTGAGCAGCCCCTGGGCGGAAATACCAGCGCCACCTCGGCCTCGCACACCTACACCGCGCCCGGCACCTACACCATGACGGCAACGGCGATTGACCTGAATGCACAGCGAGGTTCGGCATCGATTGCGTTCGTCGTCAATCGCGTATTGCCGACGGGTACTCTTACGGTTCCCACCACCGGCACGGTTGGCGTCGCTGTCGCCATGAGCTTCGCGCCTGGATCTCCGCCTCAGCCCATCACTAATGTGACAATTGAGTTTGGCGACGGAACGACCAGGAACCTGGGCGCGGTCAGCGGCACACAGGGCTTCACCAGATCGTACGCCTCAGAAGGCGGCTACATTGTGACCGCCGTCATCACTGACGCCAGCGGACAGCAGGGACGGGTGTCGGCCGCGATTACCATTTCCCGTTCCGCGTCACCCACGATTACCTTTACCCAGACCAGCAACACGACGCCCGCGGCGACGCCCGGCGTGGCAGAGACGTTCTCGGTTTCAGCGACGGCGGCGAGCGGACTCACCATCCGGAGCATTGTCGTCACCAAGGCGAATGGTGACGTGCTCTACGACGGTAACGGCGGCGGAACCTTCGCGAACTCGACCCTGACTGCTGGGGACATCCTCACGGCGAAGGCGACTGACTCGTCCGGCAATTCTTCAACCACTCAGCTCGTAGTTCAGTAAGCCATCGCTCGCGAGTGGTTTCCAGACAGTGAAGGGCCAGGGTGCATCGCACCCTGGCCCTTCTTCTTTGTACCACTCTACGGTAAGCCTGCCGTCGCCGGGCTACCAGTCGGCGTACCGCGTGCCGTCGAGCGCCACGCGATCCGAACCGCTCTTCACCGCGTAGATGCCGGTCTGCGACGCCGGGTTATTCGGATCCGGCTCCGCCTGTGTTGTCGTCCAGGAATCCTTCGACTTGGTCATCGGGTCGATCGGGATTTCGCGAATATACCCGCTCGCCGCCAGGTCGGCCAGGTCGGCCGGCCACTGGTTCTTGTCGGCATAGTACTGGTCGATAGCGTCGTTCATCCGGAACAAGTTTTCCTTGAGCACGGCCTCTTCGGCGCGGGTGACGCTGTTGCGGTACTGCGTCATGCCCATGCTGGCCAGCACCACGATCAGGGTCATGATGACCAGCATCTCGATGATCGTGAAGCCGCGCTGCGACCGGCGTTGGCGTAGGGCTCTCAGCATCGTCGACTCCCGTAACTTTCAACTTTCAACTTTCAACTTTCAACTTTCAACTGTCTGTCAGTTCCAATCGCGGTATTTCGTGCCGTCAAGCGCGGTGCCCTGGTTCTTGGAGTAGACGTCGTAGACGTTCTGCCCGCTCCAACTGGTCGAATCGGGCTTGTCCTGGTAGGCGCGAAAGCCCCAGTCGTCGTTGCCCATCGTCGGGTCCAGGGGCACCTTGCGCAGGAATTTCAGCTTGCGGCCGGTAGCATCGTTGGCCACCGATACCCCGTCGACCAGCGCCTGCAGATCGGGTGGGTAGCCTTCGCTATTGGCCTTCAGTTCGGTGGTCGGAATCTGGCCGGCGTCGGCCGCGTCCTTGAACTTGTCGATCGCCGAGCGCATCTCGCGCAGCACGCGGCGCAGTTCGGCCTCACGCGTCCGCTGAATGGTGACCCTCGCCAGCGGCTGCACCGCCGAGGCCAGGATGAGGACAATGGTCGTCACCACCAGCAGCTCAACGAAGGTGAAGCCCCGCGCCATCATTAGCGCACCGTCACACCGGCCGGCGCAAACTGCAGCGGCGCGCTCGCCCCGCCGGGCACGCTGCCCGAACCGGTCACCGACAGCGACCCGGTGCCCGCCGCTACCGGCTCGACCAGAAGCGCCGCCAGCAGGCCGGCGGTCGACGCGCCAGTCTGGTCGCCGGGCCGGCTGATCACGATGTCGACGCGGCCACTCTTCTCGTCAACCTGGCTACTGAAGGCCGGCGCCGCGCCGCCCTGTCGCATAAACGTGCCTTCCTGCACGCTGCGCACGCGAACCAGGGCTGGGTTGTAGGTAACCGAAATCGTCACCGTCGACAAACGCGAGGCGCCGGCGATGGAAATCGGCACGGTGTACGGGCCGCTGCCCAACCGCATCTCGCTTGGCGGACTCAAGGTCAGCCGGGCCGGCGCTGAGGCACCACTCGCGGGTGCGACCGCCACTGGCGCGACGGCGCCGGTGGTCGCTGGCGGTGGCGTCGGCTCGGCCACCGGGGGCTCGGCAAGCGGCGGCGAGATGACGACGTTGCTCGGCGCGGCGGCCAGCGCGGTGGGGGGCGGCATGACCATGCCGGGCACCGGAGAGCTGCCGGGCGGGGCCACCGGCCGGGGGCTGCCCGGTGGCAGCACCGGCGCAACCGCCTGCTGCGTGCCGATCACATCGGCGCTCGGTGACGGCGCCACACCCGGAGTGGACGGCACACTGGCGGGCGGCACCGGGGCGGGAGCTTCGACCGCGGCCGGCGGCGCCGCCACGTCTCCGCCAATCACGGCCGGCGGTCCGCCCAGCGACATGTTGCTCTGCGTGCCGATGTAGATCGGGCTCAGGTCGGAAGTGCGCAACTCATGCGTGCGCACAATCCGTGGCGTGAGCAGCATCACGATGTCGGTCTGCTTGATGGTCTTGTCGTTGTTCGAAAACAGCTGCTTCACGATTGGCAGCCGCATGATGCCGGGGAACCCGGTCAGCGAACGCCGTTCGTCCTCGCGCAGCAGGCCGGCCAGCAGGTTGGACTCGCCGTCGCGCAAGCGCAACCGCGTCTGCACCTTGCGCGAGAAGAACGACGGCAGGTTCTGCCCGGCGATGTTGGTATCCTGGCCGCGGGCGCTGTTCTCAACGCTGATCTCAAGGATGATGTCGCCGTCGTAGGTCACGCGCGGGGTCATGTCGACGATGATGCCGATGGTGCGATAGCCGTAGGACACCAGCGGATTGGTGGTCGGGCCGCCGGTGGCGATCGGCGTGAACGTGGTGCTCGGCACCGGCACGTCTTCGCCAAGATTGAGCGACAGCTTCTGTCCCTCAGTGCCGCGCAGGTTCGGCTTGGCCAGCACCTTGGTCTGTGAATCGCTTTCGAGGAAGCGGATCACGGCGGACGGCACCGACAGGTAGAAGTCGGCCGTGCTCACCCCCTGCGAGATGGTGTTGAGGTTGAACGGCTTGCTATCGGTGCCAGGCGCGGCTTCGGGCGAGAAGTTCAACGCCGCCGAGTAACTGCCCAGGTCGAGGCCGTAGCGCTGCGCGCGTTCGCGGCTGACCTCGAGAATCTGCACATCCACCGACACCTCGGCGCGCGGCTTGTCGTTGGACTCGATGATCCGCTCGGCGATCTGTACCACCGGCGCGGTGCCGCGGATGGTCAGGGTGTTCGCGGTCTTGTTGGCGATGATCTGCGGCTGAATCGCCATGCCGGCCACCCGAATCAGGCCGGTCAGCAGCGTCTGCATCTCGGTCGCATCGGCGTTGGAAATGAAGAAGGTGCGAATGACCTGGTCTTCGTACTGCACGCGCTTTTGCGTGCTGTCGGCGGCGACGATGATGGTCCGCTCGTTCAGCACCTTGTAGAAGAGCTGATTCGAGATCATGATCTGCTGCAGCGCCTGCTCGAGCGACACGCCCTCGAGCTTGAGTGTGATCGCACGGTCCTGGAAGTCGCGATCGAAGGTGACGTTGATGCCGCTGTAGTTGCCGATGAAGGTCAGGATCTCCCGCAGGCTGGTGTTGATCAGGTTGACAATCAGCGGCTCGGGGTTGGTCGGGCTGAGCACCGGCTCGATGCTGCGGCGGGCGGCGGCGCGCATCTTGTCGATTTCCGGGCGCGGCGTCGCGGCTTCAATCCGATCGCGGAGCATGCGCTCGATCTCGGCGGCCTTGGCCCCCAGCGTGCGGTTCGACGGCTCGAACTCCTGCGCCTTGCGATAGGCGCGCAGCGCCTCTTCCGGCTGCCCCGCCGCTTCGAACTGCTGGCCGCGCGCGGTGTACATCGCGGCCGCGGCCACCATGGCCCGCTCCAGGGCAATCTTGTAGTCGGGCCGATCCGGATCGTCCTGAAGCGCCTGCCGGTGAAAGCCGACCGCCGCTTCCCAGTCGCCGGCGTGTCCCGCTGCCTCGCCGCGGGCGAACGCCCGGCCGGTCGCGCAGCCGGCCGCCAAGAGCGCCGCCAGGGCCACCCACACGACTCTGCTTGCCAAACGCCTCATCATCATTTCGCTCTACTGCCCCGTCAGCCGAATCACCTGCCGGCCGCGCCCATCGAGGTGCGACACTTCAACCGATTCGGCGCCGATCTTGACAATCCGGTAGCGGCCATCAATGGTATCGCCGTCCCGGCCGTACATCGTGACCTTCCCGTCGCTCAACACCGCCCACTTCACGCCGCTCGCCCGCTCGACCAGGGCAATGAACTTCAACGCAATCGGCGGCGCCGGCGGCGGTCCCGGTGGCACGGTCGGTCCTGCCGGACGAGCTGCCGGCTCGGTCTCCACCGGCCGCGCCGGCCGGGCCGGCGCCGCCACCACCTTGGGCTGGTAGCGGAACGGATTGCGTGGCGTTCCGCTCGGCTCCGCCCGTTCGCCGGCCAACGCCTCAAGCCGCAAAGGATCCACCGAGCCTTCGGCCGTGGCCGCCACCGGCGCGCGCGGTGTCCGCACCCGGGCCGGCACCGGCGCGCCCGGCGTGGCCACCGGTCCAGATTGCCACCACACGCCGAGCGCAATCACGACGATGACGGCGGCGCCGATCATCAGGCGCCGTCGGTCAGCGAACATCGCGCCTCGCGCGGTAGTAGGTCGACACCGCCAGCGTCAGCGACAGCGGCGCGTTGCCGTCGCCACTTTCACTGAGCGCCAGGTTATCGATCACGACAAACTCCGGCAGCGTCTCAATCGTATGAATGAACTGCTGCACATCTTCCCAACTGCCCGACAGGTTGTAGTTGACCACCAGCCGCTCGAGCGACGAGTCGCGCAAGGTCTCCGGCGTGGTCGAACTCTGCAGGAACACGACGTCGTGCGAACGCGCCAGCAAGCTCAACTTCGAGTGCGTCAGCCGCTGCGCCGCGCTGACGTCGGCCGGCAGCACCTCGCGGTAAAACTTGTCGAGGTCACGGGTCGCCTGCGCCTGCCCAGCGCGCGTCGCCTCGGCCGCTGCCAGCTCGGCGCGCGCCTCGGTCACCGCGCGAACCGATGCCTGCGCGCGGGCGCCGCCGCTTTCCACCACCGCCCGCAGGGGCAACACCAGCGCCACCAGCACGGCCATGTTGACGGCCAGTAGCGCGACCAGGGGCGCCAGCACCCGCCGGTGTTCCGACAGCACCCGCGACAGCGGCACGTCGCCGCCGAGCGCGAACAGCGCCCTCATCGCCGGCCTCCCGCGATCACGTTGGACGGCGTCCGGTTGGCCGGCGCCTCGCTACCCGGTTCAGACGCCGGCGGGGTCGTGATGGCCGCCGGCGGGGCCGCCGCGTTGTAATACGCCTGGAGTACCGACGCCAGCGCGCCATCCTCCACGCTCGAATCCGACCGTGACAGCACGTCGCGGAACACACCCGACTGCTCGAGCGCCTCGATGAAACTATCCAGATCCTCCTGCCGGCGCGACAGCACCCGAATCGCCACCATCACCCGCCCGGCCTGATCCACCTGGGGCTGCACCGAGACAATGCGCACCGAGGGCGGCAGGGTGTCCTGGAACTGGTTGAGCAACTCGGTCCAGGAAAACGCCCGCCGGTCGATCAGTGCATTCGCCTCGCGCGCCGCGGCATCAACCAGCGACAGTTGCGACCGGTCGATCGACTGCTGCACCGTGCGCGCCTTCTGGCGCAGCTCGCGGGCGTCGTTCTCGTTCTGGCTGACGGCCTGCCCGAGGTCGCGATTGGCGCGCTGCAGCCGCCAGAGCTCAACCGCATTGAACACCGTGAGGCCGACCGCCACCACCGCGGCGGCGATCAGGCCGATGCGGACGAGGCGGGTGTTGTAGAACGGGCGCGTCGACAGGTTGGTATGCAACATGGCCTAGTCCACCCGTCCTTCACGCAGCAGCATCCCCACCAGGGGCGCCAGCAGGTCGAGCAACTCGGGCGCGGCGTCGATGCGGTCGACCAGGGCGGCCGCCTGACGCGGGTCGACCGACTCGACACCGATGCCCAGCCGTTCCTCCAGCCCGCGGCGCACGCTCTCGGCGCCGCCGGGCAGGCGGGCGCCGCCCGCGATCAACACCCGGCCGAAGCCGCCGCCGTGGAGCCGATCCTCGTAGTACATCGCGGTCTGGTGAATCAGGTCGGCGAGCGTGCCCTCGGCCTCTTCGCCCCGGTGACGGAAGAACAGCAGCGACTGATCGCGCATGACGGCCAGCGTGAGGTAGGTGTCGGTGATGTGAACCAGCAGCCAGTCGCCTCGTGGCGTGTCCTCGGGCGAGAGGTGGCCGATCGCGGCGGCGCCAGGCGAGGCCAAAATGGCATTGATCACGCTGAAGGTCGCGATATCCACCAGTCCGGCCTGGGCGCCGGCCATCAGGCAGGCCTGCTCGTACTGTTGGATCACGTCGGCGCGCGCCAGCGACACCACCAGTTCGCGACTGCCGTCGCTGCCGGCGCCGCCGGGCGACACGCTGAGCACCGCCTGCTCGATCGGGAACGGCGCGGTCTTGCGCACCTGCCAGCGGACGATTTCCTCCAGGTCGGCCGCCTTGGCCGGGATCTTGTCCAGGCGGAGCAGCGACACCTTGGCAACCGAGTCGGGCACGACCAGGGCCACCCGCGATGGCTTGCCCAGCTCGCCCAGCACCCGTTCGATGGCCCTGCTCACGGCGGGCACGTCAGCCAGGTTGGCCGCGGCCAGCGCCGGCACCACCGTGCCGGCCGGCAACGCTTCGTGGGCATGGGCGGCGATCACGGCCTGGCCGCCGCGCCACATCAAGCGCGCGCCGCCAACATGCGCGTGATCGATTTCAATGGCCACGTCGGGCGGCGGCGTTTGGAAGAGGGCGCGGAAGCTCATTCGACGAACGTCACCTTGTTGATCTCGCGCAGCGTGGTTTCGCCGCTCAGCACGCGTTCGACCGCCGACTCGCGCAACAATCGCATGCCTTGTTCTTTCGCGGCCCGCTTCACCTCGGAGATGGGCCGCTTGTCGAGGATGATTTCGCGGATGTGGTCGGTCAGGTCCAGCAGCTCGCAGATCGCCATGCGGCCCTTGAACCCGGTGCCACCGCATTCAATGCAACCGGCGCCTTCGTAGAAGGTGTAGCGCGCCGCGATCGCGGGGTCGATGGCCGACTCGGCCAGTAGCGCCGGGTCGATCACCGCCGCCTGCTTGCACGACTCGCAAATCTTGCGCACCAGCCGCTGCGCCATCACGCAGTTGAGCGCCGAAATGAACTGGTAGGGCTCGACGCCCATGTTAAGGAAGCGCCCGAGCACGTCGAACACGTTGTTGGCGTGGACGGTCGTGAAGACCAGGTGGCCGGTCAGCGCCGACTGGATCGCGATCTGCGCCGTCTCGGGGTCGCGAATCTCGCCGACCATCACCTTGTCGGGATCGTGGCGCAGGATCGACCGCAGGCCGCGCGCGAAGGTCAGGCCCTTCTTTTCGTTGATCGGAATCTGCGTGATCCCCTTCAACTGGTACTCGACCGGGTCCTCGATCGTAATGATCTTGTCTTCGATCGTGCGAATCTCGGCCAGGGCGGCGTAAAGCGTCGTCGTCTTGCCGCTGCCGGTGGGGCCGGTGACCAGCACCATGCCGTAGGGCTCACGGATGTACTTGCGGAACCGCTTGAGCTCTTCGGCGGGAAACCCCAGGATGTCGAGGCGCAGCTCGGTGAACTGCTCGCTCATCGACTGCTTGTCGAGAATGCGGATGACCGCGTCCTCGCCGTGCACGCTCGGCATGACCGACACGCGGAAGTCGATCGTCTTGCCCGGCACGCGCAGGCGGAAGCGGCCGTCCTGTGGCACCCGCTTCTCGGCGATGTCCAGTTCGGCCATCACCTTGATGCGCGACAGGATCGAGCTGTGAAAGCGCTTGGCGATCGGCCGCATCGCCGACTGCAGGACGCCGTCGATGCGGTACTTCACATACACCGCGTCATCCTGCGTCTCGATGTGGATGTCGCTGGCCCGGCGCTGAATGGCCGTGTAGATGGTCGAGTCCACCAACCGGATGATCGGGCTGCTGTCGCTCGTCAATCGCTCGACGGTCAGGTTGTCGTCGCCCAGCTCGTCGTCTTTGAGGACCTGAATCTGGAATTCCTCGGTCGCCTCGTCGAGCACCCGCTGCGAGCTTTCGCTCTTCTTCAGCATGCCCTCGATCGCCGACCGGGCCCCGACCATCACCCGCACCGTGGTGCCGAGAATCACCCCCAGCTCGTCGATCATCGGCAGGTCGGTCGGATCCGAGACCACGATGACCAGCGCGCGCCCGTCGCGGCGATACGGGACGAAGCCGTAGCGCAGCATCAGGTCGGCCGGGATCGTGCGGAACAACTCCTGGTCGATCCGGAACTCGTGCATGTCGAGGAACTCGAGCCGGTAGCGCTCGGCGAGTCGGCGCGCGGCCGCCTCTTCGGCGCTGCGCTCGGCCGCCGACACTTCCGGCGGCGCGGTCTCCTCGATCAATGCCGCCGGGTCGAGCCCGTCGTCCGGAGTTACGTCCACGTGGACCCTTCCTTGGTCATGAGCCGCCGATCACGGACGTCAATTGGAACAGCGGCATGTAGAGGGCCAGCACGATGCCGGCAATCACCGCCCCCATGAACACCAGCATGGCCGGCTCGATCACGGTTACGAAACGGGCGACATCGGTGTCGATTTCTTCATCGTAGAAATCGGCCAGGCTGTTGAGCATCTCGGTGAGCGCGCCGGTCGACTCCCCCACCTCGATCATCTTGACCGCCACATCAGGGAGCGTCTGGCGCTCGAAGATCGTCGCCGAAAAACTCTGCCCTTCCCGAACCTTGGTGGCGACAATCGCGAGCTCCTCGCCCATGTGGCGATTGCCCGTCGAGCGCGAGGCGATCTCAAGCGCGTTCACCAGGGGAATGCCGCCGCCGAGGAGCGTGGCCAGCGTGCGGGCCATTTGCGTAGTGGCGAATTTGTGGACCGACGGCCCGATGAACGGCATCTTCAACAACAGGCGATCGAACTTGGAGCCATGCCCGGGCTGCTTGACCCAGCTCCAGAAGGCCGCGACCGCGGCGCCGAGCGCGACCAGGATCAACCAGAACTGCGCCCGCACCACGTCGGAGAAGGCGACGATCACGCGCGTCGACCATGGCAGTTGCGCGCCGAAGCTCAGGTAGAACTCCGAAAAGGTCGGCACCACCTTCAGGACAATCACCGATACCAGCACGACGGCCAGGCCGATCAGGATCGCCGGGTAGATCATGGCCGAGATGGTCTTCGAGCGGACCGTGTCGACCGTCTTTGAGTAGGCGACGTAGCGCCGCAAGACCGCGTCGAGATTGCCGGCGCGCTCGCCCGCCATCAGCGACGCGGTGTACACGTTCGGGAACAACTCGCCGTGCGCCGCAAAGGCATCCGACAACGCCGTGCCGCTGCGCACCTTTTCGTGGATGTCGTCCAGCACCGACTTGAACAAGGGGTTGGTGAGACGCGAACGGAGGATGTCGAGCGACTGCACCAGCGGCATGCCGGCCTTGAGCAGCGTGGCCAGCTCCTGGTTGAACACCAGGAATTCGTGCCGGGTGATTTTGCGGCCGGTGGAAAAGTTCAGGCTGCCAAGGCCCAGCCGCGGGCGCAGTGCCAGAACGTGCAGCCCCTTGTCCTCGAGCTCGCGCCTGAGGGCAGCTTCGCTTTGGGCCACGTAGACGCCCTCGATGATCTCACCCGATGTGGTGCCGAGCCGGCAGCGGAATTCCATCCCTAAAAGATTGACCCACAGGGGATTATAAGGAAATGGGACCTGTATTCCCACCCTTTAGACGGCCGGGCTGGCGGAAAAGTCTAGCGGCCCGCCCGCTGCAGGATGCGGCGGACGTAGTTCTGGGTCTCGGGAAAGGGCGGCAGGCCACCGTAGCGCCGGACGGTGCCCTCCCCGGCGTTGTAGGCAGCCAGGGCGGTCGGCAGTTCCAGCCGGCTCAGCAGGTCTTTCAGGTGGCGCACGCCGGCCTCGATGTTCGCCTTCGGGTCGTAGGAGTTGCCCACCCCGTATTGGCGGGCCGTGGCCGGCATCAGCTGCATCAGGCCTCGCGCGCCCTTCTTGGACCGGGCACGGGCCTCGTAGTTGGATTCCTGCTCGATCACGGCGTGAATCAGCCGGGCATCCAGGTTGTGGCTGGCTGCGGCCGCGGCAATCAGGCCGGCGAAGGGCCGGGCGGCCAGTTCGGCATCACCCAGTGCCGTTGATACCGAAACGAGCGGGGCGGCCGCCTCGACCGCGGCCTCCACGGAGGCCTCCCCGGAGGCCTCACTGACCGGTGACGGATACGGCACCTCATCAGGGTCGACCCGGCTGACCATCGCCGCCGGAAACGTGACGGCGCCGCCGGCCCGCAGCACCGCCGTGGCCATCTCGCCGTCGACGCGATACGACTGCACCGACATGGTCCGCCCGGTCGTAAAGACCAGGATGTCGGCACGGGCAGGCGCCGGAAGGACGAACAACAAAGAACACAGGACGAAGAACAGGAGTCCCTTGGTCTTCATGCTTCGTTCTTCGTTCTTCACAACCATGACTACTGAATAAAGGCGTGGAAGACCCGCACGCCCAGCTCGCGCGGATCGGCGCTCTTCATCGCGGCGTCGAGGGCCGGCACGAAGGTCTTATCGGCGGTGAACTTCATTTCCACCATGTCGCCCTGGCCCAGTTGGGCCGCGGTAATGGTGTAGGTGCGCACCGGCGATTCAGTGGCGCTCAGCGGCACGGTGGCCAGCACCTGGTCGCCCACGCTCAACGTCAACTGCTGCGCCGCATTGGGTCCGGTCGCCGGATTGTCGGCTTGTAAGTAGAGCACCACGTCGCGCTTGGGGTTGCGGAAAGCCAGGGTTGCGTCCTTCTTCGTCCACTGCCACTCCACGCGGCCGGCGCCTTCCGACACCACTTCGGCCGGGTGCCAGCCGTCCTTGAAGATCACGAAGATATTCTCGGTCTGCGGCAGCAGCTCGAAATCGACCACCTTGTAGGAACGGTCGCCGCGATCCTCGTTGGTCAGCTTGAGTCGATCGTTGCTGCCGGGCGAGTAGACGCCGGCCACGATCTTGGCGGGCCCGACGTAGGGGTAACTGGGCACGAACATCAGGCGGGTATATTCGATGGTCTGTCCGGGCTTCCACCCGGAGGTCGGCGTCGGTGGCTCGTGGTCGTCGGTCCACATCATTTCCTCGTCTGCATCGAGGAAGTGCACGAACACGCTGCGCCCGCCGAGGTCGGGGGCGTTGGCGGCCACGGTGAACTTATAGGTGATCTCCACCGGGCTGCCGAGCGCCACTTTCGCGCGCGATAACGACACCTGCAGGGTGCCGACCGGGGGGGTGGTATCTTCGGCCCGGCCGCAGGCCGCCACGGTTGCCGTCAGGGCCAGCAGTACAGCAACTGTCCGCACTCGTCTTTCCATGTCTCTCCGTTGCATAGGGTTCCAAACGAGAATATCATGCAGTCCAATCAGATGGACACTCCACGAGACGCTCTCGGCATGGTCGAAACCAAGGGCTTTATTGGCTCGGTGGAGGCGGCCGACGCCATGGTCAAGGCCGCAAATGTGGCCTTGATTGGCACCGAATACATCGGCGCCGGCTACGTTACCGTGCTCATCCGCGGCGACGTGGGCGCGGTCAAGGCCTCGACCGATGCCGGTGCCGCCGCCGCCCGCCGGGTGGGCGAGCTGGTGTCGGTGCACGTGATCCCCCGGCCGCACGCCGAGGTCGAAAGAATTCTGCCGAAGGCTTAGGGCTTTGGCCGCCGCCGCATCAGCACCCCAGACCGACAAGGACCTGGCCTCGATCGCCGAGGCGCGGGCGCTCGCCCGCCGGGCGAAGCTGGCCCAGGCCACACTCGCCGAACTGTCCCAGGATCAAATCGACCGCATCGTCGCCGCCATGGCCGGCGCCGTGGCGCCGCATGCCGAGGCGCTGGCCCGCCTGGCTGTTGAGGAGACCACCTTCGGGGTGGTCGAGGACAAGATTCAGAAGAACCGGTTCGCCGCCGAGCGCGTGTTCGAGTTCATCCAGCCCATGAAGACAGTGGGCGTGATCAACCGCCTCGACGACCGGAAGATCATCGAGATCGCCGAGCCGTTCGGCGTGGTGGCCGCGATCATTCCGTCGACCAACCCCACCTCCACCGCCATCTACAAGATCCTGATTGCCATCAAGGCGCGCTGTGCGGTGGTCATGACGCCGCATCCGTCGGCCGCCCGCTGCATCACTCGCACCGCCGACATCATGAACGAGGCCGGCCGCCGTGCAGGCCTACCCGACGGCGCGATCGGCTGGATGACGGCCGTCACGCTCGAGGGCACGCAGGAGTTGATGAAGGCCCGCGAGGTCTCAGTCATCCTGGCCACTGGCGGCCTGGGCCTGGTTCGGGCAGCCTACAGCGCCGGCAAGCCGGCCTACGGTGTGGGTCCCGGCAACGCCCCGTGCTACATCGAGTCAAGCGCCGACGTGCGCAAGGCCGCCAACGACATTCTCACCGGCAAGGCCTTCGACAACGGCGTACTCTGCTCCAGCCCGAACTCGGTCGTGGTCGACGAAGCAGTGGCAGCAGAGGCCAGGCGTCAGTTCGCCGATCAGGGCGGCTATTTCCTCTCGCCAGCGCAAGCTGAGGTGCTGGCCAGCCACCTGGTGACACCGCAACGGCTGCCCAATCCGGCGTTTGTCGGCAAGTCGGCGGTACACATCGCCGGGCAATGCGGCATTACCGTGCCTCCCCATACGCGCGCCCTGATCGCCGAGCTCAAGGGCGTGGGCCGCGACTTCCCGCTCTCGATCGAAAAGCTGTGCCCGGTGTTGTCGTATTACGTGGTGAAGGACTGGCGCGAGGGCTGCGAGCGTTGCAAGCAGATCCTGAAATACGGCGGCATGGGCCACACCATGTCGATTCACTCCCAGAACGACGCGGTGATTCTCGAGTTTGGCCTGCACAAGCCGGCCTATCGCATCTGCGTCAACACGCCCACGACCCATGGGTCGATTGGCCTCACCACGGGGTTGGACCCGGCGATGACCCTCGGATGCGGCGGCTTTGGCGGCAACATCACGTCGGACAACATTTCCCCCAAGCACCTCCTCAACATCAAGCGGGTTGCTTACGAGTTGCGGCCGGTTCAGTCAATTGGGGCTGGTCAGTCAATTGGGGCTGGTCAGGCGGGTGGGGC
>JAKFYH010000016.1 GCA_021730945.1 Acidobacteriota bacterium | reverse complement strand
GCCGAACGGCGCCGGCTCGAAACTCGTCACTGAACTGCCGCCGGACTCGTCGGCCGGCCTTGCTTGATCCCATACGTGCCATCGTATCCACCTTTCGGAAGGTGTCCACGAAATCGGGTCAAGCTCAGCGCGACTGAATGGTCAATCCGATTATGCGAAGCAGTAAGCGATGCGGCAATTCGCATTCGGGCCGGGAGGGATCGTTACGGGTGGAGCCTGCGGCGACCTCCGAACCTTGAGCGCAATTGCCTCTGCGTCGTACAGGTTGATGTGGACCGATCACTCGACGGCCGGAATTGCTATCTATTCGCCAATTTCTGAGCGCTTCAAACCCGCGTCGAATTTCGCCTTGTCGGGCGAATGCGTCCAGACCACACCGACCTTATACCGTCGGCCCACTACCCATCCCGCTCACAGCGATCCGCCAGCCGCCGAATGTAGCCGTCTGGCTCGTTCCGAAGGGCATCCGCGACGCGGTCCATTACGGCGAGACTCAGGCCTGCGCACATCGAAAGCAGCTCCGAAAGCGGCAGCTCTGGCTCGACGCATCCCTTGAACGTCCATCGAGCACTCCCATCCGGCGGTTCACAAAGAAGGTGGGTTAGGGCATTGCGGCGCCACGCTAACGACGTATCGATGCTCTTGATCCAATTCGCTTCAATCGTGTTGACCGTCAACTGCGACGTTCGACGCAATAGGTCGTTGAGGCGCGCGGCGATACTCTGTCCATGCTCGCGATCAGACCGTTCGGGCGCAAGAGCATCGACCAACGCAACGAGGCGCCACTGAATCGCAGACGTGGATAACTCCGCTACAGCAGCCTCACTTGACTGCTTGTCCAGATGGTCTAGTAATCCCTCGTAAGCCAGCCGCAGCCAGCCATCTAGGTCGTCTCGTTCCCAAGCAGAGGGCCAGACGAGAGGCAGGGCTGGACATCTGCGATGTTGGGCCAATCGAATTGGCTGAGCCAGCACCCATCTCGGCGCAACTATGACCTCGTGTCGCAAACTGAGCTCGAAACTCGTTGCGTCTCTGATTGCTGGGCCGACTGATGCAACCAGCCACGCTGCGAGCGCAAGATGATGGACGGCAAACACTTCATACGAGCGCTCCTCGTACTGAGCCCGAACACTGGCCACTATGGGCTCAATGCCGGCGGCATCGAGTTTTGCCGTAACGCTCTTCGAATCGATCCTTTGAAGCGCGGTGTAGATCTTCGCGAGATCGGCACCCGTTGGCTCAAAGACGTCCAAGCGCCTGCTCCAACTGCACAGCGAGCGGTTCAGGAGGCCGACCTGACTTTGCCACCCACTCGGGGGCGACGACCCGGCCGAGTGCTGAGACGGTCAATCGTGGCAACACGGTGCCGCTCGCTACGGCGGCAAGAGCGCTACGGCCCCCTATGCTGTTGAACCAGGCGACCAAGTCGTCAGCGCTTGGCTGCTCAGGGCGGCCTACCGACTCGTGCATCCGCACGACGAGGAAGCGACGAGTAGCGGTCCACCCAATCGGAACCGGACGGGCGCGAAACGGGAAGTGGGCAGATACTGCGACGTCGGAGCCGCGACTGATGTCGTCGGCTGCAACGCTTGCCCAGGCGGTTGGCGAGTCCATGTCGCCTTCAACCTCTGTAACGACAGGAATTCTGGAGGGGCCAGCAACTGCAAAGACATCACTGTCGTTCACCGCACCGTTTTCAACTCGGGCTAGATCGCCGAGGCGGTTCGGTACTCCCACGTCCGATTGGCTGAGTCTCCACGTTTCAGCGCCTCTGAAATCTACCGTCTGCCATCGTGAGTTGACACCGACCCATTGCACACCCGGAGAGGCGACGGGCTGACCGCGTTGAACAGCGAGTGGAGGCACCGCAATACGGAGATGCTTCAGCGCGTCCCAATCGGAACTCCGCTCAGCAACACTTGCCCTGGCGCGCATTCCTCGGGCCGAAGACAGGAGCGTCCACACGTACTGTGGATCTACAACGGCGCTCTTCACGCGAAGGGCAATGAACGCAGTCGAGAAGGCGAAGTGTGCATGTGCTTCAGTAACCAGCACCGCAGGAACGCGCGGCGATGGCGGCAACAGAATGTCTCCCACCGCTAACTGTCGATGCAGTTCAAGGACGGGCTGAAGTTCAGCGCGTTCCCGTGGAATTTGCACGCCAGTATCGGGCTCAATGTCTCTCGGAGTTATTAAAGGAGGGTGATGCTCGGAGACTGTGGCGTCGTCCACGTTCGTGACCAGTTCGTCGAATCGCGCGAATGGCCACGATGATACCGGAATCGCAACGTCGACGGTCGTCTCTTCTCGACGGGAAGACGGCTGCCAATTGCCGCTGTCGAGCACCTCGGTGTACCAGACGCTACTCATCGGCGGTGAAGATGGGAGACGTAGGCGCGATAGAAATCGCCGGTCTCGGACAATTGACTCGCCCAATCCTCTTCGAGACGTGCCACTAACGTTTCACCCGGCGCCGCGTTCTCAATGACGATCAGCACAGGTGCCACCGAAGTGCCGTCTAGAGACCGGGGTGGAAGCTCGATCACTGCCACAATCCAACGGGTCTCCGACAGATAGCCTCGGTACGCGTTCAATGCGCTGCTGAAGAGAAAGCGAGGCGTCGTTCCGAAGACGACACGCCCGCCCGGCGCAAGTTTAGATACCAAAGATGTCAGCGCAATCACGTCTCCGTCGCGGGTCCAGTGGCCGGAAGGCAACTGGATTCGCTCGGACGTTTTTGCGCCAATCGGCCCAAATGAAATCCCGCCGTTGGGACTCAATGTGTGAGGCACCATGGTGTCCGCACGGACGACATTCAGGTCCCCACCGGCGAATCGCAGTAGAGCACGCGCTATGTCAACGACCTCGGCGTGGCGGTCCGAGCCAAATAACAGCAGCGGAGCCTCGCGCCGCGCGCCGCGCTCTCCAGCGCACAGAAGCAGAGTTCCTATGCCGCAGGATGGATCCACCACCTGCCAGTTCGGCTCGGCTGCCAAGAGGTTCGCCATACCATCCGCCAACTCCATCGGTAGACGAGTCGCGCGAAAGTGCGATTGCATTAACTCCGAGGCCACTGTTTTGGCTATCGGCCAACGATCCAGCGGATGCCGCTCGGTCCAGCTATGAAACTGGTGCCCAACGAGACCGAGCACGTCTTGCAGCATTCCGACGGAGAAATCTGATGGCGCTTTCCCCTTAGCTCGGCTCGACCCAGTAACATTCCACAGCGCCCGACGGATAGAAGGCCGGAGGAGTTCCGGCGTCAGTTCGACCGCGTTTGTGCTGTCTGAACGGCGAACGGGTCTTGGCGGCACGGTTTCGTGGGCTTCTGAGAAGGTGGGGTCGACCTCGTACCATGAGCCGTCAAAGAGGAACGCACGTGGCGCGTCGAAAGCGAGCGCATACCTGGACAACTGCGCCAACGCAGAACCTCGATCGACCTTTCCAGGACCGCTCTTTACTTCGACGATGAGCTCTGGCTTGAGCGCGCCACTCTCGTCTGGGGCATACGCAACGAAGTCAGCCTGAAGTCGCGCCCCCTTCCCGACATGCTCGACCTCACGAGCAACGAAGAATCCGGCGTCCTCCAGCTGGCGCTGGGCTTCGTCTCCAAGCGCTCGTTCGTCAGCCCTCATACCGCTCCAGCCAGTTAGCGAATGTCTGATGATTGGTAAATCCGAGGAGCCGCGCGGCTTTGCTTTTATTGCCGTTCGTCTCCTTAAGTGCTCCGCGCAAGTAGTGTCGCGCCACCTCTCCGATTAAAGCCTGAAGGTCGACGCCATTCTCAATCGAGCGTTCCATGATTGGGTCTTTCCCGTTGCTGGGAAATACTGTGAGAGCATCGCGAGCATCAGCGGCGTCGATGATGTCGTTTTCTGCCCACAGTACTGCCCTGCGAACCGTGTTGAGCAGTTCTCGCATATTTCCAGGCCATGTATGGCTCAAGAACACCTGCCGTCCCGCCGCCGACAATTGTTTCGGGGCGAATCCAGGTTGCATTGCGGCTTCCGAGTTCGCCGTTTCGAGCCCGTGGTCGACTAGCAGCGACAGATCCCCATGCCTTTCTCGCAATGGCGGTAGGTGCAGTACACCAACGGCAACCCGAAAAAATAGATCCTCTCGGAAGCGTCCAGCCGCAACCTCCGACGTCAGCTCACGGTTTGTGGCGGCGATGATCCTCACATCTACCTTTATCGGCGTCGAGGATCCAAGCCTGGTGACTTCGCCCTCTTGAATCACGCGCAGAAGTTTGACCTGTGTCGCCAGTGGCAACTCGCCGAGTTCGTCCAGGAACAGCGTGCCCCCGTTCGCAGATTCGAAGTAGCCTTGTCGGGCGCCGCTAGCTCCCGTGAAGGCACCTCGTTCATGTCCGAAGAGTTCCGCTTCCACAAGTTCGGCCGGTATCGCGCCACAGTTCACTGCAACGAACGGCTTGCCCCGCCTTGCACCAGATGAATGGATCGCTCTCGCGAACAGCTCTTTGCCCGTACCCGATTCCCCCTCGATCAGAACTGGAACGTTTCGTAGGGTAAGTTGTTTCGCCTTTCGCACGACTCGTGCCATCGCCGTACTCCGAAAGACAATCGCGCCAAAGTTCGGCGACTGCGGCGGCGTCTCGTCGCTGGATGCGATCAGGGCGCGGTCAGCATCCTTGTAGAGTGCGGGCAGAAAGTCGATCGCGATATCGAACGGAACGACTGCCTGTCGGACGCCATGGTCTCGAGAAGACTCAATAAGCCTCGCCGGGTATTTGGTTTTCGCTAACAGGAGCCAGATGGCCGCCATCGCTGACGTTCCTGGACTCAAGTGAAACGTCAGGCTCGGTGCGGGGTTATGGGCGCCTAGCTCGGACTCACATAACGCCACTGCGGCCTCGTAGATCTGCCCGTAGGACGTGGGCGTCTCCAAGCCGACACGCGAAACTCGGATCGGAAGTGGAGAACGGTCTTCGAGCCAACGCGTGAACCGCGCGGTATCCTCTGCGCTGTAGTTCGACAGCAACGAGAGGCTGTCGAACTGCATCGCCTCGACAGACTGCGCAATTGGCCCCAGTCCCTGGGTGGGATCAGCGGCTGCGCGCAAGTCGGCCGCGCCGATCCAAGCCGTGAGGACTTCCGCTCGTCGCACCGCAACTATTATTGCACTATGTGCCAATAATATTGAAATAAACTCTGCCTCTGTTTCACTTTTAAAGCTAATTTAAGCAGACTGGAGCTCAACGATGTGGCAGAATTCTTGAAATAGGCTAGTGACGCCGACCGTAGCATCGACCCCAGAACAAATGACCTCAGAACCCAACAGCCTCACGACTCAACAACTGGAGTCACACCTGTGGGAGTGCGCCGAGATCCTGCGTGGCAGCGCCGTGGACCGGACGGACTGGAAGGCGTACATCCTTCCCCTCCTCTTCTTCAAGCGCATCACCGACGTCTGGGATGAGGAAACTGCCGACGCGGCGGCGCTGTTCGGCGACGCGGACCCGGTCAACTTCCCCGAGGTACATCGCTTCGACGTCCCGGCCGGCTGCCATTGGCGCGATGTGCGCGAGACGCCGGCCAACGTCGGCGCTGCGCTCTCGCACGCGATGCGCGAGATCGAGCGAGCGAACCCGGACACGCTGTACCGCGTCTTTGGCGCCGCCGACTGGGGCAACCGGGAGATGCTGACCGACGAGATCCTGAAAGACCTGTTGGAAGCGCTCTCGGAAGTCTCGCTCGGCAACAAGTCGGTCAGCACAGACGTGCTCGGCGACGCGTATGAGTACTTGATCGGCAAGTTCGCCGACGTGACTAAGCGCAAGAAGGCCGGCGAGTTCTACACGCCACGCTCGGTCGTCCGCATGATGGTGGAACTGCTCGACCCGAAGGCGGGCGAGAGCATCTACGACCCGGCTTGTGGCACGGGCGGCATGCTGCTGGGCGCTATCGAGCACGTGCAGCGAAGCGGCGGGGACGCGCGTACGTTCTTCGGCAAGCTTTACGGCCAGGAGAAGAACCTCACGACCTCCTCGGTCGCCAGGATGAATCTCGTCCTCCATGGCATTGAGGACTTCCGGATCGCCCGCGAGGACACCCTTCGCGATCCCGCGTTTACCGACGGTGCCGGCAGCCTCGCCACCTTCGACTGCGTGATCGCCAATCCTCCGTTTGGCCTGAAGGACTGGGGAAGGGATGTCTGGGAGAACGACCCATGGCAGAGAGTAATAGGCAGGATCCCGCCAGCGAACTGCGGCGACTTCGCGTTTCTTCAGCACATGGTTAGCTCGATGAGCGCCCGCGGTCGTCTTGCGGTCGTCCTCCCCAAGGGAGCGCTATTCAGGGAGAAGGCAGGTGAGGATCTCATTAGACGGGAACTGATCGAAGCCGACCTGGTAGAGGCGGTCATCGGTCTCGCACCCAATTTGTTCTACGGCGCTTCTCTGGCTGGGAGCATTCTGATTCTGCGACGACGCAAAGCGAATCGACGAAAAGGGAAGGTTCTGATTATCGATGCCTCCCGCCTCGTTCGAAAGGGACGGGCACAGAACTTCCTTGAGCCCGAGCATGCCGAGCAGATCATCAAATGGTTCCAGGTTTTTGAGGACGTCGATGGCCGCGTGAAAGTCGTGACGACTGAAGAGCTCAAGAGCAACGGCTGGACGCTCAATATTGAGAACTTTGTCCTTCCCGAAGGTAAGGAGGACATTCGGCCGTTACTTGAGGCTGCAGCCGCATTTAAGGAGGCACTCACCGAGGCTCGCGCCGCCGAAGACCACCTACGCACGTTGTTGGCCGAGGGAGCGAGGCTGGAGTGAGCAACCGCCTTTCACAGAGAGAACTCGAGCCCTACCTCTGGGGCGCGGCCACGCTGCTGCGGGGGCTCATCGATGCCAATGACTACAAGCAGCACATCTTCCCGCTGCTCTTCTTCAAGCGCCTCTCGGATGTCTGGGACGAGGACTACCGCGAAGCCTACGGGCACTCCCAAGACGAGGGCTACGCGACGGCGACCGCCAATGACCGCTTTACCATTCCCGAAGGCGCGCACTGGAAGGACGCCCGCGGTGCCTCACGCGATGTCGGCCGCGTCCTGCTGAATGCCTTCCAAGCTATCGAGGCCGCTAACCCGCAACGGTTGCAGGGGGTCTTCGGCACCGCCGCCTGGACCGACAAGGCCCAGATGCCCGACGAGACGCTCAAGAACCTGATCGAGCACTTCTCGCAGCACACCCTAAGCCTCTCCAACGTGCCGGAGGACGAACTCGGCAACGGCTACGAGTACCTCATCAAGCAGTTCGCGGACGACAGCGGCCACACCGCCCAGGAGTTCTACACCAACCGGACGCTCGTCCACTTGATGGCGCAGATGCTCGAACCCAAGGCGGGCGAGACCGTCTACGACCCAACCTGCGGCACCGGAGGCATGCTGATCTCGTGTCTGGCCGAGGTGAAGCGCAGAGGTGGTGAGACCCGCACGATGGGTCTCTACGGTCAGGAACTGATCAACATCACTGCGGCCATCGCCCGCATGAATCTCGTTCTGCACGGTGTGTCCGACTTCGACATCCGCAGCGGCAACACGCTGCACGAACCAGCCTTGATCAAGGGCGATAGGCTCAGAACGTTCGATGTGGTTCTAGCCAACCCGCCGTACTCCATCAAGAAGTGGAATCGCGAAGCGTGGATGAGCGATCCTTGGGGCCGCAACTTCCTTGGGACCCCTCGACAGGGTCGCGCCGACTATGCCTTCCTTCAGCACATCCTGAAGAGCATGGATCCGAAGACGGGCCGCTGCGCGATTCTCTTTCCGCAGGGCGTGCTCGGCCGGGATGAAGAAGCCGAGATGCGGCGAAAGTTGATTGGGATGGATCTTCTGGAGTGCGTGCTCGGTTTGGGTCCGAACCTGTTCTACAACTCGCCGATGGAGGCGTTCGTCCTTGTCTGTCGCTCGACCAAGGCGGAAGCGCGCAAGGGCAAAATTCTATTTGTAGATGCCGTCAAAGAGGTGGCTCGCGAGCGGGGACAGAGCTTTCTCAATCTGGAGCACCAGGCCAAGATACTCAACGCCTATAGGGACTTCGCAGCTGTATCCGGATTCGCAGCGGTGGCCACGAATGACGAGGTGCTTGCCCAGGGTGGCAATCTCTCTATCCCAAGGCACGTGACGAAGACCCCGAGATCGATGTCAACGGAGACTCTGCAAACAGCTTGGACATCGTTCTGTGATCAGGGACGCCAGTCCTGGGCAGCGATGAACTCTGTCGTCCAAGTGCTTGACGGCGTGATAACAGAAGGGGACGGCGATGCCTGACACCTTCACCAAGAAAGCAGGAACCACCGTCGCATTCGGCGATGTCGTTCAGCTGTCGACACAAAAATCGACCAACCCCAAGGCCGAGGGTTTCGAGAGGTATCTCGGACTCGAGCATCTAGTGCCGGGCGAGCTCAAGATTCGACGGTGGGGCGACACCGCTGACGGCACAACGTTCACCAATGTCTTCAAGCCGGGTCAGGTCCTATTCGGAAAGCGACGTGCGTATCAGAGGAAAGTCGCTGTAGCCGGCTTCAGCGGCGTATGTTCTGGGGACATCTACGTTCTGGAGCCCAAGGGTGACCGCCTCATTCCGGAACTACTCCCGTTCATCTGTCACAGTGAACCCTTCTACGACTACGTCCTCAGTATGTCGCAAGGCGGGCTATCGCCTCGTGTGAACTGGAAGGCACTCGCAAAGTACGAGTTCGCGCTGCCACCGCTGGACGAGCAGCGGCGGATCGCTGCGCTCTTGAGTGGCTGCGCCCGTATGGAACACAGCCTTGTGAATCTGGGCAGTCAACTCAGAGCAGTCGCTAGAGGCCTAGTGATGAATACGTTCACCAAGTCACGGTCAACCTGCCGCTGGGAGCGCCTAAACGATATCGGGGAGCTGGAGCTTGGCCTCAAGAAGGAGCGCGAGTATGAAGCCTGCACTGACCCGAAACCATATTTAACGGTTGCCAATATCACGGACTTCGGCCTCGATTTGAGAGATGTCAAGCGCATGGACTTTCCAGGCTACCGATTTGAGAAGCACCGGCTCCGGCACGGAGATGTGCTCCTTACAGAAGGCGACATCACTAGCCCCTGGAATGTCGGACGAGCCGCCATTTTTCGCGACGAGATCGAGTCGTGTTGCATCCAGAACACGCTGATGAGGATCCGAGTCAGAGAGGATCTTGAGGCCGAGTACGTCTTGTTGGCGTTCTACTACCTTCGTTACTCGGGCGCGTTCGTCAAAGCATCTGCCACTACAACTGTGTCCCATCTGGTTGCCAAGCGAGCCAAAGAAGTGCCAGTCCCGATCCTATCCATCGATGTCCGGCGAGAGCTCGTCAGAAGGTACCGCGCCATCGAACGCGCGATGAACGAACTGAGCGAGCGACTTCGACGGGCGCGAGAGCTCACGCTAGTGTCATCGAAATTGGTGCTATCCCGGTGACCTTCAACGAAGCCAACACGGTCGAAGCCTTCGTCCGCGACCGCTTGTGTGACGGCATTACGGACCACACGGCTGTCGGCGCCGGCCTTGCGCGCCGCCATGGCGCGCTGTCAGGGCTCGGCTGGCACTACCTCGCGCCGCAGAACCTTGGGCGGCAGCCGCAGGAGGTGCTGGTCGAGAGCCACCTGCGCGAAGCGCTGATGCGGCTCAATCCCGAGATTGCCGCGCAGCCGGATCGGACCGACGATGTGCTGTATCGGCTGCGGGCGATCCTGATGGGCGTCCGCGGCGACGGACTCGTGAAAGCCAACGAAGAGTTTATGGCGTGGCTCACCGGCGAGCGCTCCATGCCGTTCGGCGAGCACGGCGAGCACGTGACCATCCACCTCATCGACTTCGACAACCTCGAGCGCAACCAGTATGTCGTCACCACGCAGTACCCCGTCCGCGCCGGAGCCACCGAGAAGCGCGCGGACCTCGTTCTGCTCGTCAACGGCATCCCGCTGGTCGTCATCGAGGCGAAGACGCCCGTACGCGCGAGCCAGAGTTGGTTCGACGCCGCTGCACAGATCCACGATGACTACGAACGGAACGTGCCCGAGCTGTTCGTGCCCAACGTGGTGTCCGTGGCGACCGAAGGCAAGGAGTTCCGCTACGGCTCCATCGGCCTGCCGTTGGATCTGTGGGGACCGTGGCGTGTCGCGGCCGACGCCGACACACCAGCGCTCGCTCGTATCCGTGACGCGGTCGACTCATTGCTGCGGCCGCACGTGGTCTTGGACCTGCTGGCCAACTTCACCGCGTACGCCACGGACAAGAAGAAACGGCGCATCAAGATCGTTGCGCGACACCAGCAGTACGAAGCCACGAACCAGATCATCGAGCGTGTCGTGACCGGGCACCCGAAGAAGGGTCTCATTTGGCACTTCCAGGGCTCTGGCAAGTCGCTGTTGATGCTCTTCGCCGCCCGAAAACTGCGACTTCACCCGGCGCTGAAGAATCCGACCGTGATGATCGTGGTCGATCGCATCGATCTCGACACGCAGATCTCCGGTACCTTCCACGCCGCCGATACGCCGAACCTCGTGAAGGGCGACAGCCGCGCGGAGCTGCAGCGCCTGCTGAAGCAGGACAGCCGGAAGATCATCATCACAACAATCTTCAAGTTCGCCGAGGCCGGCGGCGTCTTGAACGATCGCAGCAACATCATCGTGATGGTGGACGAGGCCCATCGCACACAGGAAGGCGACCTCGGCCGAAAGATGCGCGAGGCCCTGCCCAACGCCTTTCTCTTCGGCCTGACTGGCACGCCCATCAACCGGGCCGACCGCAACACGTTCTACGCCTTCGGCGCCGAGGAAGACGCTGCCGGCTACATGAACCGCTACGGGTTTGAGGAGTCGATCCGCGACGGCGCAACGATGCCGCTTCACTTCGAGCCGCGGCTACTGGAGCTGCACATCGACAAGGAGGCGATCGACCAAGCATTTAAGGAGTTGACGGGCAACCTTAGCGACCTCGACCGGGACAGGCTTGCTCAGACCGCCGCGAAGATGGCGGTCCTGGTGAAAGCCCCGGCACGGATCCAAAGGATTTGCGCCGATATCGCCGGACACTACCAGGCGAAGGTGGCGCCCAACGGCTTCGGCGCCCAGGTCGTGACCTTCGATCGCGAAAGCTGCGTGCTCTACAAGAAGGCGCTCGACGAGCAACTGCCGCCCGAAATGTCGGACATCGTAATGACGGTCAACAGCGGCGAGAACGAATATGCGGCGTACCGTCGTGACCGCGACGCTGAGGAGAAGCTTCTCGATCGGTTTCGCGATCCTGTGGACCCGCTGAAGGTCTTGATCGTCACGTCCAAGCTCCTGACCGGCTTCGATGCGCCGATTCTCCAGGCGATGTATCTCGACAAGCCGCTCAGAGACCACACGTTGCTCCAGGCGATCTGTCGCACGAATCGGCCTTACGGCGAGACAAAAACGCACGGCCTAATCGTCGACTACCTGGGCGTATTCGACGATGTCGCGCGGGCGATTCAGTTCGATGAGGAGGGGATTACCCGAGTCGTCAAGAACATCAATGAGCTGTCCGGCCGCCTCCCTGAAGCTGTGCAGAAGTGCCTCGGGTACTTTCCCGGTGTGGATCGGACCGTCACCGGCTACGAAGGTCTCATGGCCGCGCAGGCATGCCTGCCGAACAACGACACACGAGACCACTACGCCGGCGACTACAGCTACCTGGCGCGTTTGTGGGAGGCCATCTCGCCGGATCCGGTTCTCGGTGCGCACGAGACCGACTATCGGTGGCTTACGCATGTGTATGAGTCCGTGCGGCCCTCTACGGGCACTGGTCGGCTTTTGTGGCACGCCCTCGGGCCGAAGACGATCGAGCTGATTCACGAGCACGTGCACGTAGACGCGGTCCGTGACGATCTCGAAACCCTCGTGCTCGACGCCGACCTCCTCGACGCCGTTCTGGGCACGCCTGATCCTGGCAAGAAGGCGAAGGAGATCGAGATCAAGGTCTCTCGATGGCTTCGCAAACGTCTGCACGACCCGCGCTTCAAGGACCTCGGCGAGCGGCTTGAGGCTCTGAAGGAACGCCACGAGCAAGGTCTGTTGACGAGCGTGGAGTTTCTGAAGGAACTCCTGAACCTCGCGCGGGACGTCGTATCAGCCGAGCGCGCGGCGCCGCCGATTGAACGCGAAGCGGAAGGCAAAGCTGCACTGACAAAGCTTTTCGAGGAGGCTCGGAATCCAGAAACCCCGATCATCGCCGAACGTGTGGTGAACGACATCGACGAGATCGTCAGGTTTGTACGTTTCGATGGCTGGCAGAGCACTCATGCCGGCGAGCGCGAGGTCAAGCTGGCGCTCCGTAAGACGCTGTTCAAATACAGGCTCCATCAGGATCAGGAGTTGTTCGATCGCGCGTACGGGTACGTCAGGGAGTACTACTGAGCCCCATGGTCCGGATCTAGCGATGCCATTGATCCCAACGGTCGGCCGCGCAGGTGGCCAAAAGTATGACGTCGCGAAGCTAACCGACTACTTCACGGCCTGACTTGGCAGTAGAATTTTCCGCGATAGAGATCTTCAGCCGGCATCGGTTCTGACATTCTCTGAAACACGATTTGGGCGATAGGAGTGCCTGGCTCCAACTCTATCGGGACCGTGCCGGCATTCGCGAGTTCTAACACTATGACTCCATGAAATCCCGGTGCCACCTGGCTCGCGGTGGCGACGATCAATCCTAAGCGGCCCCACTTTGACTTTCCCTCAACGAAAGCCATGAGGTCACCTGGCAGGGCAACGAACTCAAGAGTAGCGCCTAAGATGAGATCTCCGGGATGTATGAGGTACCTATTACCCGGTGAAACGAACGTCTCTTCGCGGCCGATTCGTCCGAGCAACTTGTCGGACGTCTCATGACCAAGTCTGACGCCAGGTAAACGAGTGCGTCTCAGAGCGACGAACCAGCTGCCAAGCCGTACATCCATTGAAGCGGCTTCAACAGATTTCCCATACAAGGGAACGACGGCGAGATGCTCCTTATGCATCGGTGGTAGCTCAAGTCGTCGTGAAATATGCCTCTTCGACAGAACCGTTCCAGCTTCGGCAGCGTCCGTCACTGCTAGATTTGCGGCCACAGCGTCGCTATCGGGTATCAATTCGACAGCCTTCATCACCAATCGACAGGTCTTGTCGTACTCTCGCAGCTGACTCGCGTGGTCAGGCTGACCGCGTTCGCGCTCTTCGCCGTATGTCAGCTGATACGCCCATGCAGCGGCCATTACTTCCGAAAATGAGTTTTGTCGTTCCGCTGGCAGAGACGGTGGTAAGTCGGCCCTCAAACGTACGATGCGATCGTAGAACGCAGGAGACAGGCTGGCCGTGGCAGCGTCTGGAATGGTCGTCCGAGCGACCTCGAGAATCGCCTCATAACCGCGCAAGACTGCGTTAGCGGCAAGGGCGTCGAGGGCTCGCTGAAGGTCTGGTTCGATGTTTGGATCGACGATGGGGGGGAGATCTTGAAGGTTCGCCGAGTATTGAACTAGCGACTCCCACTCGCTGAGATAGTGCTCAAGGTTCGTCAGAGCTAACGATTGAGGGGGTGTTACGTCTTCAAAGAAGCGCCGAAGATTGCCGCGAAAATCGCGCTGTAGAAGGGCCCGAAGAAGAGACCAGAATCGAAATTTCGTACCTGGGTAGCCGCTGCGACTCACGAGCGGCTCCACATCAGGCCATGATGTTGTCGTCTTCAGCAATTCAGTTTGCGCAGCAAAGAATCCAAAGCCCATCATCCGAAGGCCGAGAAGATCCGCGAGCAATTCCCGGACGCATGTGTTCACACGAGTGACTACAGTCTTCCAGTGCATGTTTGCTGCAACGAGCGAAGTGGGCCCTTTTGAGGCTAGTAGAGCAATAACATCCTGAAAGGCGATTTGCGTCTTTGCGACGATGTCTGGGGAGAGATTCAGCAGTGGCTCAGATGAAAAATCGATAAAGTGCCCAAGTTCGTGGGCGAGAATTGGATACAACAAAGCATCATGCGTATCTAGGCCAGCAAACGAAAGCACGGCAATATGTTTCGGAGGGTCCGCTTCAATCGACTTCTGCTCTTCCGGCCCCAGTGAATTCCGCCTCCAAGTCCACAACGCGCCTGGTATTTCATGGGGCTTAGTTGCCGGCAATATCGAATTCGGATCCAAAGCTGCGGGGGAGGCGAGCGTCTCTAACATGCGGCTCAGGGGCACGTAGCTGAGGTTGTAAGACCACTGGGGTCTGACGATACACAGCGGCCGACCATAGGCAGCGGGAAAATGCGCGCGCAGGAGTTGGTTCAGAGCACTTTGAACCGACGGCGGCGCTTGCCGCGCAGAACTCGCGGTCAAGTACCTAACAAATGAATAAACAGTTTGGAGCGTCAGTCCGAGTGTTCGAACGCGGACGGCCGTGTGGCCAGACGCCCCATTAGGGTTCGAACTGTGAAGTTCAACAAGCTCGCTTAAAATGAACTCCGGCCAACATCGGAATACATCTCGGATTTGGCAGGCTTCTGGGGGATAGTCCTGCTCATTTATCCGCTCGAGTTCGCGATTGAGCGCCGCCGCTTGATAAGCGACAGCTCCCACAGAAGTGGACCTGGCGAGCGTTCGAATATCGTGTTCAGAAAGAGGCAAGATGGCGTAAGGCTAACGGAGTCTCATACTTGTCTGTGGAATCTCACTGGCCATGCGTTCGTAGGCCTCGGCCGCAGCATCATGCTGGACCTCGGCGAAGAAGCACTTGAGGTCAGTTAGGCCTTGTACATCGCCTGTGACAACTGTCGTTCGAGCCTGTAGAGCGACTAGGAGATCAACAAACTCCTCGAGCCGCGACCGAAGCTGGAGTCGATCCCCCGGTGACTGCACCTGTACGTTCGCTGCATTCGCAGCAATGATGTAGTTTGCGATGCTCGCGGAGGGGTTCTGCGGGACGCCATCTCTAGCTGCCTCGAGAGCTAAGTCGAAGAACGTCTGAGCATCAACGTAAACTCGCCGCGAAATCGCAGACGCAGGCGGAGCCTGTCCTTGAATAATCCGATCAAGACCATCCACCATCGCCGATGCGACGTATTCCCAATAAGTTCGGCTCACGATATCAGCGGATGTGGTTTGCGACATAAGCGACTCTCTAGAGACTACCAGTTTAGCGTAAGCGAAGAAACGGCGAAGCGCTTCAACATTGCTGCATCGCTATGCCAGAAAGGCCGCACTTATTACTCTGTCGTTTAATGGAGTGACGCTGAGCGGGATATCGCCGGGTTGGACATCACACTTATACGAATCTACTAAGTGCCACCAAATGTTGGGGGCTAACTCGCCATCAGCTGTGGATATTGTGTGGCCCACCTTGAGCGCAGAGTTTAATCGAAGTTTGTCTAAACAGCCAAGAGAATAGTTGACAGGCTGAAAAATTTCTGGCAGGCGCACTCTAGGTCGGCGACGAACGTTTCCAAGCACCTGACGACGATGCCATCGTCCCATCCCAAAGATCAATAAGCAGATGCGGCTTTGAAGGGATTGGACTCGTAGATTGGGGGTCTATCTTCGCGACGTCGCACAGCACCGCTGGGGTCGCATGGTCAAGCTGGGCAGGAAGCCCAGACCTCACCAAACGAAACTGCCTCAGGCAGACCAACACTCACGGATGAAGCCTGTCTTGAACTGTTGCGGGTCTTGGTGAGGCCGTCTCGACGGAAGTCTTCATGACTTCCGCTTACGAATGGCTTAGGACTACTCGGTCAATCTTTATTCGTCCCGGCCATCAGACCGACGATAGCTCAGCCTTTCATCGCGCCGGACGATGTCTTCAAGGGGTGACTCGTCTGTCCACCAAAGAATGGACAGCATCAATCGGTCGGTCAAACGCCTCGAATCTTCGTGGATCGAATGTCGTTCGACGGCCCCGTTGAACCATTCATCGACATAAACATTGCCGCTACCACTATCTGTTATGCCTCTCGCGATGTCGTATGCAAATGTCTTACGCCCTGGGGCATGAGGCCAAAGGGACTCAGGCACATCGGGACCCCGCCGAAACCACCTCAAGCGACCAACGTCAGAAACGACTACGACCGCAGGAAATGATCCCAACTGCACGAGACGAATGGTCGTGGCCGTTAGGCTCATGGCGAAGACATCAGCCAGAGCAGAGGCACTCTCGATCGTCATCGATCTACCTTCGGCCCTCGGTTTGAACATCGAGTGCGGAAGAAGGAGGTCGGTGGCGTAGTCATTCGCGAGAGTTTCTCTGTTTATGCCACCAGATTCGTCGAACGATTCGTCTGGGTTGCACACTAACGCAACTTCCCCTGCGTCACGCAACCAATGCGCCAGTTCATGAGCCGCCGAAAAACGCTCACGACCACGGCTCGGGTTCTTGTTTACCGTGATGATTGCGGTATCGCCTGTTCCAACGATTCGTGCATCGGATCCGGTCAATCGGCCATAGGTGACGGTTGCACCACAATGCTGGGCGATCGCCTCGATATCGATTTCGCTTGGCTCACTGATGCCTAGCTCGGCGAGGAGCGCCGCAGCGGGACGATATCGCGCCGGTAAGGTCATTTGTCCGGTTCCGGTTCCGCCTCCGCGCCAAGGAGCCCCAATACACCAAACTGCTGCAACCAACTCTCGACATCGTCGTCAGTCATCTCCGTGAAATTGCGGTACTGCATGGTCAGCATCCTTCCGGCCTGTTGGTGCTGGGCGACCACCGCATCCAGCAGTTGGCGCTTCTCGTCGGCGCTTTCAGGCAGGTGATATCGCTGGGTGGCGAGCTGGTCCGCCTTCTGACGATGCTCCTCTTTAGCTGCGACCAAGGCTCGCTGCTTGAACCTCTTTACCGTGTTCATCAGCAGCGCTCGCGTCTCCTCGGCGACGACCGTAGGATCAAGACCTTCTTCTTTCACCTCTTCGAGCAGTTGCTCGTCGGAGGTTGACAGAACGGACTCTGCTAAGCCCTTCTGAAGCGCGAGGAGTTCATCCCGTTTGCTCATAACTGGCTTCCTTCCGCGAGCTTCCGCACGCCTCTCTTGAGCCGCTTCTGTGCCGCGTCGTATTCCTTTTCGCTCAAGCCGCACTCGCGAATTTCTGCTGGTTTCATACTCTCGCAAAGGCCTTCGTAAACAATCAGAGCGTGATCGTCGTTCTTGAAATCGTCTCGGATCTTTCCATCGAGCGCAGTCGCCTCTTGCTCAAGTTCGTGCGCTTCAAGCTGTTCTTCGGGGCTCAACGCTGCTGGTGATGGCATCCGATCGAGCGCATCGGAGTTCTCCTCGGGAGCCTGATACTCAACGACGTCGTCGAAGGCATCCCTCGCCTTCCCCTCGACGATGTGGTTTGACAGGCTGTGGATGACACCGATGAGCAACTTCACGAAGTCGACGCGGCTCTTCTGCCATTTCCGACGCCCGTCCAGGATCGCCATCATGGCGTCCTGGATCAGGTCCTCCGGCGACAGGCCAGCGCCCCGACGGCCCAAGGTCCAGTACCGGCGGTAGGCAAACTTCCTAATACGGACGAGCTCGCCCGGCTTGAGGGATTGGATTGCCGCCGCGATCTCGTCGGTGGTGGCCGCCGGCTCATCAGCGAGCCGACGCTTGGCGCTTCTCATTCAAGGACGTTCCATCAATAGGGCCTGTTACAGCTATATGCCGAAGTCGAGGCTAATTCGGACACTCGAAGAGCCTTCCCGTGACGCGTCCGAAACCGCGTCGAACTCGGCATTGGATAGTGGAGGGCGGATCGCCGCCTGGCCCAGGTTCGGGCCGCACGTCAGAAGTCACCCAAACTCGGCATTAGGTCCTGAGGGCACATTTACTGCCCCAGAAAAGGAAAAGTCAAATGAACGAGAACCTCAGCTCCATCTCGGGCGGAGCCACCGATGAACAGGAACCGGAACTTGACGAACTCGACATCGAAGCGTTTGTCGGGCTCGAGTGTAAGCCACGGGCGAAGCGCTACATCATCCGGATCGACAAGAAGCCGTATGTGATTGACAAATCGGTCATTACGGCGCGCGAACTCCTCCACCTTGCCGGCAAGAACCCGCCGGAGAAGTTCCGCATCTGGCAGATCATCAAGGGCGAGTCGCATGAGCTGGCACTCGAGGACAAGGTCGACGTGCGGGCTCCCGGCGTCGAGAAGTTCCGGACGCTGTCGCGGACGCAGACCGAGGGCTGAAATGCGTCGCGAATTTCAGCTTCCGAACGAGGACGTGCGTTTCCTCGATAGCCTCGGCTTGCCGTGGGACACCATCCTCCAAGGCTCGGAGCGGTGGGTGCTCATTTGCGAGCACCCACTGCCCGACGGCTACAACATCAAGAAGGTCACGGTCGGGGTGCTCATCTCGGGTGGGTATCCCGAGGCGCAGCTCGATATGTTCTTCTTACACCCCGCCGTCAGCCGTACCGACGGCGTCCCGATTCCGGCGTCCGAGATCCAGCAGGTCGTCGACGGCAAGACCTTCCAGCGCTGGTCGCGCCACCGCCCGGGCGACGAGCCCTGGCGTCCCGGCGTGGACAACCTCGAGACGCATCTTGTTCTGACTCGTGATGCGCTCGACGATGAGTTCATCAAGAGGCCAAGCCCATGACCGTCACTCTGACGATGACCGCCGCGCAGCGAAAGCAGCTGCACTCACACCTCTTCCCGGGCGACGGATGTGAAGCTGTCGCCATCCTGCTCTGCGCCCGCCGCGCCGGCAAGCGCGTGCACCGGCTGCTGGTGCGAAAGATCGTGCCCGTGCCGTACGGCGACTGCCCGATCCGAAAGCCGGATCTGGTGGAGTGGTCAACCGATTTACTGCCGCCGATCCTCGAGGAAGCCAATCGGGAGGGCTGGAGCGTCGTCAAGATCCACGGTCACGCGGATGCCTACCGAGCATTCTCGCCGGTCGATGACGACTCGGACAAGGAGCTGTTCCCGAGCGTGGCCGGCTGGTTCGACGCTGACGTCCCGCATGGAAGCGTTGTTCTCCTCGAAGACGGGCACCTGTTCGGACGTACAGTTTCGTCGGACGGCGTCTTCTCGCCGATAGAACGCATCATGGTCGTTGGCGACGACGTCCTGATCGACTTCGACAACGGCGGCGTCGTGCTGCCGCTCGAGGCGTTTACCGATCGACACGCTCGAGCATTTGGTGATGCGACAACCAGGCTACTGCGACGGTTGACCGTGGCCGTCGTCGGCGTCTCCGGCACCGGCAGTCCCCTCATCGAGATGTTGTTCCGTCTTGGCGTCGGCAGGCTGCTCCTGATCGAGCCGGACTTCGTCAACGAGGAGAATCTGAACCGAATCGTCTACGCGACGAGAGCGGACATTGGTCGGCTCAAAGTCGACGTGGTCGGGGACGCGATCGACCGCGCCGGTCTCGGAACCGACGTGGTGCGGATCCCGAAGTATGTCTCTGACCGCGACGTGGTCGAAGCGATTGCGGAAGCCGACTTCATCTTTGGCTGTATGGACGGCGCCGAGGGTCGAAACGTGCTGAACCGCTTGGCAACCTGCTACCTGTTGCCGTACATCGACGTGGGAGTGAAGCTCTTGGCGGACGGAAGCGGCACGATCGATGAAGTCTCGACTGCGAGCCACTACCTTCAACCTGGGCTCTCCAGCCTCGGGACGCGAGGCGTGTTCACGCCAGACGAGGTTTTCGCCGACAGTATGCGTCGCACGAATCCAGAGGAGTACGCGCGCCGGCGCCGGGAGCGCTACATCGTGGGCGTCGACGAAACGCGGCCGGCGGTGATCAGCGTAAACTTCTTTGCCGCGTCGGTAGCGGTGAACGAGTTCCTCGCAAGGCTGAACGACTATCGCTCGGACGGAAACGCGCCGTACGCCGAGTTACGCGCGAGCCTGTCTCACATGGCGTTCTATCCGGAGCGGGAGAAAGGACCGTCGCCGCTGGCGAGGTACATCGGTATCGGCGACATCGAGCCGCGCCTCGACATGCCCGAGCTGAGTCGATCAACATGATCCGCTTTCTCTCTCAGCTCTCCAGCGGTGTTCGCCAGTGGCTCAAAGCCCTGGCGGCCCGCCTCAATCGCACGCCGCGGCTCCGAGTGGTTCGTACTGCAGAACTCCCTGAGCGCCTGTCACCGGCGGTTTTGTACGTGGTCGGCGAGTGGGGTGAGGATTGGTTTGCCGCGATGAGATGTCCGTGCGGTTGCGACTCCACGATCGACTTGAATCTGGTGCCACCTGGTCGGCCATGCTGGACGCTGACCGTTCACCCCGACGGCTCACCGACGTTGTCGCCATCCATCTGGCGCCAAGTCGATTGCGGCGCGCATTTCTTCGTCCGAGGCGGCGAAATAGTCTGGGCCCGAGAGGCCGACTAATTAGCCCATCCAATCCCGCAGGTATGCAATTACAGACACGGCGTCCAGCGGCCACCGCCGCCGTCGTCTCCAAAATGTCTCCACGACGACGGCAGAATCGCGAAGACTCGGGTGGACGGCAGTGAACGAATCGGAGCGACGTAACCGCCTGTGACTCAAGCGCTTAGAACCAGAAGTCGCGCGCCATCACCAAGTTAGAAAAACACGTCTCTCCGAATTCGAATCCCTGCCTCCCAGCCATTCGACTCGCCTCCGGCTCGCTCATGGCTGCGAGGCCGATTCAGTCACATCCCGGCTCAACTTCGTTTCGCCGGGAATGGGAGCGAATCCCTGCCTGCCTCGGATCCAATTCGAAGCCTCTCGGCTCGCTCGGGCTCGACTTCGTCTTCGCTCTCGCTCGTCGTGAATCGCGTCGAATCCCTGCCTCCCGGTCTGCGGTATCTCTCGGCGGTCGACTCGCAGTTCTGCCACGTCTACCGGGCCAGTCGCATGCGCCGTAACACGGCGTCGAACCGGGGGTGCGAGCGAAGCGGATCCAGGAAAGGCGCGACGCCAATACCGGCGAGCGAGTCGTCCGGGTCGTCGCAGGCCGCTTCGAGTGACTGCAATGCCGCCTCCAGGTCGGCCAGCGCGACATGCGCTGCCGCGATCCAGAAATGCGGCCGGTACCCTGAGTGTCGCGTGAGCGTGCCGACGATCGCGCGCGCCTCGGCGGCACGCCCAGCGACAGCCAGTGCGATCGCCAGCATTGCCTGGACATCAGGGGTTGCGAGCAAGGCGGATTGCCGCAGGGTCGCAAGAGCATCATTCGGCGATCCCATCTGTAACAGGGTGAGCGCCAGATAAATAAGCGCCTCATCATGCCCAGGTTCGGCTGCGAGAATCATGCGGCAGTGATGACTGGCGGCTTCGAAGCGTCGGGCGAAGTACATCCAGCCGCAGTGCCTCCTGCGCGGCGGCGAAAGCGTGCGGGTTTGAGTCGCGGGTCGACAGCACTCCGTACCAATCCAGTGCGGTGTAGGCGTCCGCGATCCCCACGTATGCCAGCGCGAACTGCGGATCAATGGCAATCGCCCTGGTGAAGTGGACGATGGCCGCGCGGAGCCCCTCTTCGGTCGACCTGTTCCAGTTGTAACGACCGTTCAGATATAGCTGATAGGCTTCGACGTTGGTCGTGTAACGCTTGGCCAGACGGGCATTGGCCCCTCCGCTCCGTGCCACCTCCAAGGCGGCTGTGATCTTGTCGGCAATCGAATCCTGCACCTCGAAGATGCTGGTCATTGCTTCCTGGTATCGGTCCGCCCACAGCGTGGCGCCGTCGGTCGCGCGGATCAGGCGCGCCGTCACACGAATGGTGTCGCCGCTGCGCTGAATGCTGCCGTCGAGGACCGCGTCGACGACGAGTGCCCGCGCCACTTCGATCGGATCGATCCGAGGGCCGACATAGCGCCGCGAGGCACTGATCGGCCGCACGATCACCAGGCCGGAGTTTCCGAGCGTGGTGATCAGGGCGTCAGCGATGCCGAGCGCCAGCGGCGCATCCGTGCCGTCGTCACTGAGCGAGGTGAACGGCAGGACCGCGAGCGACCGGAGGCTGGCTTCTGCGACTACCGTTCTGACGTCGCCGGCGAACCGATAGCCACGCCGCGACATCGTTTCGATGTAAGGCGTGGGCGCTTGTCGCTCGTTCAGCGCGATTCTGAGCGCGTAGATGCTCTGGGTCAGATTCGCTTGTTCGACGAAGCGGTCGGGCCACAACGCCTGCATCAGCTCATCTTTCGTCATCACACGCCCATGGTTCTCGAGCAGCACCAGAAGGGTGTCGATCACTTTCGGCTTCAGGGCGACGACTACGCCCGCGCGCAGCAGGAGACGATTCGGCACATCGAGCCGGAAGGGGCCGAACTCGTACGCGCGCACCGGCCAACCTATATTCTTCCAGGTGCGGAGGACCGTGCCCGGCGATCGCCGGCGCATTTCGCCTCGATTCTTCACTACGGGCTGCGGTTCGACGAGGTTTTCACCCCTGCGGGCCGGGCGTGCGGGGCGGCGGTCGTATTGCCGCCCAACGATTGGGAGATCACGCCGGAACGGGGCGCCGCCGCCGGCTTCGACCAGTGGCCCACTACACTCGGCGAGGTGGCGGCCGAACGCTTCACCTCGGCACTCTCGGCCCTGGAGCCGTTTCATCACCGCGACGTACCAAGTGCTCATTGGTACGTTCTCCTGGTGGGCGTGTCGCCGGAGGCCCAGGGAACAGGATTGGGGCGCGCCCTGCTACAGCCGGTCCTCGACCGCGCCACCGCCGCTGGCCAGCCGTGCTACCTCGAGACGGCACAACCGAAGAACGTCGGCTTCTGCGAAGGTCTTGGATTTCGAGTGATCGTCGACCTGGTCGAGCCCGTCAGTGGACTGCGGCTGTGGACGTTTCGTCGCGACTAGGTCAGCCGCGGCGCGCGGCCTCTATCGCCGCGACGTCGATCTTCTTCATCGTCATCATCGCCGCGAAGGCACGCCCCGCCTCGGCGCCGCCGGCCGCCAGCGCGTCGGTGAGCGCGCGCGGAGTGATCTGCCAGCACAGACCCCAGCGATCCTTACACCACCCGCACGCGCTCTCCTTGCCGCCATTGCCGACAATCGCATTCCAGTAGCGGTCGGTCTCGTCCTGCGTGTCGGTGGCGATCTGAAAGGAGAAGGCCTCGCTGTGCGCGAAGGCCGGACCGCCGTTCAGACCAAGACAGGGTATGCCGAGCACGGTGAACTGCACCGTCAGCACATCGCCCTGCTTGCCGCTCGGGTAGTCACCGGGCGCGCGATGAACAGCGGTGACTTCGCTGTCCGGAAAGGTGGCGGCGTAGAACTGCGCCGCTTCGTGCGCGTCCTTGTCGAACCAGAGGCAGATCGTGTTCTTTGGCGTCATCGCCGGCAATTATGTCTCGGAAATAGTGGCGCCGGTCCTGGGCCATCGGGTCGAGGCGGTCTTGACGGAAATGGGTGGCGGCAGTACCGTGCGCCATGCCTGCGCCAAGCGATCTGACACGACGCGAACTTCTCGCCGGAGCGGGCGCCGGCGCTGCCGCGCTGCTGCTGGACCCGGCCAGCGTCCAAGCCCAGCCAGCGACCGGTCAGGCCGTCGTGTTCGCCAACACCACCGTCGTCACCGTCGACGCCGTGCGCGACAACGTCGCGCTGGCGGTCACCGGCAGCACCATTGCCGCAATCGGGCCGACCGACCAGGTACTCAAGACCTATCCGCGGGCGCAGGTCTACGACGGGCGCGGCAAGGCGCTCTTCCCCGGCTTGATCAACTGCCACTCGCATCTCGCACAGACACTGTCGCGCGGCTATAACGAAGACTTCGGCTTCCCCAACAGCAACCGCCTGGCCGTCTCGCCCACCAGCCTGATCTCAAGGGAAGAAGCCACGCTGATGGCGGTGGTCGGCGCGCTCGAAGCCATTCGCACCGGCAGCACGACCGTGGTCGAGAACGTCGGCGGCATCGCCAACAACGCCCGCGCGCTGGCCGCCACCGGTTTGCGCTGGGTGTTCGCCGAATCGGCCACCGATCGCGAGGGCGGCTCGCCCATGTCGCCGGAGATTCTTGCGAGAGGTGAGGCGCCGCGCTTTTCGGCTCAGATGCGCGACGAAGGATTGAAGCGCATCAGTGATCTCTACACCGCCTGGCACGGCAAGAACGAGGGACGCATCAGCGTGTTCCCGGCTGCCGCGCTGGCGGAGAACTCATCGCCAGAACTGCTGGCGGCCGTTCGCGCATTCGCGGAGCAGCACGACCTCGCCTATACCATTCACCTCTCGCAAAGCCGCGCCGAAGTCGACTACGTGCGCAAGCACCACGGCGTGAGCCCGGTTGGCTTGCTCGCCCGGCACAACTTCCTCGGCCCGCGCCTGTTCGCGGCCCATTGCCGCTATGTGGACGCTGCCGACATTGCGCTATTGGCCAAGTCGGGCACGGTCGTGTCGCACCAGGCAGTGATGGCCGGCAACCGCGGCTCGAGCCCGCCCATTCCGGCGCTGCGCGCGGCCGGGGTGCCGATCGCGATGGGCACCGACAACAACACCACCGACCTGTTCGAGGTGATGCGCGTGGCCATGATCACCGAGCGCATTCGCCGCGACGACGTGTTCCCGGGCCTGCGGCCACAACCTGAGGATGTGCTGGAAGACGCGACGCTGGGCAGCGCGCGGGCGGTGCGTCAGCAGGCTTCCATCGGCTCGCTCGAGGTCGGCAAGAAGGCCGACATCCTGGTGCTCGATACCCAGCGGGTCCACCTGGTGCCCGCCGTGCGCATCGTCTCGGCCTGGATCCACAACGGCCAGCCGTCGGACATCGAGTCGGTGATGATCGACGGCCGGTTCGTGATGCGCGACCGCAAGATCCTCACGGTGGACGAGCCGGCGATCATCGCCGAGGCCGATCGAGTGGGCAAACGGGTGTGGGCGGCTGTGCAGGCCGCCGGCCCCATCCAGATCCCGGGGCGTCCACGCCGAGGGTAATCGAGCCTAGCTCAGGAACTTCGCCGACGGCTTGGAACGCCTGACCCGTTTGGCTTTCTTGGCCTGCTTCTTCGCGGCCATCGTCCCCTCCAGGTCGAACGCCTCTCGCAGCCAATCGGTGAGCGGTGGCTCAACCGCGTCGCGGTGGGTAATCTTCAGGATGTTGGCGACTTTGGCCTTCGACCGGCGCTCGACCCGCTTGACGTGTGGTGACTTGAGCCCGCGCTTGAGGAACACCGACACTTCCAGGTAGCTGCGGCGGGGACGCACGAAGCAGTAGACCGTGTCGCGGGCGAACATGATGCAGGTGCCCGAGGCGTAGATGCGCTGCTCGCCCAGGTCGGCCAGCGTTTCGCGCAGGCGTTCCCAGGCGTCGCGCAGGTCCTCGGGCAGGTCGGCGGTGAGTTCCGCCTCGGTCGTGCTCCAGCAGTCGTGTGCGTCGCCTTCGTCGATCCACTGCTTGCAGTGGAAACACTCCCGGCCGGCCCGAAAAGGGGTCGGGGATCTTTTCGTCGCGGGGATTCGCAATTCCTGCCTCAATGTAGAAAAGACTGCCACATGCTCGTCAGTTCCCTCGCGGCACGTCCGGTGGTTCAGGGAATCTCTCGCGCCGTTTTTCGCACGGAAGGTCTTCGGACCGGTCGGGACATACAAAAAGATCCCCGACCCCTTTTATTTGACGATGGCGGCGCCGGCCTTTGAGATGATTTCGTCTTGCGCGGCGGTGACGCCGCTGGTGCCGACGGCGCCAATGAATTCGGTGCCGCGCATGACCGGCACGCCGCCAGCGAAGGTGATGCCGTTGGGCACTTCGGTTACTGCCTTTTCCTTCAACTTCGCGCCGTACTCCGCCGTCGTCATCTTGGCGGCGACCACGGTCGCGGCCTTGCGCATGGCGATGTCGTAGGAGCGCGCGCTGGCGCCGTTGATCCGCCGGAGCACCACCGGCGTGCCGGCCGCGTCGGTCACGACCATGGTGACGTTCCACTTGTTCGCCCGGGCCTCGGCCTCGGCGGCGTCGATGATCTGCACGGCCATCTCGTAGGTCATGACCTGTGGTGCGGGCGCAGCGGGTGCCTGGGCGCGGGCGGTGACCGAGAAGCAGAGCAGCATCAGTAGGGCGGGCATCAGTCGAACGGCGCGGGTCATTGGAATCTCCTTGGGAAACGGGTTCGCTAGTATAGCGGCTGTTGGCAGGAGTTCCGGAGAGGAGGAGATGAGAAACCAATCCACTTTCTCTCCTACCCTCCTGTTGCGCTTCCAATTCTCCATATCTCTTGATCTCCTGTAACCGACCGGGGGACACTCCCGCATGGCGAATATCACCCTGCGGGTGAATGGCAGGGCTCACACCGTTGATGTGGAGCCTTCCACACCTCTGCTGTATGTCCTTCGGAATGACCTCGAACTGACGGGTCCGCGTTTTGGCTGCGGACTGGGTCAATGCGGCGCCTGCACGGTCCTGATCAAGGGCGAGGCGGTGCGCAGCTGCATCCGGCCGGTGTCGGCGGTGGTCAACGACGAGATCACCACGCTCGAGGGCTTGGCGCAGGGCGGCACGCTCCATCCGCTGCAGCAGGCCTGGATCGACGAGCAGGTGCCACAATGCGGGTTCTGCCAGAACGGGCAGATCCTTACCGCCAAGGCACTGCTCGACAAGACACCCAACCCCACCGACGCGCAGATTCGCGAGGGCATGAACGGCACGTTGTGCCGGTGCATGACGTATTACCGAATACAAGCGGCCATTAAGCTCGCTGCTCGGAGGCTCGCATGATGCCGCTTGATCGCCGGGAGTTTCTTCGTGCGTCGGGATACTTAATCGTGTCGGGAGGGGTCCTCTCGCTCGCCCCCGAACGGTTGCTCGCGCAGGTGTCGGGACAGGGACCGTACCCGGACCCTGACTTCCTGCAACTCGACTCGTGGATCGTCATCCGCGCCGACAACACCGCCACTTTCTTTGTCGGCAAGACCGACCTGGGCCAGGGCACCGGCACGGCGTTCCGGCAGATCATGTCGGACGAACTCGACATTGCCTTCGACAAGACCAGCTGCGTGATGGGCAGCACGCACAACACCGTCGATCAGGGCGGATCGGGTGGGTCCGATGCGCTGCAGACCGACGGCTATCCCATGCGCCGGGTCGCCGCCGAAGCGCGCCGGGTGTTGCTGGAGATGGCATCGAAGCAGCTTGGCGTGCCGGTCACAAGCCTGGCCGTGAGCGACGGCGTGATCACGGTGCCGGAAGGCAACCAAACCGGTGTCGGCTCGCTCACCTACGGCGAGTTGATTGGCGGCAGGCGTTTCAACGTCACACTCACCGGCAAGAACACCGATACGACCACCGGCGTGGCGCCGCTCAAGTCGGTGCGCGACATGAAGAACGTGGGCAAGTCGCCGCAGCGTTACGACATACCTCCCAAGGTGGATGGCACCAACAAGTGGGCGGTCGACGTGAGACTGCCCGGCATGGTGCACGCGCGCAACGTGAAGCCTCCCGTGGCCGGCGCAACGCTGGTGAGCATAGACGAGGCGTCGATTCGCAACATCCCTGGCTTTGTGAAAGTGGTGAGCAAGGGCAACTACCTGGCCGTGGTGTTCGAGCGCGAGGAAAACGCCATTCGCGCAGCGCGGCAGCTGAAGGTGGAGTGGAAGAGGCCGGCGACCGCGCCCTTCCCCACTTCCGAGAATCTGTTCACCTACATGCGCGCGGCCACCCCGTCATCCACCGGCAAGCCAATCGAAACGGGCAACGTTGATGCGGCGCTTGCCGGTGCCGCCTCGGTGGTCGAGGCGGAGTATGACGTCCCCTTCCAGGGTCACACCGCGTTTGGTCCTGCGCATGCCATGGCCGACCCATCGAACGGGCAAATGACCATCTACACCAACGACATGAAGTCGTATGGCATGCGAAACGGCGTGGCGCAGTTCCTGGGCATGCCGCGCGACCAGGTGCGGGTGATCTGGATGGACGGCCCGCAGGGCTACGGCCGCACGGCGGCTGACGATGCGGGGTTTGAGGCGGCGTATATTGCAAAAGAGATCGGGCGGCCGGTGAGGGTGCAGTGGAGCCGGCAGGAGGAAACGGCGTGGGACACCAAGGGTCCGGCCTATGCGTTCAAGATGCGCGGCGGCCTCGACGCGCAGGGCAATGTCGTTGCGCTGCATTACGACGCGTGCGCGGCGGATCACAATCACCTGGGCTACAACGAGCACGAGACAGTTCTCATCTCGCAGCTGATGGGCACGCGCAAGAGTCCCGTGTCGCAGGGCCGCGCGTCGCTGCCGTCGGACATGTATGCCATCCCCAATCGTCGCCAGACGACCAGGGTGGTGCCGTTGCCCATGCCGTTCGAGACTCCTCTTCGTACGGGCAACCTGCGCGACCCCGACGGTCCACAGGTTCAGTTCGCGCTCGAGTCGTTCATCGACGAGCTGGCGGCCAAGGCGAAGGCTGATCCGGTGGAGTTCCGCCTGCGGATGCTGCAGGCGAGTACGCAGGAAGACAGCGGCTTCAAGCGCGCCCGCTCCATCGCGTGCATCAAAACGGCAGCCGCGAAATTTGGTTGGGTTCCGCGTCCCTCCCCAAACCAGCCCGATCCGCCTAACCCGCCCGACCAGCCCTTGGTGGGCCGCGGCATCGCCTACGCCTACCGCAGCCAGACCGTGGTCGCGGTCATTTGCGAGGTGGAGGTCAACAAGGCCACCGGCCGCATCTGGGCCAAGCGCATCGTCGTGGCCCACGACTGCGGCCTGGTGATCAACCCCGAGGCGCTGATTCGCGTCGTCGAAGCCGGCACGCTCTACGGCCTGAGCCGCGCGCTGCATGAAGAGGTGAAGTTCGACGCCGAGAAGGTGACGAGCGTCGACTGGGTGACGCACCCGACGCTGCGGCACGAAGACACGCCGGAGCGAATCGACGTGGTGATCGTGAACGGCGACCCGAACCCGAATCGCCCCGACCTGCAGCATTACGGCGCGGGCGAGACGATGGTGAAGCCGATGCTGGCGGCGGTGGCGAATGCGGTGTTTGATGCGACGGGTGTCAGGATGCGAAGAGTGCCATTCGCGACTCGAACTTCGACCTTGGCCTAGTGCGCAGGGTGGGTTCCCACCAGTGACGAAGAAGGCGAGATCCCTTACACTCAAACTCGGAAGGATCTGAAACCATGGCTCTGCTCGATTGGTCCCAGTGCCCAGCGGTCGAGAGCATCCCCGGCAAAGTCAGCGGGACGTGGGTGCTTCGCAACACCCGCATGCCTGTCGCGACGATCTTCGAGAACCTCGAAGCGGGCGCAAATATCGACGACATCCTTGCGTGGTATGACGGCTTGAACCGCGACCAGGTGAAGGCGGTCATCGAATTTGCGGCGCGCAGCCTCGACACGCCAGTGGCCGGCTAAATGCGCGTGCTGTTCGATCAGGCCACACCGGTCCCGATCCGTGAGTTCCTGATCGGCCACACGGTGCGCACGGCCGCGCAGGAACACTGGGACCGACTAAGGAACGGCGACCTATTAGCCGCCGCCGAGGACGCCGGTTTCGAGGTCTTCCTCACGACGGATAAGAACCTGCAGTATCAACAGAACTTGGCCGGTCGGACCATTGCCATCGTCGTCATCGGCATTCAGCAGTGGCCAGCGCTTCAACCGCACCTTGCCCAGGTCGTGGCCGCTGTCAACAGTGCCAAACCTGGCAGCTTTGCTTTTGTGGAGATTCCGGTCAACTGACAGCGGAGACCCGAGTCTACGGCACCTGCCGGGCGTATTTATTGAACCACTCGATCGTCCGGGCCCATGCCTGCGTCGCCGTCTCCTTGTTGTAACGCTCCGGCGTGGCGTCATTGAAGAAGCCGTGAACCGAATTGGGCCAGATGTGACCCTCGTAGGGGATGTTGTTCTTCTTCAGTTCCGCTTCATACGCCGGATACGCCTTCACCAGCCCCGCGTCGAGCGCGCCGTGGTGCACGAGGATGGCTGCCTTGATCTTCGCAGCCTCTTCCGCCGGAGGCGCGCCGCCATAGAACGGTGCGGCCGCTGCCAAATCGGCGCCCAGTATCGTCGCCAGCGTGTTGGACATGCCACCGCCGAAGCAGAAGCCGGTCGCGCAGACCTTGCCATTGCTGAGCGGGTGAGCCTTGAGCCACTGAGCGGAGGCCACGAAGTCCTGGGTCATCTTCGCGCGATCGATCTTGCCGAACAGTTGGCCGCCCTTGAAGTCGTCGCTCGGATATCCGCCGACCGACGTCAGCGCGTCCGGGGCAAAGGCAATGAAGTTCTCCAGCGCAAACCGGCGCGCCACGTCTTCGGTATGCGGATTGAGACCGCGATTCTCGTGGATCACGAGCACCGCAGGCAGCCTGGTTGGCTGTGCGCTCCGCGTGGTTTGGCTGGTCGGCCGGACGAAATAACCGCGAATGTAGCCGTTGCCGTTGGGTGAAGGTATGGTCTCCCAGCTGGCCGTGATCCGCTCGTCGTCCTTGCGAACCTGCTGCCCCAGGGCGTAGTTGGGCATCAGCGCCTCGACGATGGCGGTGGCCGTCAGGCCGGCGACTGCAAATCGATTGATGCCCTTCAGAAAATCGCGGCGGCTGACCTCGCCATGAATGTAGCGCGTGTACAGGTCCACGGCTTCGGCAGGGAGCTTTCCCTTCGCCTGATCTTGATTCTCGTCCATCGATGCCTCCAGTGACCGGCAGAGGGTATCACTTGTCGGCTTCGAGTAGCATGTTGTGCGCATGCCGGCAACACGGTCCAGAAAGCTCGCATCGGTGCGCGAGTACATCGCGTCGAAGCCGAAAGAGTCTCGAGCCAGCCTGGAAGCGGTGCGCCGGGCCATTCTCAAGGCGATTCCGAATGCTAAAGAAGAGCTGGCCTATCAAATGCCGGCCTATACGCTGAACGGCGTTGGCGTGCTGTATTTCGCCGGGTGGAAGTCACACTACTCGGTGTTTCCCGCGAGCGATGCGTTGGTCGAGGCGTTCGCCAAGGAGCTGGCGCCTTACGAACGCAGCAAGTCGACGCTCAAGTTTCCCTTGTCCGAGCCTGTGCCGGTCCGCCTGATTGAGCGAATCGCCAAGTTCCGCGCCCGGCAAGTCAGCGCGCGCGCCGGGGCGACGGGCCGGCGCAAAGGCGGACGGGAAGGACAGGTCGATCGGATCCGCCGCCTCTGCGCCGCGCTGCCGAGCGCGTTCGAGAAGATGTCGCACGGCACGCCCTGCTTCTTCGTCGAGCAGGGCAAGGGCTGCTTCGCGATGTTTGCCGAGCATCACCGGGACGATGGCCGGCTGGCGGCGTGGGTGCCGGTGGCGGAGGGCCTGGCGTCGCTGATGATCGAAGAATCGCCCAGCGTCTATTTCAACCCGCCGTACGTCGGCGTCGCAGGGTGGGTCGGCATCCTGCTCGATCAGATCGCGGACGACGCGCTCGAGAGCCACCTGCGCGAGGCGCGGCGGATCATCGAGGCCAAGCGGAAGCCAGAGCGCAAGCGGCGCGGCGGCATTTAGGGGTGCTCACGTGCTGAGGTGCTTGGGTGCTGGGGTGCTGGAGTGCTGGAGTGCTGGAGTGCTGAGGCGTCACGCTAAGGTCTGCCGATGACCCTGACAAGGCGGGGATTTGCGACCACGCCGCACCGACGGAGGCGTCCACCATCTGGAGGGGAAGGACAGGAAGTCCACGATCAGGTGAAACCAAGTAACGCAAGCGACCATACTGCAGCGGCACTTTCGCCCCGCCGCACCACCTACGAGCCACGACTCACCATCAACAACGGATCCTTTGCAGGGACCAATCGTCTATTGGGCTTTTTCGTGGGCTGACAGACCCACTAGATCGCGCGCCCATCCTGCCTTCCCCACAAACTGGCTACGACAACTCTCCCAAGACTGCGTCGTCTTGCTGATACGCCTCGATTGGCGTCTTCGCGTTGGTGGTCTTGAGGGCCTGCTCGAGCAGCCTGATCTCGCGCGCCACCCGCGTAACGATACGGTCCAGGACTTTCACGTCGTAGATCGGCTCCCTGACAATTTCCTTGTCGGCGGACGCCCCGTAGAAACGCCGTTCACGGTGCGCGTTGTCATTGCGCAGCGCCACCAACTCCTCGTGGCGCTTCTTGAGCGTCTTAAGCCATGCCAACCCTTCGTTGATTGTGATCTCTGCCATGCCGCCTTCATTCCGACGCCCGGTAGCGTCGACGACGACGATGCCATCGTCGTCAAAGGGTTGTCAACGGCCTGCGACCCTTTGGTCACCAGACCGCGAGATCGCGCTCGCTCAGGTAGACTCTGTGGACCAGCCGCATGGCCCCGATCGTTCCCAATCCCGACAAGATCAAGGCGTTCAAGACCCAGGCTGCCTTCGCCGCGTGGCTCGGCAAGCACCACGCGCGCGAGACCGAGATTTGGCTCAGGGTCTACAAGAAGGACTCCGGCGTGCCGTCGGTGACGTGCCCGCAAGCGCTCGAGGTCGCGCTCTGCTGGGGGTGGATTGACGCCATTCGAAAAGGTCTGGACGACAAGTCGTTCCTGCAGCGCTACACGCCGCGCCGGGCCAAAAGCATGTGGAGCCAGGTCAATCGCGATCACATTGCGCGGCTCACCAAGGCCGGCCTGATGCAACCACCCGGGCTGGCGCAGGTCGCCGCCGCCAAAGCCGACGGCCGCTGGGCCGCGGCCTATGCGCCGATCCGCAGCGCGTCGGTGGCCACCGTCCCCGATGACCTGCGCGCCGCCATCAACGCCAACCCAAAGGCGCGCAAGACCTTCGAGACGCTGGGCAAGATGAACCTGTTCGCGCTGACGTTTCGCACCAACCACATGAAGACGCCGGCCGGCCGCGCCCGCAAGATTGCGGCGCTGGTCGAGATGCTCGCGCGCGGCGAGACCATCGTGCCTGAACGGCCACGCAAGTGATCACCGACAGCGAGACAATGATGAAGTGACTGCGGGAATAGGCGCATAATCGGGCCCCAGAGGCTCGCATGCGCCAATTGCTTCCGCTGATTCTCCTGCTCTCGGCCACGCTACTCGCGCAGTCACCCGCGAGCGATGCGGAATCGCTGTTCGAGGCGGCGCGGACCGGCAACCGCGCGCGGGTGGCGGCACTGCTCGATGCCGGCACCAGCGTCAACACCGCCACCAAATACGGCGTCAGCGCCCTTGGCTTTGCCGCCGAGCGCGGACACCTCGACGTGGTCCGGCTGTTGGTGGAGCGCGGGGCCGACGTGACCCTCACCGACTCGTTCTACGGCTCGCGCGCACTCGACATGGCGCTGCGCGGCGGACACCTCGACATCGCGCTTTACCTGCTCGAGCACAAGTCGCCTGGCGCGGCCAGCGTGCTCAATGCCGCCATCCGGCGGCGTAGTGCCGACGGCGTCAAGGCGGCCCTGGCCACGAAACAAGTCGACGCGACGGCACTGGCCACCGCGAACACCATTGCGACACAGGCCGGGGACGTTGCGATCGCGGCAATGGTGAAGGCGGCCGCTGATGCGACACCCGCCGTGGTGCCGGTTCCCATCACCGTGGCTTCAGCGCTGTTGCGCTCGTACGAAGGCGCCTATCAGAACGCCGTCACTGGCGCCGGCGTGAGCGTCGCCTTCGACGGCGCACGCCTCGTCCTTACCGCCGACGGCCAGACGCCGCTTCGCCTGCAGCCGACCGAAGAACGCCGCTTTATGGCCGATGATGCGCCGGAGCTCGGCGTGGTGTTCGCAGGCCGGGGCGGCATCATCGAGCGGCTGTCGATCGTGCGCGGCACTTCGTCGGTGCGCTATGAACGAGAAGGTTTCGGCGATGCGACCTCCGCCGCGCCGGAGCCCAGTGCCGCCGCGCCCCGCACGAGCGCGACCCCACGACCGAACGCCGATCCCGTCACCGCCGCGCGCACGGCACCACTTCCGTGGCCGTCGTTCAGGGGCGCCAACGCTGCCGGTGTCGCCGATGGCCAGGGCGTGGTGCCCGAGTGGGATGCCGCGACCGGACGCAACGTGAAGTGGAAGACCGCCATTCCGGGCCTTGCCACCTCGAGCCCCATCACCTGGGGCGACCGCGTGATTGTGGTCAGCGCCGCCAGCGACGAAGACACGTCGTTTCGCACCGGCCTCACCGGCGACATCACGCCCATTGCGACGCTGCCCACGCACACGTTCCGCGTCTACTCGCTCGATCGCGCTACCGGCAACGTGGGGTGGCAACGCGATGCCTTCGTCGGCAAGCCAATCACCAAGCGCCACTTCAAGTCGAGCCAGGCCAACGCCACACCCGTCACCAACGGCACCCACATCGTCGCGCTGTTCGGCTCGATCGGATTGATGGTGTGCTACGACATGAACGGCACGCTGGTGTGGCAGCAGCAGATCGGCGCGCTCGACAGCGGCTGGTTCCTCGACCCGAGCTACCAGTGGGGACACTCGAGCTCGCCGGTGATCTACAAGGGATCGGTGATCGTGCAGGCGGATCAACACAAGGGCTCGTTCCTGGCGGCGTTTGATGTGGCAAGCGGCAAGCAGTTGTGGCGGACCGAGCGGCCCGACGAAGTGTCGACGTGGGCGACGCCGGCGATTGTGACCGGCACGAAGGGCGACGAGCTGGTCACGAACGGCACGAAAGTCCGCGGCTACGACCCGGCTACCGGGGCGCTGTTGTGGACGCTGGCGCCCAACTCCGAGATCGCCATCGGCTCGCCGGTTGTCCATGGCAGCTTGGCGATCGTGACGGCCGGCTACCCGCCGGTGCGTCCTGTTTACGCGGTGCGCGCCGGAGCTCGGGGCGACATCTCGCTGCCGGCGGGTCGCACCACCAGCGAGGCGATCGCGTGGAGCCACGATCGCGACGGCACCTACATCTCGTCGCCGATCGTCTATCGCGGCCAGCTCTATACGCTGAACAACAATGGCATCCTGACCGCCTATGACGCCACCACCGGCGAGCGCCTGTATCGCGCGCGCGTGGGCGGCGGCGGCGCCTTCTCGGCGTCGCCGGTCGCCAGCGATGGCCGGCTCTATATTGCCAGCGAAGACGGCGACGTGTTCGTGGTGCAGGCGGGGCGCGAGTACCTTGAGCTCGGCAAGAACCCGATGGGGCAGGTGATCATGGCGTCGCCGGCCATCTCAGACGGCCTGCTGATCATCCGCACGCTCAGTCATGTCTGGGCAATAGGACGGTGATCGGCGACGCGAATCTCAAGCGGCGGCATCTTCTCGATATTGAGCGTCGACGCGGCAATGCCCACCCGGCCTTCGGCGGCGTCGATCTCTTCCAGCACCCTTGTGAAAAGCCGGTCCCTGGTTCCCCGCCGCCGCTTGTAGTCCACCACGTAGCGCAGCGTCAGCTCGATCCAGTTCTGGTTGGCCTGCAGGGTGACAACCGGCGCGACCGGCGCGTCCTCGATCAGGAACTTGCGGACCATGGCGCGCCACGCGGCCTCGGCGTCGCGCGCGTACTGCCCCACCACCTCTTCGCCGACGCGCTCGAGAATCTCGCGCCCCTCGCGATAGCTGCTGCCGTACTTGATCGGCACCATGATCTCGTCCCACACGAACGGAAAATCGGCCGAGTAGTTGAACACCGGCTCCTTGAACACGAAACTGTTGGCGACGCGGACGATGCGGCCGTTGTAGAGGTCGCCGTTCACCCACTGGCCGCACTCCATCAGGGTGGTCCGCAGCACGCCGATGTCGATCACGTCGCCGCGAATGCCGCCCAGCTGAATGCGATCGCCGGGTTTGTAGAAGTCGCCGAACGAGACGGCCAGCCAGCCGGCCACGCTGGCAATCACTTCCTGAAGGGCAAAGGCAATACCGGCGCCGGCCACGCCAAACGCGACGGTGAACCCGCCGAGGCGATTGGCGAACACGGCCGCGGTGAAGAACGCAGCGGCCGCGTAGGCCACCAGGGTCGCGGCCTTGCGAGAGCGATAGCGGACACCGGGATCCTCAACGCCGCGCGTCACCGCCCGGTTGGCGATGCTGAAGATCACGCGAATCATCACGATTCCGGCGGCCAGGATCAGGAGCCGGCTGATGGTGGGATCGGACACCAGTTGCGTCAGGGTTTCATTCATGAACAGGGCCGCAGCAGGATCTGGGTGGACGTTAGTCCGGCCGCGCCGCCCAGTTGTATCACGGCCAACCACCACGACGGTGGCGGCCAGTCTCGTATCATGGGGCGATGCGCGCCTTTTATCATCCGCTTCAGGCGACCCACGATCCGCTGCACTTCATGCGCCACGGCCGGGTGGTGCCGGCCAAGGATTCGCCGGCCCGCATCGAGGCGCTGCTCGGCGGCTTAGAGCGCCTGGGCATCACACCCGACGCGCCGGCGGGCGACCTCCCCGACGCGCGGCTGGCGGTGCACACCACGGGCTACCTCGATTTTCTCGCCACCGCCTGGGATCGCTGGCAGACGCTGCCCGATCACGGACCCGAGGTGTGGCCCAACACGTTCCCCTACTGGAGCGGGCGCCCCGAGGAGCTGGCGCGTCCTGACTGCCCGGCCGAGAGCGTGGTAGCGCGCACGGGCTGGTATCTCGGCGACCTGTCGGCTTCACTTGGCCCGCGCTCGTGGGAATCGATTCGTGAATCGAGCAACACCGCGGTGGCCGCGGCCGACGCCGTGGCCGGCGGCGCAGGCCTGGCGTATGCCCTGTGCCGTCCGTCCGGACACCACGCGCGTTCCGATCGCGCGTCGGGATTCTGCTTCGTCAACAACACGGCGGTGGCGGCCCAGCGGCTGCGCGGGTCGTTCAACCGCGTGGCCATCCTTGATGTCGACGCGCATCACGGCGACGGCACGCAACAGATCTTCTATGCGCGTCGCGATGTGCTGACCATCTCGATCCACGCCGATCCCCTGAACTACTACCCGTTCTTCACCGGCTACACCGGTGAGACCGGCTACGGCGCCGGTGAGGGCTTCAACCTCAACCTGCCGCTGGCTCACGGTTCGACCGGCGAGGTGATGGCCGCCGCGCTCGACACGGCCGCCCACTGCATCCAGCAGTTCGGCGCGGATGCGCTGGTGGTGGCGCTGGGCTTCGACGCCCACGCCCGCGACCCGATTGGCGTGTTGAAACTCGAAGCCGTCGACTTTGGTGACATAGGCGCGCGAGTGAGAGCGCTGGGTCTGCCAACGCTGGTGGTGCAGGAGGGCGGTTACGCGGTCGACGTGCTGGCCGACTGCCTCACGGCGTTCGTAGAGGGCTAAGGCGATTCGTCAGCCGTTTACAGGAGGGCCAGCACCGCGAATGCGGTCGCCAGGTCCGACATGAACATGCGGCGCCACGGCTCACCCTTCGCGCCGCCGTGCTCGCGTTCGAAGTTGAGCGAATGCGCGCGCCAGGGTGCCGACGCCGGATCGCCCGCCGCCAGCGCGATCTGATGCTCCCGCAGCCACGTGAGGCCCTTTTCGACCGACGTCCGGCGGCCAAGCCCCGACTGCTTCAGGGCATACACAACCAGACCGGTCGCGTAAGCATCCGGACCGGCAACCCGCTCCGGGTCGACCGGGCCAGGAGACGCGAACGGGCCGTCCGTCTTGCTCCACCGCCACGGGCCCAGGTCGTTCAGCGACCAACCGCCGTCTGGCCGCTGTCGCGATTCAAGGTCGAGGACGATGGCGTCGCGTTCGGCCGGGGTCATCACTCCGGCCAGTCGTGCCGCGGCCAGCAGCGCCCATGTCTGGTTAAACAGGCGCTGGGTGGCCAGGTTGGCCTTCAGGTAGCGTCGCAATTTCTCCACGCCGGCTTCGCCGGCCGGCCCGGCGCTGGCGGCGCGTCCGGTCTCGGAGCCGGCGGCCATGGCGGCCACCGTCGCGCCGTGAAACACGGCATCCGCGGTCTCGTACGGCTCGAGGCCGAAGTCCAGCCAATCCCACGCCCCATCGGGCCGTTGCACTTCCCACAGCCGCGAGACGGCGGTCCGCGTCAGCGAACCGGGCCGCTTCTCGCCGCGTTGGCGCTCGTCGCTCGTCAGAATGAACGCGTTCAAGACCGCTTCAACACCACGCGACTCGATCTTCTTCTCATCGGTGTGGTCGTAGTAAGGCTGCTCGTCCCCCACGCTGGCCACCCGCTGCCTGACCGTATCGAGAATCCTGGTTTCGTGAACCGTTGGTGTGCCGACACCCATGGCCTGGCGTAGCGCCGGACGAGCCAGGGCATAAGGAACGGCAGTGTGACAGGACAGGCACTTGGTCTCGCCGCCGCCGCCCTTCAGGGTCTTGGCATCGGTCCACCACCGCTCCATCCGCGCATCGAGATAACTGGCGGCCGCGGCACGGTCCCAATCGTCGGGCGGCGGGCCGGCGGCAATCGCTACCAACGTGACAAGCAGTGGAGCGACCAGGACCACGTGAAGGCGGCTGGGCATCCGTGCATCTGACCACCAGCCCCGCTTCCGGTCAAGCCGGAGACGGGCGCCGGCACGCGATGGAATCAGGGACAATTGGGCGTGCCCCTCAAGCGTCCCCTCGACTCCTACCCTCCACTTCGCGATCGCATCAAGCCCGGCGTCGGCGTGCTGTTTGTCGGCATCAATCCCGGCGTGAAGTCGGCCATGAGTGGGCACCACTTCGCGGGGGCGTCGAATCGCTTCTGGCGATTGCTGGCCGAGTCGAAGCTGGTGCCCGAGCCGCTCAGCTTTGAAGACGACGACCGGTTGCCCGAGTTCGGCTACGGCATCACCAACATCGTTCCCCGGGCGACGCCGAGCATCAGCACGCTATCTCCGGCGGAATATGTGACGGGCCGGTTGCGGCTGCGACGCAAAGTCCTGCGTTACAAGCCATCGGTGATTGCCATGGTCGGGGTCACGGTGTTCCGGGCCATGTACCCGGAGCGCAAGGACAAGGTGACGCTCGGGCTGCAGGCCGAGCGCATCGGCAAGACCGAAGTGTTCGTGCTGCCGAATCCGAGCGGGAGAAACGCCAACTTTACCTACGCCGAGATGCTGGCGGCCTTCCGGTTGCTCAGAAAGTTAGGTGCTTAGGTGCTGAGGTGCTGGGGTGCTGGGGTGCTGGGGTGCTGGGGTAAAGTGCACTGCATGACTGCACAAGTTCGCTGGTCCATCGCGATGCTCGCCCTGGTGACGGTCGGTGCACAGACGCCGGCGCGGACGTTGGCTCAGGTGGCGGGGACGACGGTCGTCAACCCGGCGGCGGTGTTCACCGATTCTGACCGCCGCGCCAAGCTGGCCACTGCGTTTCCGGCGATCGACAAGGTGGTCGCCGAGTTCATGACCCGGACGCACGTCCCTGGCGCCGCCTGGGGCATCGTCATTGACGGCGAGCTGGCGCACATCGGCGTCGCGGGCTATCGCGACCTCGCCACCAAGTCGCCGGTCACCCGCGACTCAGTGTTCCGCATCGCCTCCATGTCGAAGAGTTTCGCTGCCATGTCGCTGTTGGCCCTGCGAGACGAGGGCAAGCTGTCGCTCGACGACCTGGTCGAGAAGCACGTGCCGGAGCTGAAGAACCTGCGCTACCCCACCACCGACTCGCCCCGGCTTCGCGTCCGCGACGTGTTGTCGCATGCGTCAGGCTTCCCCGAGGACAACCCGTGGGGCGACCAGCAACTCGACGCCACCGAGGACGCCTTCTCGCGGATGATGCAGCAAGGCATCCCCTTTTCAAACCCGCCCGGCGTCGCCTACGAATACTCCAACTACGGCTTTGCCATCGTCGGCCGCATTGTTACCAACGTGTCGGGACAGCCTTACCGGCAGTACTTGAACGAGAAGATCCTGAAGCCGCTGGGGATGACATCCACGACGCTCGAACCCAGGGAGGTGGCGCGCGATCGCATGGCGCTTGGTTATCGCTGGGAAGACGAGCAGTGGAAGCTGGAGCCGGCCCTGGCCGATGGCGCCTTCGGCGTGATGGGTGGCATGCTGACGTCGATCTCGGATCTGACGAAGTACGTTGGCGCGCTGCTGGCGGCGTACCCGCCTCGCGACGGTGCGGAGGGCGGGCCCATCCGGCGCTCGTCGCTGCGCGAGATGCAGCAGATCTGGCGGGTGCGGCCGGCCACGGTCACCCGCACCGCGGCCGGCACCGCCAACCTGAACTCCGGTGGCTACGGCTTTGGTCTTGGTATTTCGCAGTCGTGCGAGTTCGACCAGGTGGTGGCGCACAGCGGCGGCCTGCCCGGTTACGGTTCGATGATGCGCTGGCTCCCGAGCTACGGCGTCGGCGTGATTGCCTTTGGCAACGTCACCTACACCGGCTGGGGCGGTGTGGTGACGCAGGCATTCGACTTGATGGCGAAGACCGGCGGCCTGCAGGCGCGTATGCCGCAGCCCTCGACTACGCTGGTGGCCTCGCGTGATGCGGTGTCGCGTCTGATCATGAACTGGGACGACAAGGCCGCCGACGACCTGGCGGCGGTCAACCTGTTTCTCGACCGCTCGAAGGATCGGCGGCAGAAGGAGATCGCCGGCCTGCGCGCGAAGGTCGGCACGTGCACCGCACCGACCGCGTTCGACAACGTCGAGAACTGGCTGCGTGGTCAGTGGACGATGAAGTGCGAGCGCGGCGACCTGAACGTGGCGATCACGCTGGCGCCGACCATGCCGCCGACGGTTCAGTTTCTTGATGTGAGACTGGCCGAACCGAGACCGGCACCGGCAACCTGCCGATAGGCAACCCCCAAGAAGGGGTTGCCTCCACCGACAACCTCTATTCTTCGAGCAGGATGACCGATCTGACCTTGCCGCGGAAGGTGCGGTCGAAGGTGACGAGCGTAACTTGAGAGGCCTCGGCAAAGGCCGCCAGGTAGGCGTCGCCCCAGACTTTCGGCGACGCCTGCCGGCTTCGGGACAAGGCGCGGAATCGCGGTTCAAGATCGGGCGGTTCCTCGAGCAACGTCATGCTCTGGTGCTGAAGTGCTCAGGTGCTCAGGTGCTGAAGTGCTGGTAGTCTTACGCATGCGTTCCAGCCGATTCGCGTTTCTTTGTGTCCTCCTCGTTCTGTCGTTCGCCACTCCGCGCGCGCAAGGACGGTCGTTTGAACTGACGACGGCGAGCATTGCCGACATTCAGGCGGCGGTCGATGCCGGCAAGCTGACCTACGAGGGGCTGGTCGGGCTCTACCTCAAGCGCATTGACGCCTACGACAAGCAGGGGCCGCGGCTGAACGCCGTGATCACGATCAACCCGCGCGCGCTTGAGATTGCGCGCGAGATGGATGTCGAGCGCAAGGCCAAGGGACGGCGCGGTCCGCTGCACGGCATCCCGATCGTGGCGAAGGACAACATCGACACCGCCGACATGCCCACGACCGGCGGCAACGAGGTGTTCGCCGGCAACCGCCCGGCCATCGATGCCACGGTAGTCGAGAAGCTGCGGCAGGCCGGCGCCATCATCATCGCCAAGACCAACATGGATGAAATGGCGCAGTCGGTGCGCGGCTTCAGCACGGTGGGCGGACAGATCCTGAATCCCTACAACCTGGCGAAGAACCCCGGCGGCTCGAGCGGCGGCACCGGCGTGGCCGTGGCGGCATCGTTTGCCACCGTGGGCCTGGGCACCGAGACCGGTGTCTCGGTGCGCAGCCCCGCCGCCAACAGCGCGCTGGTCGGCGTCGTGCCATCGCGCGGGCTGGTGAGCCGCGCCGGCGTGCTGCCGATCTCGTTTACGCAGGATCGTGTCGGCGTCCATGCCAAGTCGGTCGCCGATGCGGCGGTCGTGCTGAGCGTGATCCGCGGCTTCGATGCCGATGACCTGGCCACTGCCGAAAGCCTCGATCACACCGTGACCGGACTGATGCGTCTGCCCGCCAACAGCCTGCGCGGCATCCGCGTGGGAGTACTGCGCGATTTGTTCCGTAAGGACCCGGAAGCCGCCGCCGGCAACGCCATCATCGACAAGCAGCTCGCCGTCATGACCGCCGCCGGCGCCATCGTGATCGACGGGCTTACCACCGGCACCGACCTGGTGGGGCTGATGCCGTCGCTACGGGTCAACAGCTACGAGCTGCGCGCGACGTTTGACAGCTACCTGAAGCGCCGTGGGCCGGCCAGCCCGGTCAAGTCGTTCGCCGAGCTGTTCAACAGCGGCAAGTGGCTCAAGGGCGGCGTGCTCGAAGCGCGGTTCAACGACACCATGAAGGCCGGCGACCTCAACACCAACATCGAGTATCAATCGCGGCTGCAGAACCAGAAGATGATGCGCCGGCAGTTGGTCGAGCTGATGGATCGCTACGGTGTGGCCGCGCTCGTCTATCCGATGAAGTCTCTGGGCGCGCCCGCGGTTGGCGTATCGGACGATGGGCTGAGGGATAACAACCTGGCGTCAACGGCCGGCATGCCGGCGATCGTGGTGCCGGCGGGGTGGGACGCCGAGGGCCTGCCGCTGGCGCTCGAGATCATGGGGCGGCCGTTCAGCGATGCGACGCTGCTTTCGATCGCGCACGGCTACGAGCAGGCCAGCAGGAATCGCGTTTCGCCGAAGAGCGCGCCGGCACTGCCGGGCGAAACTATTCCGTTTTGACGGGAGATGAAGAATTAAAGAGTTTTCTCTTTATCTCCTTGTCTCCTCTTACTGCGGTGGGTGGGCCTTCAGGTTGCCCGGGTCGCAGCCCTCGCGCCCGCGAGTGTCCGACAGCGAGATGAATGACCGCCGCTTGTGGTGGCGCCGCCAGAATCTCCACGAGAAGGTGAACAGCGGCTGCCGCAGGCGAATCACCATGGCCACGCCGTCCGGCAGGGCGGGCGGCGCCGGGACGACAACGGGTGCGGCGACAACGGGTGCGGCAACGACGGCGGGCGGAGCGGCCTCGCCTGCGGGGGCGGGCGGCGCCATGTGCGACCGGCGCAACTGTTGGGCCACGCGCCACCCAATCTCGTCGAGCAGCTCACTCGTAATCTCGACCTGGCCGAGCTGCGGTAACGACGGCTGCGGCCCCACGTCACTCGCGCGCCGGCGCGGGTGCGACAGCCGGGAATCAAGGTCAGACATGGCGGAGTCGAGTTCAGACTGCCATTCGAGCCGGCCCTCGGTCGTCATTGCTGCACGTGGTTGCGCGATCTCGCGTGATGTTGGCATTTCGCGGCTGCCACCACTATCGGCGGTAGGGAGGCCGTGGATTACTGGGGCCTGACAGTTTTGGTGCTGACGGGCGGCCCGTGGCGGCGCGGGCGCTTCAACGATCCGTGGGTTGCGCTACGGCGGCGGGAAGACCTTGAGCAAGGTGATATCGCACCGCGCGGGCAGCCGCGCCGCGTCAGGCGGGACGTTGCCCAGGTAGCAACCAGGGATCACATACAGGGTCCGGCTGCCGATCGGCACGACGACCGATGGTAGCGGCGGTGGCGGTTCTGGCTCGACGGCTGCCGCCGGTGGCGCGGGCGGTGGTTCCGCCACCGGCGACACGACGGTGATCACGACCGGATACGGCTCGTAGACCGGATAGGGCTGCATCACGTAGATCACACCGGCGTTTCGCTGATGGCCACGCGGATACGGCGCCGGCTGGACCGGGCGCGCGGCGTGACCGCGCTCCCATGCTGGTGGTGCCTGTCGGTCCCATGCGGGCGGCTGCGGCCGCTCCCACGCCGGCGGCGGCACGGTCCACTCCCACGGTTTCTGGTATGGAATGGGCGTGGGCAGGCCGATGGCCGGCAGCGGCAAGCCGATTGCGCCGGGACCGGTCGGTGAACGGTCGGATCGCTGCTGATGCTGGGCACTCGCCGACAGCGGCATTGCAATCAGAATCAGAAGCACCGCGAACAATCGCATGGTGGCGTCCCCGCCGTCAGGTGGCATCGCAGACCGACGGGATACGGCCATTGTGCCGCATTTCGGTTGGCGCGTCTGCGACCTCTGCGTCATCGGCGCCATCGCGTCATCTGCGGCCCGGCCCGGGCATGCCCGCAATAGAATCGGCTTGTGCCTGAACTGCCAGAAGTTGAAACCGTCCGCCGGCTGCTCGAGCCGGCCATGCTCGGCGCGCGCTTCCGGCGCGTGATCGTCAATCGACCCAATCTTCGCATCGCCTTTCCCGATCGATTCGTCGAGCGGCTGCGCGGCGCCACGGTCAAGGCGGTCACCCGCCGCGGCAAGTTCCTGCTGGTGTCGCTGTCGAGCGGCGAAACGCTGGTCATGCATCTTGGCATGTCGGGCTGGTTTCACGTCGCCGCCATTGGCGACCGCACGCGCGAGGCCGATGCCCACGACCACGTGGTGTTTGTCATGTCATCAGGGCAATCGGTGACCTACAACGATCCGCGGCGCTTTGGCCTGATGGACCTGGCCAGGCCCGGCGGGGTCGATGACTATCCGGCGCTGAAGGCCATGGGGCCGGAACCGCTGTCGGCCGGGTTCAACGCCGCCACGCTGGCCGGCCGATGCCGCGGCAAGAAGACCTCGATCAAGGCCGCCCTGCTCGATCAGGGCGTGGTGGCCGGGCTGGGAAACATTTACGCAAGCGAGGCCCTTCACGCTGCACACATCTCGCCGATGCGGCCGGCCTCGATCCTGGCCACCTCGGCCGGGTCACCGGCCAAGGGCGCGGTGCTGCTCGCCTCCTCGATCAAGTCGGTGTTGACCAAGGCCGTAAGCCGCGCCGAGTCGCCGTATCGCGCCGGCCGATTTCGCGTGTACGAGCGCGAGCACCTGGCGTGCCTGCGCAAGGGATGCACGGGCAAGATCAAGAAGATTACGCAGGCGGCGCGATCGACCTATTACTGCCCGGAGTGTCAACGCTAGAACGGGACACATAACCGCGCGGCAGCAGAATCGTGAATGTCGTTCCCTGTCCAGGAATTGACGTGAAGGTGACCGTGCCGCCCAATGACTGGGTGACGAGCAGGCGCACGCTATAGGTGCCCATGCCGCGCCCGGAGCTCGCCTTGGTACTGAAGAACCGCTGAAACACCTGCGCCTGGACTGGCGCCGGCATCACCGCGGCATTGTGGACATCAACCCGAACCCTTCCCTCGTCTTCCATGACACGCAAGGTCACGCGTTGGCCGGCGGCCGAGGCCTCGAGTGCATTCTTCACCAGGTTGCCGATCGATCGCGACAGGTGGACGGCCGAGGTCACCACCGAGTCATCCGCGGGGGCGCCGAGCACGTCGATGTGGCGATCCACACCGAAGCGACTGCGCCGGTACAGCGCGGCGATATCCCGGACCATTGTCCCAACCTTGACCTCTTCGCGGTGCACCGATAGGTCCCCGGCCTCGGCCCGGAGCAGGTCGCGCTGGGCTTCGATTTCGGCCACCAACGCCGCCGAGCTCGTGCTGACGGTGTGGGCAAGCTCGTTCAATGCTTCCGGATCGTCCATGCCGGGAATGAGTTGCGCTGCGCCCTTGACGGCCTGCGCGGTATTCAGCACGTCGTGAAAGAAGATCTGGCCCAGGATCTCGCGGCTCTTCTCCGCCGTGATATCTGCCAGTGTCATCAGCCGCAGCGATGACCCGTTCATCTGCAACGGCGCAAGGTGCACGTGAAACGTCTGGGCCGCCTCGATGCCGTCGCGCGATGATCGCAGGCGGAACTCGCCCTCGTATTCGGCCGGCTTGAGGCCAAAGGCCCGATTGGCCCGGCCTGCGCCACAGTGGGGGCACTGCGGCGTCGTGCCGCAACCATCAGGGCCGTTCTCCACGTTGACGCAGCCCAGGGCCTCGCCGATCCGAAGGCCCGCAACCTCGCCCGACCCGCCAAGCTTGGCGGCCAGTTGCGAAGCGGCGCGATTGGCCACCACGATCTGCCGGTGTTCGTTCAGGAGTAAGGTTGGTTCCGGCAAGCCGTCGAGAATCGGCAAGGCGCCGCGCGCCACTCCGGCGGCTTGGCCGACTATGCTGGCCGCCGAGTCTCTGCCGGGGGTATCGAAGAAGGTAAGGGTTGGCGGCATGCCCTTCCAACTGCATTCGGTAAGCCAACCCTCCCGAACCAAATCGGCACCGATTCGCCCGGAATTTTGTGCCATGCGAACTCGGCTCAAGTGTGCGGTGTTGGATATCCCACAGCCCGCCGCGGGGCATTTTCCCCAGTTGCGGCGAAAATCCGGTCGTCACCTCAATCGAAGAATCCACCCTTCCGGGGCGATGAGTTTGGACAGAAGCTTGCATTACCCAACCCATGCAACGTCGTGACGCGATTCGCCTTTTGAGTCTTTCTGCCCTTGCCGGGGCCGCCGGCTGTGCCAACGCGCCCGACGCGGGGGCGGCGGCGCGCCAGTCCGCGACGCCCGGCTTCGTGCCTGACGTGGAGTTCACGTTGACCGCCGCGGCCGGCGAGGCCGCCATCTTTCCGGGTGCACCGACGAGGGTATGGCGTTTCACCGGGGAGTTGATCAAGGGTCCAGCCGGCACGCTGCAGGGGCTGCCCGGGTCGTACCTGGGGCCGGTCATCAACCTGCGGCGCGGCCAGAAGGTGCGAGTACGGTTCGCGAATCGGCTGGCGGAAGACTCGGTCGTCCACTGGCATGGCCTCGACGTGCCGGAAGCGGCCGATGGCCACCCCATCCACGCCATCGCCGGCGGCCGCGACTACGTTTACGAGTTCGAGGTCATCAATCGCGCCGGCACCTACTGGTATCACCCGCACCCGCACATGCGCACGAGCGCGCAGGTGTATCAGGGACTGGCGGGACTGCTGATCGTGCGCGATGCCGAGGAAGAGGGGCTGGGCCTGCCCGGCGGCGACGCCGAACATCTATGCGTGCTGCAGGATCGCCAGTTCGATACCGGCAACCAGCTGGTGTTCCGCGGCGACAACATGATGGAGATGATGAACGGCTTCCTGGGCGACCGCGTGCTGGTGAGCGGCCGGCCGCAGCCGACGATCGAGGTGGCCGCCGGGTGGCACCGGATGCGGTTGCTGAACGGGTCCAACGCGCGCATCTACAAGCTGGCATGGAGCCGCGACCTGCCGATGACCATGATTGGCGGAGACGGCGGGCTGTTTGAGAGTCCCGTCCGTCAGACGGTGCTGACCCTGGCGCCGGGCCAGCGCGCCGACCTCCTGATCGATCTGACCGGCATCGCCGCCGGCACCGACCTGCATTTCGAGAGCCTGGCGTTTCCCGAGGCCGATGCCGGCGTGGTCGGCATGATGGGGATGGGGCGGGGCATGGGCCGCATGATGGGCGGTGGCGCCAGCGCGAGCGCGGCCAACGGCGCGCCGCTGCGAGTGATGACGCTGCGCACGCGCGCGGGGGCCGGCGTCCGGTTCAGGGTTCCCGACCGCCTGTCGAGGTTTGACGCCTCCTGGTCGTCGGGCGCCGGCGCCCGCACTCGCCAGGTTCCGCTGGTCTTTCAGCAGATGCAGTGGCTGCTCGGCGGCCGCACCTTCGAGATGAACCAGGTGGCGCCGGACGAAACGGTTGCGGCGGGATCGACATACATCTGGGAGTTCATGAACCTGGCCAACGGCATGGGGATGCAGGCCGCGCATCCCATTCACATGCACGGCCGCCAGTTTCGGGTGCTCGGGCGGTCGGGTGGGCAGGCCACCAACGCTTTGCGCGCCGGACTCGCCGACGCGGGGTGGCGGGACACGGTGCTGGTGCTGCCTGGCGAGACCGTGCGCGTGCAGGTGACCTTCTCTAATTACCCTGGGCTTTACCTGTACCACTGCCACATCCTCGAGCACGAGGACATGGGCATGATGCGAAACTTCAGGGTGGTGTGAAGACAGAAGGTCCGGGATCCGCGATGCGGGTGGGCCCGTTGCTGTCATACTCGACTGCATGGGAGCGGCTGCAGGCCGCTTCGTCCTTGGAAGGGAATCCTCATGAAGCGGCAACTGGCATTGGGTTTGGCCCTCGCGGTGATGGTGACCTCGGCGTCGACTTCGGTTGACGCCCAGTTTCCACGCAACCTGAAGAAGAGGGCCGGCGAGATTCTGGGAAAGAAGCCGGAACCGGCCCCGACGCCGGCGCCAGCGGCGCCCGAGTCCGAGACGCCGGCCACTCCCGCACCAGCGGCGGCGCCGGCGGTGGCCGACAAACCGGCAGCCCGGCCCGCCGAACGCAAGTCAGGGTCGGCACTCGATCCGAGCGAGTTGCCGGTGCGCCAGTCCGCCGAGCAGGTGGTCCGCGGCCGCGTCAACCTGCGGCCCAACGGCGATTGGGACCAGCTGCCCTACATCCCGCGCGCCGCGGTCGCGGCCGCCTACGCACTCGGCGATGCGGCCCAGGTGGCACTGGTCGAAACGGTCGGAGCCGCCCTCAGGGCAACGGTCATGTCAGCGGCGTTCCTGGCCGAGCACGACAAGTACATACAGGGCGAGCATCAGGCGGCCGACCATGGCCTCAAGGGCGTGGTCGGCATGGAAGACGCGTTGGCGAGGAACGATCTGAAGGCGGTCGAGGCGATCCAGGCCCGCGAGGTCGTCGCGCTCGGTGTGGACCGGGTCCGATCGGTACCACCGGATTACCTGAAGACTGAATTTGCGCAGGAGCTGGACGACTGGAAGAAGCAGGCCGCTAACCCCAAGCAGCGCGATCGGGCCAAGTTCCAGAAGCTGGTCACCAGGGCGCAACCGCTCGAAGGCCTGGCCGCCAACGACGAAAAGTTCCTGCGCGGCTACGCCGTGCTCAAGTCGATCGACAACGGCGGTCCCGACACCGAGGAAGCCGTGTACGCCATCCACCAGCGTGTGACTCAGGAGAAGGAACAGGTCGCCTACGATCGCTACAACCTGAAGGGGCAACTGAAGCAGCAGCTCACGACGTTCGTGGCCGTCGCCGCCAAGGTGAACTTCAATGCCCCGACGGTGGAGAAGGGCGGCCAGACGCGGTTTGTGAACGCCGCGGACGAGAAGCAGGGCGCGCTCTGGAAGGCCTGCTTCCGTGCCGGCGAGGCGCCCACTGCAGCAGCCGTCAAGCTCGCGCGAGCGTGGCTAGGCGAGCTATAGCGTGGTGCGCGAGCAGGTTACTCGTCGTTACGCCATCGCCGGCGCATTGTTCGGCGCGGGTTTCCCGGTGTTCGCGACCCTGCTCGACTTGATGCTTCAAGGCCTGCCGCTGACGTTCGCCTCGGCGCTGACGATCCAGTCCAATCCGCTGCACTGGGTGATTGATACCGCGCCGTTGTTTCTCGGCGGCTTCGCCGCGATCGGCGGCCACTTCCAGGGCCAGGTCCTCGTGCTCAACGCCGAGCTCGAGCAACGCGTGGCCGCCCGTACCGCGGAACTCGAGGCGGCGCGGGCGCGGGCTGAATCGGCCGATCGCGCCAAGTCGGAATTCCTGGCCAACATGAGTCATGAGATTCGGACGCCCATGAACGGCGTGATCGGCATGACCGAGCTGCTCATGGACACCGCCTTGACCGAGGAGCAGCGCGACCTCGCCACCACCATCCACCGTTCGGGCGATGCCTTGCTCGCCATCATCAACGACATCCTCGATTTCTCGAAGATCGAAGCCGGCAAACTGGACCTCGAACTGATTCCGCTCAATCTCAAGGATCTGCTCGAAGACACGCTCGACGTGGTGTCGGACCAGTCGTCTTCCAAGGGCCTTGAACTGGTGGCCGACGTCGAACCTGAAGTGCCGGAGTGGGTGCAGGGCGATCCGGGCCGCCTGCGCCAGGTGCTGCTCAACCTGCTGAGCAATGCAATCAAGTTCACCGACTCGGGCGAGGTGGTGGTGCGAGTCACGCCGGTGACGGGCAGCGCCAGCATGCTTCAGTTCGCCGTCTCCGATACCGGCATCGGCATTCCCGCGGAGGTGCTGCCCAACCTGTTCACCGCGTTCACGCAAGCCGACAGTTCGACCACCCGCAAGTACGGCGGAACCGGGTTGGGCCTGGCCATCTGCCGACGGCTGGTGACGCTGATGAAAGGCACCCTCGAGGTGAAGAGCGAGGCCGGCGTCGGCAGCGTGTTCTCCTTTACCGCCAACCTTCCCCACGAAGCTGTACCGTCGGTGGCGACGCCCGAGGTCCTGCGCGGCCGCCGGGCGGTCATTGTCGACGATACGCCGGCCAATCTCGACTACCTGAGGCGGCAGCTCCAGTCATGGGGAATGACGGTAGCGGCGTTCGACACGCCGGCCGAAGCACTGGCTCATCTGGCCTACGCCGAGTGTGACGTGGCGCTGCTGGACCTGCTGATGCCCGGCCGCGACGGCTGGATGCTGGCGGCCGAACTCAAGGCCGATCCGCGGACCAAGGACCTCCCGCTGTTGCTCCTCACCTCCAGCGACGGCGAGGGCGACGTGCAACGCTCGCGCGAGGCGGGGTTTGCCGGCTATCTCTCAAAGCCGATTCGCCGCGCGCACCTGCTTCGCTGCCTGGTCCCGTTGTTCGGCGGCGCATTGTCGGCCACGTCGGCACCGACTGTCGCCAAGCCGGAGACCGCCGGCGCGCGCCGTCCGCTGGTTCTGGTCGCCGAGGACAATCGCGTCAATCAGATGGTAGCCGTGCGCATGCTCGAAAAACTCGGCTGCCGGACGGTCGTGGTCGTGAACGGTGAGGAGGCGGTGGCCGCCGTTCACGCGGTCGCCTACGACCTGATCCTGATGGACTGCCAGATGCCCGTGGTTGACGGCCTTGAAGCCACCCGCCGGATCAAGCAGTTGGGCGCCGCGGTGCCGCCAATCGTCGCGATGACCGCCAACGCCATGGACTCCGATCGGCAACTGTGCCTGGATGCCGGCATGGACGACTACATCTCCAAGCCGGTGACGCTGGCGTCGGTCAGCGGCGTGGTCGGCCGCTGGCTTCCTGAGCTGGCCGCGACGAAGCACTGACCGCCGGGCGGGCGGCTTTGAAAATGACCCTCACATCGCGACCCACCGTGGCCCTGGCCGGCGCCGTGGTCGCTCTGGCGATTTGGACCCAGGGCAAGCCGGCGGCGGACAACTCGCTCCGGGTTGAACGGGTGGTGCAGGTTCGGCCCGAATACGAACGCACGCTGTCACGCGTCTACCTCTCGATACCGGATCAATACCGTGCCGCCGGCGCCGCCGCCACGGACCCCGGCCGCCACTTCCAGTTCGCACGACAGACCTACAGCGAACTGATCGCGGCGCTGCCGGGCTATACGGCCATCGATCTCGCGGTCACAGACGTGCACCAGGACACGCTGGTGAGTCAGATCAAGGCGGCCGCCGGCCGGCGCCCCTTCCGAGTGCATGTGGTCGATCGGCGCCACGCCGCGGTCGACATGTGGGCGCAGGACCTGGGCGAAGCCGTCAGCCTTGACGGCGACGACCGCTTGTTGATCCCGATGGCCATCGAGGGAGGAGCGGCCTACAACGGTGAGCTGGCGCAAGCGCGCCGGCGCGTCGCCGCCCAGGTGTTTGCCGGCCGCCTTACCGAGGCCGGCTTCGTCTTTGAAGGCGGCAACCTCGCATTCGACCGGGCCGGCGACCGCATGCGGGTGTTCATCGGGTTCAACGACGTGCGGCTCACGATCGAGAACCACAAACGCCTGGGCCGGTCGCTGGACAGCGCGGCGGTGGCCAGGATCGTGGCCGCCGATTTCGGCGGCGCCGACGTGGAAGTGATCGGCCGCGAACCGCAGAGCCCGTTCTTGTTCCACCTCGATCAGGCGTTCATTTTGCTGGGCGACAACCTGGCGGTGGTCAATCGCATCCTCGGACCGGCATCACGCGAGCAGCGGCAGCTCGAGACCACGCGTACGCGGCTCAGGTCGCTCGGCTACCGAGTGGTGGCCATCGACCACACGCAAGAGGACGTCGAGAATTTCCGCACATCCGCCAACGGCGTCCCGTTCGTGGATGCCATCACCGGCGACCGGAAGATCATTTTTCCGGTTTTCCCTGGCGAGGTGAAGGGCACGCCGGCTGGACCGCTGGCCCTCCACGACCTCAGGGGAAAGTCGCTGGCAGCCTTTCGCGCCTACGAAGCGGCTGGCTACCTGCCGATTCCCGTTCGCGACTTCGCCCACATCGTCGGCGGCGGCACCCACTGCATCCTGAACGTGCTCGACTGACGGACTCCCGGCCGCTGCCGGCCCTGGTCAGTTGCCGCCGCGAAAAGTAGACACTATCCACTAGCCAATTTCCCTGGGTGGAATTGGTGTGATCGCCCGATTGTTTGCGAACGTCTCCTCCCGTACCCTTAAGTCTCCTCGTCCCATTCCCCATGGCTGCCAGAAGATGGGCGGCCCGTCGGTTCGGCCTGCCGGGTTGTCGGCGGCTGTCGTGTCTTTGTCCTCAGGAGGTGAAACTCGATGTCGTTCATTCGCGTGCTTTTGGCTACGGCGTTTGCCGTAGTGATCTCGGTTCCTGCCAGCGCCCAGGACATTGGGCGCCTCATGGGCGTCGTGACCGACGCCCAGAAGGCCACGTTGCCCGGTGTGACCGTCACGGCGACGTCACCCGCGCTGATTGGTTCGCAGACCGCGGTTACCGAGATTGACGGGCAGTATCGGTTCCCGTCGCTCCCGCCGGGCCGCTACTCGCTGTCGTATGAGCTCAGTGGCTTCCGCAACACGGTGCGCGACAACATCGTGCTCGGCCTGGGCCAGACACTCAACGTGGACATCACCATGTCGCTGGCGTCGCTCGAAGAGACGGTCACCGTGACCGCGGTCTCCCCGATCGTTGACGTCTCGTCCACCAAGGTGGGTTCGGAATTCAGCGCCGAGAAGCTGGCGGCGATTCCATCAGCCACCGATCTTTGGGCGACGCTTGGCCAGGCGCCGGGCGTCCGCATGCGCGGGTTCGACGTCGGCGGCAGCCACAAGAGCCAGCAGTCGGGCTACGAAAGCTTCGGTGTCCGCGGCCAGAACCGGGTCGTCACCGACGGCGTTGACACCACGGAAGGCACGGGCGGCGCCGGCATCTACCAGGACTTCTTCGCCCACGAAGAAGTATCGGTCAGCGCGGCCGGCGGCGACGTGACGATGATGACGCCCGGTGCGGCCGTGTTCTCGACCATCAAGAGCGGCGGCAACCAGTTCAAGTCGTTCAGCAACCTCACCTACGAGAGCGGCAGCTGGGTCGGCGACAACATCGACGCCGAAACCGCCACGCGCGGCTTCACCGGCCAGCCGAACCTCCTGTTCTGGGAGGGCCACACTGACATCGGCGGTCCCATCCGGATCGACAAGGTGTGGTTCTACGGTGCCTACAACCACTTCAAGATCGACAAGGCCATCTCGGGCGTGTCGCGGGAGTTCACCGACCTCGGCATTTTCGACAATGCCACCGGCAAGGTCACCTGGAAGGCGTCGAGCAAGGACACGATCCTTGGCTACTACCAGTGGGCGCGCAAGTACAAGCCATTCCGCGGGCTGTCGGTGACGACTCCGGCCGAGTCGATCCTGGCGCAGGATTCCAGGTCGTGGATGTACAACGCCCAGTGGCAACGGGTCTGGACCAACCGGCTGTTCGCCGACGTCAAGGTGGGGTTGTTTGGATTCGGCTGGCCGATGGTGCCGGCGGTGGACTACAAGACCAACCCGTCGCGGTTTGACACCGGCACCGGCGTGAACTCGGGCGCCGGCAACGGGCCGTTCACCTTCGACCGTAACAAGCCGCAGGTCAACGCCACGATCAGTTACTTTCTGCCCGACAAGGCCGGGTCGCACGACATCAAGTTCGGCCTTGAATGGCAGGACGACCAGTCGATCTTCGGCGAGAACGGCGCGTCTGGCCAGATCCAGTACCGCGACCGCAACGGTGCCGTCGATGTGATTCGCCTGTATGACTACGGCGAGAACAGCGACTTCGGCACCGGCTGGACCGGTGCCGACGACCGCAACATGCGCACCTCGCTGTTCTTCCAGGATCGCTGGAGCATCAACCGGCAGGTATCGGTCTCGCTGGGCGTCCGCATGGATCGCCAGCGGCCGTACTACCAGGACTCGGTCCGCCAGGCGGTGCTGAGTGAGATCTTCCCGCCCTCGACCTCGGCGGCGAAGACGCTTCTGACGTCAACGAAGTTCGTGCCACGGCTCGGTATCAGCTATTCGCCGACCGACGACGGCCGGTCGGTGTTCAAGGGCTTCTACGGCCGCTACTACTACAACTTCGCCGACCGCATGAGCAACCTGAACCCTGGCGGCACCAACAGCCGCGATTACCGCTTCCTCGACCAGAACGGCAATCGCCTGTATGACGGCATCTCGGAGCTGGGCGTCCTGCTGGCCTCCTCGGGCGGCACCAGCACGACGATCGACCCGAACCTGCGGACCCCGTACGCAGATGAGTTCAACCTCTCGTTCGAGCAGCAGTTCTGGGGTGAGTCGTCGGCCCGCATTGCCTACGTCCGCAAGATGACGTATGACGAGTTCGCCACACTGAACGTCGTGCGCGTCGGTCAGTTCAGCGTGCCGACTTCCGTCACCGTGGACCTGCGCGACTACGTCAACGGCGTGACCGGTTCGACGACGATCAACGCGTTTGACATTCCTGACAGCCTGCGCGGGCAGGTCATCAATCAGGTGACCAACATCCCCGAAACGGTCGGCGGCGGTGACGACGTCTTCGATACGATCAGCGCCGGGTTCAACAAGCGCTTCCCGGGCGGATTGTTCTTCCAGAGCAGCTTCGATTACCAGTGGCGCAGCGAACTCAGGCGCGGCGACAGCGCCAGCACGAGCCCGCTGACTGCCGACCCGATCGCCACCGGCTACAACGCCAACGGCGAGTCCTTCCCGACTGTCGCGAACCGTCAGGACAGCAAGAACTGGTCGGCACGATTCCTCGGCCGCTACGTGTTCCCGTTCGAGGTCGGCTTCGGTACCAACGTCCGCATGCAGAGCGGCTGGCCCTATGCCCGTCGCATCAGCTTCGCGCTGCCCAACGCCGGCACGGCAACTGTGTTCCAGGAGAACATCGACAGCAACTACTCGGATAACGTCACGATCGTGGACTTCCGCCTCGACAAGACGTTCTCGGTTGACCGTTACCGCTTCTCGGTCATCGCCGACCTGTTCAACGCGCTGAACTCGAACCAGGTGACCAACTTCAACCTGAGTAACGGGTCGCAGTTCGATCGCATCATCGCGACACTCGACCCGCGGACCTTCCAGATCGCGGTTCGCTTCGCGTTCTAGCAAGGGTGAACTGGGCTCCGCGGAGCCTCGATGATCGGCAGCGCAACCAGGCGGGCCGGGGGCAATCCCCCGGCCCGCTTCTCGTGGCCCGCTACGGCGCAGTCGGGGTCGATCGCGACTCGACGACCCCGCGGCCGGCAGGCGTCGCGAATGGGGACGATATAGTACTGGCATGAGCGCGCCGCGCGTCCTGCTTTATACCAAGCCAGGTTGCCACCTGTGCGACGACATGCGCGATCTCGTGCGGGCGGTGCTGCGTGACAGCGGCGTGGTCGTGGCCGAGCGTAACATCGCGCTGGATCTGGACGAATACGATCGCTACAAGCACGACATTCCAGTGCTGATGATTGACGGCCTCGAAGTAGCGCGTCACCGCATTACCGAAGCCGCGCTGATGGCCGCGCTCAGTGACGCCAAGCCGGCCATCGGCGGGGGCGCATCGAGCGCGTAGCGAACCAGGGCGACGCGGCGTCAATCGGCGCCGTCGTCGCCGGAGATGCCATGCGAATATCCGGCCGTGACGTCATCCAGCAGATCGGCGCACACGAGATAGCCGCCATCGCTCGTCTCGCCGAAGCGTTGCAGATCGCAGCAATCTCGCCGCTACTTGCCTATCGCGTAGAGCGCATCATCCGAGCGTATGTACAAGCGGCCGCCGGCGATCGCCGGCGATGCCAACTGGCGCGCGGCAAGGCGGTTGCGCGCGAGGATACGGGGCGTCCGGCCCGCGGCCACGACAATCGTCTCGCCGTCCTCGCTGAGCAGGTAGACCTTGCCGTCGCCGGCCACCGGTGAGGCGCTGAAAATGCCACCGGTACGTTCCTGATGGATGCGTTCGCCGGTCGCCGCGTCGACTACGGTCAACACGCCGACATCGCCCACCATGTAGATCAGCTTGTCGTAGTAGACGAGTGACGAAACGTAGGGCGCGCCCGACGGCGCCCGCCAGGCGACATGGCTGGCGGCGACATTGCCCCTCCCGCCTGGCTTCACCGCCATGAACGGGCTGCTGCGATAGCCGCGGCTGGCGTAGATCAGGCCGTTCTGAAATAGCGGCATCGGAATCGGAAAGCGGTTGTCCTCGGCAATGTGCCAGAGCCGCGCGCCGGTCGCCAGGTCGTGACCGCTCACGCCAATGCTCGAATTGACGATGACCTCGGGCTTGCCGCCCGCCTCCACGACCAGCGGGGTGCTGTAGGAGGTCACGCCCCTGTCGGCATCGACCTTCCACCGCACGGCGCCGGTGCGGGTGTCGAGCGCGAGCAGGTACGACTGGGTCTCGTGGTAGCAAATCAGAATCAGCGTGTCGCCATGGACGGTGGGCGAGCTGCCGTGGCCCCAGTTGATCTCGAAGGTTCCGTACTTGGCGCCGAGGTTGGCCTGCCACACCAGCTTGCCGGTCAGGTCGATGGCGGCAATCTGGCCAGTGGCGAACCAGGCGTAGACCCGCTGGCCGTCGGTCACCGGACTTGGCGATGCGAGGTTGTGCTTTTCGTGGACCGACGGCAGCGGTCCTTCAGCCGGCAGTTCAAATCGCCATGCGGGCCGGCCTGACAGGCGGCTGAACGCGCTCACCAGGAACGTGACCTGGCCACTGCCCCTGGCTGGTCCGGCGCCGAGGGGACGCTCGCCGGCTTCGACGGCGTTGCCGCTCTGCATCAGGCGTGGTCCCGGCCGCACGTCGCCGTTGCCGAGCTGCGCGGTCACAAACACCAGGTCGCCGGACACGATCGGCGACGAGATGCCCAGGCCGTCGAGCTTCGCCTTCCAGGCCAGGTTCTCGGTGTCGCTCCAGCGTTCTGGCAGGCCGCGTTCGCTGCTGACGCCGGAGGTCGCCGGACCGCGCCAGTGCGGCCAATCGTCGGCGTGGAGCGTGACCAGACTGGCGAAGAGCAGGAGCGTGAGGGCCATGCGCATGTCGGGATTCCTCCGAGGTGTTGCCATCAGGGTAGTTCAACTTCGACTGGCGATTGCCGGGAGAGGCAGCTCGCTCTGCCGCGCGGCCGAAGGCTAGCGCACGAGTGCGACGCGCAAGCCGATGAACGCGCGCTTGGCGCCGGGATCGGCGGCGCCGCGCGTGGTGGTGCGGACCTGGCGGGCGGGATCGCCATAGTGACCTCCGCGCATCACCCACAACGCATCGGCGTCGAGGTTGGACCGATCGTCGGCCGGATCATACGGATAGGGCTGATAGGGGCTGCTGGTCCACTCCCAGACATTGCCGCTCATGTCGGACAAACCGTACGGGCACTCAGGGCAGGGGTACTGCCCGACCGGCATGGTCGCCGAACCCTCGAAGTTGGCGCGATCCCTTCGCGGCTGATCCCCCCAGGGGAAGGCACGGCGATCGCCGCCACGCGCCGCCTTCTCCCACTGCGCTTCAGTCGGCAACCGCACGTGCCATCCGGCGCGAACCAGATCGCCCGCCGGACCATCGGCCTTCGCGAGCGCGGACTCGAGCCAGCGGCAATAGGCGATGGCGTTGGGCCACGACACAAATGCCACCGGATGCGACGGTGCGCCGGCGATCGCGTTGGCGTCAATCGGCGCCTTGGTCGCCCGCGCGAACGCGGCAAACTGCGCGACCGTCACTTCGTGCCTGGCGAGATAAAACGACGGCAGGTCGACGGTTCCCTCTCCCTGGGCGGGGGACCATTTCTCGTTCTCGAACGCGCGCGGATCGGCGGCCGGGTCGGCGCCCATGGTGAAAGGACCGCCGGGAATCTCGACCCACTCGGGCCACTCGCTCGCCGCGGCCGCGCCCTGCCGGGTCTCGACACTCGTCGAGACCAGTGCGACGGCCAGCGCGACGCAGGCAAGAATCCTCATCGCGACGCGGTTGGCGCGGTACACGCAAACTCCCATCCATGCCGGCACGCCCGGGCGTACAGATCCGGCACCGGCATCTCCATCAGGTTCGGTCCGCCTTCGCGCAGCAGCAGGCGCAGGTCGAAGGCGCGGGGATTGGCGCGACTCGGCGCCGAGGCATCAAGCAAGTTGACGCAGCCGGCCTGGAAGCGCCCCTCGCACGCGCGCGAGAAGTAGGCGAAAGCGCGCTCGGGGTCCGGCGGGACCAGCCGGCCCTCGGTGTAGTGACGACCAAGCTCGTTGCACGCCCATCCGGCGTTGTCGCCGCAATACGATCCCTCAATACGCAGCAGCCGCTCGCACGCCTGCGGCTGGTCGGCCGCGCACGCCTGCTGCCAGAACGGCAGCGCGTCGCCCTTGTGCATGCCGTCGGCGGCACCCACCATTGTCATCACGCCAAAGACAAGGACCCAGGCGCCCATGTGCGCGAGGTTGGCGCGGCCAAGTGGCGGATCGAGTCCCAGGACGTGCATCAGCGGACGGGTGCCAAGAGCGCTGACCGCGCGATCGATCGCCGGTACGGCCAGGTTAAGCAGTGGCACGCACAGCAGCTTGTCGTAGAACGTCGGCATGCCGAAGACGCCGAGCAACGCGTAGAGGCCGAAGACGCCGGCGCCGTAGAGAAAGCCGAAGACCGCGCGGCCGAGCGGTGTTCGTGGCGATGTCGAAGGGTCGGTCACGAGCAGGTGCAGGCCCAGGAAGACCGCCGACGGGATGTCCGAATCGATGAAGTACGGCACGCCGGTGATCGCGGTGTAGATCTGGCTGCCGCCAAACAGCGTGAGCGCCGCCATCGCGGTCACCGGCGTGATGGCGAAGAAGTACATGACCACCAGTCCGACCAGGAACAGCACCTTATAGATGTTGGGGCCGAGGCTGAAGGTGGTGGCAATCTCCTGGCCCCACGTAAGGTGCGTGGTGCCGGTGGCGAGCAGAACGACCGAGAACAACGCCAGCGTGAACGCCGACGGGTTGAAGATATGGACTCTCTTGCCGTCGCGATCCCATCGCACGAACGCCTTGCCGGCAAAACCGACCGCGATCAGCAGAAACTGGAAGGCGAACCAGTCGTCGACGAACCACAGGAACAGGTTGGTGCTGAAGATGATGGGAAACGGTCCGAACCCGAGTGGATAGCTCTCGCGACGCGACCACGACAGCAGCAGGTCAAAGGCATAGGCGAACAGCAGTTGGCCAACCAGCAGGGGTGCGAAGTCGTAGACCGGACGCCAGTAGTAACCCCAGTAGGCGTAGACCGTCAGGTGGCAGCAGGCCTGGATGTAGTGCTGGGGACGAGGTTGAGCCAGGTGAATCGACGGCGTCCACGGCACCGAAGCCCTGTCGACCGCGGCCCCGGCCGCTCCAGCCTTGGCGAGCGTGGCGAGCAAGGCCATCCACACCAGCAGTGCCGCGCCGGCCCCCCAGAACGACCACACCAACAGTTGGGATGCCTGCAGCCTGGGCAACAGCGTGAGCGCCACCAGCGCAGCCGTAAAGGCCAACGGCACCCAGAACACGGCAAGTGGGCTGCCGGCTCTGGCGCTGAACGATTGTTCAGGACGGCGGGAGGATCCCTCGCGCCGTTCCCGGCGCTTTGCGGACGACATTGATATCTGTGGTTGAACCCGGTGAGCCTTAAGCTTGTACACCACGGGCGAGGCCATCGCAAATGATTGACAAAACCCATGCCTCCGGCACACTCTTGCCCCCGCTGTAAGTAGTATTCGGAGACAGATCGGCCAATCCGGTCCGGGAGTCGAGTCGAATAGCAGAGGTATCGATGAAAACTGGTAATTCGAGGGGTTGGACCCGCCACGCCTTCGGCGGCGGGCTGGTGGTCGCGCTTGCCGTGGTCCTGTCTGGGCTGGCGGGCGACGCGCAGAACAAGGCGGACTGGCCGAACATCACGGGGGGAGATTCGTCGACGAGGTACTCGCCTCTCGATCAAATCAACGCCTCGAACTTCAACACGCTGAAGGTGGCGTGGGAGTGGGGCGCCGAATCGGCGCCTGGCGTCGACCTGGGCGACATCAACGGCCGCTCGCTGCCGATCTACGTGGACGGCATGTTGCTGACCACGTCGGGACCGCGGCGCACGGTCGTGTCGCTGGATCCGGCCACCGGCAAGACGCTGTGGACGTTCCAGGAACCCGAGACGCCGCGCCATGCCTACTCAATGCGTTCGAACCACGGCAAGGGCGTGGCCTACTCGCGCATTAACGGCCGCGGCGTGATCTTCGTGACCACGCCAGGGTTCTTCCTGCACGCGCTCGACGCCAAGACCGGCCAGCCGCTCGAAGGCTTTGGCGGCGCGGTGCCGGTGCGCGGCTTCCCGAAGACCGGATCGATCGACCTGCTCAAGGACTTGATCGCCGATTGGGAACCGTGGACCAGCGCCAAGCTCCCCTACGATGCCGCCCAGGGCATTCCGCTGTCGCTCGGCTACATCACCACCTCGTCTCCGCCGATTGTCGTCAACGATGTGCTGATTGTCGGCAACTCGGCCGAGCAGGGCTACAACCAGACCCGCATCGAAAACATCCCGGGCGACATCCTCGGCTACGACGCCAAGACCGGAAAATTCCTGTGGAAGTTCCACGTCATTCCGCGGCCGGGTGAGTTCGGCCATGACACGTGGGAAAACGACGCGTGGAAGTGGACCGGCGATGTGTCCTCGTGGGCGCCGATGTCGGCCGATCCGGCACGCGGCCTCGTCTACATCCCGACCAACGGCGCCACCATGGACTACTACGGTGGTTTCCGCCCCGGCGACAACCTGTTCAGCACGAGCGTGATCGCGCTCGATGTAAAAACCGGCAAGCGCGTCTGGCACCAGCAGATCGTCAAGCATGACATCTGGAACTACGACACGCCGACGGCACCGGTGCTGCTTGACGTCAACGTGAACGGCCAGCGGGTGCCCGGCCTGTTCCAGATCACCAAGCAGTCGTGGGTCTATTCCTACAACCGCCAGACCGGCCAGCCGATTTGGCCGATGGTGGAGCGCCCGGCGCCCCAGTCGAAGGTGCCGGGTGAGAAGCTGCCGGCCACGCAGTGGCACGTCACCAAGCCGGCGCCGTACGACCTCCAGGGCCGCACCGAAGATCACCTGATCGACTACACGCCGGAGATCAAGAAGCTGGCGCTCGCGCGGGCACAGAAGCTCGACCTGCTGGCGCCGTTGTTCGCGGCGCCCACGCATCGCGGCAACGCCGAGGGCAAGGGCCCGGCCAACATCTGTCCGGGTGGCGGCGGCGGCGCCAACATCACCGGACCGCCGGCGGCCGATCCGGCCACCGGTATCATCTTCATCGCCTCGACCAGCGGTTGCTCGCCGACGATTCTCGCGCCGGCCGCCGAGCGCGACAACGATCGGATGACCGGCAAGACGCTGTCGCCGTGGGCCGTCGCCCGTGGTGAAGCGCCGCCGGCGCCGAAACCCGATCCAAACGATCCGCTGATCGGTTTTCCGGACATCTTCAAGGGTCCGCTCGGCCGCATCACGGCGATCGACATGAATACCGGCGAGCATCTCTGGATGATCCCGCACGGCGATACCGCGCAGGCCGCGCAGGATGCGTTCAAGAACAATGCCCTCATGAAGGGGTTGAGCGTCGACACCAACTGGGGCCGCCGCGGCACCGCCGCGCTCGCCGCCACGTCCACCCTGCTGCTGTCGGCCGGCCAGACCGCCGACAACCGGCCGCACCTGTTTGCCATCGACAAGAAGACCGGCAAGCGCGTGGGCGCGGTGCCAACCCGCGTCCTCGGCCAGTACGGCTTGATGACCTATCTGCACGAAGGCAAGCAGTACATCGTCCTGCCGCGCAACGGCGGCTATACGACGATGGCGCTCCCGTAAACACAGAAGAACGGCAGACCAGGGCCACAGAAGAACGGCAGACCAGGGCCACAGATGACACAGATGACGCAGAGGCAATCTTTCGAAATGCGATCGGGCTTCGAACGAGCCGATTTGCATTTTGACCGGGTTGGCTCTGTGTTCTCGGTGTCGTCTGTGGCTAGATTTCTTTAGTCAGGTAGGCGTCCATCGCCGCGGCGGCCCGGCGGCCGTCGTCAATCGCCCAGACAATTAGTGACTGGCCACGCTGCATGTCGCCAGCGGTGAAGATGCCGGGGACGTTGGTCATCCACTGATCGTCACGCGCGACGGTGCCGCGTTGGTTCAGCGCCACCTTGAGGTCCGACAGCAGCCGGCTCTTCTCGGGCCCGGCAAATCCCATTGCGAGCAGGACCAGGTCGGCCTTCATTTCGAACGCGCTGCCGGCCAGGGGCTCGAACGTCGGCCGGCCATCGGTCACGACGCGGCTGACCTGGTGGCCGCGGAGCGCCCGCACGTGGCCACTGGCGTCGCCGGTGAACTCGGTCGTGGCCACGGCATAAACGCGGTCGCCGCCTTCTTCGTGGGCAGACGAGGTGCGAAAGATGTTTGGCCACAGCGGCCAGGGATTGTCTTCGGCGCGCTGCGGCGGCGGCGCCGGCAGCAGCTCCAGTTGGCTCACCGACGCGGCGCCCTGGCGATGCACCGTGCCCAGGCAATCGGCGCCGGTGTCGCCGCCACCGATGATCACGACGTGCTTGCCGGCCGCAGTGATCGGCTCCTGATCTGAGAGCACCAAATCGGCGCTATCTGTGTCATCTGTGGCCCTGGCCTTCGCCGCATCTGTGTTGCAGCGACGGTTCTGCTGGGTGAGAAACTCCATCGCGAAGTGCACTCCACGCAGTTGCCGCCCGGCCACGGCGAGGTCGCGCGGATGGCCGGCGCCGGCGGCGAGCAGGATGGCGTCGAAGTCGCGCCGCAGGTCTTGGGCAGTGACATCCTCGCCCACGTTCATGCCGGTGCGAAAGGCCACGCCCTCGGCGGTCATCAGGGCCAGGCGGCGATCGAGCACGCGCTTTTCCATCTTGAACTCGGGAATGCCGTAGCGCAGCAGGCCGCCGACCCGATCGGAGCGCTCGAACACGGTCACGCTATGGCCGGCGCGGTTGAGCTGCGCGGCCGCCGCCAACCCGGCCGGGCCGGAACCAATCACCGCCACCTTCTTCCAGGTGCGGGTGACCGGCGGCTCCGGCACGATCCAGCCTTCATCAAACGCGCGATCGACGATCGACAGCTCGATCGACTTGATGGTGACGGGCTCCTTGTTGATGCCGAGCACGCACGAACCTTCGCACGGTGCCGGGCAGAGCAGGCCGGTGAACTCTGGGAAGTTGTTGGTCTGGTGCAGGCGCTCGATGGCGGCGCGCCAGTTGTTCTTGTAGACGAGGTCGTTCCAGTCGGGAATCAAATTGCCGAGCGGACAACCCTGGTGGCAGAACGGAATGCCACAGTCCATGCAGCGCGCGGCCTGGCGCGTCAGTTCCTCGACCGGGAAGGCCTGGTAGACCTGACGGTAGTCGCCCGTCCGCTCGCTGACCGGGCGTGACGGCGGTTTGCTGCGCGCGAACTCGATGAAGCCGGTTGGTTTGCCCATGTAGCTGGCTGATTTCCTTACGCCACCAGGTCGCTGAATGCCGGTTCCCGGAACTCCGCGCGTGCTTTCGCTTCCGCGGCTTTCACCCGTTTGAAGTCCCGCGGCATCACCACCACGAACTGCCGCAGCGTGGTCGCCCACGCCTGCAGGATGCGTTCGCCGATTGCGCTGTCGGTCAGCTCGACGTGACGCGCGATCAGTCCGCGAACCAGCTCAATCTCGTCGGTGTCCTCGAGATGCTCGAGCGCCACCATGTCGATGTTGCAGTTGAGGGCGAAGGAGCCGTCGGTGTCGAGCACATAGGCGATGCCGCCGCTCATGCCGGCCGCGAAGTTGCGCCCGGTTTCGCCGAGGATCACGACCCGGCCGCCGGTCATGTACTCGCACGCGTGGTCGCCGACGCCTTCGACCACCGCCAGGGCGCCGCTGTTGCGGACCGCGAAACGCTCGCCGGCGACTCCGCGGACGAAGGCCTCGCCACTGGTCGCGCCGTAGAGGGCGACGTTGCCGATGATCACGTTCTCTTCGGCGGCAAACGCGGCGTGGCGCGGCGGACGGACCACCAGCCGGCCGCCCGACAGGCCCTTGCCGACAAAGTCGTTGGCCTCACCTGCCAGCGACAGCGTGATGCCGCGCGGGAGGAACGCGCCAAAGCTCTGGCCGGCCGAACCGGTGAAGTTGACCCGAATGGTGTCGTCGGGCAAACCCTCACCACGATAGCGCCGGGTGACTTCGTAGCCCAGCATGGTGCCGGTCGTGCGATCGGTGTTGCGGATCGGAAACGACAGTTCCAGCGGCGTCGCCTGCTCCAGGGCCGGCATGGCAGCAGCGATGATCCGGCGATCGAGCACGTCGGCGAGCCCGGCGTCCTGGCGGGTGGTGGCGCGGCGGGCGGCATCCGCGGGCATCTCGGGCACGTAGAGCAACTGCGTCAGGTCGACGCCCTTGGCCTTCCAGTGGCCGGTCGCCGGCTCGAAGTCGAGGCACTCGGCGCGGCCCACCATCTCGTCGAGCGTGCGGAAGCCGAGGCCGGCCATCAGCTCGCGCACTTGCTCGGCGATGAAGTGGAAGAAGTTCTGCACGAACTCGGGCCGGCCGCTGAAGCTCTTGCGCAGTTCCGGGTCCTGGGTGGCAATGCCGACCGGGCAGGTGTTGAGGTGGCACACGCGCATCATCACGCACCCCATCACCACCAGCGGCGCCGTGGCGAACCCGAACTCTTCGGCGCCGAGCAACGCCGCGATCACCACGTCGCGGCCGGTCTTCATCTGGCCATCCACCTGCACGACGATGCGATCGCGGAGGCGGTTGAGGAGCAACACCTGCTGCGTTTCGGCGAGGCCGAGTTCCCACGGCACGCCGGCATGCTTCAGGCTGGTCAGCGGCGAGGCGCCGGTGCCGCCGTCGTGGCCCGAGATCAGCACGACGTCGGCATGGGCCTTCGACACACCCGCGGCGACCGTGCCGACTCCGGACTCGGCAACCAGCTTGACGTGCACGCGCGCCACCGGGTTGGCGTTCTTCAGGTCGAAGATCAACTGCGCGAGATCCTCGATGGAATAGATGTCGTGATGCGGCGGCGGCGAGATCAGCCCGACCCCCGGCGTCGAGTGACGGACCTTGGCAATCCACGGATAGACCTTGTGGCCGGGCAGTTGACCACCCTCGCCCGGCTTGGCGCCCTGCGCCATCTTGATCTGCAGGTCGTCGGCGCTGACCAGGTATTCGCTGGTGACGCCGAAGCGGCCGGAGGCCACCTGCTTGATGGCGCTGCGCCGTGAGTCGCCGTTGGCGTCGGCGACATACCGCGCCGGGTCTTCGCCGCCCTCGCCGGTGTTGGACTTGGCGCCCATCCGGTTCATGGCGATCGCCAACGTCTCGTGGGCCTCGCTGCTGATCGATCCGTATGACATCGCGCCGCTCGAGAAGCGAGGCAGGATCCGCTCGATCGGTTCGACTTCGTCGAGCGGCACCGGCGGCCCGAACGGCTTCATGCCAAACAGGCCGCGGAGGGTGGCGCGCTGCTTGCTCTGGTCGTCGACCAGGCGGGTGTAGTCCTTGAAGATGGCGTATTGGCCGGTGCGGGTGGCGTGCTGGAGCTTGAAGACAGTGTCGGGATTAAAGAGATGGACTTCGCCGTCTCTGCGCCACTGGTACTCGCCGCCGTTCACGAGCGCGGGCGTGGCGCGGCCGCCAAAGGCGCGGGCATGACGCTGCCGCACCTCTTCGGAGATCTGGACGACGCCGACGCCGCCAATCCGAGAGGCCGTCGAGGTGAAGTACTTCTCGACAAAGCCGCGATCGAGGCCGACGGCCTCGAAGATCTGGGCGCCGCAGTAGCTTTGCAGCGTCGAGATCCCCATCTTCGACATCACCTTGAGCACGCCCTTGTTGAGAGCCTTGATGTACTTGGTGACGGCCTGGTGGTGGGTGAGGTCGGGCAACGAGCCCTGGCGGATGAGATCGTCAAGCGTCTCGAATGCCAGGTAGGGGTTCACCGAGCCGGCGCCGTAGCCGATGAGCAGTGCCACATGGTGTACTTCGCGGGCGTCGCCAGTTTCCACCAGCAGCCCGCACTTGGTGCGGGTGCCCTCGCGGACCAGATGGTGATGAACGCCGGCGGTGGCCAGCAGGCTCGGAATCGGCGCGTGCTTCGCGTCGACGCCGCGGTCCGACAGAATCAGGATGCCGTAGCCCGCCGCCACCGCGGCACTGGCCTTTCGGCAGAGCTCGGCCATGGCCCGCTCGAGACCGGGGCCGTCTTCATCCGGGTTGTAGAGCAACGGCAGCGTCGTCGATCGGAAGGGCGAGCCCGGCGGCAGGTGACGCAGTTTGGCCACCTGGTCGTTGTGCAACACCGGAAACTCGACCTTGATCTGGCGGCAGTTCGCCGGCGTCGGGTCGAGCAGGTTGCCTTCGGGTCCGATGGTCGACCCCATCGAGGTAACCAGCTCTTCGCGGATCGCATCGAGCGGCGGGTTGGTCACCTGGGCGAAGAGCTGCTGGAAGTAGTCGTAGAGCAGGCGCGGCTGGTCCGAGAGCACTGCCAGCGCGGTGTCGGTGCCCATCGAGCCAATCGGTTCGTCGCCGGTCTGCGCCATCGGCGTCATCAGCACGCGCAGGTCTTCCTGCGTATAGCCAAACGCCTGCTGGCGGCGAACTACGGTCTGGTGGTCGGGCCGTTCGGCGGCGGCCACCGGCAGGTTCTCGATGTCGACCAGGTTCTGCCGCAACCAGTCGCCGTAAGGCTGCTCGCCGGCCAGCGTCTGCTTGATCTCCTCGTCGCTGATGATGCGGCCCTGGCCGGTGTCGATCAGCAGCATCTTGCCCGGCCGCAGCCGGTCCTTGCGCACGACATTGTCGGCCGGGATGTCGAGCACGCCGACCTCCGACGCCATGATGACCAGATCGTCCTTGGTGATGCAGTAGCGCGACGGCCGCAGGCCGTTGCGGTCGAGGACGGCGCCGATCAGCGTGCCGTCGGTAAAGGTGATCGACGCCGGACCGTCCCACGGTTCCATCAGCGAGGCGTGGTACTCGTAGAAGGCGCGCACCGCCGGGTCCATGGCGGGATTGCCGGCCCACGGCTCGGGGATCATCATCAGTACTGCATGCGGCAGCGTGCGCCCGGCCATCACCAGGAACTCAAGCACGTTGTCGAAGGTGGCCGTGTCGCTGCCGCCCGGTGTGATCACCGGCAGCACTTTCGCCAGGTCGTCGCCAAACACGTTTGACTTGAGCAGTCCCTCGCGCGCCTTCATCCAGTTGGCGTTGCCGCGCAGCGTGTTGATCTCGCCGTTGTGGGCGACGTAGCGATAGGGATGCGCCAGCGGCCACGAGGGGAACGTGTTGGTCGAGAAGCGCTGGTGCACCAGAGCCAGCGCCGACTCGAAGGCGGGGTCGGACAAGTCGGGAAACATGCCCTCGATCTGCGTCGCCGTGAGCATGCCCTTGTAGATGATCGTGTTCGCCGACAGGCTGGCGATGTAGAAGTCCTTGCGGTGCTGCGGCGCCAGGTTCAGCGCCGCCACTTCGTGCTCGATGCGCTTGCGGGCAATATAGAGAGCGCGCTCGAACACCGGTCCGGTGGTACGGGACCCGGTGTCGGCGGAGCAGACAAACAGTTGCTCGAATGCCGGTGCCACCGCCGCCGCACTCTTGCCGATCTTCGAGAGGTCGGTCGGCACCGGGCGCCAGCCGAGCACGGCAAGGCCCTCCTCGACCGCGATGCGGTGCACGAGCGCGCGCAGTTGCGCTTGCGCCTTATGGTCGCCGGGCATGAAGACCAGGCCGGCGCCATAGGCACCGGCCGATGGCAGCAGGAACTGCACGGTCTTGCGCAGAAACCTGTCCGGCATCTGCACCAGGATGCCGGCGCCGTCCCCGGTGTCGGGGTCGGAGCCGCAGGCGCCGCGATGTTCGAGATTGATGAGGAGGTCGAGCGCCTGGCGGACGATCGAGTGCGACGCTACCCCCTTGATGTGCGCGACGAATCCAACGCCGCAGGCGTCGTGCTCATCGGTCGGGCGATACAAGCCCCGCTGGTCACTGCGGTCGTCCATGGCGATGACCTATTAGAGGTAATCGTCATTCATAACGAAAGCGCAATCTATTTATAACTAGTATCTCTTATTCAGATTGATCGCTGGCGACCGGCGTGACTGCGTCCTGGTCGGATTCGCCGGTGCGAATCCGGTAGATCTTCTCGATCGGCAGCACCATGATTTTGCCGTCGCCGACCTCGCCGGTGCGCGCGGCCTCGAGAATGGTGTCGATGGTCGGCTGCACGAAGTGATTCGAGACTCCAATCTCGATCCGCACCTTCTCGGCCAGCGCCATCTTCACGCTGGTGCCGCGGTAGTTCTCGACGTGCTCGATCTCGCCGCCATGTCCCTGCACCCGGCTGATGGTCAGGCCGCGAATATCGGCATGAAACAACGCCTCCAGCACGTCGCTCAACTTCTCGGGCCTGACGATGGCCACGATCAGTTTCATGACCGCCCGCCGCTTTGAACTGCGACGGCGTCAACCGCCGTCAGGGCCATCGCCTCGACCTTTGGCTTGACCAGGATGGCGCCGTCACCGTGCGTATAGGCTTCCTCGCCGTGGTCGGTCACATCAAGGCCCAGGCCCTCGTGGCGGTCGCCGATGCGCAGCGGCATCACGAGCGCCAGCCCCTGCAGCAGGACGAAGGTCATGCCGCCGCTATAGGCCAGCACGATCACGACGCTGACCAGTTGCGTCAGCACCTGGCCGGGGTGGCCGCCGATCAATCCGTTGGCGCCGCCGCTCCAGGCGGCCTCGGCGAACACGCCGGTCAGGATGGCGCCGGTGGCGCCGCCCAGGCCATGCGCGGCCACGACGTCCAGTGAATCATCCAGCTTGGTCTTGGCGCGGTAGATCAGGGCGAAATAGCTGGGAAACGCGCCGATCGCGCCCATCGCAATCGCCGAGATCGGGCTGATGTAACCGGCCGCCGGGGTCACCACCACCAGGCCGACGACAATTGCGGTCGCGGCGCCGACCGCCGTCACCGGGCCACCGCGCAGCAGATCGATCAGTGTCCACGTCGCCAGGGCAGCGGCCGGCGCCAGCAACGTGTTGGTAAACGCCAGCGCGGCCGAAGTGCCGGCCGACAGCGCGCTCCCGGCATTGAAGCCGAACCAGCCAAACCACAGCAGCCCGGCGCCCAGCATCACGAAGGGCACGTTGTGCGGCAGGATCGCGTGGCGGCCGTAATCCTTGCGCGGGCCCACCACCATGGCGGCGACCAGCGCCGCCGACGCGGCGTTGACATGCACCACCGCGCCGCCGGCGAAATCAAGCGCGCCCATCGTGGCCAGGAACCCGCCGCCCCACACCCAGTGCGCCACCGGGGCGTAAACCACCAGCACCCACAAGGCAATGAAGGCCAGGTAGGCGTTGAACCGCATGCGCTCCACCACCGCGCCGGAAATCAGCGCCGGCGTGATGATGGCGAACGTCCCCTGGAAGCACATGAACAGCACATGCGGAATGGTGCCCTGCGCCTCAAGGCCGACGTCGCGCAGCCCGGCAAACGCGAGCGATCCGATCGCCGGACCGCCAGGCGCGAAGGCCAGGGAGTAACCGATGAGCGCCCACACCACAGCCACCGGACCGAGCGCGACGAAACTCATCATCATGGTGTTGAGGGCGTTCTTCGAGCGCACCAGCCCGCCGTAGAAGAAGGCGAGCGCCGGCGTCATCAACAGCACGAGCGAGGTGGCCACCAGCATCCATGCGATGTCGGCGTTGTTCATGACGATATTGAATAGGTAGAGGCCGTCCCATGTCCAATATGACAAACTTGTGGATTCCATCTCGGCCACGTTCGTTCGCTGCCGCCGCCGCCGCCGGTCCTGTGAGACGATTATCAGGATGGCCACCCCGACCAAGACCCGCTTCAACTGGAGCGACCCGTTCCTGCTCGACCAGCAGCTCACCGCGGAAGAGCGCATGGTGCGCGACAGCGCCCGCGCCTATTGCACCGACAAGCTGGCGCCCCGGGTCCTCGAGATGTTCCGCCACGAGAAACCCGACCCGGCGATCTTCCGTGAGCTCGGCGCCCTCGACATGCTCGGCATCGTCATTCCCGAGGAGTACGGCGGCGCCGGCCTCGGCTATGTGGCCTACGGCCTGGTGGCGCGCGAGGTGGAGCGGGTTGATTCCGGATTCCGCTCGATGATGAGCGTGCAGGGCTCGCTGGTCATGGTGCCGATCAATGAATTCGGCACCGAGGCGCAGAAGCAGAAGTTCCTGCCGAAGCTGGCCACCGGCGAGTGGATTGGCTGTTTTGGCCTCACCGAACCCAACGCCGGCTCCGACCCGGGCAGCATGACCACTCGCGCCGTGAAGGTGGACGGCGGCTACGCGCTCACCGGCACCAAGTCCTGGATCAGCAACAGCCCGATCGCCGACGTCTTCATCATCTGGGCCAAGGACGACGCCGGGGAGATTCGCGGGTTTGTGCTGGAGAAGGGCGCGAAGGGGCTGACGGCGCCACCCATTCATGGCAAGGTCGGGCTGCGAACCAGCATCACCGGTGAAGTGGTGATGGACAACGTGTTCTGCCCGGAGGAGAACGCGTTTCCCGAGATCAAGGGCTTGAAGGGACCGTTCACCTGCCTGAACAGTGCGCGCTACGGCATTGCCTGGGGCGCCATGGGCGCGGCCGAGGACTGCTGGCTGCGGTCGCGCGAGTATGTGCTGGAGCGCAAGCAGTTCGGCCGGCCGCTGGCCGCCAACCAGTTAATCCAGAAGAAGCTCGCCGACATGCAGACCGAGATCGCGCTCGGCCTGCAGGGGTGCCTGCGCCTGGGCCGGATGAAGGAGGAGGGCACGGCGGCGGTGGAGCTGACGTCGCTGATGAAGCGCAACTCCTGCGGCAAGGCGCTGGACATTGCGCGGCTGGCACGCGACATGATGGGCGGCAACGGCATCACCGACGAGTTCGCGGTGATTCGCCACCTGGTGAACCTGGAAGTCGTGAACACCTACGAAGGCACGCACGACATTCACGCGTTGATTCTGGGCCGCGCCCAGACCGGCATTCCGGCGTTCGCCAACTGACCGCCGTGGTCCCGCTCTCGGTGCTCGACCTCTCGCCCATCATTGAGGGCGGCACGGCGGCGCAGGCGTTTCGCAACACGCTCGACCTCGCCCAGCACGCCGAACGCTGGGGCTACCAGCGGTTCTGGCTGGCCGAGCATCACAACATGCCCGGCATCGCCAGCGCGGCGACCGCGGTATTGATTGGGCATGTCGGGGCCGGCACCACGACCATTCGCATCGGCGCGGGCGGCATCATGCTGCCCAACCACGCTCCGCTCCAGGTGGCCGAACAGTTCGGCACGCTGGCGTCGCTGTTCCCCGGCCGGGTCGACCTGGGCCTGGGCCGCGCGCCCGGCACCGATCACGCCGCCGCCGTCGCACTGCGGCGCACGCTGAACACCAATCCAGACGCGTTTCCGCAGGACGTGATGGAGGTGATGGCCTTCTTCCGCGCGCCGAAACCCCGCCAGGCGGTGCGCGCGGTGCCGGGGGGCGGGTTGACGGTGCCGATCTGGATTCTCGGGTCGAGCACGTTCGGGGCGCAGGTCGCCGCCGCCCTGGGCTTGCCCTTCGCCTTCGCGTCGCATTTCGCGCCGGCGATGCTGGACGAGGCCGCCGCGATCTACCGTGCCCGGTTCACACCTTCCGAACAGCTCGCGCGGCCGTATCTCATGCTCGGCGTCAACGTCGTGGCGGCCGATAGCGACGACGAGGCGCGCTTCCTGGCCTCGTCTGGCCGGCAGGCGTTTGCGAGCCTGCGGGCGGGACGGCCGATCCAGTTGCCGCCGCCCTCAAAGGAGTGGGAGCGCGACACGGCTGAGGTGGCTGGGGTCACGACGCCGGCGCGGGTCTCTTTTGTGGGGTCGGGCGACACTATTCGACCGCAAGTCGCGGCTTTTGTTGAGAAGACCGCGGCTGACGAACTGATCGTGGTCTCACATATTCATGACCATGCGGCTCGACTGCGCTCGTACGAGATAGCGGGAGCACGCCAATGAATCGGGTGTAGAGTCCGAAGGAAAGCCACAGACGGCGCCCAGCAATTGCAAGTGGTTCGCGAGGACTTCCATGAACGGCCCCCCAGGCCAGACCGGACACGCCGATAACGACGAAGGCATGGATTCAGGCGCCCTGGCCCTGCTCAAGCTCGGTATCGACTTCCACGCCATGGCGGCCATCACTTCCAGTGAGGGCCGGTTCACCTACGTCAACGACAAGTTCTGCGCTGTTACCCAGTACTCGCGATCGGAACTGCTGGGCCAGGATTTCCGCATCCTCAACTCGGGGTACCACCCGAAGGCGATGATGAAGGAGTTGTGGCAAACCATTCTTGGCGGGCAGGTCTGGCACGGCGAGTTGCGCAACCGCGCCAAGGACGGCTCCTTCTACTGGGTGTCCGCCAGCATTGTACCGAGAGTGGATCCGGCCGGCCGGCCGGTCGAGTTCATCACCATCCGCACCGAGATCACCAAGCGCAAGGTGGCTGAGGAGACCGTGGCCCAACTGAATGCCGACCTCCAGCGCCGGGCCGCGCAACTTGAGTCCGCCAACGCCGAAATGGAGTCGTTCGCCTATTCCGTCTCGCACGACCTGCGCGCGCCACTGCGCAGCATGGACGGCTTCAGCCAGGCCCTGCTGGAGGACTACGGCGACCGGCTCGATGCCACCGGCCAGGACTACCTGCGGCGGGTTCGTGCAGGGGCGCAGCAGATGGGCCGGCTGATTGACGACATCCTCGGCCTGTCGATGGTGACGCGCCAGGAGATGACGCACGACCGGGTGGACCTGACCGCGCTGGCGCAACTGGCCATTGCCGAGTTGCGGCAGCAGCAAGGAGAACGGTTGGTTCACTGGCGGATCGGCGAGGGCCTGGCCGCGAGCGGTGACCCGCAACTGCTGCGGGTCATGCTCGACAACCTGTTGGGCAATGCGTTCAAGTTCACGGGGCGTCGCGAGCAGGCCCACATCGAAATGGGCCGGCTGGGCCGCGTCTCTGACGGCGTGTTTTTCGTGCGCGACAACGGCGCCGGTTTTGACATGACCTATGCCGGCCGCCTGTTTGGCGCCTTTCAGCGGATGCACACCACCGCCGAGTTTCCCGGCACGGGAATCGGACTGGCGACGGTCCAACGGGTCATTCTTCGCCACGGCGGCCGCGTCTGGGCGGAAGCCCAACCTGACAAGGGCGCGACGTTCTACTTCACACTTCCTGTCGTCGAGGACCCGTCATGACCGCCACCGGAAAAGCAATCTTGCTCGTGGAAGACAACCCGGACGACGAACTGCTCACCATCCGGGCGCTGAAGCGAAACCACATTCTGAACGAAGTGATCGTGGCCAGGGACGGCGCCGAGGCCCTTGATTACCTCTTTGGCACGGGGGCCTACGCCGGTCGCGACGTGAGTGTCTCGCCACAACTGGTGTTGCTGGACTTGAAGCTCCCGAAGGTGAGTGGTCTGGAGGTGCTCCAGCGGCTGCGCGAAGACCCGAGAACGCGCATGCAGCCGGTGGTCGTCCTCACCTCGTCCAACCAGGAACAGGACCTCGTGAACAGTTACGGCCTGGGTGCCAACAGCTACATCCGTAAGCCCGTGGACTTCGAACAGTTCAGCGAGGCTGTCCGCCACATCGGCTTGTACTGGCTGGTGCTGAATGAGGCGCCGCCGGTCAGGCGGGGATGAGATGGCCGTACCGCTACGGGTGCTGATCGTCAAAGATTCCGAGAGCGACGCGGAACTGGTCCTGCGGCAACTGCGCCGCGGCGGCTTTGAACCGCAGTGGGAGTGCGTCCAGACCGCCGGCGCGATGGCAGCGGCCCTGGAACGGGACGCCTGCCACCTGGTGGTCTGCGATTATTCGATGCCCGGGTTCGACGCGCCAACCGCGCTGCGCGTACTCAAAGACAGTGGCCACGACCTCCCGTTCGTGGTGGTCTCCGGCAGCATTGGCGAAGACGCGGCGGTGGCCATGATGCGGGCGGGCGCGCATGACTACATCCTCAAGCAAGACCTGAGACGGTTTGTCCCTGCCGTGCAGCGGGAGTTGCGGGAGGCGGAGCGCCGCCGCCAGCAACGCGCCCTGGAGTTGGAGGCCGAACGGTCCGAGTCGGCGTTGGCGAACAGCGAGGCCCGGTTCCGCGGCATCATGCAATCGGACATGATCGGACTGCTGTTCTGGGACTCAGCCGGGGCCATCGCGGAGGCCAACGACGCCTTCTTGAACATTGTCGGCTACACCCAGGACGATGTCCGCCACGGCCGGCTCCGCTGGAATGAGATGACGCCACCGGAGTTTGCGGCGGCCGACCGGCGCGGGCTGCAGGAGATTGCCGACAAGGGTACTTGCACGCCGTTCGAGAAGGAATACTTTCGCAAGGACGGTTCACGGGTCCCGGTCGTGATTGGCGCCACCGCATTCGAGCACGCACCCGGCCATGGCGTGGCGTTCGTGCTCGACCGAACCAAGAGCGCGCAATCCGAGGCGGGATTGCGCGTCCAAAGCGCCGCACTCAATGCCGCCGCCGACGGCGTGGTCATCACCGACAGTCGCGGCACCATCGAATGGGTCAACCAGGCGTTCACGACCATGACCGGCTACAGCCGTGAGGAGGCCATCGGCAAGAACCCTCGCGACCTGGTGAGGTCGGGGGTTCACGACGACGCCTTCTACCAGAAGTTGTGGGACACCCTGCTGACCAGCGACACCTGGCATGGCGAGATGACCAATCGCCGTAAGGATGGCAGCAAGTACACCATCGATCAGAGCATGACCTCGGTGCGAGACGCGAACGGCGAGGTGACCCACTTCATTGGCATCGAGCGCGACCTGACCGAGCCGATGCGGCTGCAGGCGCAGTTCCTCCAGTCCCAGAAGATGGAGGTAGTCGGGCGGCTTGCCAGCGGCGTCGCCCACGACTTCAATAACCTGCTGACCGTCATCAACGGCACGGCTGAAATGTCGTTGGGCGACCTCGACGAGGGCGATCCCCGGCGCGCGGACTTCATGCAGATTCACGCCGCCGGCAACCGGGCGGCGGCACTGACCCGTCAACTGCTGGCCTTCAGTCGCCAGCAGATCCTGAAACCCGATGTCTTGAACCTCGCCTCCCTGATCGGCGATCTCCAGGGCATGCTGCGCCGCCTGATCGGTGAGGACGTCGCCCTGGAAGTGTCGGCGGCGGCGGATGTTGGCAACGTCCTGGCCGATCCGGGGCAGATCGAGCAGGTGGTCATGAACCTTGCCGTCAATGCCCGCGACGCCATGCGCGCGGGTGGCACGCTGACCATCACGACCATGAATGTCGATCTCGATCAAGCGTTTGCCAACAACCACCCGTCGGTGCGGCCTGGCCCACATGTCGCGCTGGCCATCAGCGACACCGGCGACGGCATCGACGAGGCGACGCGCCTCCATATCTTCGAGCCCTTTTTCACCACCAAGGAGCGGGGAAAAGGCACCGGACTCGGATTATCCACCGTCTACGGAATCGTCAAGCAGAGCGGCGGCAGTATCTGGGTCGCGAGTGAGGTCGGCGACGGGACAACCTTCACCATCTACCTGCCCCAGGTCGCGCAGGCGCTGGGGGCGGCGGCGCCGGCTCTCCCCTCACCACAGTTGCACGGCACTGAAACCATCCTTGTCGTCGAGGACGAAGATGGCGTGCGGCTGCTGACGACACTGATCCTGCAAGCTGCCGGCTACACCGTGCTCCCGGCCGCCAATGGCGACGAAGCGCTGTATGCGGCTGACCGGCACGAAGGCGTCATCGACTTGCTGCTCACCGACATGGTGATGCCCGGCATGACCGTGAAGGACCTTGCGGCGCAATTCGATGAGGCCCGCCCAGGCACCAAGATCCTCTTCATGTCTGGCTACACCGAAAATACCGACCTGCCCGGGAAGTTGGCGGGCCAAACCTCGGCGTTCATCGGCAAGCCGTTTGGCGCGCTCGGCTTGCGGCGTAAGGTGCGCGAAGTGCTCGATGGCTCGGCGAGCGCGACAGGGCCCGAGTTCAGGTGACGGCAGCGCGCACGGCGAAGCGCGGCTCGCGCCATTCGCCGGTGGTCATCACCTGTTCGAGGTGGGCCACCGCGTCCCACACGTCGACGTACCGGGTATAGAGCGGAGTGAAGCCGAATCGCAGGATGTCGGGGGCGCGAAAGTCGCCGATCACGCCGCGGGCGATCAGCGCCTGCATGATCGGGTAGCCGCCGGTGTCGTGCGCGAAGCTGACTTGACTGCCACGGTCGGCGGCGTCGCGCGGGGTCACGAGCGTGAGACCTTGGTTGCCGCAACGGGTTTCCACCAGCGCGATAAACAGATCGGTGAGCGCGAGTGACTTCTGGCGGATGGCCGCCATGCCGCCGTAGGAGTCAGCGGCCAACACCGTATCGACACCGCACTCGAGCGCCGCGAGCGACAACATCGGCGGCGTGCCGCAAATGAATCGCGACATACCGGCGCCGGGCCGGTAGTCAGGCGTGAACGCGAAGGGAGCGGCATGACCGAGCCAGCCGGCCAGCGGCTGCCGCCAGTCATGAGTATCCATCCAGGCGGTATGCCTGGGATGGGCCCACGCGAAGGCCGGGGCGCCAGGGCCGCCGTTCAGGTACTTGTAGCCGCAGCCGACCGCGAAGTCGGCGTCAGCGCCCATCAGGTCCACGGGAACCGCACCGGCCGAGTGGGCGAGGTCCCACACTACCAGGGAGCCGGCGTCGTGCGCGGCCGCCGTGATCTCGGCCATGCGGTGCATGCGGCCGGTCCGGTAGTTGACGTGCGTCAACATGAGGACGGCAACGCGGCTGTCGAGCAGCGCCGGGAGGTCGTCGGTGTCGGCGAGGACCAGCTCGCAGCCGTGCTCCCGCGCCAGGGTATCGGCGATGTAGAGGTCGGTGGGAAAGTTGGAGCGCTCGGACAGGACGCGGAAGCGGCCAGACGAGGGCGACGCGGTGCGTGCCACCGCGATCACCATGGCGGCGGTCAGGATTTTATAGAGGTTGACCGAGGTCGAATCGGCCACCACCACGCCGCCAGCCCTGGCGCCGATCAGGGGCGCGATCTTGTCGCCGATGATCTGAGGCAGGTTGATCCAGCCCGCTGGCCCCTGGTTCGGGCCCCCGGGTCGCGGAGCGGAGTTCCAACTACGGATGAGGCCGGCGCCCCACTCGTCTTCCACGACGGTGGCGACCCGGGCGGGGGTGGCGGCGGGCAGCGCGCCAAGCGAGTTGCCATCGAGGTAGATGACGCCGTCGGCGTCGGCCCGCGCCATCGCGAACAGAGCCCGTAGTGGCGCGAGCGGATCGGCCGCATCGCGGGCCAGGCACCAGTCGCGCGTCATGGCAACCGCCGCAACACCGCGCGCACCGGTGAGGCATCCGCAGTCGCCAGCTTCAGCGGCAGCGCGATCAGTTCGTAGTCGCCTTCGTCCACTTCATCGAGGACAAGATTCTCAAGGACCCGCATGTCGTGGGCCAGCAGCTGTTGATGACTGTCGAGCGTCTTGCTCTCGGCCGGATCGACCGACGCCGAGTCGATGCCGACCAGGCGGACCCCGCGGCCGGCCAGCCAGGCGATGGTCGACGGCGCAAACGCGCTGAAGGTGGACGACCAGGCCGTCGGGGCGTGACGGCAGGTGCGAACGAGCACGCGAGCGGGTAACCCGGCCGCCGCGTGCGCAAGGTGATCGGCGGTGATCAGCGCGCCGCGGTCGATGGCGTGGATCACGCGACAGGGTCCAAGAAACGGCGTGAGGTCGACGCTGCCGATCGCGGCGGCGCCGGCGCCGTAGTGTAGCGGCGCATCGGCGTGCGCGCCCAGATGCGGCGACATGGTGATGGCGCTGACGTTGACCGCACAGCCGGGTCCAATCTCGGCATGCCACCGCTGCGAGTAGGCCGTGTCGCCAGGGAAGCACGGCGTGCCGGCGGCGACGACCGGAGAAATATCCCAAAGCCGCATGACAGCCTCCACGATAACATCACGGTCGATGTCTTCAGCTACCCCGCCCGCCCGGCGCGCCGTCGCCGGCAACGAGTCGTTGGTCCGGGCGATCGGCACCTTCGGGCTGGCTGCGGCAATCATCAACATCACCATCGGCGGCGGCATCTTCCGCCTGCCGGCCAACGTTGCCGGTTCGCTCGGTGCCGCCGCGCCGATCGCCTATCTGGTGTGCGCTGTCGCCATGGGCCTGATCGTGCTGTGCATTGCCGATGCCGGCCGCCGGGTCTCGCTCACCGGCGGGCCGTACGCCTATGTCGGCACCGCCTTCGGTCCGTACGCGGGCTTTCTCTCTGGCGCGCTGCTGTGGATGCTCGGCACGTTTGCCACGGCGGCCGTATCGACCGTGTTTGCCTCAAGCCTCGGACTGCTGGTGCCCACGCTGGCGGGGTACGGCATGGAGGTCGCCATTCTCGCGGTGTCGTTCGGCTTCTGGGCCGTGGTCAACCTGCGGGGCGTGACGCTGGGGGTGCGGCTGAACTCCATCGCCACCGTCGCCAAGCTGCTGCCGTTGCTGCTGGTGGCGATCGGCGGGTTGTTCTTCATCGATACCGACAACCTGAAGGTGGCGGCCATGCCGGCTGTTGGGGATGTCGCCCGCACGTCGCTGCTGCTGATCTTCGCGTTTGCCGGGATCGAGTGCGCGTTGGTGCCGAGCGGCGAAGTCCGCGATACCGCGCGCACGGTGCCGCGCGCGATCGCGCTGGCCATGGTGGGAATCACCACGCTCTACGTGTTGTTGCAGGTGGTGGCCCAGGGTGTGCTCGGCAGCGGCCTGGCGCTGGCGACAGTGTCGCCGTTGGCCGAGGCCGCCGGGGCTTCGTTCGGCAGCTGGGCCGCGGCGCTGCTGCTGGGCGGCGCGTCGCTGTCGATGTTCGGTTATCTCGGCGGCATGACGCTGTCGATGCCGCGCATGGTGTTCGCGCTGGCAAGCGACGGCTACCTGCCACGGGCGCTGGCTGCGGTTCATGCCACCCACCACACGCCGCAGACGGCCATCCTCTTTCAGTCGACGTTGGGGCTTGCCCTGGCGATCACCGGCACGTTCGAGAAGCTGGCAATCCTCGCCAATGTCTCGGCGCTCGCGCTGTACCTGGGCTGCGCACTGGCGTCGTGGCGGTTGCGCCAGATGGGCAGTCGCGCCGAGCCGCGGTCACCTGGAAACGGGTCGTCCTCGGCAGCCCTGTTGATGAGTGCCGTGCCGTGGCTCACCGTCGCAGTCATCGGGTGGCTGCTCTCCGGCCTCACGCCCGATGAATGGATCGGCTTCGGCATCTGCCTCGCCATCGCCACTGTCGTTTATCTGGTCCGGCGTCCCGGGGCCTGACCCCAACACTCCTTTACTGGCGATCGGCGGGTTCGAGGCGGTAGATCGGTGTCGGCTTGCCGTCGCGATCGTCGGTGATCAAGTAGATCAATCCGTCCAGCCCCTGGCGCACGTCGCGGATGCGGCCCATCCGCGGCACCAGCGCTTCCTCGCCGATCACTGCGTTGCCCTTCATGGTCAGCCGCGCGAGCCGCTGTCCAGCCATGCCGCCCACGAACAGGTTGCCCTTCCACTGCGGGAAACGATCGCCGGTGTAGAACATGGCGCCGGAAACGCCGATCGATGGCACCCAGATATGCCGCGGCTGCTCCATGCCCTCGCGATGCGTACCCTTGTGGATGGCGAGACCAGTCGTGTAGTTGACGCCGAAGCCGATGACCGGCCAGCCGTAGTTGAGCCCGGGCAGAATACGATTGAGTTCGTCGCCGCCCTGGGGCCCGTGTTCGTTGGCCATCACATCACCGGTCTCGGGATTGATCGCAAGGCCCTGCACGTTGCGGTGGCCGTAGCTCCAGATCTCGGGGCGCGCGCCGGCACGACTGACGAAAGGATTGTCCGCCGGCACGCGGCCGTCGTCGTGCAGCCGGACAATGGTGCCGTGGTGGTTGCTGAGGTCCTGCGCCGGGTGGGCCTCAAGATCGCCTTCGGGCGGCACTTGTCGGTCGCCCAGCGTGAGGAAGACAAAGCCCTTGCCGTCAAACGCGATCTTCCCGCCGTAGTGTCCGCGACCCTTTGAGATCGACTCGAAGAGCTGCTGCACGTTGGTGAGGCGGTCGTTCTCGTACCGCCCGCGAATCAAGGCCGTGGTCCCTTCCTTGCCATCACCGATCGGCTTCGAGAACGACACGTAGATCAGCCGGTTGGACGCGAAGTCCGGGTGTGGCGCGACTTCGAGCAGTCCTCCCTGACCCGCAAACAGTACCGGAGGCAACCCCTCGACCGGTTGCGGCAGAAGCTTGCCGTTGCGCAGAATCCGCAGGCGCCCGGGCCGCTCGGTGATCAGCGTATCGCCGCCGGGCAGGAACGCCATCGACCAGGGTTGAACCAGCGTGTCGACGACGGTGACGACGCGGTAGTCGTGCAAGGCCGACCTGAGCGGCGCCTGCGCCAACACGGTCGCCGACAACAACGCCACTCCGGCGACTAGTCCCATCCACGTTCGACTCATACTGGCCTCCTCAATTTGACCCCTGATGATACCGATCTCCAGGCTACGGAGTCACCAGGTAGTCGACTGCGACTACGATAGCCGCGTGACTATCGTGGTGGTGGGGGCAGGCGCCATCGGCAGCGTCTACGGTTACCAGTTGGCGTCGCGTCACGACGTGACTCTGGTGGGCACTGAGCCGCACGTGCGAGCCATTTGCGAGAGCGGCCTTCGAATCGAGGGGGCGATTCGCCGTGGCACCTTCCCGGTAAAGGCGGTCACCCGCCTCGACGCCATCGAACCTGGCACGCTGGTCATTCTCACCACCAAGGTCGGCAACTCAGAGGAGGCGGTGCGCCCCCTCGTGCCGCTGTTGACGCCGTCGGTGACGATCCTGTGTGTGCAAAACGGCCTTTACTCTGAACGCATCGTGCGCGATCTGGTGGGTGAGCGGGCGGTCACGCTGCGCGCGATCACGCAGGTCGGTGCCATCCTGCGCGGGCCCGGGGTGGTTGAGCACACCGTGGCGGGATACACGCTGGTCGAGGCGCACGAGCGGGCCGGGGCCATTGCCGAAGCGTTGACCGCGTGCGACCTCGACGGCCGGGTGATCGACGATATGAAGACGGCGATGTGGCGCAAGACCGTCTTCAACTGCGTGATCAACCCCATTACGGCGATCACCGGAACCACCGTGGGCGGCATCGTCGATCCGAAGCTGGCGCCAATCAAGCGCCTGGTGATTGACGAGTGCGTGGCGGCGGCGGCGGCCGACGGGGTGCGGTTTGACGAAGACTTCATGGCGGTCATCGACAAGGTGTTCGCATCGGCCGCGACGGTGGCGTCAACGCTGCAGGACCTGCAGAAGGGGCGGCAGACCGAAATCGACTACCTGAATGGCGCCGTCGTCGCCCTGGGCGGGCACTACGGCATCGCCTGCCCGGTCAACGCCGCGCTCACCGCGATCGTCAAGGCATTGGAGCACCAGGCCCGCCGCCCGTGAGTCCGTCGAGATACCGTTGGATGTTCTGCATCTGGGCTGTCCAGCCACCGTCATTCATGCGGAAGGCAAGGTCGCGGCGGGCGGGCGGGATGCGGTCGAAGCCCGACTCGATCACGGTCAACCGCGTGCCGTCGGGGGTCTCCTCCAGCGTGAACTCGCACAGCGTCATCGGCTCTCCGGAGTAGTCCACGGCCGGGTCGATGGCAAAGGGATGCCAGCGATACGAAAACAGTCGCTCGGGTTCAAGCCGGTCGATCACCAGGTCCATGGTGAGGTGGTCGTAGCCGGGCGCGGTGATGCGACCGGTGACACGCGCGCCGGGAGTGAAGACACCGCCCATCTTCGCGCCGAACCAGGCGCCGAATTGATCGGCGTTGGTGAGCGCGCGCCACACCATGGCGCGCGGGGCCCGCAGCACAATGGTCTTCTCGATGCGATCGGTGTTCATCAGCCACCTCCGGGTTGTATGCCTTGACAGCAGGGCCGGCGCCAGTATATTAAACCTACAGGTTAATTAACTAAATGGTTTATTACATCCCATGCCGACCGACCAACTGAGTACCACCTTCGCCGCCCTCGCCGACCCGACGCGCCGGGCCATTCTCGCCCGGCTCGTCACCGGCGAATGCTCCGTCACCGAACTGGCCGAACCGTTCGACATGACCATGCCGGCCGTCTCGAAACACCTGCGGGTGCTCGAGCGGGCCGGCCTGATCGCGCGGGGACGCGAAGCGCAGTGGCGGCCATGCCGCATCGAAGCCGGTCCGCTGAAGGAAGTGGCGGACTGGGCCGAGCCGTATCGGCAGATTTGGCAACAGCGGCTCGACCGCCTCGACAACTACCTGCAGGAACTGCAGCAACAGGAGAAGCCCCATGGCCGTAAGTCCCGTCGCAAATAAGGAAAGCTTCTCGGTCTCGACGCCGTCCGACCACGAGATTGTCATGACGCGGCTGTTCCGCGCGCCGCGCCAGCTGGTGTTTGACGCCATGAGCAAGCCCGAGCACATAAAGCGCTGGTGGGGTAACCTTGGCCCGGGCTACACCGTGCCGGTATGCGAGGTCGACTTGCGCGTCGGCGGCAAGTGGCGGTTTGTCAACGCTGCACCCAATGGCGAGGTCTGTTTCTACGGCGAGTACCGCGAGATCCAGCCACCGGGCCGGCTCGTTTTCACTGAGATCTTCGAGCCTTATCCGGATGCGGTCTCGGTGGTCACCAGCGTCCTGACCGAAGAAGACGGCCAGACGCGGCTGACGGCCACTTGCGCGTATCCATCGAAGGAGGTCCGCGACATGGTGATCGGGTCCGGCATGGAGAAGGGCGTCGCCCTCAGCTACGACCGTCTCGAAGACCTGGTCGGCGAGTTGCAGCAGTCATGAGCCTGCTCACCGACCTCCGCTTCGCGTTGCGCTCGCTCGGCCGCGTCAAGGGCGTGGCCGCGACCGTCATCGTCACGCTGGCCCTGGGCATCGGCGCCAATGCCGCCATCTTCAGCCTGGTCCGAGGCGTACTGCTCAAGCCGCTGGTCAACGACGATGAAGAGCGGCTGATCTACATCCGCCAGAGCGCGAAGGGCGCCGGTTCCGAGAATGCGAACTTCTCGGTCCCGGAGATCCGGGACTTGCGCGCGCGCGTGAAGAGCATTGCGGCGTTCGGTGACTTCTCCACCATCGAGTTCACCATGGTCGGTCTGGGCGACCCGCGGGTCGTGCGTGCCGGCGTGGTGGGCGGCAACTACTTCAACGTGATGGGGCTAGGTCCAGTGGCCGGGCGCCTGCTTGATGCGACCGACGACGGCCCCACGGCCGCGCCGGTGGCGGTTCTGACGCACCGCTTTTGGAGCACGGGCTTGAACAGCGACCCGGCGCTGATCGGCAAGGTGATCAAGCTCGGCGATCGCGCGGTGACCATCGTCGGCGTGCTCGAACCGTCGATTCCCTATCCGGCGCAGACCGAACTGATCGCCAACGTCGTCACCAGCTCGCACCACATGGACGCGACGATGGTCGATGGCCGTGTGCATCGCATGACTGAGCTGTTCGGCCGGCTCGCGCCCGGCGCCACCCTTGAGCAGGCGCGCGCGGAGTTGCAGACGGCTCACAGCGTGATGCTGACCGAACATCGCGAGGACTACCCGGTGAGTGGCGATTTCCAGATCAGTGCGGTGCAACTGCGCGATCAGATCACCTCGCCGGCGCGCACCGTGTTGCTGATCCTGCTGGCGGCCTCGGGCCTGATCTTCATTATTGCGTGCTCGAACGTTGCCAACCTGATCCTGGCAAGGTCCGTGCGCCGCGAGGGTGAGCTGGCGGTGCGCGCGGCCCTCGGCGCCAGCCGGGCCGCCCTGCGCCGAACGCTGCTGGCCGAAAGTCTGCTGCTCTGCGGCGCCGGTGCCATCCTGGGCGTGCTGATTGCGCGGCCGATGGTGGCGGTGCTGGCCAGCTACGCCTCGCGCTACTCGGTGCGCGCGCTCGACCTGACGGTGGATTCAACGCTGCTGTGGGTGGGCGTCACGCTGGCGCTCGTCTCGTCCGTGCTGCTCGCCTTCGTGCCGCGGCTCCCCTCGGCCGAGTCCGCCAACGGGCTCGGCCTGTCGAGTGGCGGCGTCCGCATCACGAGCGGCACCAACCGTCGCCTGCGGCTCTTCGCCGTCACGCAGATTGCGGCCTCGTTCGTGCTGGTGGCGGGGGCGGGCATGCTGGTCACGACGCTGATGGCCCTGCAATCGGCGACGCCGGGCATCAACACCCGCAACGTGCTGGTGCTCAACGTGCCGGTCAACTACGAGCGGCCGCCGGCACAGATTCTGCCGTTTTACCGCGAGGTCATTCGCCGCATCGGCGAACTGCCCGGCGTGGAGACCGTGGCGATCGGCACCATGGTGCCGTGGCGCGACGCCGGCCAGTGGTTTGCGGCGCAGTTTACGGTCGAGGGCTACAACAAGGCCGACGGCGAAGACGACCCGCGCGCCAAGTTCCGCACGGTGTCACCGGGCTTTTTCCGCGCGCTCAACGTGCCCATCATCGCCGGTCGCGACTTCAACGCCGACGATCGCAGCGACGGCGAGAAGGTGGTAATCGTCAGCGAAAGCCTGGCGAAGCGGATGTTCCCGAGTCAGGACGCGCTGAACCGCAACCTCATGTGGACCGATCCGGTCACCAAGTTCATTGGCGTCAACAACGGTCCTCGCCGCATCATCGGCGTCGCCGCCGACCTGGACGATGAGAATGTGGTCCCGGAGTCGACCATCACGGTGTATCACCCGATGGAACAGGAGATGTTCCAGGGCCGGCTGTTCGTGCATGCGGCCACCGATCCCTACGGGCTGGTCCCGCCGATCACCAAGATCATCCGCGACCTGTCGGCTGAGCAGCCGGTTGAGCAAGCGGCCACCCTCGACGATGTGCGGGCCGAGGTGCTGGCGCCGAACCGGTTGAACGCGCTCGTGTTTGGCGGCTTTGCCGGCGTGGCCCTGGCCATTGCCGTGGTCGGCGTCGCCGGCGTGCTGGCGTTTTCGGTCAGCGCCCGCACGCGCGAGTTCGGTGTGCGGCTGGCTATTGGCTCAACGCCGTCGAGCCTGCTGGCGAAGATTCTTGCGGAAGGGGCGGTGATTGCCGGGATTGGAGTCGCGACAGGGGTGGTGAGCGGCCTGGCGCTCGCCAGGTTTGCCGGCGGCTTCGTTGGCGAGCTGACTATTCCGGGCCCGCTGCCGCTGGCCGGAGCGGCGCTGTTGTTGATTGCCGCCGCCGTGCTCGCCTCGTTCATGCCGGCTGCGCGGGCCGCGCGCGTAGACGTGATGCAGGCGCTCAGATCTGAATAACAGGAGAGCAGGAGACCAAGAGACCAAGAGTCTTCTCTGTAACTCTTGATCTCCTGTGAATTTCTCCTCAGGCGGTCTGCTTGGCGGCCGCCTTCAGCTTCATCTCGTTCTGCCCCTGCAGGATCGAGCACCATTGCTTGTGGTCTGCCACCGGCATGCCACATTCGACGCAGACCTGGACGCGCTGCTTCGGCGGTTCGCTCTTCCCCAACAGACGATTCAAAAAAGACATCTTGCCTCTCCGCCTTCGCTCACAAGTCATCGGTGAGCTACGGCGAGACCTCGCCGTAGCGGCCTCCGGCCGCGAAGGCGGGCGGAGCACCTTGTTCTGTTTACGTATGACGGATGAAATCGGTTCAGGGTTGGCCACACTCCCAACCCGTGGGACCAGAATCCCGTCCAAGCCACTGTATGAACGACCTGAAACTCGCCATTCGCGGCCTGTTCCGCAGCCCCTTGTTCTCGACCGTCGCCATCCTGTCGCTGGCGCTCGGCATTGGCGCCAACACCGCGATCTTCACGCTCATCGACCAGATCCTGCTGCGCCCGCTCCCGGTCAAGAACCCGGACGAGCTGGTGATGTTGTACCAAGAGGGTCCCCACAGCGGCAGCAACATGGGCTCTCGCATGCACTCGTATCCCATCTACGAGGAATACCGGAAGCGCGGCGAGCCGTTGGCCGAGGTGCTGGCGCGCCGCCTGGCCGCCGCGTCGATCAGCGTCGACAACCAGACCGAACGGGTCGAAGTGGAGATGGTGTCGGGCAACTTCTTCACCATGCTGGGCGTGGGTCCGGCGCTTGGCCGGGTCTTCAATTCGCAGGAGGACGACCAGATCTACCAGGGCCATCCGGTGGTGGTGCTAAGCCACAACTACTGGGTCACGCGATTCGGCCGCGACGTCGAGGTGATTGGCCGGAAGATACTCGTCAACAGCTATCCCATGTCGATCGTCGGCGTCTCGGCCGAGGGATTCTCCGGGATCGATCCCGCGCGGTCGCCGCAGATCCGCGTGCCCATTCAGATGAAGCCGGCCGTGGTACCCGAGTGGGAATGGGTCCGGATGAACGACGAGCGCACCCGCTGGGTGCAGGTGTTCGCGCGGCTCAAGCCCGGCTACACCGCCGAAACCGCGCAAGGACCCATGCAAGGCCTGTTCACGCAGATTCGCCAGCACGAGCTGACGCTGCCGGGCGCCAAGGACTTCTCGCCGTTCGTGCGCGAACGCTTCATGACCGGGCGGCTGAAGGTCGAGAAGGCGGCGATGGGCTACTCGGCGCTGCGCAACGACTTCTCGACCGCCCTGGTGGTGCTGATGGCCATGGTCGGCCTGGTCCTGCTGATCGCTTGTGCCAACGTCGCCAACCTGTTGATCGCCCGCGGCTTCATGCGCCAGAAGGAGATCGCGGTACGCCTGTCGCTGGGCGCCACTCGCGGTCAGCTGGTCCGTCAGTTGCTGACCGAGAGCGTGCTGTTGTCGCTCGTCGGCGGTACGGTGGGAATCTTCCTGTCGATGGCGTTGACCCGCGGGCTGATCTCGCTGATCCCGTCCGACCAGCCGCTGCTGGTCCAACCGGCGCCGGACCTGCGCATCCTGCTGTTCACCTTCTCGCTCACCTTGATTACCGGCGTGGTGTTCGGGCTGCTGCCGGCGCTGCGCGCGAGCAATCCCGATCAATGGGCCACGCTCAAAGACACGGTCGGCGGCATTGCCGGCACCGGCGGTTCGCTGTTTCTCAGGAAGGGCCTGGTCGCCGCCCAGGTGGCGCTCAGCTTTCTGCTGCTGTTTGGCGCGGGGCTCTTCGTCCGCAGCCTTCAGAACCTGCAAACCACCGACACCGGCGTCCAGCTCGACAACCTCGTGATGTTCCGACTCAATCCGGCGCTCAGCGGCTACGACAACCCGCGCGGCGTCAACTTCTACCGCGACTTGCTGGACCGCCTGAATTCCTCGCCCGGCGTGAAGTCGGCCGGCACGGCGGCAGTGTCCATTCTTGCCGGCGACGAATGGGACAGCACCATGTCGGTCGAAGGCCACCAGGCCAAGGACGGCGAGGACATGCAGGCGTTCATGAACTCCCTGTCGCCCGGCTATTTCCAGACCATGGGCATTCCATTTCTCGAAGGCCGCGACTTCACGCGCGCCGACGCGAAAGAAGACGCCACGGTGGCCATCGTGAACCAGAAGTTCGCGCGCCACTTTTTTGGTGACCAGAGCGCCATCGGCCGGCACGTCGGGTTCGGCGATCGGCCTGGCACCAAGCTCCCCATCGAAATTGTCGGCGTCGTCGCGGACGCGCTCTACGAAGGTCCACGCGAAGGGGTGCGGCGGCAGGTGTTCATCCCCAACTGGGGCCGGGGCGGCGTGACCTTCTACCTGCGCACCACCGAGGCGTCGAGCAGCGCCTTCGGCCTGGTGCGCAACGAGGTCAAGCGGCTCGATGCCGGCATGCCCGTCTACGACATGAAGACGCTGCAGGGCCAGTTGGATGAAACGCTGCTGAGCGATCGGCTGGTCGCCATGCTGTCAGCCGGCTTCGGCCTGCTGGCGACGCTGCTGGCCTCGATCGGCCTCTACGGGGTGATGGCGTTCATCGTCGCCCGCCGAAAGAAAGAGATGGGCTTGCGGCTGGCGCTCGGCGCCGAGCCGGCGTCGGTCATCTGGCTGGTGATGAAAGAAGTGCTGCTGCTGCTCGCGATCGGGCTGGCCGTCGGCATTCCGTCGGCCATTGCCCTCGGCCGCTATGTCTCGTCGCAGTTGTTCGGCATCGAACCAAACGACCCGTGGATTGCGGTGTCGACGATGGCGCTGCTGACGGTGATTTCGGCGGCGGCCGGAATGATTCCGGCCCGCCGTGCCAGCCAGACCGATCCGATCCTGGCGTTACGCTACGAGTAATGACAGGAGGGCAGGAGATCTTGTTCTCCTGATCTCTTGACCTCCTGTTACTTCTTGATCTCGCTTTTCTTTTCCTCCGCGACGCGAGCGTCGAGCGCCTTCATGGCGTTGGCGGCAAGCGCGCGGCAGGCCTGCGGATCGATGAAGGGGTCCACGGGCGGTTTCGCCGCCCGCTTCTTCAGCTTGCCGGACAGGTCGGTCACCGCCGGGTGCGTGGTCATCATGATGTCGCATGGCAATTCGCCCACGGTCGTGATGCTCTTGCGGAACCGATCCACGCGGCTCGGTGTCTTCGCGTCCCCGGTGAAACGGAAGCCTGGCGCGGCGATCGCCGAAATGCTGTCGGCGTAGACCATGTTGAGGCACCGGCCGCCGACGCAGGACTGCCACGTCCAGGTGGTGCTGCCCGGCGTGTGCCCGGCGGTGTCGTGCATTTGCACCGCCAGCGGCCCTACCCGCACGATGTCCAGGTCCTTGACCACCCGCACATTCTTCACGGGGGGAAACGCGTTGTCGGCCTTGCCGAATCCGGCCTGCGGGTCGTCTGGCACGGCGTTGCCGAGGGCAAACCCTTCAGCGCCCGACGCGCTCGACACGACGGTCGCGCCGCTGGCGCGCTGCAGGGCCGCAATGCCGGCAGCGTGATCGTAATGCGCGTGCGAGTTCAGGATCAGCTTGATGTCCTCGACCTTGAACCCCAGCTTGACGACGTTGGCGGCAATCAGCGGCGCTGACTGGGTCAAGCCGCCGTCGAGCAGGATGTGGCCCTGGTCCGAGGTGATGAGCAGCGCCGACAATCCCGCGGTGCCGACGTAGTAGGTGTTGCCGTACAACCTGAACGGCTCGAGTGGCAGGTTCCACTCGCCGCACATCTCGCACGCAATCGGCGGATCGGGGCGCAGGACCGCCTGACCGAAGGACGCGAGCAGCGACATCGCGACCGCTATTAACCCGTAGGGCATCATCTGATGTCATCCACCTTGAACACGCGTTTACCCACCATTTGTCCGTCGATGAAGATTTCCACGCTGTAGTCACCCGGCGGGAAGGCGCCGGAATTGCGCAGGTGGAAATCGGTGCTGGCCGGGCCGTCATACTTCACCGTCTTGGTCGGTTCATCGATCACCTGCGAACCGAACATCCACTTCACGCCCACGGTGCCCGAGCCGGCCTGCCGCGTCTGCACCGACACGTAAATGGTCTCCGACGGCTTGAACAGTGTGGTGATGCTGGCAATGCTGCGGTCGGGGTTGAGCGAACGGCCGACCTGGATGTTCGACAGGCTCAACGGCGGATTGGAACAGCCGGCTGTCACCAGCGCCGCCAGCAACGCGGCCACGATTGAAACTTGAGTCACCATCCCATCTTACCGTGCAAGAACCACACCGCTGGCGCGGGCAACGGAGCGAACGGCCGGAAAATGGAAAAAGCCCGGCCGGTTGATGGCGCGAGGCCGACCGGGCTCTCCGACTCCGGCTTGGTGGGACCGGAGACAGAGTGGTGCGCGACAATCGCGACTCAGACGCTATCAGAGGGCCCGGGCACTGACTTTAAGAGGTGGTAAAAACTGAGGTGATTGGCCCCGGGCGGCACAGAGTTGTTACCATCTGGCCATGGTGTTGACCACCTCCCGTCGCTCGTTGGCGCTGATCGCGCTGATTGCGCTGCTCCTGCCGGCGCTGGCCTTCCTGCAATACCGCTGGCAGGGCGAGCTGAGCGGACTCGAAGGCCTGCGCGCGCGCCAGAACCTGGTCGCCGGCACGGTCCGGCTGTCGACAGAGTTCGACGCCCATCTGGCCCAGGTCTACACGGGACTGTCAGCGATCGATCCCGGCGCGCCGGCCAGCCACGATGCCGCCAGGCAGGCGATCCCGGCCGGGGTCGTGAAGGCGCTTTACGCGGTCGGTCCTTCGGGCGGTCACTCGTCGGTGCGGACCATCGCCGGCATTGTTCCCGGCGCCGATGCCGCCGCGATCCCGGCGTGGCTTTCGGACCTGGCCGATTCGCCGGCTGCACTCGGCCGCACGCTCCACGCCGACATTCCCGCCATCGTGGTGCATCCCGCCAGCGCCGATCAGCCTCGATTGGTGGCCGCACTCGACATGGAACGCATCGCCAGCGAGGTGATTCCCACCATCCTGGCCGGGTGCTTCGAGGGCGGCATCCCGTCGGCGTTCGATGTCCTGATCATTCGTGACGACCTGCCCGACCAGGTGGTCTACCGCTCGCGGCCGGAGCTGGCGGTCGCCGACTTCGACCCCGCGGTGGCGCCCATTCCCCTGTTTGCCATTCACGGACGCGACCTCACCCGGGCGGCGGCCTTGCGCCTCACGCCCGATGCGGCCGCCCATCGGTGGCGCGTGTACCTGCAGCACCAGAGCGGTGCGCTCGAGGCCACGCTGGGCGCCGTACGAGTGCGCAACCTCGCGATCGGCATCGGCGTGCTGCTGCTGCTGGCCGTCAGCATCGGTCTGCTGGTCGCATCGGCGCACGGCATGCAGCGGGCCGCGCGCGAACAACTCGAGCTGGTGGCCCGGATGTCGCACGAGCTACGAACGCCGCTGGCCACCATCACCAGCGCGGGCGAGAACCTGGCCGACGAGGTGGTCAGCTCACCGGCCGATGCGCGGCACTACGGAGAGCTGATCAAGCGCGAAGGCCGCCGCCTCTCCAAGACCATCGGCGACATCCTGCTCTGCTGCCGGCTGCAGGCGGCACCCGACGCCGCGATCAGTCCGGCGCCCACCGACATCGCCAGTGTCATCGACAGCGCCCTGGCCGAGAGCCGCGCGGTCGCTCCCGAAGGGCAGCTCATCGAGATCAGCATCGAGCCGGGATTGCCGGCCGTGATGGCCGACCGCGAGGCGCTCAAGATGGCCATCAAGAACCTGGTGCTGAACGCGGTCAAGTACGGCCGGGGCAGGCCCGTGCGGGTGGCCGCCCAGACTCAGCGCACGGCCACCGGCGGTGAGGAAGTCGCGATCGCGGTGGACGACGAGGGCCCCGGCGTCCCTGCTGGCGAACGCCTGCGAATCTTCGACCCGTTCTTCCGCGGCCGGCTGGCCCGCGAGATGGAAGTGGAAGGCAGCGGCATCGGCCTCAGCATCGTCCGGCAGGTGGCCCGCTCGCATGGCGGCCGGGTGCGTGTCGGCGTCAGCGCGCAGAAGGGCGCGCGCTTTGTCCTGCATCTGCCGGCGCTCAAAGGCCTCAGGCCGGTTGCGGTGGAGCCCGCCGCTTGACCACGCCGGGCGCCAGGGCCGGCGACGGCGAGCGGCGCATTCTGCTGGTGGATGATGAACCGGGCTTGCGCCGGACGCTGTCCGACCGGCTTCGCAAGGAGGGCTACGGCGTCGATACCGCGGCTACGGGCCCGGCCGCTTCCGACATGGCCCGCAAGAGCGACTACGACCTGATCATCCTCGACCTGAACCTGCCGGCGAAGAACGGTCTCGAGGTCTGCCGGGAGTTGCGCCGCGAAAAGAACAACGTGGCCGTGCTCATGCTGACCGCCCGCGACGCGATGGCCGACAAGATCACCGGCCTCAAGCTCGGTGCCGACGACTACATGACCAAGCCGTTCGAGTCGGCGGAATTGATGGCGCGCATCGAGGCACTGTTGCGGCGCACACGGGCCAGCGATCCTGAACCTGAGTCGTTTGTCTTTGGCGGCGTCTGCGTCCGGCCGCGGGCGGGCCAGGTGCTGCGCGATGGCCGGCCGGTTCGTTTGTCAGCCCAGGAGTTCAAGCTGCTCTGCCACTTCGTCAAGCATCCCGGCGTGGTGTTTTCGCGCGACGAGTTGCTCGATGCGGTGTGGGGTTACCAGGCGACGCCCGAGACCCGCACGGTGGACGTGCACGTCAGTTGGCTGCGGCAGAAGCTGGAACCCGATCCCCACAGCCCGATGCATATCGTCACGGTCTACGGCCTCGGGTATCGATTCGAGCGCTGAGGGCCCTTTTCAGGTGGACGGCGCCGCCCGGTTGGGGCCAAGATCGCAGCAATGCGCGTGGCGATCGTCGGTGGTCCGGGAGTCGGCAAGAGCACGCTGGTACGGCAATTGGCCGACCTCTATCACAACGGATCCTACGGCGAGGGCGAGAAGGGCGTCTGGGACCCGCAGGTGCTCGAGGACATCGCCCACGGTGTGAACGCGGTCGGCGTGACCGATTACTTCGGCCGGCTCTACGATGCCAACTACCGCGATGCGGCCGAGCACGATGCGCCCGACAAGGTGATCTTCTTCGAGGGCGCGCGCATCACGCTTGAGGCGCACATCGCGGAGTATCCGCGCGAGCACCACGAGGCGCTGCGGCGCGTGCTCACCATCGGCGACGATTGGCGGCCCGACAAGGTGATCGTGCTGACCTCGAGCACCGACACCATCGAGAAGCATATTCGGCTGCGTAATCGGCCTCACGAAAGCGCCGAAATGATGGTGCGCCGCTTCCGCCTGATCGACGCCGAGTTTCGGCGATTGGCGCCGCTCTACCCCGACACGATCGTGATCGATCGCGACAGCAAGGAGTTCCACGAACGGCAGGGACTGATCGACATCATCCAGGTCGCCGGCCTGCCGATGTTTCGCGAGATCCCCTATCGCCAACTGGGCTGACGGCGCCGGCTATCGGGCCGACGCTTGCGCCAGGCCCTGCCTCGCCACCGGCGATTCCGGTGTCAGCCACAGCGCCTCGGCAAAATATCGCGCCGCCTGTTCCCGCCTTCCCAGGCCCAGTTCCAGCACTCCGAGGTTCGTGTACGCCGTGCTGTCGTGGGCGTCAAAGATCAACGACTGCGCGAAGGCCGCGCGCGCCTGGTCCGGGTGCTGCAGTCGCGTGTGGGCCGCGCCGAGCAGATCGTAGACCGGCGCGTAGGTCGGGTCGGCGGCCATCGCCTGTTCTCCCAGCCGGACCGCGCCGGCAAGGTCGCCCCGCATGAACGCGGCAGCGCCGGCGTAGTAGTAACCCGCCGGCGCTTGCGGCGCCACCTGGCGCAGGCGGGTCACCGTGGCGTCAAGTGCGGTCAAGTCGCCGGCATCGGCCAGCAGCGACGCCAGTTGCTCGAGTGCAACCGCCGACACCGGTGTGGTCGCGGCCGCATCGCGGGCGATCGTCACCGCCTCGGCGGCCGAGCCAATCGAGGCCAGCAACTTCGAGACCGCGACCTGCACCTCGACATCACCACCACGATCCACCGTCAGCGACTTGACCCAGGCCAGGGCATCGGCGCCGCGCCTGGTGAGCACGGCAATGCGAACCAGGCCCGCCAGCGCGGCGTGGTCGCGCGGATCAATGGTCAGGGCGCGGACGTAGTCATCGTAGGCCAGTTGGTAGACATCGGCCTTGGCCATCATGTCGCCGCGGATTCGCCATTGCCGGGAGGAGGCGCGCCGACGGGCGTCGCGGATCACCGGCGGCCCGCTGCCGGTCTCCAACAGTCGTGCCAGCGCGGCGGCGTTGTCGCCCGCGCTCCGGTTGTGCAATTCTCGCGGCGCCGAAAACTCGAGCCGGGAGGCGTCGTCAGTGAACACGGTCGCGTCGGCGGTGTAGGTCGCAAGCTCGGCGGGGCCGGCCACGAAGAGGGCGTAGATCGCGAAAGGATCGGTGGCGGCGACCAGCGCCAGGTCTTCGGCGACGCCAGGGCGATTCCAGTTGCGCTCGATGTTGGCCAGCCGGTCGTCCAACGGCTCGGTTGAGCCCACCATCAGCACGTCATCCCCGCCGACCAGCCAGGCGGTGCCGTGGGGAAACACCGAGCGGAACGTTGCCAGGATCGATCGCAAATCGGCGTCGCTGATGTTGTAGGCATTCGCCCACTGGCACATGACGCCGCCCGGTGCCAGGCGGTCGCGAGCCGCGGCGAAGAACTCCTGGGTGAACAGCGCCGCCACGCCGGCGATCCACGGGTTGGACGGCTCCGAGATGATCACGTCGTAGCGGCGCTGGCCAAGCAGCATGTGTGAACGGCCGTCACCGACGATCAGGTGGGTGCGGGGATCGGCAAGAGCGTGGCGATTCTCGGTCGTGAAGAACGCCGACGCCGCCACCACCTCGGGTGAGATCTCGAGCACATCCGCGCGGGCGATCGAGTGCGAGAGGGCGGCGCCGAGCGTGACGCCACTGCCGAGGCCGATGATTCCGACCTCGCGTGGGTCGCTGTGCAGTAACAGCGGCAGGTGGGCCACCAGTTTCTGCGTCAGCATGTCGCCCCGGTTCGAGGCGTCCGTCTTGCCGTCGACCGCCAGCGTCGTCGTGCCGGTCAGTTTTTTCACGGAAACGGTGGCAGAGGCGCCTTCACGGTAGTAGAGGAGCGTGCCGGCCTTCAATTGGGTCTCGAGGTCGAGATCCTTCGGCACGTAGGGCGCGTACATGTAGACGCCGCTGGCCAGCAGTTCGCGATCCCAGGCGGGGCTGAACACGATCAGCACGACGGTGGCGGCGGCCAGGCCGACGCCGGCCAGGCGCAAGGCACGTGGCATCTCGGCGACCGCGACGACCACCAGGGCCGCCAGCACCAGGCAACCACTGGCGGTCCAGAGGGTCGGCTGCAATCCCAGCTTCGGTATGAACCAGAAGCCGGCCGCGAGCGAGCCGGCGACCGCGCCAATGGTATTGACCGCGTAGACCAGGCTGAAGCGCGCCGGCGCGGCTTGCGACGGGTCGTGGGCCAGGGCCAGCGCCAACGGAAAGGCCGCGCCGAGGCAGACCGCGGTGGGCACCACGAGTACCGCAATCAGCAGCGCACCCTGCGCCAGCAGTTGATCGAAGTAGGTGGACGAACCGGCGACCTGGCGGGCCACGATCATCGGCACCTCGTTGCCGGCCAGCGAGTAGGTCCAGCTTGTGATCACCGCCGCGACCGACAGGACGGCGGCGAGCCACACGGCTGGACGTTTGGCGCGCGCCACCATCCACGTGCCGGCGCCCGATCCGATCGCCACGCCGGTGATCACCGCCGCCAGGGCTGCCGCGAAAGCGTAAGTGGTTGGGCCAAGCACGAGCGACAGGATGCGCGTCCAGGCGATCTCGTGGAGCAGCGACGCGAAGCCAGACAAGCCCAAGACCAGGGCGGGCAGCCACATGGGCACCGGCGCGACCGGGTTCGTGGTGACGGTGGAGGATCGCTTCTGCTTCGCGACCTTCGGCGCGGGCACTTCGGGTGACCGAAGAATCAGCCAGGCCCCGGCGGCGGCCAGGAGACTTGCCGCCATGCCGACATAGGTGGTTCGCGTGATGCCCAATTGCGGAATGAGGACAAAGCCGGCCAGCAGCGCGCCGGTGGCGGCGCCGGCGGTATTGAGGAAATACAAGGTGCCGCTGTCACGCGCAGGTTGTTCCGATGCGTGAGCGAACCAGCGGATGGAGAGCGGAAAGGTGGCGCCAATCGCCACCGCCGGCACAAACACCATCACCAGGCATGCCGCGACGCGAATCAGAGGAAACACCACACCCGGTGCGCCATCTCCATAGGCCCAGCCAAGCACGGGTGTCAGCAGGGAGAGCTCGTGAGGCAACAACCACGCCGCCACGATCACGCCAATCTCCAGGCCGGCGTAGGCCTGGAGGCTGCGGCGGGGCGAGAGTCGCCCGGCCACCGGCCCGGCCGCGGCCGCACCGACCGCCAGCCCGCCCAGAAACGCCGCGACCACGGCGCTGGCCGCCGCGGTTGTGTGTCCGAGATAAAGCGTGAGCAGCCGTGTCCAACTGACCTCGTAAGTCAGTCCGGCGAGGCCCGAACATGTGTATGCCACCAGGAACAGCCACGACACGACCGCAGCAGTGTACCCGCATCAAGCTCATGCGCAGATATCTGTCCATACAGCGCACACAGACAAGATTGTCTGCTGATGCAACCCAGCACGCGCGGACTGGTCGCGCCGAAGCGCCGAAGGCGCGAAGGCGGGTAGAATGTTCCGCGAGGATTGGTCATGTTCAAACAGTGCGTGTTGCTTATCGGTGCCATTCTGCTGGCGGGACCTGCGCTCGATGCGCAGCAGGCCGCGCCGCGACCGGCCCCCCTCGACTCGATCGAGACACGGGTCACCGGTTACACAAAACTCGACGGCTACTTCCCGCTCTACTGGGGCGAGGACTCGGGCCAGTTGCTGCTCGAGATCTCCCGGTTCGATGCCGACTTCCTGTTCTCGAACGGATTGTCGGCCGGCCTGGGTTCCAACGACATCGGCCTCGATCGCGGCCAGGGCGGCGGCAGCCGCATCGTCCAGTTCCAGCGAGTGGGCCGCAAGGTCCTGATGGTGCAGGGTAACCAGTCGTTCCGGTCGAGCAGCACTAACCCGCTCGAGCGCAAGTCGGTTGAGGATTCGTTTGCCAAGTCGGTGCTGTGGGGCTTCACGGTTGCCGCCATGACCGGTGATCGGGTGCTGGTCGACGCCACCGACTTCTTCATGCGCGACTGGTACAACGCCGGCAGCCGCCTGCGGCCAGGCAACTACCGCATCGATCGCACGCGCAGCACCATCTATGTCCCCAACACCAAGAACTTTCCGAAGAACACGGAAGTCGACGTGATGTTGACGTTTGTGAATGAACCGACCGGCGGCGCGGGTGGCGGCGGCGGCGGCCCGGCGCAGGGTCCTGAAGTGATCGGCGGCACCGGCGGCGGCGGTGGCGGCGGCGGTTTCGGCGGCGGCCTGTTTTCGGGTTCGGTCGGTAGCGTCACGCCGTCGGCCGACTCGGTCACGCTGCGCGAGCACGTCTCGTTCGTGGAGCTGCCCGACAACAACTTCACGCCGCGCTTCGACGATCCGCGCGCCGGCTACGGCGGCACCACGTTTGTCGACTACAGCACGCCGATTGGCGAGCCCATGCAGTTCCGCCACATCCGGCGGCATCGCCTGCAGAAGAAGGATCCAGCAGCGGCGATGAGCGAGCCGATCAAGCCGATTCAGTATTGGGTCGATTCCGGAGCGCCGGAAGACGTCCGGCAGGCGCTGCTTGACGGCGCGCGCTGGTGGAGCGCCGCCTTCGAAGCGGCCGGCTTCCAGAACGCGTTCAAGGTCGACATCCTGCCCGCGGGCGCCGACCCGATGGACATCCGCTACAACATGATCAACTGGGTGCATCGCTCGACCCGCGGCTGGAGCACCGGCGGCTCGGTGTCGGATCCGCGCACCGGCGAGATCATCAAGGCCACGGTCACCCTGGGCTCGCTGCGCGATCGCCAGGACTACATGATCTTCGAAGGCCTGACCTCACCCTACGTCAACGGCAACGAGCGCCCGGCGGTGCTCTACGAGACCGCCCTCGCCCGCATCCGCCAGTTGTCGGCGCACGAAGTCGGTCACACGCTCGGCCTGGGCCACAACTATTACGACAGCACCAAGGGCTGGATCTCGGTGATGGATTATCCGGTGGCACTGGCCGAGCTCACCGAGGACGGCCGCATGGACTTGTCGCGGGCCTACCACCAGAACATCGGCGAGTGGGACAAGGTGGCCATCAATTACGGCTATCGCGAGTTCCCGAAGGGCGCCAACGACGACCCGGCGCTGGAAAAGATCCTGAACGACGCGTGGGCGGCGGACCTGCGCTACTTCACCAACCAGGACACCGACATCCACCCGAAGGCCGACCAGTGGACCAACGGCGCCGTCCAGACCGACGAACTGACACGCCTCATGAAGGTGCGGCGAGCAGCGCTCGACCGCATCGGCACCAACACCATCCGCACCGGTACGCCAACGGTGTTGATCGAAGAACCGCTGGTCCCGATTTACATGTATCACCGCTACGCGGTCGAAAGCACTGCATCGTCGATTGGCGGGCAGGACTTCGTCTATGCCATGCGCGACGATGGCCGCACGCCGACGGCGTGGGTGTCGGGCGAAGCGCAGCGCAAGGCGATCGACGCGCTGACGCTGACGCTCAAGCCCTCGGAGCTCACCATTCCGAAGCGGATTCTCGACCTGATTCCGCCGCGTCCGCCCGGCTTGGGCATGCACCGCGAGCTGTTCCCGCGCACCACCGGCGAGGGCTTCGACCCGGTCAACCCGGCGGCCATTGCCGCCGACGTCACGATCGGTTTCATGCTGCAGGGCGATCGGGCGGCGCGCATGGTGACGCAGTCGGCGGTCGACCAGTCGCTGCCGGGCCTGGGCGAAGTGATCGACCGGCTGGTCAGGGCGACGTTTGACGCCCCGACCTCGGGCACCTACGAGGCTGAGGTGCGGCGCGCCACCGAACGCGTGCTGGTCGACCGCGTGATGTGGCTGGCGGCATCGGCGCAGAATGCGCAGGTGCGGGCGATTGCATCGCTCAAGCTCGACCGGCTCCGCGCGCGTGCGGCCAACGTCGGCCCGGCGGCGGTGGGTTCGCAGGCCGAATCGGAACGGGCGCACCGCTTGCTGATGGCCGCCGACATCAAGCGCTTCCTTGAGCGACCCATGAACGACGCGCTCTCGGCGCGGATCGTGCCGCCGTCGGCGGCGCCGCCCGGCGCACCGATTGGCGAAGAACCTCAGGAGTGGCTGGCACGGCCGCCCTATAAGCAGTAAGTGAGGGATGGGCGGGGGCGCTCGCGTTTTGCGGCGTCCTCGCCCGGCCTCGCCGGAATCCCACTAGCGCGCCGGCACGATCGACAGCCCTTCCACCTGGTGGCGCGCAATCACGCGTGCCAGCAATCCCGACACCACGATCTCAGAGGCGAACGAGGCCAGGTAGGCCGCCGCCGCCGCTCGTGGCTTGGGCGTGCCGATGGCCTGCTGCACCGCGGTAAAGCGGCCGGCGAGGATCCGCGCCCCCGCCAGCTTGCGGGCGTCCGCGATCAGGTTGGGCTTCAGTCCTGCCAACGCATCCAGCTTCATCCCGACAAATCGCTCGAACGCGCCGGGCAGCCCCTCCGCCTCGACCAGGGCCGCGTGGCGCAGCGTGCGTTGCAGGTAGAGCGTGTAGGCCGCCCGCGCCGCCGTCGCAATGTGAACTCCGTCGCGATCGACCTCGTCGATCCGCGTGAAGGGGGAATCGGACGCCACCAGAAAGGTGGCGTCGATCTCGACATACGCCGGCGAAAAGGCGACCTCGCCGGCGCGCTGCGGTTCGGCGCCGATGAAGGCCACGTCCCAGGCGCCGGTGGTGGCCGCGTCGGCGACCAGTCCGGCATTGGCGTATCCGATGAACTCGACGGTCGCGCCGGCCCGCGCGGCCAGTTCGCGCGCCAGGTCGGGGGCCACGCCCGTGGGATCGGATCCGCGCGTGGAAATCAGCAGCGTGTTGGCGTCGTTCAGGGCGGCACGCAGCCGGCCCTGTGGCGCCAGCTCGGCCCGGACGGCATCCGGCATCTGTGACACGGCTACACTTTACCGCGCACTTCCCGCACTCGTCAGGCCTTGCGATCCCGCAGCCAGCTGAACGCAACTGGAGGCTGCCTGGCAAGCGCCGCGGAAGTTCGCTCCGCCAGCCTCATGTATCGGTCGGCCTGCTGACACAGTTCGTCCTGGGCGCGGGCGGCCGCGCCGCTCACCGACCGGCCGGCGATGTTCCAGGCTCGGACGAGGTGCTCGATAATGGAGGCGTAGTCGCGCGCCGTATAGACGCCGATCCGCTGGGCCACGACGGCGAAGTGATCGAACAGATCCGGATCGCGGCCGTCGTGCATGTGGCGGCCCGGCATCGCGATCAGGCCCCGCAGCATCGACCTGAACGCCAGGATGCCACCGGCCGGATCGCGCTCGAGCACCTCGCCCATCATGCGGGTGTAGAAGGTCTCGTGACGCGCTTCATCACTGGCGATCATCCCGCAGATGCGGGCCAGTTGGGGGTCGCCCTCCCGGCCGGCCCGCTTGCCCACATTGGCGTGCGAGATGCGCGTGGCGCGCTCCTGGAACGAGGTGTAGACGATCAGGTTGTAGGGGTCAGCCTGGCTCCCGGAATTGAAGCCGTTGGCGATCAGGTGGTGAATCGAGCGCTCGACCGCGCGCATGTCGACGCGTCCGGTCAGGCGGAGGTAAGCATTCAACAGGTCACCATGCCGGTTCTCTTCGGCGACCCACCCGCGCAGCCAGCGGGCCCATGGTGCCGGGCTCGTGCCCTCGGTGTCGCGCACCAGGCCATTGAGCGCCACCGAGTAACTGGGCAGCGCCTCTTCGGTGACCATGTCGCCCACCAGGACCACGAGCAGGTCGTCTGAGATCGCCTCGGCAGACCGGCGAAAACGCTCCACCTCATCGCGCCACCCATCGGCTTCCAGATCGGGCAGGTAGTCGGTGGGCTGCCATGCCCGCTCGATCGGCACAAGCAGGTCGAGGTTGTCTCCTACCACCGGTTCGATGGCCCGGATCACGTCCCAGCGGTCGGGCGCGGTGCCAGCGGGATGATGGTGCGCCTCTGCTCGGGCCGGGGAGGCGCCGGTCACGCCGCTGACTCCTGCCGGGAGACCGCGCGGTCTTCAGCCCAAGGCTCGTTGAACCACACCTGCTGTGAGCCGTTCTTCACCAGCATCAACTGGAACAGCCCGGTGTGGCGCTCCAGGAAGGCCGCTTCGCAGGAACCGAGGTACAGGTCCCACATGCGAATGAACCGGTCGTCGAACCCGAGGGCGACGACGTGGTCGAGGTTGCGATGGAATCGTTCGCGCCAGGCTCGCAGCGTGCGCGCGTAGTGCGTGCCCAGGTTCTGCGCGTGATAGACCGACAGCGACGTGGTGCGCGTGAGCGACTTCATGATCTCGCCGACCGACGCCAGTTCGCCGCCCGGGAAGATGTACTTCTCGATCCAGTCCGGTGTGCCGTGGTAGTGCGGGAACCATTGGTCATCGACGGTGATGGTTTGCAGGAACATGGCGCCGCCCGTGGCCAGCAGGCGGTCGACCGCCGAAAAATAGTCGTCGTAGTGGTTGAGGCCAACGGCCTCGAACATCTCGATGCTGACAACCTTGTCGTAGCGGCCGGTCAGTTCGCGGTAGTCGGCATGCAACACCTCGATGCGCGACCCGGCCTCACCCAGCTGCGACCGCACGCCGCGCACGTGCCGGTACTGCTCGTCGCTGATGGTCGTCGTGGTGACCCGGCAGCCGTAGCGGGTGGCGGCCCACGACGCGAATCCGCCCCAGCCGCTGCCAATTTCAAGAACGTGGTCGGACGGGCCGAGCTGCAGTGTCCGGCAGATGCGGTCGACCTTTTGGGCTTGCGCCTGCTCCAGCGAATCGCTGGCCGTCTCGAAGGCGGCGCAGGAGTACATGAGCAACTCGGTGTCGAGGAAGAGCCGGAAGAAGTCGTTGCCCAGGTCGTAATGGCGATGGATGTGGCGGCGGCTGCCGGCGATGGAGTTGTCACGCAGGCGTCGCGAAATCGCGCCTCCGATCTGGTGCAGCGCACCCATCACGCGGGTCTGCGCGTCCAGGGCCTGCCGGCTGCGGAGCATCAGCCGTGCCAGCGGCACCAGGTCCGGGGTCGTCCAGTCTCCATCCATGAAGGACTCGCCCAGGCCGATCTGCCCACCGGTGAGCGCCCGCAGGAAGAAGCGGTCGTCGTGGATGCACAGCCGCGCATCCAGCTCGCCGGCCTGGCCAAACCGGTAGGTGCGATCCGCGCAGTTGATGGTGAGGGCTCCGCCCTTGACATTGTCGAGGCCGGAGAGAAACGCCGTTCTTGCCCACTTCGTCAACACGCTCAGAACTCCTTTAGTGATTCGCCCAATGGTTGGTCGCGGCGGCCTTGCGCCGCGCGTTCCCCGACGCCGTGGCGAGTGGCGCGCGCGACGAGGGGAACGCCCTTCCACCAGAGTCTTAACGCCTGCCAATGAATCCCCGCCACAACGCCGGCCGTCATCGCCGGGTGCCGGATGAGCGCGCGGCGAATCTCACGGGCGCTCCACGGCCGCCGTTCAAGCGACAGGGTCGCGTCGAGGCATACGGCGCCGTCTCGGCGCGCATCCATGTGCGCCACCAGCCGATCGTCCGGCGCCGAGAGTGCGAAGTTGTAGTCGAGGTCGACGGGAAGAAACGGGGACACGTACAAGGACTTGGCGGCGGCCGACCGGAACGTGCGCGCTGACGGGTCGGGCCGCAGCCAGTAGTTATGGGTGCCGCCGAAGGTGTTGCTGACCTCGGCCATCACGATCCGCACGTCGCCGGCGGCGTCGAGGCAATAGAAGAACGACACGGGATTGAACCCGTAGCCGAGATAGCGCAGGTGGGTCAGCAGAAAGATCGGGCCGTTCGGCAGGTCGACGCCGTGACTGGCGGCGTCGGCTGCCAGCCGTTCCCTCAGGGGGCGCGACGGGTCGCCCAGGTGGTCGGGGTTGTGAAAGCTGGCCCAGTTCCACCGGTCGTAGCTCGTGAGCCGCGACACCTGCATCAACTGTGGCAGCCGATCGATGTCCAGCAGCGCCATGAAGATCGGATAGGTGAACGCGTGCCGGACCGGCGAGAACCGGCGATGCCGCAGCGTGCCGACGAACAACCCGGAGGAGATCACCACTCGACTCCCAGTGCGGCCGCCACTCGAATGGCGGAGTTCAACCCGTCCTCGTGAAACCCGTAGAACCAGTAGGCGCCGCAGTAGTGCGTGCGCGGGCGGCCGCTGACCACGCTCCATTGCTGTTGCGCCGCGAGCGCCGCGCGCGTGAACAGCGGGTGACGATAAACAAAGCGGCCCAGCACGAGCCGCTCGTCGACGGTGCCGTCCGGGTTGAGGGTGACGCAGTACTGCTCGGCGCCCGAAAGCCCCTGCAGTCGATTCAGGTCGTAGGTCACAACCGGCGGCGCCCCGCCGTCGGCAGCCAGCAAGTAGTTCCAGGAGGCGCGCGCGCCTGGCAGGCGCGGGAGCACGGAGGCGTCGGAATGGAGACAGGCGACGTTGGTCGTGGTGGTGAAGTGCGAGAAGATCGCGCGCTCGTCATCGCTCGGGTCGGCGAGCAGCGGCAGGACCTGATCGCCGTGGCAGGCGAACACGACGTCGTCAAAGTCCTGCGAGGGGCGGTCGCGGAAGGTCAGCGTCACTTGGTGCTCCCCGCGGCGCACGTGCTGGATATTCGCGCCCGTGTGGATGCGATCGGCGAACGGGGCGGCCAGTTTGGGGATGTAGGTGTGGCTGCCGCCCTCGACTACCTTCCAGGTGGGCTGCGCCGTGAGCGACAGCAGGCCGTGGTTGTGGAAGAACCGCGCCAGGGTCACCGCGGGAAACGCGCTGACCGCATCGAGCGACGACGACCAGATGGCCGACGCCATGGGATACAGGTAGCGGCGCGTGAACGATTGGCCGAAGCGCCGCAGCTCGAGAAAGTCTCCCAGCGTGTGCCGCTCGGCGTCCGGCTGGTCGAGCAGCACCAGCGCCTCGCGATTGAAGCGAACGATCTCCCTGAGCAGAAGCAGATGCGCCGGGTTCACCAGGTTGCGCCGCTGGGCGAAGAACCCGTTGGCGCCGCGGCTGCTGTACTCAAGGCCACTCTGGCGATCGGACACCGCAAACGACATGTCCGAGTCCCGCGTCGTCACGCCGAGCTCGGCGAACAGCCGCACCAGGTTGGGATAGGTGCGGTCGTTGTGCACCAGGAAACCGGTATCGAGCGGCACTGACCCGTCCGGGCCGGGCACCAGCACTGTGTTGGTGTGGCCGCCAAGACGCCCGTCCTGCTCGAACAGGTCGACCCGGTGCCGGCGGCTCAACAAATAGGCGGCCGCCAGACCGGAGATCCCCGCGCCAATGACCGCAACTGTCCTCATCTCGGATCGAAAGTAGCAGTACCCCGCCCAATGTGTCAATGATTTGTCCATGACAAACACTTGACACCAGGAACAGCACCCACTACCCTTGGAGAACATGAGAATCGAGGATCCGGGATGGTAAAGACCGCTCGCGACGCCGCCGCGCGCTATCCGATCCGTGCCGTCTCGAAACAGACCGGCATCGCCATCGACACGCTGCGGGCATGGGAACGCCGCCACGGCGTCGTCACGCCGGCGCGCGACGACCGCGGACGCATGTACACGGACGCGGACGTGGCGAGGCTGCGGCTGTTGCGCGATGCGGTCGAGCAGGGGCACAGCATCGGCCGCCTGGCCGGACTGAGCGACCGGCAGTTGCGCCCGCTGGCGGCGCCGGCCGCGTCCGCCCCGCCCCCGGCACCGGCGACAGCGGCGGATGCGACCGTACTGGACGCCGCGGTGCGCCGATACGACGCGGCGGCAATCGACCAGGAGGTCGCGCGCCTGGCCTCGCTGCTTAGTCCCCTCGATCTCCTCCAGAACCTGCTGATGCCGGCGCTCGTCCGGGTGGGCGAGGACTGGCACCGCCGACGCGCCGGAGTGGCGCACGAACATTTACTGTCGTCATCGATCCGGCACGTCCTCGGCTCATTTCTCCGCTTGCACTCGCGCGGGGAGGGAACGACCCGGCTGATGTTTGCCACGCCCGCTGGCGACCGCCACGAGATTGGCATCCTGGGCGCGGCGATGCTGGCGGCCAGCAGCGGCCTGGGCGTCGCCTATCTCGGCCCGGACCTGCCGGCCGGCGAGATCGTGGCCGCGGCCAAGGCCACCGGCGCGCGGGTGGTCGTGCTCGGGTTGACGACGGCGCCAGAGGGCAAGTCGATCGAACGCGAACTGCGCGCCCTGGCGCGCGGACTCCCGGCGGACATCGAGGTATGGGCCGGCGGCCGCGGCGCCGAGCGGCACGCGGCCGCGTTGGGCGCGCGCGGCCTGGTCTTTGCCGATTATGTTGCCTACCAGAAGGAACTGGTCCGCCTCGGCGGACGAATGGGATGACACCAATGAACTTGCTTCTTCGCCTCTGCCTGATTCTCGCCGTCGCAGCCGCCACTGCGTTGGCGGCCACGCCGGTGGCGGCGCAGGACACCACCGGCGCCGGAGCGATCAGCGGCGTGGTAGTGAACGCGGCCGGGCAGCCGGTCGAAAACGTGCGCGTGTGCGCGCTCGACACCCCTTCGTGCGCCACCAGCGGCGCGCAAGGCGCGTTTCGCATTGGCGACCTGCGGGCTGGCGCCTATCGCCTGGAAATCCTGCCGCTCGAGGGCCTGCCGTTCACCACCGACCCGGTTGACGTGCGGGCCGGCATGGACGGCTCCGTGCAGGTGCAGCTGCCGTCAATCGAGACGTTCGAACAAACCGTCACCGTGACGGCACCCGCCTTCCGGGTGCCCCAGGAGGTGAAGAACTCGGGCTTCCTGGTGGAGCCGCGCGAGATTCTCAAGAGCGCCGCCGCTCTGCAGGACGTGTCGCGCTACGTCCAGGGCCTGCCGGGCGTGGTGATCGGCACCGACGATTTCCGCAACGACATCATTGTCCGTGGCGGCAGTCCCCTCGAGAACCTGTTCATCGTCGACAACGTCGAGATCCCGAACATCAACGCCTTCGCGAACTTTGCCTCGGCCGGCGGCACGGTCAGCCTGCTCGACGCCGAGCTCCTGCAGGAAGTCACGTTCCTGAGCGGCGGATACCCGGCGCCCTACATCAACCGGACGTCGAGCGTGTTGCAGGTGACCCAGCGCGAAGGCAGTCGCGAAAAGTTTGGCGGTTGGGCCACGCTCGGCTTCGCCGGTGCGGGCGCCATTCTCGAAGGCCCCATCAACGCGGGCAAGGGGTCATGGGTGGTGTCGGCGCGCCGCAGTTTCCTCGACTTGTTCACCAACGACGTGGGGTTTGGTGGTGTGCCGGTCGTCTATGCGCTCAATGCCAAGGCCGTGTACGACCTGACACCTCGAGACCGCATCTGGGTGGTCAATATCGCAGGTGTCGACGAAATTCGGCTCGGTCTCGGCGACGCCACTGACCTCGAAGAGGAACTGGCGAACTTCGACATCCGCTACAACGGCTGGCGCAGCGCCACGGGTGTCAACTGGCAGCGCCTCTTCGGGTCACGCGGCGTTGGCCTGCTTGGCGTCACGCACTCGGAGGCAAAGGTCGGGCAGCAGGTGAAAGACCTGGTCGCGCAAGGCGTCCCGGCTGCGGATGTGGCGCCCGGCGACCTCATTGCCCGCAGCCCCATCGTCTACTTCGAGGATTCTCGCGAAGGCGAGACCACCATCAAGTACGACCTCACCTTACGAGTGCCGCACTTCGATACGGTGCAGGCCGGTGCCAGCTTCAAGACGTTTCGGATCGACTACGCGGTGCGGTCGCCCCTGGGCAACGACACGCCGTTCTCGCCACAGCCAGGCGTCGACCCGTTCTCGCTGGACACGACCTTCCGATCGTATCAGACCGGCGCCTATCTGCAGGCCTCCAAGCAGGTGGCCCCTCGAATCGGCGTGACCCTCGGCGGCCGTGTCGATCACTACGCCGCCTTGTCGAAGACCCGCGTCAGTCCGCGCGCCGGGATCACCGTGCGCCTCACCGACTCCCTGTCGTGGAGCGCGAGCACGGGCTCGTACTACCAGCAGCCGGCGTTCCTGTTCGTGTCGGCGTTCCCGCAGAACGCGGCCCTCAAGCCGTGGCGTGCCGACCACTATGTGACGGGCCTGGCGTGGTCTCCGAGTGCCGATCGGCGCGTGACCGCCGAAGCGTACCGCAAGAACTACAATGACTACCCGGTCGCGAGTGGACTCCCCACCGTGTCACTGGCCAACATCGGAGACACCTTTGACGTCCGCGAGATTCTGTTCCCTCTGACCAGCGCCGGTACAGGTCATGCCGAGGGCATAGAGTTCTTTGTGGAACAGCGCCTCAGGTCGGGGCTTTACGGCCAGGGCAACCTGTCGTTCTCGCGCACCCGCCATGCGGGGCTCGACGGCGTTCTGAGGCCGGGCTCGTTCGACTATCCGATCGTGTTCAACCTGTTGGGTGGCTATCGACTGTCATCGGCATGGGAACTGTCCGCCCGGGTGTCGTTTCTTTCGGGCCGGCCGTTCACACCCTACGACAGCGCGGTGTCCACGGCCCAGCGTCGTGGCGTCTACGATCTGTCGCGCGTCAACGCCGAGCGCGCGCCCGATTACGGCCGCATCGACCTTCGCATCGACCGCACGTTCACCGTGGGCGGGCAGCCGCTGAACCTCTTCCTTGGCGTTCAGAACGTCACCAACCGCCGCAACTTCGCCGGCTACCGCTGGAACCGGCGCTCCAACACCGAGCAGTTCGGCGAGCAGCAGGGGCTGTTTCCGATCATCGGCTTCGACTGGCGGTTCCGGTGACCAGCCTCGTCCCCCAGGGGCCCTCGACTGATGGGCGGCCGGCCGTCCTGGTCACGGGCGCGACCGGATACATCGGTGGACGGCTGGTCCCGGTGCTCGAGGCCGCGGGGGTTCGCCTCCGGTGCCTCGCGCGGCGGCCGGCCGCGCTGGTGTCGCGGGTGTCACCAGCGACCGAAGTGGTTGCGGGCGACGTCCTCGATCGCGAGTCACTCGATCGCGCGCTCGACGGCATCGACGTGGCCTATTACCTCGTGCATTCCATGGGGGCGCACGGCGACTACCTGGAGACCGACCGTATTGCCGCCCGCAACTTTGGGCAAGCCGCGCGACAGGCGGGAGTGGGGCGCATCATCTACCTCGGCGGCCTCGCGGAAGAAGAAGGGGCGCTCAGCAAGCACTTGAAGAGCCGCATCGAAACCGGCGAGGCGCTGCGCGAGGGCGGGGTGGCGGTGGTGGAATTCCGGGCCTCGGTCGTGGTCGGATCGGGCAGCCTCTCGTTCGAGCTGATTCGCGCGCTGGTGGAGCGCCTGCCCATCATGATCTGCCCGACGTGGGTGTCCACCCTGGCGCAGCCAATCGGGATCGACGACTTGCTCGCCTACCTGGTGGCCGGCCTCCATCTGCCGGACCACGGGAGCCGCACGTTCGAGATCGGCGGCGCCGATCAGGCCAGCTACGGCGACCTCATGCGCGAGTACGCGCGGCAGCGCGGGCTCGGTCGCGCCATGATTTCCGTTCCGCTGCTGACTCCTCGCTTGTCGAGCCTCTGGCTTGGGCTGGTGACACCGATCTACGCCCGGGTGGGACGGGAACTGATCGCCGGGTTGAAGAACCGGTCGGTGGTCACCGATCCTGCAGCGCTCTCGGTGTTCCCCATCAGGCCGGTGGGCCTTAGTGAAGCCATCGATCGCGCCATCCGCTATGAAAACCGCGCCTTCGCCCAGACGCGGTGGTCCGATGCCCGCTCGTCGGGCGGCGCGCCGACCGCCTTCCTTGAAGCGAAGTTCGGCAACCGCCTGGTCGACGCCCGGCAGATGCATGTAGGTGTCGACGCCGATCGCGCCTTTGCGCCGATTGCGAGAATCGGCGGCCAACGGGGCTGGTACTTCGGCACCTGGCTGTGGCGGATCAGGGGCGCCATCGACTTGCTGGTGGGCGGCGTCGGAATGCGCCGGGGACGCCGCGACCCGGACACCCCCGCCATTGGCGACGCTCTCGACTTCTGGCGGGTTGAGAAGTACGAGCCGGGTCGACGATTGCGGCTGGCCGCGGAAATGAAGTTGCCGGGACGCGCGTGGCTCGAGTTCGAGGTGGCACCGGCGGCGGGTGGCGGCGCCTCCGTCCATCAGACCGCGGTGTTCGAACCAGTCGGGCTGTTTGGCTTGCTGTACTGGTATGCCTTGCTCCCCGTTCACGCGGTGATTTTCAGGGGGATGCTGCGCGCGATCGCCCGGCGTGCCCAGTGATCGTGTGCGAAACACTCTTCTGATCAACTACGCGCTCTATCAGGTTGGATGGTTCGCCTGCGTGCTCGGCGGTGCCTGGAATCGCCCCGGGACGGGGGTCGTGGTCGCCGTCGCCCTGTTCGGCGTACACCTGGCGCTGACCAACGAACGTTGGTTGGAGGCGCGCCTCATGGGCCTGGCTGTTCTGGCCGGCGTGGTCCTCGAGATGGTACAGCTCGAGTCTGGCACCTATCGCTTCACGTCGGGCACGGTGGCCGCCTGGTTTCCTCCGCTATGGCTGGTGGCGATGTGGGCACAATTGGCGACGACCTTTCGCTTTAGTTTGCGCCCGGTGATGGCGCGACCGATGCGCGCGGCACTGTTTGGGGCCATTGGAGGCCCAATCGCGTTTCTCGCGGGCGAAGGCCTCGGCGCGGTTACGCTGCTGCCGCCGCTCGCACTCGGGCTGGTCCGGCTCTCGGTCGGCTGGGCCGTGGCCCTCGCGGTCTTCGCCCTCGTCGTCCGCCTGGAGGCGCCGGAAGCCGGCGTTCCGCGCTATCGCTCGGTGCCATGAGATGACAGGACCACGCGGTATCACCTTCGTTGCGCGCAGCGTGATCCCCGCGTCCGCCGAAGCGGTGTTCGACTGGCACGAGGCCCCAGGGGCCTTCGAGCAGCTGACACCCCCGTGGGAGCGCGTGCGCGTGATCCGGCACGAAGGCGGGATTCGCGACGGCGCCCTGGTGTCGCTTCGCATCGGACCCGGCCCGTTTGCGGTGCGCTGGGACTTGCGGCACGCCGACTACCAGTACGGCCGCTCCTTCAGCGATCAGCAGATCGCCGGCCCGTTCCGCTCCTGGACGCACGTGCACCGGATGATTCCGGAAGGCCCGGACGCGTGTGTGCTGGACGACACGATTCGCTATGAACTGCCGTTTGGATCAATCGGCGCGCTGCTTGGCGGGCCGATCATGCAACGAAAGCTGAGGCGTCTGTTCGCCTACCGCCACGCCGTCACGCTGCGGGCGTTCCAAAAAACGTAAGCGGCGGAAATGCGCGCGACGCGCAGTCGCGGACGCTTCAGTGCCCCGAGAGCCACCGCGCGGCGGCGTAGCCCGCAGCCGCGACCGTGGCCGTTAGCACCGTACCCCACGCCATGTCCACGACCGCGACGATGTCGGGGAACCCTTTTACCAGCGCGAGGCTGGTCAGATCGTAAGTGGCGTAGGCCACAAAGCCGAAGAAAGCCCCGAGCGCCACGGCCCGCCACAGCGATGCCCGTTCGACCGCCGGCAATACGGCAAACACCAGGATCCCGGTAATGAACAGCAGGTAAAACAAGATGGCCGGTCCCCACCGTACGTCGGGTCGCAGCAAGGGACCGAGATGCGTCTGATAGAACGGCCGGGCAACGATCCCAAGCCACACCAGGTCGATGGCGAAGAAGACCGCGGTCATCAGCGCATAGGTTCCGGCGATTACGGTCATTGGCATCTGAATGTCCTCACAGCTTGCGACTATCGTACGCCCAGTGCAGCAGCGCTTGCCGCTGCCGCCGCCGGCAGTCGAGGTCGCCCGGTTCGCAGTTCTTGCGAACCGCCGCGGCATGCCGGGCAATCGCGCGCCAGCGCTTGATCTGCCGGGCATCGTCACGGCCGCGCCGCCCCATGTAGTACCGGCAGTACCACTGGAACCAGCCGCGCGGATCGTGCGAGTTGATCCAGCCATTGCGGCGCCAGGTGGCGAGCGACTGTGATGCGTTCACGCCAAAGAAGTTCAGGCGCGCGTCGTGCTGATGGGCGCACAGCTTCGCTCCGGCGAACCAGCGGGCCGGGAACTCATCCCGGCAGTCGGTCATGTACTTGCCGCCAAACACGCCAAGCCGGAGCATCTGCGCCGGCGTGAGCTCGGGCTTAAACAAAGGATCGAAGTTGCGGCCAATCGGTTCGGTGCGGCTGTAGGTATAACCGCGCTGCATCCGATCGTTGACTACCACTGTGATCATCAGGGCCTCCGGTGCGGTCCCACCGGTCGTGCCCGGCGAACCGCACCTTGCTTGCACGTCGGTCGCCCTAGTTCTTCGGCAGAATGACGCTGTCGATCACGTGAATGACGCCGTTGCTGGCGGCGATGTCGGCCGTGGTCACCTTCGCCCCGTCGATCATCACGGTCTTGTCCACGACCTTGATGGTGATCATGTCACCGCTGACGGCCTTGGCCGACTTCAGCTTCACCACGTCGGCCGCCATGACCTTGCCCGACACCACATGGTAGGTCAGGATGCGCGTCAGCTTCGCCTTGTTCTCGGGCTTGAGCAGGTCCTCGACCGTGCCCTTGGGCAGCTTGGCAAACGCCTCGTCGGTCGGCGCGAACACCGTGAACGGGCCCGCACCCTGGAGCGTCGGCACGAGGCCGGCCGCCGTCAGCGCCGCCGCGAGCGTCTTGAACGAGCCGGCCGCCACGGCGGTGGCGACGATGTCCTTGCCGCCCTTCATGTCGGACTGCTGCGCCGAGGCGACGGCGGTCGTAAGCGTCAGTGTGAGCGCGGTGATGGTTCCAATGGCGAGTAGTTTTCGCATGATGTGATCCCTTTAACTCTGGTCAGTGACTGTGCATGGCGCCGTGAATTCGATGCCATCAATTGAATGTAGTGCAAACTGACTTGATTAACAGTAAAATCCGTTCCGACGCCCAAAGTCGTGTGAGCGACACGACAGAACGCGCGCGAAATGTTCGTGTCAGGAAAAAAGGAGCTGGGAATGCTGTCGGCGACGATCGAATCGGGCCTGGGCGATTACGGGATTGGCGAGAAGATTCGGAAGCTCCGACTGAAGCGGTCGATGGGCCTGGTCGAGCTCGGCAAGCACACGGGCCTGTCCGCCGCGCTGTTGTCGAAGATCGAGCGCGGCCGGCTGTTTCCAACCCTGCCGACGCTGTTGCGCATCGCGCTCGTGTTCAGCGTCGGTCTCGATTTCTTTTTTGCCGGCACTCGCGAGAAGCCGCTGATCGCCATCGTCCGCAAGTCCGATCGCGTGCGGCTCCCAGACCAAGCCGGCGCGCGCGCGCCGGCCTATCGTTTTGAGTCGCTGGATTTTCCGGCCACCGAGCGGCGGTTCAGCTCGTACTACGCCGAGTTCCTCCCGGTGACGCCCGATCGCCTGCGGCCCCATGTCCACACCGGCGTCGAGTTCATCTACGTCGTGACCGGCCAGTTGAGCGTCCACGTCGACGACGTGGAGCATGTGCTGGCCACCGGCGACTCGATCTACTTCGACGCAAACCAGCCGCACGCCTATCGGCGCAGCGGCGGTCGAGCGTGCGGCGCGGTCGTCGTCACGGCCGGATAGATGCCGGCCCTATTTCGCCTTGATCGGCGCGCCGTCCTGGAGCTCACGAAGCACCTGGAACGGTCCCGCGATCACCGAGGCCCCCTCGGCAACGCCCTCGACCTCGACGGTCAGCCCACCGATGATGCCAGCCGTGACCGGCGTAAAGCGGGCCACCCCGTCGCGCACGACGAACACCCCGGTAGCCGGGGAGCCGTCTGGCGACGGTCGTTGGACCAGCGACTGGAGCGGCACGGTCAGGACGTTGTTCCGCGATGCGATCAGGATTTCGGCATCACAGGTCAGTCCCGGGCGCAGCCGCGCCAGGTCCCCTTCGAGCCGGACCTTCACCCTGAACTCGCGCGCGGCGGCCTGCGGGCCGATCGTCGACAGCGCGCTGGCGCCGATCTCGACGACATTGCCGGTAAAAGTGACGCTGGGCAGGGCTTCGAGCGTGGCGGTGGCAGGATTGCCCACCGAGAGGCGCAGCACGTCGGCCTCGGCAACCTTGACCTCGGCGTTGATCGAACTGAGGTCGGAGATCGTCATCAGGATGGTGCCCGGCTGGTTCTGAATGCCGATCACGACCATCTCACCTTCTTCGACATCGAGGCGCGTGACGACTCCGTCTATGGGCGCGGTGATATCGGTCTTGGATACCTGGTCACGCGCGCGTGCCAGTTCGGCTCGCCCCTGCGCCACCCGGCGCTCGGCCGATGCCTGCGCCTGTTCCAGGCGCTGAACGGCCGCGGCGGCGGCGCGTTCCTGCGCGCGGGCCGCTTCGGCGGTGGCTTCGGCGGTGTCGAAGTCGGAGGGCGCAATCAGTCCGGCCTGACGCAGCTCGCGCGCGCGGCGCAGCGATGTGTCCGCGTCGTTGGCCCGGGCCGTCGCCGCCGCCAGTTCGGCCTGACTGGCCCGAACCTGGCTGGCGGCGCCCTGGACATCAGCCTCGAGTGCGCGCAGGCCGGCCGCCGCGGCGTCGGCGGCACTGGCCGCCTGCACCGGGTCGATGCGCGCAAGCGTCTGTCCGGCCCGGACGCGGTCTCCCTCCCGGACACTCAGCGAAACGAGCCGGCCCATCGACGCCGACCCGATGTCGGCAAACCGCGTGGCCACAATTTCTCCCGAAGCGGTCACGAACGACTGCAAGATGGGAGTGCGGGTCACCGCCACGACGTCCGCTGCAGGGGCTTCGGTGGAACCGCGGGTCGCAAACACGACCGCAGCAATCATCACGATGGCCGTGCCGGCCATCAAAAGGCGAGGTTTGCTCATGTGCTGGGTACAGTCTAGACGAGTCGGCGAGTGCGCGTGAGGCGACCGGCGATTGTCGACTGGCGCATGGCCTTCGAGGCCATCGCGCAAGCCGCTGCCGCGCTGGTTGGCAGCCCACTGCGGGCCGCACTGGGCGCATTGGCGATTGCCGTTGCGGTTGCCACCATCGTCCTGGTGGTATCGGCCCTCGACGGGGTCGCGATCTACGCGCGGCAGTCGACCGCCCGCACCTTTGGGTCGGACACGTTCCTCATCGCGCAAGTGGCCTCGCCAGGCAAAGTTTCCCGGCGTGAACTGCAGCAACAACTGCAGCGCAACCCGCCCATCCGGCGGACCGAGACGAAGTTTCTTGAGCAGTACGCGGGCGGCCTGGTCGAATATGCGCCCAACGCTCAGGCGCGGGCTGACGTGATCGCGGGTGGATTCAAGATCGAGAACGCCACGATCACCGGGACGACATGGCAGCTAGCCAACCTGCGCGACCTGACCATCGGCCGCGGCCGGTTCTTTCGCGAGGACGAGGACCGTCGCGGTGAGCAGGTGGTGGTCATCGGGGCGGAGATCGTGGACGCGGTGTTCCCGGCCGTCGACCCGCTGGGCCGGTCGATCCGGATCGCGGGCCGCCGTTTCACCGTGATTGGCGTCCAGGATCGGCAAGGCCAGTCGGGCGGTGCTTCGCTCGACAAGTACGTGTGGTTGCCGCTACGCGCCTTTGAGCGCGCCTTCGGCGCTCCCAGGACTCTGCAGATCTTTGCGAAGGCAACCGGAGAACTGCCCTCGGTGGTTGGCGAGGACCGGGCGCGGATTTCGCTGCGGGCCCGGCGCGCGCTCGGGCCCGGCGCGGCCGACACGTTCGACATCCTGACGCCCGACGCCGCCCGTGGTTTCGTGGCGAGCCTGTCGGACCGGATCGGCGCGGCGGCGGGGCCCCTCTCACTCATGGCCCTGTTTGCGGCGGTCGTCGTCGTCACGAACACGATCCTCGTCTCGGTGACGCAGCGAACGCGGGAGATTGGGGTGCGCCGGGCGCTCGGGGCCACGCGACGCCAGATCATGCTGGAAGTCCTGGCCGAGTCCGTGCTCATCGCCCTGATCGGCGGCAGCGTGGGCACGGCGGCGGCCGTGACCCTGGTGAGCGTGCTGGCGCGGGCGCTGGACATTCCGCTGTCCGTGCAGCTGTCGACGCTGGCGTGGGGCCTGGGCGCCTCGGCGGCGAGCGGCATCATCGCGGGCTGGTACCCGTCCCGGCGAGCGGTGCGGATGGACGTGGTTTCGGCGATGCGGGTGGAATAGATGGCAATGGCACGATCAAGCGAATCCGTCACCGGAGCACTAACCGAGGCGTCGACCCTGGCGGTCGAGTCCATTCGGTCGCAGCCCGCCCGCTCGGCGCTGGCGATCGTCGGCGTGGTGATAGGCATCGTGACCGTCGTGCTGGTGTCGTCGACCCTGGTGGGTCTGCGCAACAGCGTGGCCCTGCTATTCCGGGAGCTGGGCACCGAGAACATCTTCGCCTTTCACTTCAACGGCGAGCCGTACTCGGCCGGGTCCACGCAGGACGTAAAGCGGCCGCCGCTGCGCCCCGAGTTTGCCCCCCGCATTGCCCAGTTGGGTCCGGCCATTCGCGACGTTGGTGTGGAACTGATCGTTCCGGCCGTCACGGGCACGCGCGCGATCACGGCCCGTGCCGGCGGCAACGAATCAGACTCGCTGTTGATCGAGGGCATCTCGGCAAATTTCTACGACGTGGTCGGCGCGGAGTTTGCCGCCGGCCGGCCGTTCACCGAGTACGAGGAACGGGCGCGCGCGCAGGTGGCGGTGCTCGGCGCCAGCATTGCCCGCGCGCTGTTTGGTCAACGGACGTCAGTCGGGCAATCGTTCCTGCTGGGCGGCGACCGCTACTACGTCGTCGGCGAACTGCAACCGCGCAAGGGAACCTTCTTCGGCGAGAATCGCAACGACACCGTGGTCGCGATCCCGGTCAACACCGCGCGGCAGAAGTTTCCCGACGCCGAGAACACGGTCCTCTACATACGCGCGTATCCAGGGCAGCGCGACCAGGCGCGCCTCGAGGCCGCCACGATTCTGCGCCTCTTGCGCAACGTTCCCCTCGGCGAACCCGACAACTTCGCCTTGAACACGGCCGACCAGATCATCGCGCAATTCGACCGCCTGGGCTTCCAGATCTTCCTGGCCACGATCGCGCTGTCGGCGGTCAGCCTGATCATTGGCGGCATCGGCATCGCCAACGTCATGGTCATCAGCGTGACGGAGCGCACCAGGGAGATTGGCGTGCGGCTGGCGATCGGTGCCCGCCGCCAGGATGTGCTGCGGCAGTTTCTGTTCGAAGCGGCGCTGTTATCGGGCGCGGGCGGCGCCGCCGGTGTCGCGCTGGCCTCGGCACTGGGGCTGCTGGCCGCGGCGCTCGCCCCGACTTTTCCGGCGGCCCCGCCGCTCTGGGCCGTCGTCGCCGGTTTGACGACCTCGGTGCTGGTGGGCGTGGTGGCGGGCTACTGGCCGGCCCGCCGGGCGGCGGCCATGGATCCAGTCGAGGCGCTACGCTACGAGTAGCCCCTTGCTGCCACCGGCCCGGGGACGACCCTTAGAGCGGTGTCACCGGATTCTGTGCGGGCAGTTTCGAGCGCAGCCAGTCCCAGCCGCGCGACATCACCGCGGCGCCCTGCATCTGGTCGAACAGCGAATAGGCCACCGGCGTCACGATCAGCGTGACCAGCAACACCATGGTCTGGCCGCCGATCACCACCCAGCCGATGGCGTGGTTGGTGGCTGCGCCGACCCCATTCGACACGACCAGCGGCACCATGCCCGCCACAAACGCCAGTGTCGTCATCAGAATCGGCCGCAGGCGGTCGCGGCTGGCCTGCACCACCGCGTCGTGGGTGTTCATGCCGGCGTCCTTCAGCTGGTTGGCGTGATCAATCTGCAGAATCGAGTTCTTCTTGACCACGCCGAACAGCACCAGCAGGCCCAGACCCGAGAAGATATTGAGCGACTGCTGAAAGATGATGAGCGACAACAGCGCGAACGGCAGCGTCAGCGGCAGCGACAGCAGGATCGTCACCGGGTGCAGCCACGATTCGAACTGCGCGGCCAGGATGAGGTACATGAAGATGAACGACAGCGCGATCGCGGTCAGAAACGCAGTCGCCGTGCGGTTGAGTTCGCGCGAGCGGCCTGCGAAGTCGGCCCGGTACTCGGGGCCAAAGTTCAGCTCCGCCGCGGCGGCGGCAATCTGCTCCTGCGCCGCTCCCTGCGACGTGCCCGGCAGCAGGTTGGCGCTGAGCGTCACCTGGCGCTGACGGCCCATGCGATTGATGCTGGCCGGCGAGTCGCTCTTCGCAAACGAGGCAATGTTGTCGAGGCTGACAATACCCAGCCGCGATGACGGCACCGGCAGCCCGGCGATGGCGTCGGTCGAACTGCGATTGACCTCTTCCGCGCGCAGATGGACCTCGTACTGTTCGCCGCCGTCGTTGAAAGTGGTCACCTGGTCGCCGGCGACGAGCAGGCGGATCGCGTCGGCGGCGTCAGCTATCGAGACGCCAAGGTCGGCGGCCTTCGGCCGATCGAGATAGACCGACACTTCCGGCTTGCCGGCGTTCAACGACGTGTCGACATCGACAAGCCCGGGAATGGCCAGGGCCCTGGTCCGCAGCGCCTCGCTGAACTTCTCGAGCTGCTCGAGGTCCGGCCCCTGCACCATGAACTGGATGCCGCCACCGCCGCCGCCGGGTCCGCCGCCTTGCTGCACGGCCGTGCGGATGCCGGCCTTGGCGTAGACCGGCAGAATCTCATTACGGACCTGGGCCATCACGGCGAACTGGTCGCGCGACCGCGCCTCGATCGGATGCAGGCGCACCAGCATGCTCGCCGTGTTCAGGGTGCCGGCCGAGTCGCCGGCCACCGTGACGAGCGTGAACTCGACCTCGGGAATCGCCCGCACGGCGGTGCTCACGCGATTGGCCAGCAGCGACATCGACGCCAGGCTGGTGCCTTCCGGGGCACGCATGGTCACGTCGAACTGGGACTGGTCGTCTTCGGGCGTGAAGTTCACGGCCGTGAACTGGAAGAGCGGCACGCTCGTCAGCAACACCAGCACGGCGCCGACGGCCACCAGCCCGCGGTGGACCATGGCCCATTCGAGCATGCGCGTGTAGACGCGATCGATCGGGTCGAAGAGCCGGTTGTGCTTGGAATCGCCGTGCGCGCCCTTGGGCGGCGGCTTGAGCCAGTAGGCCGACATCATCGGCGTCAGCGTGAAGCTGACAAACAACGACACCATCACGGCGAAGGCCATCGTCAGGCCGAAGCTCTGCATGAACTTGCCGACCATGCCGCTCATGAAGCCGACCGGGGCAAAGATCGCCACCAGCGAAAAGGTCGTCGCCATGACCGCCAGGCCAATCTCCCTGGTGGCCTCCACCGCCGCCTGCATGGGCGGCATGCCCTTTTCCTCGATGAAGCGGAAGATGTTCTCCAGCACCACGATGGCATCGTCGATCACGATGCCGACCGACAGCGTCAGCGCCAACATGGTCAGCATGTTGAGCGTGAATCCCATGTACCAGACCAGCGAGAACGTGGCCACGATCGAGGTGGGAATCGAGATCGCGGCGATCACCGTCGAGCGGACATTGCCGAGAAACAGAAACACGACAATCGCGGCCAGCAGCGAGCCGACGATCAGGTGCTCTTGCACGCTGGCGATCGACGCCTCGATGAATTGCGCCTCGTCACGGACAATGCGCAGTTGGTAGCCGGCGGGCAGGGTGCCCTGCAGCTCGGCCAGCCGCTGCTTGACATTATTGGCGACCTCGACCGTGTTGGTGCCAGACTGCTTGCGGATCTGCAGCAGGACGGTAGCCTCGCCGTTGACGCTGGCCTGGGTGCGAGGCTCGGCCATGCCGTCCTCGATTCGCGCGACGTCGCGCAGCCGGATCGGGTGGCCGTCGACTTCGCGCAAGACCACGTCGCCGAACGCATCGATCGATTCGAGGCGTCCACGCGTCCGCAGGGTCACCGACTGGGCGCCCTGATCCATGCGGCCGCCCGGGATGTCGGCGTTCTGCGACTGCAGCGCGCGGGCGACGTCGTTGACCGACAGCCGTTGCGCGCGGAGCAGGGCGGTATTGAGCCACAGGTTCAACTGACGGCTGCGCCCGCCGATCACGACCACCTGGCCGACCCCGTCCGAGCTTTCGAGCCGGCGCCGCAGGATCTTGTCGGCAAACTCGGTGATGTCGCGGACTGGCTTGTCGGCGGTCACGGCCAGGGTGATGACCGGCGACGCCGTGAAGTCGAGCTTCTCCACCGTCGGCTGCAGGGCGGTCCTGGGCAATTGCGGAATGACCCGGTTAATGCGATCGCGCACTTCCTGCGCGGCAATATCAGCGTTCTTCTCGAGCTTGAACGAGACCACCACCTGCGAGATGCCTTCAGACGAGGTCGAGGTCAGCGTGTCGATGCCGCTGATGGTGTTGACGGCTTCTTCGACTTTGTCGGTGACTTCGGTCTCAATCTGCTCAGGCGCGGCGCCAGGCAGCCGGGTGGTGACAGAGATGGTGGGAATATCGACGTTCGGAAAACGGTCGACACCCAGCCGCCCGAAGGCGAACAGGCCCACCACGCTCAGCGAGAGGACCAGAACCCAGGCAAAGACCGGGCGCCGGACGCAGATTTCTGCCAGCCACTGCATGGGTCACCTCACCGCAACGCGAATGCCGTCGACCAGCCGGTCCAGGTCCCGGGCCACCACGCGCTCGCCGGCCTTGATGCCACTGGTGATCTCAACGAGGTCGCCGACGTTTTGGCCGACCGTGACTACGCGCTCTTCGGCGCGATCACCGGCGACGACAAACACACGGGCGGTGCCGGCGACCGTGCGCACGGCCGTGGCCGGAACCAGCAGGCCGGGCACCATCGCTGCCTGCTCGATCTCGGCGGTCGCGAAGAACCCGGGCTTGAGCCGCCGGGCGGGATTGGGCACCTCCGCTTCGAGCGTAAGGGCGCGGGTGTCGGCCTTCACCGATGGTGAGACGTAGCGAACCGTACCTGCAAACGTTTCGCCCTGGTAGGCATCGACCTTGAAGGTGACAGCCCGGCCTTCGGCCACCACCGAGACAAACTGCTCCGGAATCGTGAGCTCCACGCGCAACGGATCAACGCGCATCACCGTGGCCACCTTGGTGCCCCGCGTCACATAGTCGCCGACCGAGACAAAGCGCTCGCCGACCACCCCGGTGAAAGGCGCCCGTACGGTGGTGTCGGCCAGCGCCTTCTGCGCCAGCGTGACGCGCGCGCGCGCCGCCAGCAGGGATTGATACTGCTGCGCCGCGGTGTTGCGGGCCATGTCGTACTGGCGTTGGGCCGCATCCGTCTGGGCGCTGCGCTGGTCGAACTCGGCCTGCGAGAGGAGCTTCTTCTCGTGCAGCATCTTGGCCCGCTCGAACTCGCTGCGCTGCAATTGCACGCCGGCCCGCGCGTTGGCCACTTCGGGCACCCGCTCGACGGCGAACTCCGTGCCGTTGGCGATGCCGAGCCGCGCCTCGATCTGCGCGGCGTTGGCCTGCGCTTCGGCCGCCTGCGCTTCGCCCTCGTCGGCCAGCAGCTTCACCAGCCCATCGCCGGCCGCCACGCGACTGCCTCGCTCGATCGGCGTTGCGACCACGCGGCCGCCAACTTCAGCGGCCACGGCGGCTTCTTCCTCGGCGGTGAGCGTGCCGCTCACGCGGATGAACCGTTTGATGGGCTGTTCCACGACCTCGGCAAGCGACACCGCCACGGCTGCCGCCTCGGGCGATGCCGAGTCCGCGCCGGCGCGGTCACAGGCCGCCGACAAGGCAGCGGCGAGCAGGCAAATAGCGAGAATTGGGCGAGTCACGATCGGGCTCCTGGTGCTGGCTTGGATGAGCGCGCGGGCCTGGCCCGGCGCGCGGGGGTGGCGGGCGCCGCGGCGCCCTCGAGAAACAGCCCGACATGCTGGCGGGCAAACTGGCGCGGGTGCTTGATCATGGGCAGGCCGGCGTCGATCGCGTGCAATTGCCGCCACACGATCAACGGGCTCATGAAGGCCGTGCCGAGAACGAACGGGTCGGCCGGACGCAGCCAGCCATCGCGGATCAGGCGCTGCAGGATGTCCTGCAGCCGTTCGCGGCCGCTGGCCATGCGCTCGTAGAGGTTGATGCGGCCGCTCCTGGCCAGCCGGATCCCGTCCGACATCAGGATGCGGAACAGCTTCTGCTCACTGGGCTCGGTGAAGCCCTTGAGAGTGGCGACCGCCAGCTTCTCGAGGACGGCGCGACCATCGGGAATCGGGCCCTCGGCAATGGCGGTGAGCCGTTCCGACTTGGTGGCGTCGTGGGCCTCCAGGAGCGCGCCAAAGAGCGCTTCCTTGCCGGCGAAATAGTTGTAAAGCGCGCTTTCGCGCACGCCGACGACGGTGGCGACGTCGCGCAGGCTGGTGCCGAAGTAGCCCTTGTCGGCGAACAGGTCGAGCGCCGCGTCCAGGATCGCCTGGCGGGTGCGTTGTCCGTCGGCGTTCTTGGGGCGGGCCATAAGAAATTAATGGTCGTTCATTTAATTGCTTCCTGTCAACTGCGGGGCGAAGACGGCCGGACGGGCGGAGGTTGATGACATACCATCAGGGACACGGCAGACCGACGGGAGGGACGAATGGAAGAACGGCGACGGGCATCCTGGATCAGCGGCTCGATCCTCGTGCGGGGTGATGTGGTCTCTTCAGGAGATCTGGTGATCGACGGGCAGGTGGAGGGCACGATCGAGCTGGGCGATCACAGCCTCACCATCGGATCCGGCGCGGCCGTGGTCGCCGACCTGGCCGCCAAGGTCGTCACCGTCAGCGGCAAGGTGGTGGGCAATGTCATGGGCGCGGCGCGAGTGGAACTGAAGGCCACCGCCACGGTCGAAGGCGACGTCAACGCGCCGACCTTCGTGATGGAAGAAGGCGCCACCCTCAAGGGGAGGGTGGACACCGGAAAGCGATGATCCCGCCTAGCTCTTCTTGGGGACGAGCTTGAGGATGCGGGCGCTGTTGCTGTCGGTTACGACATAGATCGCGCCGTCAGGACCGGTGCGCACGTCGCGAATGCGCTCCGGCTTCGGCTGCAGATCGGTCAGCAGCCGCTCCTCGCCAATCACCTTGTCGCCGTCAAGAACCAGCCGGACCAGGTCGTTGGTCCCGTGGCCGCCAACAAACAGGTTGCCCTTCCAGGCCGGGAACAACGAGCCGGTGTAGAAGGTCATGCCGCTCGGACCAATGATCGGATCCCAGAAATACAGCGGCTGCTCCATGCCGGCCTGCTGCGTGATGCCGCCGGTGATGGGACCGCCGCGGTACTCGATGCCGTAGGCAATGGTCGGCCAGCCGTAGTCCTTGCCCTTGCGGGCGATGTTGATCTCGTCGCCGCCACGAGTGCCATGTTCCACTTCCCACAGTTCACCGGTCGTGGGGTGCAGCGCCGCCGACTGGATGTTGCGGTGACCGAACGACCAGATCTCCGGCAACACGCCGTCCTTGCCGACAAACGGGTTGTCCTTCGGAATCGATCCATCGGTGTTGATGCGGACGATCTTGCCGAGGCCGCTCGACAGCGTCTGCGCCTGCATCCGGCCCTCGGTGATCGAGCGGTCGCCCTGGGTCACAAACAAGGTGCCGTCACGGCCGAAGACCAGGCGGCTGCCAAAATGCAACGGCGAGTTGAGTGACGGCCGCTGGTGATAGATCACCTGCATGTCGTCCACCCGCGGCGCAGCCCCATCGTCGACAAACCGGCCGCGGGCCACCGCCGTGTTGTTGACACCGGCCTCGCCCACTTTCGGCTCGGCATAGCTCCAGTAGATCAGGTTGTTCTTCGCAAACGCCGGGTCGAGAGCCACGTCCAGCAAGCCGCCCTGGCCGCGCGCGTCGACCGGAGGCAGGCCCGCGACCGGAGCCGACAGCGTGCCGTCGGCACCGAGCACGCGGAGCCGGCCGGGACGCTCGGTCACCAGCATCTTGCCGTTCGGCAGGAACGCAAGGCTCCACGGGTTGACCAGGCCTTCGGCCACCGTCACCACATCAAAGGCGACGGTCGACTTCACAGCCGGCGCATCGGTCTGGCCGGCGGCGGCAGGCGTCTGCTGGGGGTTATTGGGAGGGCGCGGATCGACGCCCTGCGCGGCGGCCACGCTCACCGCGCCCGCCACGGCCAGGGTCACGGTTGCCGCGATCAACTGATGGTTCATGCCTGATTCTCCACGGGCGAAAGGAAGGTGCCCGGTCCGCAATCTTACCTCAGCGTGTGACCGGCGATCGGCCGCGGCCGCCCGGCCGCTAGTTGCCCAGCGGCACGGCCTCTTCGAACTGCACCCGCAGGACCGTGCCGACCGGCAAGTCGACGTCCTTGCCCTCGGTGGCCGCGATTACGCCGCCGCCGCCAATCAGGATGCCGGCAATGGCCCCCTTCACGCCGCCGAGAATGCCGCCGAGAATCGCACCAACACCGGCGCCGGCGCCGATTCGTCCGGCCTCGCCCTTGATCCCTTCACTCTCGAGCACCTGCTTCACGTGGGCGCGGACATCGCGGGTGCGGCCGTTGACGGTGAACTTGGTGAATTGAACGGTCAGACTGCCCTTGCGATCGGTGCGGCTCGCCCGATCGACCGACGACACGTATCCAGTCATCAGTGAACCAGCCGGCACCAGCAATTCGTCGCCGCGGTACAGGTCAATCACGGTGGTCGCTTCCACGCGGTCCTCGACCTTCGCGGTGTCGGAATAGAGGCGCGTTCGCAGCCGCACGTCGAGCTCGCTGCCGGCGGCCAACATGCGATCGGCGCTGCTCGTCGACCGCTCGCGGGCAGCGGTAATGCGGCTCTGGAGCCTGGTGGCCAGCCGGTCGATGCGGTCGCCCAACTCGCGCCGCTCGCGGGTCGAGACGGTCTCACCACGACGCGCCTTCACGCGCAGGTAGGCGAGGTCGTCGCGAATCTCGGCGACCTCATCGGCGAACATGGTGTCGTTACTACGGGCCTGGGCGGCCTGGACGTCCTGAAACTTTTGTTCCAGAGTGGTCATGTCCGGCGCCGACTGCGCGGAAGCGATGGCCCCGGCCAGCGTCACGGCAGCGATTACGCCCATGATTGTCTTCATCGTTCTCTCTCCAGCGCGATAATGTTGATCCACGCCTTGCCTAAAGCAAGTATCGTGCCCTTCCTGCCTTCCTGAAACCACTTTTCGGTAACATCGTCTTACCGTTTATGGACGGCTGGCTGCCCCACTTGGGCTGGATCGGTTCCTGAAGAGGCCGTTTCGGGTCTGGAAAGTCGGCGCGGTTCTTGAAATACGAACCGGACAATGGAGACGAAAATGAGACTGCTCAGCCGGCTGGCCGTGGTGTTCGCCCTGGTGGCCACGACCGCGGTGGCACAGACCAAGGTCACCCCGCCCAAGAATAAATACACGATCGAGCAGGATGTGCAGATTGGGCGAGAGGCCGCGGCTGAGGTCCGGCAACAGTATCCGCTCATCACCGACGACCGAATCGAGGACTACCTCGACCGCCTCGGCAAGCGCCTGGTCGCCACGGCTCCCCCGGCCCTCGACAGACCGCAATTCGAGTACTCGTTCACGCCGGTCAACCTGAAGGACATCAACGCCTTTGCCCTGCCCGGCGGGCCCATGTTCGTCAACCGGGGAATGATTGAAGCCGCGGCCGGCGAAGGTGAGGTCGCCGGAGTGATGGCGCACGAACTGGCGCATGTGCTGCTGCGCCATGGCACGGCCAACGCCACCAAGGCGCAGGGCTTCCAGCTCGGCGCCCTCGCCGGCGCCATTGCCGGAGCAGTGATCGGCGGCGGGTGGGGCGAAGTCATCTCCCAGGGATCGCAGTTCGGCCTCGGCACCTGGCTCATGAAGTACAGCCGCGACTACGAGAAACAGGCCGACCTGCTCGGCGCTCAGATCATGGCGCAGGCTGGTTACGACCCGCGCGACCTGGCGCGGATGTTCGAAACCATCCAGAAGCAAGGTGGATCGACCCCGCCCCAGTGGCTCAGCAGCCACCCCAACCCTGGCAACCGCACCGAGTACATCAACCAGGAAGCATCGCAACTGAAGATTGCGCCGCGACCCGACGACGCCGGATTCGCGCAAGCACGGGCACGGCTCGCCTCGCTCCCGCCGGCCCGGACGATGGCCGACGTCGAACGCGCCGGCGGAGCAGGCAACCGTGCGCCGGTATCGGTCGGCCGCGTCGGCGACGCCGTGCCGCCGCCCTCAACCCAGTACCGAACGGTGCGAGGCGGCCAACTGTTTCAACTGAGCGTGCCCGCCAATTGGACCGCGCTCGCCTCCAACAGTTCCGTAAAGTACGTGCCCCAGAACGCCTACGGGCCCTCAAATGGGCAGGACGTGATGACGCACGGCGTGGAGCTGGGCGTCGCGCGCGCCGCATCACGCGACCTGCGGCAGGCCACCCAGGCCTTCATCGACGGCATCATCCAGAGTAACCGGGAGATGGGCGTGGTCGGCGCGCAACGCAACGTGCGAATCTCCGGGCGTGCCGCTATCCTCACGCCGCTCGAAGGCCGATCGGTACTGGGCGGACCCGAGCACATCGACGTCTACACGACGCTCCTGGCCGACGGCGACCTGTTTTACCACCTGGCAGTGGCGCCCGGCCGCGAACTCGGCTCGTACGAGGCCGCATTCGACCGCATCGTCCGGTCGATCAGGCTGAACGATCGCTAGTCAGTTACCGGCCTTGAGCGAACCGGCCACCAACGGTGGTCAGTTCAGTTGAAAGGTGGCTTGCGCGGCTCAAGCAATAATGCATTACCCACGTACTCAGTGATCGAAAGGCGGCACGACGGATCCGGTCCCGTGTATCGAGTGGCATGCCAGGTGTTGGCCGGCACGTAGACGACGTCGCCCTCGCTGGCAATGAATGGTTGCTGACCTTCAAAGGCGTAGCGAATCTTCCCCGTGAACACCAGCCAGAACTCGGCGCTCTCGGCGTGGAAGTGGCCCTTGTCCAGCGGATCCAGCGGCGGCAGGTTCTTCTCGTGACCGTAGAGCACCAGCATCTCGGATTTGTCGTCGCGAACGAATCGTCCACCCGAATACTTCTCGTTCTTCGCGGCGGCCTCGTGAATGTTGAGGTGCGGCTGGTTGAACTCGTCGTATCGCGCCGGCGTCCGATTGATCGTCACCGGCACCCACGACGTGCCGGGGCCCGGCGCTGCCGGCGGCGGACCATCCTGCGGGAACAACGTCTTCGCTCGAGCCACATTCACGACGAACCTCAGGCTCGGCGTGGTGCCAACCGTCTCAATCGAGTAGATCGTCTGGCGCGGAATGTTGACGAGCGATCCACGCGTGGCCGTGATTGGCGCCTGGCCCTCAATCTCAACCCGCACTTCCCCCTCGACCACCGCAAACCACTCGCGCGTGTCAGGATGAAACCGCGGCTCGACTTTGGTTCCCGGCGCGGCCGAGAAATACTCCGCCGTCAATCGCCCGTCGTCCACCAGGAGTTCGCGCCAGTCGGCCTGGCCTTTGTGCCTGGCCTTCAGGTCCGACAGCTTGACCCACGGCTTCTGCGGCGGTACATAATCCGGCGTCTTCGCCGGCTTCGAGGCCCACGCGCTGGTCGGCACGGGACGCGGGGCTGCCGGTTGCTGCGCGAGGATGTGCCCCACACAACCAACCATCACGAGCGCGACTGTAAGAGGCAATGTGCGGCCCATCGGAGGTCCTCAGTTTCTGTTGTTTACGCTTCGACTGTTCGACGGCCGCCCGGTCCGCCTTTAAGCTGCGGCTGGTCCGGTCCGAAACGCAATCTGCGGCTGTCCTAGCCCCGGCCGAAGTCCAGGTTCTGGGTGATCCTCGTCCCGTCGGCGCGAAAAGCGTCGGCAAGCAACTGAATCCGCCGTTTCGCTTCGCCCAGGTCATGGTTGCCCAGGTTAATGTTCAACAGGTCTATGTACCACGGCAACTTGAGCTCGTCCATGACGTAGGTGGCGACGATCTCCCTGGCAATCGGCAGGGTCGTGGTCTTCGACATTTCGTAGACGTCGCGATCGGCCGCGTTCAGCAACTTCTCATACTCCTCGGCAAGCAACCGCGTGCACAGTTCACGCGAGAACCTATCACCCGCGCGAACGCCGTCGCCGTCCTCGGTCAACGTGGCACCCTTGTGCAGCCACTCCCACAAGATGCTCAGCCGGATCTCGCCGGTCGCCATGTCCTCCATCAGATAGAGCACATCGTCGTTGCCGAAGAAGTCGGCCGGCTTCAGGGCGGCGGCCTGCAGGCCCTGGCCGAAGGCATTGCCGTATTGGATGGCCACGCTGATCAGGTCGCGGGCGCCGCGAACCGTCCGCGGCGCCGGTTCGAGTTGGGTCAGCCCGGCGGCGTCTTCATTCGAATAGCTGAGCCGCGGGAACGCCCGGCCCAGTTGGTTGGCCTCGCCTGCGCGTTCCCAGACGGGCCGCACGATATGCACCATCTTCCAGTGAGCCACCCATTTGCCACTGGCGCCCTCACGTTGTTCCCGCTCCGCTCCGGCAAGCGCGCGCTTCATGCCGGCGGCAACGCCGGCCGCCGACCCGACCGGAATGTTCGGCTCCATGCCGCCTTGCCACAGCGCAAAGCGGCCATCGCGATCGGGCGTGTTCACCGCCCGGCGGACCCGATCTTCGTAGTGGCGCATGTAGCCGTAGGTCATGGTGATGGCGTCGATGTTGGGATTGACGAAGGCGCCGTCCCACGCCATCGCATCAGAGACGCTGTTGATGTAGTCCCAGCGGCCGGTGTTGAAGCCAACAAAGTGGCGGCCCAGCGCGGCGCGAATCTCCATCAACTGGAAGCAGGCCTCGACCTGTTCCACCAGCACGTAGGCCTTGATGGTGCCGGCCGTGAGGCCAAGATGCGACTCGAGCGCGTCAAGTATGTCGTTCCAGAGCGCTGCTTCCTCGGCGGTCTGGATCTTCGGCAGGTAGAGCACCACTGACGCACCGTGGCTGCCGAGCCGCTGGTAGTTGTTCACGACGTAGAGAGTGGCGTCGACAATCGACGCGGAGAAGCCTTCGCCGGTGGCCAGGCGAATCTGCCGGTCGTCAAGATGCAATCCGCGCGCGCGAAAGATCCTGGTAGTGAAACGGAGCTGCTGCCGCCAGTCGCTGATGATCGGCCGCTTGAAGAAGCCCTCGGCCCACAGGTTCATCTCGGCGGCCACCTGTTCGGCCACCTGCAGGAACACCGGGTCGTCGTGGATGGCCAGCTTCAGGTTTCGCTGGTTGTCGAGCGACATGGTCGACACCTGGCCGAGTGCATCCTCGCCGTCGAACATCCAGCCGTCGGCGCCAGACAGGAGCGCGTAGGCGACGTTGCGGATGCTGGTGGCGGTCGGCGCATTCGGACGAGCGGCCGGGCCGGTGCCCTGAATCCACTGGCGGCGCAAGTCATCGGGGATTTCGCCGCCGGTGAATCGTCCGTCCCTGGCGTCGCCGACCAGGATGCCGGTGCCGGCAATCAGCGCATCAGCGGCGAGAAAGTCGATCGGTTGGCGTTGTGCAGCCCGCTCCCGCCGGCGGGCGATTCGCGCCGCCATCAGCGTCCGGCGCCGCCGATCGAAATGGGCGAGATGTTCCAGAGCGGCGATCGCGGCCGGTGTCAGCACATCCGGGTAAAGGGTCTCGATCGTGCCTCGAATCTCGAGCACGCGCGCGGCGGTTGTCATTTCGGAATTCTCCACAAGAAGATCTCAGCCTCGTCCACCTTGCGCCGTTCATCGGGTGGCCAGCCGGGCATGTCGAACTGGTGCGAGACGATTCGAGTCCCCGGTGGGAGGGTTCTCAGCCTCGGCATCAGCCGCTTCATGATGCTGGGTGACAGGTACATGGTGACGACGGTGGCGCCGGCGAGGTCGGTTTCGAACAGATCGCCAACCCGGAAGCTCACGCGATTGGCGACTTCGGCGTCGTTGGCATTACCCCACGACTGGTTGACCAGCCGCGGGTCGATTTCCACACCCACGCCACGGGCGCCATATTTCTGGGCGGCAATGATCGGGATGCGACCGTCGCCCGACCCCAGGTCGAAGACCACGTCTTCGGCGGTGACCGCGGCCAGTTGCAGCATGGCGTCGGCAATGGCGTGGCGGGTGGGATTGAAGTGAATGTCCGGCGTCCGCGCTGGTGCCTGCGCGAGCACACCGGCGTGCACGGCCAGCCAGAACCCCACACCGAAAATGAACCGCGCGCCCATGCCCGACGGTAGTATAGGGCGCATGGGCATCAGGCGATTCATGGTGGCGGCAGGATTCATGCTGGCTGTTTCACTGCCAGGCAGTTCGGTCTCGTCCGCATTGGCGGCGCAGGCCATCGGCGGGCCCGAGAAGGGCCGGGCGGTGGCTGGCGATCCCGGCATCTCATCGATGGTGGTGATGGATCGACCCGAGTTTCGGGTACTGCGCGATTGGGCCGAGCCGGGCGCCGTTCGCCGGATGCACAATCACGCCGAGGCGACCTATCACGTCTTCACGCTGCTGACCGGCCAACTGGTGTTGACCATCGAGGGTCAGCCGCCGGTTGAGGTCAAGGCCGGTGATGTCGTCGACCTGAAGGGCGGCGTGATGCATACGTTCACGAACACCGGCACCATGACCGCGACCATCGTCGAAGTGTTCGGCAAGGCGCCGAAGCCGGCGCAGTAGCTACTGACCCGGCCAGCCCTTGTCGATCGGCTTGGCCGGATCGGCCGTGATCTTCACATCGGCGCAGTGGTGGTAGGTGTAACCGCCATCTTTGTTGTAGCCGTGGTCTTCCATGAACTGCACGATCTGCACCGTGCACTTCTCGCAGTTGATGTTGGGCAGATCGACGTCGGTCTCGAAGGGCGGCAGCTGCGTTCCAGCGGCCGGCCGGGTGCGGTGTGAGAACAGGCCGTCGGCAAGCACCGGCATTTGCGGGTTGCTCTGGATCGCGCCGGATATCGACCACGGACCCTTCGCTGTCTCGCGCGTGATCGCCACCGGGTCCGGCGGCAGCTCGTCCACCGACTTCACCGCCAGCGCCACGCGGTAGAAGCCCGGGTGGTAGATCGTTTCCTGCAACTTGATGTGAAGCTTCGAACCGCCCTGGGCGGCGTTGACGATGCCGCTCGGGGTGCCGGGGTTGGCCGACGTGCCGCCGCACGGCCCGAGCTTCTGCGGGTCGCCACGCTGATCTTCCACCAGCCTGGATGCCGGCTCAAGCAGCTTGAAATGCGCGTCGGTCAAGATCGGCGCCGCGCCGGCAAGCAGGATCGCAACAGAAAGCACTCGGACAAGTCTCATGGTTTCCCCTCTGGGGATTATAGGGGCTCAGCAAAGGAGTAATTCTGATTCCTTAACTTCTGATCTCCCGATCTGCGGTCATCTCTCAAGCTCGCGGCAGCTCGAGGCGCGCGCGGACACCACCCATCGGGGAGGAGTGCAGCGAGATCGAACCGTCATACAGTTCGGCCAGATCGCGGACGATCGCCAGACCCAGACCCGAGCCGGGCGCCGCCTCATCCACTCTCACACCTCGGCGTAACGCCGTTTCCCGCAGCGATGGATCCAGTCCGGCGCCATCGTCGTCCACGAGAATGGTCACCCGTGACGCCTCGAGGATTGAGGTGACGCTCACCCGCGACTGCGCCCACTTGCACGCGTTGTCAACCAGGTTGCCGAGCATCTCATCAAGATCCTCACGCAGGCCCCGTACGAAGTGTTCGGGCGACACGTCGATCTTCACGTTGATCCCGCGATCGGCGTGCAGCGTGTGCATGGTGCGGGCCAGCCCATCAGCCGAGGTCAGCACGTGGCAGCGGATACCGGGGTTGCCGCCCGACGCCGAGGCGCGCGCCTGGGCGAGGTGATAGTCCACCTGCCGGCCCATGCGTTCGACCTGCCGTGTAATGGCCGTTGCCAGCTCATTCTGCCCTGCCGCCCGCGCTCGCTCCGCTTCGCGGTTCAACACCGCAAGCGGTGTCTTGAGTCCATGCGCCAGGTCGCCGGCCTTGGTCAGCGCCCGCGTGACCCGCTGCTCGCGGTCCTGTAACAGCCCGTTCAGGTCAGCCACCAGCGGTTGAACCTCAGCAGGGTAGGCGCCTTCCAGTCGCTTGTCTCGGCCTTCGCGCACGCCCCCGAGACGAACGCGCAGTTCATCAAACGGCGTCAGCCCGCGCCTGATCTGGGACAGCCCCGCCACCAGGCACACTGCTGCCACGATCGACAAGGGCCAGACGTTCAAGAAGAGGTCGTGAAACACTCCCGGCGCGTTGGGATGGCGGAACATTGCCTGCGTCAGTACCAACCCCGCCAGCGTGAACAGTCCAGCGGTCCACAACGCCGCGCCGATCAGAATCCGCGCCCGCAACGACAACAGCCGCCTCATGCCGGTTCCTCAATGCGGTAGCCCATGCCGCGCACCGTCGCAATCAGCGAACCGCCCAACTTGCGCCGCAGCCGCGCCACGAACACTTCCACCGTGTTCGAATCGCGGTCGAATCCCTGTGAATAGATATGCTCGGTCAGTTCGCCCTGCGAGACGATCCTGCCGCGGTGGTGCATGAGATAGGACAGCACGCGAAACTCGTGGCTGGTGAGCTTAACGGGCACGCCGGCCAGCGAGACGCGCGCACTGCGCGGATCGAGTACCAGGGCGCCGATCGTGATCGCGGGTGTCACCTGGCCGCTGGCGCGGCGAATCAGCGCCCGCAGGCGCGCCAGCACCTCCTCGATTTCGAACGGCTTGGCCATGTAGTCGTCGGCTCCGCCGTCGATGCCCAGGACCTTCTCGTGCCAGCTGCCGCGAGCTGTCAGCACCAGCACCGGGGTGCCGATGCCCGACTCACGCCAGCGGCGCAACAGGGTCAGGCCATCGACCTTGGGAAGGCCGAGGTCGAGCACCACGGCGTCGTACCCTTCGGTTCGTCCCAGAAAGTCGGCGCGCTCGCCATCAACGGCACAGTCCACGGCGTAACCAGCCGTGCCCAAGGCGGCTGCAAGTTGTTCCGACAAGGCGGCTTCGTCCTCCGCCACCAGGATGCGCACGCTGCAATTGTGCCTGCTTTGCCGCTGAACGACACCTGAATGACGCCTTCACGTTCGGTTCAGCTGGTCACTGGTAGGCTCTGTCCCTATGCTGACCGGCTCAAAGCTTCTCTTCGCCATCGCCCTGGGCGGCGTGATTGCCCTCGCCATTGCCATGCACTTCTTCGGACTCGGACCCGCCCTCGGGCGCATACTCCATGGAGGTCAATAGCCGTGCTGAACACCATCATTGGCGAGGCCGGCACCATGGCTGGTGAGTTGACGACAAGCCACGGTCCGACCAAATGGACCGCAGAACGACTGCAACCGAAGTGATCTCGCATGCCCTGAGAACGATCGCCCGCTCGCCGGGCCTGGCTGCCGTGGTGGTTGTCTCGCTCGGCATCGGCATTGGCGTGAACACGGCCGTCTTCTCGTGGCTGCAGGCGGTCACTCTGAAGCCGCTGCCCGGCGTCGCTCACGGCTCCAGCTTCTTCTCCGTTGAACCTAAGGCCGACACCGGCACCTACCCGGGCATGTCGTGGACCGAGTATCGCGACCTCGTCCCGCGCCTCCCGGCCATCGATCAGCTGATCGCCTATCGCATGGCGCCGCTCAATGTCGGCGAGACGGCGCGATCCGAACGCACCTATGCGTTGCTGGTGTCGGGCAACTACTTTGCCGCCCTCGGCCTGAGCCCGGCGGCCGGACGCTTCATTCGGCCGGATGAAACTGACGTCGCCGGGGCTGTGCCGATCGTAGTGCTGTCCCACGACTACTGGCAGACGCGGTTCGGCGGCAGTGCTGCCGCCATCGGCCAGACCCTGTTGGTTAACGGCAACCCACTCACCATCGCCGGCGTCGCGCCCGAGGGATTTCAAGGCACGGTCATGGGCCTGCAGTTCGACCTGTGGCTGCCAGCCACACTCGCGCCGGTGATTGTGTCAGGCTCCGCGGAACTCGAGTCGCGCAACCAGCGTGGCTACTCGGCGATGGGGCGCTTGCGCCCCGGCGCAACCGAAGCCGAAGCGGCGGTACAGATCGTGGCGGCGATGAGTGGACTGGCCCTGGAGTTTCCCGAGAGCAACGGCCGCATCAGCGGCGAACTGCGGCCGTTCTGGATGGCGGCGCGCGGGCCGCAGATGATGTTCGTAACCGCGCTCGGCCTGCTGCAGGTCCTCATGCTGCTGGTGTTGCTGGCCGTGTGCGGCAATACCGCCAACCTGGTGCTGGCGCGGGCCAGTTCCCGTCATCGCGAAGTCGGCGTGCGCCTGGCCCTTGGCGCACGGCCGGGCAGCGTGATCAGGCTCCTGCTGGTTGAGAACGTCTTGCTGGGGTTGCTGGGCGCTGGGCTCGGCATCCTGATCGCCTGGTGGGGAACTGAAGCGTTGCGCGCCATGCCGCCCTATGGCGCGTTTCCAGTTCGCTTCCAAACCAGCCTGGACGGACTTGGCCTGCTGTTCGCGGTCGTTCTTGGCATCGGCAGCGGCCTGCTCTTCGGAGCCGCGCCGGCCTGGCAGCTTGGACGCATCGATCCACAGCGCGCGATCCGCAGCGGGTCGAGGGACGCCGGGCGCAGCACCATGCGCGACGGCCTGATGGCGGCGCAGTGCGGCCTTGCCGTGCTGGTGCTGGTCGTGGCCGGGCTGTTCTTTCAGGGCTTCGTGGAAACTCGCGACACCAACCCCGGCTTCCGCACGGAGGGGCTGTTGCTGGCCACCTACGACCTCGGACCCGGCGCGCCCACCGACGATTACGCGCGCCAGTTCGCAACGCGGTTGCTCGAGCGCCTGAAACGCGTGCCGTCGGTCGAATCAGTGGCGATCGCCAACGCCATGCCGCTCGACATTCACGGCCTGCCCATGCGGAACTTCACCCTTGAGGGACGGGCACAGACCACCGAGCAGCAGGAGCTGGCGCTCAGCAACATCGTGTCGCCGGGTTACTTCAGCACCATGGGCATTCCACTGGTGGCGGGCGATGACTTCACCGCCCTCTCCGACACCGCGCGGCCGCCCCAGGTGATTGTCAACGAAGAGTTCGTGCGACGATACATCGCACCGGCCGACCCGATCGGTCGCGGCCTCCTGAGCGGCGGCGTCACCTACGCGATTACAGGGGTGGCCCGGAATTCGACCTACGATGCGTTTGGCGAGCCGCCGACGCCCGCGTTCTTTCTCTCCTATCGCGAGCGCCCGCGCTACCTGGGCGAGGTGCACCTGCGCGCGCGGCCGGGCTCCGAGACGCTGCTGGCCTCCGAGGTGCAGCGGGCCGTGCGCGAGATCGATGCCTCGCTCCCGGTGTACAACATCCGCACCATGACGGAGCACGTCGAGCGCAACCTGTTTCTGAGGAAGATCCCGGCGCGCCTGTTCCTGATCATCGCGCCGCTGTTGCTGGCGCTGGTGTCGATGGGGATCTACGCCGTCGTGTCGTACTCCGTCGCGCATCGCACCGCCGAAATCGGCGTTCGGATGGCGCTCGGTGCCACGGCGGATCGGGTCGTGAGCCAGATCGCGAAGGAAAGCATGCTGGTCATCGGCGCCGGCGTGTTCCTGGCCATGGTCGTAGCCGTGATGGTCGACCTGCATCTCTTCGCGGGCGGCGCCGAGGACATGCCGATCATGATTGGCGTGCCGCTGTTGTTGATGGCAGTGGCGGCCGCGGCGTGCTGGCTCCCCGCCCGTCGCGCCACTCTCGTCGATCCGATCGCGGCGCTTCGCGCCGAGTAGCCTGGCCGATCACCACCTCACCTATCCGTCGCCAGAGCCGCGTAGAAAGTAGAACAGCCCGACAGTCGCCATCACAGAGCCCATCACGGCGCCGGTGACGTAGACCAGACCTTCCGGTGATTGCAGATTGACTGGCCGGCCAGCCTGATACCAATTCATCACCGCCCATCCGCCCCAGACGATGCCGATGCCGCCGAAGATCGTATCGCGCTTCATCGCACTCAACCTGACTCGTGACTAGTGCGGCAGGCGTTCCCGCAAAAGGCCGTACAACCAGGTGCCGGTCACGGCGCTGACCAGCGTGACGCCGACGGCAGAGTAGCCGGCGCCGATTTGCGCGAACAGCGGACCAGGACAGGCCCCGGTCAGCGCCCAGCCCAAACCGAAGATCAGCCCGCCGTAGATCTGACCCTGGTTGAAGGTCTTGTCACGAATCACGACCGATTCGCCCGCCAGCGTCTTGAGGTCGAACTTCTTGATCAGAAAGATCGAGACCATGCCGACCACCACGGCCGTGCCAATGACGCCGTACATGTGGAACGCCGACAGCCGGAACATTTCCTGGATGCGGAACCACGAGATCACTTCGCCCTTGACGAACACGATGCCGAACAGGGTTCCGACCGCGAGGTACTTGAGGTTGTCGAACACGCCTTCTTGCTCCGCCTGCTCGTTTGGCGCCTCGCATACGAACGGCCGGCCAGGCGCGCCGGTCATTTCCGCCGTGCGTTCCATGGTCGTCATCTACAGCACTCCAAAGACAAGGGGCAGCAGCAGCCAGGTGCCGGCAAAACCGCCGACCATGAACGCCGTCGTCGCCACGAGCGACGGCCACTGCAGGTTCGACAGTCCCATGATGGTGTGGCCGCTGGTGCAGCCGCCGGCCCACCGCGTGCCGAAGCCGACGAGCAGTCCGCCCATCACGAAGAAGATCAAGCCCTTTGCCGTGAACAGTTGATCGCTGCCGAAGACATCGGCCGGCATCAGGCCGTTGAAGTCCTGAACGCCCAGCGCCGCCAGTTCAGCGCGCGTCGAGGCCGCGATCTGAATGGGTTCCGGGTTGGTCAGAAACTGCGTGGCCATGAAGCCGCCGAGAAAAATGCCGGCGACAAAGAAGAGGTTCCACGACTCGCGGTGCCAGTTGTACTTGAAGAACGGAATGTTCGCCGGGAAGCAGGCCGCGCAGATGTGCCGAAGGCTCGACGAGATGCCGAAGGACTTGTTGCCGAGCAACAGCAGCACCGGAACGGTGAGCCCAACACAGGCCCCCCCGACGTACCAAGGCCAAGGCCGAGAGAGCAACTCAAGCATAGGGGGCATCCTACGCCTCAAGGCCGCCAAAAACAAAGAGGGACCGGCCTTTCGGCCGATCCCTTGATGTCCGGATCCCGGATCCCGGATCCCGTCTGGCTCTAGCTAATCATCACCTTGCGGGGATGCTGCGAGTTGTCCTCGAGGAACGTCTTCTTGTTCGCGAGCTCGGCTTCGGTGGGCTGCACCTTGCCGGTTGCGTCGGTGACGCGCGAGATCACGGTGTGCTCGCCTGCGGTCGCGCCCTTCCAGGTGTAGTTGTAGAGCTTCCAGCCGTACTTCGCGGTGGTGGACGGATCGGCGGTCGCCATCTGCCACGGGCCGTCGTCGATTTTCACTTCCACTGACTTGATCGGCGTGCCGTCGTTCAGCACGATGGTGGTCAACTTGTGGTCGTCGCCGGTCTTGGTGACGCGGCCGACAAACGACTTGAGCTGGAGGTGGGTGATGCCGGTCTCGACCCATTTCATCTCGCCGTTGATCATCTCGCCCTTGAGCGTGCGGTACCAATGGGTCTGGAACTTACCCAGGTATGGGTCCTGCTGGACGACGATTTCAGACAACCACTTGACGTTGGGTGCGCCGTACCAACCCGGCACGACCAGCCGGAGGGGTGCGCCCTGGTGCTTGGTCAGGGGCTCGCCATTGAGCGCATAGGCCAGAAACGGCGCCGGGTCCGAGGCCAGCGCCCGGGCGCGTGGCATGCTGCGGCCGTACTGCTGTTCGACGTCGAAGTTGGTGCCGCGGAATGCCACGGTCTCCTTGCCGCGATCGGCGCCGAAGAACACGATCTCCTGCGCGTCGGCCTTGAGGCCGGCGGCGTCGAGCACGGTCTTGAGCGGCACGCCGGTCCAGCGGCCGTTGCCGATCAGCCCCTGCACCGGGCGGCGATTGCCCGAGCACTCGAAGCCGGCGATTAACTCGGTGCTGCCCATCTTGCGAAGCTCGTCGATGGTGAACACCTTGGGTGTGGTGACCAGGCCGCCGACTTTGAGCCGGTACGCGGCGGCATCGATCTCGGGATGGCCGTAGTGCTGCGTGGTAAAGAACTGGTCTTTCGGCGTGAAGGCGCTGCTCAGCGTGCGAGTGTCGAACAGGCGGCGATCGACGGCCGGAGCCGGATTGAACGTCGGCGGAAACTCGGTGAACGGAACCACCGTCTCGCCTTGCGCCAGGGCCGGGAGGATCCAATCCAAACGGCTGGCCGCGCCCAGAGCCGCCGCGGCGAGCCCGGTCTTCATCACTTCACGACGATTCATTTCGGCCACGCCTGCTCCTTGTGTGTTCCGGTTCCCGACTCCCGACGTCCGACTCCCGGCTGGTTCAGCAAGTGACGCAGCGGTTGTTGTTCTTGGCGCCGAGTTTCATCAGCAGCTCGATGGTTTCCGGAATGGCCGACAGGCGCTGCACCGGCCCGTTCGCCATGTCGACGGTCGTCTGGCCGCTGCGCGCTACGGCTTTGACGTCGGCGCCCTTGCTGACCAGGTACATGATCATCTCGTTGTCGCCACGGGCCGCCGCGTGATGAAGCGGCGTGTAGCCGTCGTTGTCGCGGAGATTAACGTCGGCGCCCAGTTCCTCGACGAGGTACTTGACGGCGCTCATCCACGACTCGGGGGCATGGCGGTGCGCGTTGCCGGCGAAACCTTCGCCGTACTCGACGCCGGTCGCGGCGTGTATCGCGAAGGCACCGGGTCCACCGTAGGGGATCACGGGCGCATCGTATTTCTCCATGTCCTTCTCGGCGGTCGGCATGATCGCGCCGCCCGCGCCCTGGGGCTGAGCGCCAGGAGCGTCACCGCCACGGCGAATCTGCTGGCGCGGCGCGGTGGTCGGGATGTTGGGGTCGGCGCCGTAGGCCACCAGCAGTTTCATGGCCATGACGTCGACGCCGTAGGCGGCGCGCCAGAACGCGGTCGACCCCGACGTGTCGGCGAGGCCGCAGTTGCGGTTGCCGCAGCCGGTGTAGACGAGGTACCACGGGTGCGAACCGATTCGATGATTGACGTCGGCGCCCTTGTCGAGCAGCGCCTGCATCACCTCGAGGTAGGTGTGCTTCTGCAGTTCCATTTCCTGCGGCTGCGGAAAGCGGGTCCGGGGCTGCCACGGCGTGTTGGCGGCGGCCCACAGCGGCGACACGCCGTTGTTCTTGGCCGAGAGGTTGGTGTTGGCGCCGCGTTTGACCAGCATCATGGCGGTGTCGAACTGGCCGTTGATGATCGCGGTCAGCAGCGGCGTGGTGCCGTCGCCGGCGTTCTGCTGGTCGATGTTGGCGCCGCCGTCGAGCAGCGCCTCGGCGGCTTCGACGTAACCCTGCCGCGCAGCGTGCAGCAGGGCGGTCATGCCACCCTTGGTGGCAACCGGCGGGTTGATCTCGTCGGGGTTGAAATTAGCGCGCGGGTTGGGCGGTTCGTTCGGATCGGGCGGCGGAATCTTGCCCGAGCGCATGATTTCGCGGCCGGCCTGAATGGCGGACTGCACCTGGCTCGGTGAGGCGTTGCCTTCCTGATCCTTGCCGACAAACGTCGCGATGACCTTGCGCTGACGATCCGCCGCTGCGCGGTCGAGGGCGTTGAACTTGGGGATGTCAATTACCTTGGTCGTGAGCGCCGCGTCGGCGCCGCGCGCCAGGAGCGCCTTGATGGCAGGAATGCGGTTCAACCCGGCCGCAAAAATCAGCGGCGTTTGGCCGGCTTCTGATTCCTTGGCATTGATGTCGGCTTTGGCATCCACCAGGACGTTGATCACCTCGGCGCTGCCTGACGAGGCTGCGAGGTGCAGCGCGGTGACGCCGCTGTTGGTCGAGCGGACGTTGACGTCGGCGCCGGCCTTGAGCAGCGCGGTCGTGAGCGGCGCACTGCCCGACTTGGCGGCCAGGTGCAGGGGCGTGTACTGCCCGATGCGCGTGACCGCGGCGATATTGGCGCCGGCGTAGATCAGCATGTCGGCCAGCTCGGTGTCGCCGCGTTCGGCGGCCCAGTGCAACGCGCTCATGCCGTCACCCTGCGCGCCGTTGACGTCGGCACCCTGCTTCAGCAGGTCGCGCACCGCAGCCTTGTCGCCGCGCATGGCCGCATCGGCGACCGGCGAGGCCACCTGCTGCGCCCCGAGGGCGGCGGTCAGCACCAGTATGACAAACAGATTGAGCGAAACGTAACGCTTCATTCGGATCTCCCTGAACGAACGTGGGCGGCACATCAAGTGCCGCCCTCCTGGCACGATTTCCCTGATCCCTGATCCCTGATCAGACCGCTGCGGTCGTCGGCATCGCCTGCGTGAGCGACAGCTCACCGGTGCTATCGCCAAACGTCTTGAGGTCCATGCCAAGGGCGTGGCCCATGGTGAGGAACGCGTTGGCCATGGGCGTGTCGGCCGCGGCCTTGATGTGGAGATTGCCCTTGAGCGCGCCGTTGGCGTGGCCAAGAACGATCAGCGGGCAGCGGCGGTGATTGTGCACGTTGGGGTCGGCCATCGGCGAACCCCACACGACCATCGTCTTTTCGAGCAGGTTCTTGTCGCCGTCCATCGACTCCTTGAGCTTGTCGAGGAGGTAGGTCACCTGGCTGACGCGGTACTTGCAGATCTTGTTGAATTCGAGAATCCGGTCCTCGCGGTCGCCGTGGTGCGACGCGGGGTGGAACGGCTGGAGTGATCCACTCTCGGGGAACACGCGGTTCTGCGAGTCGCGGCCGGTCTTGAACGAGATGATGCGCGTCATGTCGGTCTCGAGCGCGAGCACCTGCAGGTCGAACATCAGCTTCATGTGCTCCGAGAACGAGTCCGGCACGCCCGGCGGCGCCTCGGGCAGTTCGCGGTGCTCGCCGCTGGTGTTGCGGGCTTCAATCGCCTGGATGCGGCGTTCGATTTCGCGCACGTTGTTCAGGTAGCGGTCGAGGCGATTCTTGTCGCCGGTGCCCAGTTCCTTGCGGACGCTGGCCACTTCACCCTGGATCCAGTCGAGAATGCTGCGGCGCGACTGGCGGCGGGCGGTGCGGTCCTGGGGCGAGCCGCCGGTGCCGAACAGCATGTCGAAGGCGACCCGGGGATCGCGAATCATCGGCAGCGGTTCGTTGGGCGAGGCCCAGCTGATCGAGTCGGTGTAGGCGCACGAGTAGTTGTAGGTGCAGCCGCCGGCCTGGTCGAGATTCTCGATGCAGAACTGCATCGACGGCAGCGGCGTGGCCTGGCCGAACTGCTGCGCGTAAAGCTGGTCGAACGACGTGCCGGCCCAGATGTCGGAGCCCTGGGTCTGCTTGGGGTGTGCCTGGGTCAGGAACACCGCGCTCGAGCGGAAGTGGTCGCCGCCGATTTCCGGGGCGGTGAACGCTTCGGCCATCCGCACGTCGGTGTTGCTGACAATCGTCAGGTAGTCGCGGTACGGCTCAAGCGAACTGAGCGCGCTGTCGGCCACCATCGTGAAGTCGGCGCCGACCTGCTCGGGCGCGAACAGGTGCTTGGTGGCGCCCCATTTGTTGCAGCCCGCAAGGCCGTGAACTTCTTCGATGCAGATCAAGCGGGTGCGATCGGCCGCGGTAGGCGCAGCGGCAATGCCCTTGGCGGCGACCATGGCATCGAGGAACGGCAGCGCGACGGCGGCGCCCATGGCCCCCCGAATGAACGTGCGGCGCGGCATGTGCTTACCAGTGAGATACGACATGTTTTCTCCCTACGGCTGAATCACCAAATCGCCAGAACACCAACTCACCAAATCGTCGAATCAGCGACCGCCCACCTTGGTATCGGTCGTGGTCGCTTCCGGTTCCACTCGCTTCATCCGGAAGGCGTCGCTCTTCACGACGCCGAGGACAAAGCTGGAAATCTTGAAATTGTTCACCTCGGCCGACCGGGCAATCGCCCGCACCGCCGGTTGATCGAAGTACTCGACACGGCGGCCCAACGCGTAGGCCATCAGATTCTCGGTGAAGTTGCGCACCAGCGGCGTCGGCCGCTTGGTGAGCGTCGCGGTCAGTTCGGCCAGCGAGCTGACCTTGGTGCCGTCGTAGAAGTCGCCGGCGGTGTCGAGCGGCATGCCGTTTTCGCGTTCGCGCCATTTGGCGGTCACGTCAAAGTTGTCGAGCGCCAGGCCGATCGGGTCCATGAAGCGGTGGCACGAGTTGCAGGTCGGGTTCGCGCGGTGAATTTCCATGCGCTCACGGGTGGTCAGCAACCGGCCTTCTTTGGCCGCGCCCGCGGCTTCAAGGTCGGGCACGTTCGGGGGCGGCGGCGGCGGGGGCGTGCCCAGCAGCACTTCCATCACCCACTTGCCGCGCAGCACCGGCGAGGTGCGATTGGCCAGCGAGGTCTGCACGAGCATGCTGCCCTGGCCGAGGATGCCGCGGCGCGAAGCGTCGGGATAGGTGAAGCGGCGGAACTGGTTGCCAACCACCCCGCGGTAGCCGTAGTGACGGGCCAGCCGCTCGTTGAGGTAGGTATAGTCGGCCGTCAGCAGGTCCAGCACGCTGCGGTCTTCCTGAACCAGGCTGTTGAAGAACAGCTTGGTTTCGGTCCGCATGGCGTCGGCGAGATTTTCGTCGAAGTTGGGATAGAAATTCGGATCGGGATGGACCTTCTCCACATCCTGCAGGCGCAGCCACTGTCCGGCGAACCGGGTGGCCAGCGCGTCGGCGCGCGGATCGGCGAGCATGCGGCGCGTGTGCTTCTCGAGGCCGGCGGCGGTCGACAGCTCACGGCGGGCCGCCGCCTCGATCAGGTCCTTGTCGGGCGGCAGGCCCCAGATAAAAAACGACAGCCGTGAGGCGAGGTCGATGTCGGCGACACGGTAGGTGCCGCCCGAGCGCGCATCGGTGGGCGCGCGTTCGAGCCGGAAAATGAAGTGCGGACTGGCGAGAATCGCTTCGAGCGCGCCGCGCACGCCCATTTCAAATCCTCCCTTGGCCGCAGCGCTTTCGTAGAACGGCATCAGCCGATCCACTTCGGCCGCCGTCACGGGCCGGCGATACGCCGCCGTGCCCAGGTGCGTCACGATCTTCCGCGCGCACGGCACCTCGTCGGCGGTCGAGGTCGGCCGGCAGGTGAAGATCTTCTGGCGGCTGGCGGTGGTCGAGATCCCGGTGGTCTTCATCGGCCCGCGGATCACGAGGTCGCGCATGTGCGGGAGCGTGGTGATGCCGCTGCCGCCGGATCCGCCGCCGGCATAGGACCAGTCATGCGGCCGGATCAGGTCTTCGTAGGGACCGTCAATCTTGCGAACGAACGCGGCCGCCACTTTGTGCTGGCCGGCCCGCACCAGGAACCGTTCGGTGCGCAGCGGCGTCTGGCCGCGGCCGTCGGCGCCGGCAATGTTGATCAGCTCATACTCGACCAGCGCCAGGCGCTGGCCGTCGATCGAGATGTCGATGTCCTCGAAGCGGGCGTTCTCGCCGGCGTTGAAGGTCATCTCGAACGCATACTCCCCGTCGGCCGGGAACACGTGGTCAACCACCATGCCGCCGCGCGTGCCGTACGGCGCGCCTTCGACGTGATCCCATGGGTGCTGCGACATGTAGCTGGGGTTGGTGTAGGTGGAATCGATCGACGGCGCGTCCTTGTCGCCCACCGCCATGCGGCTGATGTCGGCGGCGCCGTTCAGGTACGACTCCAGCAGCGTCGGCGACAGCGCCTGCTCGTCGGCGATGTTGTCGAAGTTTGCGCTCATGGTGTCGTTCGGCAGCCAGCGGCCGGCGTCAACATCCAGATCGAGCAGCTCCTTGACCGCACGCGAGTACTCGGGACGGTTCAGCCGTTGGAACGTGCGGCCGCCGGGATTCGGATTGGCCTTGGCGTAGGTATCAACCGTGGTCTCGAGCGAGGTAATGAGCTTCTGGTAGCTCGCCGCATCAGGCCGTGGCATGCCGGGAGGCGGCATCATGCTCGCCCGCATCTTGCGGATCATTCGCTCAGCGACGTCCGAGTCGTGGCCCACATTGGCCATGTCGAACGAGGCGAGCGACAGGTTGCCGGCCTTGCCGCGATCGCTGTGGCAACCGGCGCAGTACCGCTTGACGAGCCCGTTCTGTTCTTCGTGAGAGGCCGCGGTGGCTTGCGGTGCAGCAGGCTTCGCCGTGACGTGCGAGACCGCAGGCTGGGCCGCAGGCGCAGGTACAGAGCGCGCCGTCGTTGGGGCAGGTTGCTGACCCGCGAGTGCGACTACGAGCCCGAGGCACACCGACGCTGTGCCCAGGGTGATGGAACCGACGCTTTTCATTCCAACACTCCTGCAGTGCGAGGGCCAGAGCTACTTGCTAGCTCGGCGACCTAGCTCCTTATCTGCGCAGACTATACACCCAATCTTCGAGCCGGATGGATGGGGCTAAGAGAGATGACCTCTGGTGACATCTGTAGACATTTAGGCCGGAAAACGCGAAAACGGGCGGGTCAGCCACGTGATGGCCGCCCGCCCGTTCTCGATCCCTATGGACCCCTTCATATAGGGGTATCCGGCCTCTGAGGCACTACATCTTCTTGGTCGCCGTCATCGCCGACGGCGACGTCAGCCTGATCGTATTGCCGCTCACCGTACCCGCGTACTTCGTGGTGCCCGCCGTAAACGAGATTTCCGCGCCGCGCAGGCGACCCTGCACGGCTTGCGCTCCGAGCGTGCCCGAGATCATCTGGAAGGTCTGAGTCAGTTTCAGATCGCCGGAGGGCGTCGTCCAGGTGCCCTCAACCTTGGCCGGGACGACCCAGAACAGCGCCGTGCACCAGCTGCTCGAGCAGCCGTCGGTGACCGTCGCCGTTTCATCGGCCTGCCAGTCTTCCATCGTGAACGTGTTCGAGGCGATGCGGGTGCCCGGCTTCAAGTCGAGCAACTGCGGCCGCAGCTTCATGTTGATCGATGGCAACAAGAACATGGTGATGACATCGGCCTTCGACAAATCGGTCTCGAACAAGTCGGCCTTCACGAACGTCGCGCGGGCGGAGACACCGGCCGCCTCGGCGTTCTTCTTCGACAGCTCCACCATGTCGGGGTTGTACTCAATGCCCATCGCCCGGGCGCCGCGCTTGGCCGCCGTGATCACGGTGCGGCCGTCGCCCGATCCGAGATCCATCACGAAGTCGTTCTTCGTCACTTTGGCCATGTCGAGCATCTGGTCGACCACGCCCTGGGGCGTCGGCACCCACACGACGTCTTTGCCGGCCTGGCCGACCTGGGGCTCGAAAGGCTTTTGTCCGGCTGTCGCCTGCGCGAACGCCGGGGTGCTCACCATCAGTGTTACCGCCAGCACAGCGAGAGAGGAAATTGCGCGACGTATGGTCATCGAAGTGTCTCCATGATCCGGTACAAGGAACTATCAGTCCTGACAAAAAACGAGCCGTCCACGACGGCCATTGACGCCAGCAGCGCGCCATCGAGTCGATTGGTCGCCAGCCGGCGAAACACCCTGCCGGGCGCGATCACCGTGGTCACGCCCTGCTCAGCGGGAAAGTATATGCTCCCGCCCGCGAAAACCGGTGACGCCGAATAGGTGCCGCCCAACCGCTGTTGCCAGACGGTCGCGCCTGTCCGCGCGTCCAGACAGGTCGCAATCCCACCATCGGTCACCACGTACAACTCGTCACCCACCGCCAAGGGCGACGGCGTCAACGGCGCCCCCCGGCCCAGTTTCCACGCCACGTGCGTCTTCGTCACGTCGCCCGTCCCATCCGTGCGCACCGCCAGCAACGACGGCTGCTGGAACCCGGTCGCGATGTAGACCAGCCCATGCGCGAACACGGGACGCGGCACGTTCGAAAACCCGTCTGCGTAACTTACGCGCCAGATCTCCTTTCCGTTTAGCGGGTCGTAGGCCGCCGCGCGGTAGGCGCCGACGCTGATTAGCTGGTCGCGGTCACCTGCCCGGATGACCAGGGGCGTCGTGTAGGCCTGATCGGCGGGAAACCGCCGGTCGGTCTTCCACTTCACCTTGCCCGTATGCTTGTCGAGAGCGACGACAAACGCCGCATCGCTGCCATCGCAACTGAAGATCAGCAGATCGCCGTACACCACCGGCGAGCCGCCGGCGCCGTGTTGCGACTGGTACTCAAAGCGCTGCTTCCACAACACCTTTCCATCGGTCGTCACCGCCGCGGTGCCGTCGGTGCCGAAGTGCACGTAGATACGATCGCCCTCCACCACCGGCGTCGGCGATGCCCAACTGTTCTTCGGATTGATTTCGACCTGCGAGGCGGCGACCGAGAAGACCTCGACGTCGACCAGTTGCTTGCCTGTGCCCGCATCAAAGCCCAGCAGCCTGAGCGAAATGTTCCTGGCGTCAACCGCCGTCGTCAGCCACACCTTGCCGTTGGCGACCACCGGCGACGACCAACCCAGGCCGGGCACCGCGGTCTTCCAGGAGACGTTCTGCGTCTCGCTCCATTCAGCGGGAACGCCGATGCCGGAGGCGTGGCCCTGGCCATCGGGGCCGCGGAACTGCGGCCAGCCCTGGGCCGCAGATGAAGAGACTTCACAGCCGCAGATTGCGCTGATTACAAAGATTAGGGTCTTCAGACACTTCATTCCACCACCACGACCGGGTCGCCCAGTACGTTCATCCGTGGCTCAATTCCGAGGCCCGGCTTGGTCGATGCCGCGAGTCGTCCGTTGGTGCGTTGCGGTGCGCCCTCGGCGATCGACACCGTGACGTAGCTGTTGAAGTCGGTGCTCGTGAAGAGCAACGGGGTCGGTGTGCTGTGGGCGAGATGCGCGATCGCGGCGGTGACGATGTCGCCGCCCCAGCTGTCTTCGATGGTCATGGCAATGCCCATGCTCGCGCACAGGTCGCGGGCCTGCCGCGTCTTGGTGAGGCCGCCGAACTTGCTGATCTTCAGGTTGACGACGTCCATCGCGAGATCGGCCTTCGCGCGCAGCAGCATGTCGAGCCCATCGACGTTTTCGTCGAGGACGAAGGGATGATCGCAGTGCCGGCGCACGCTCAGGCATTCCTCGTAGGTCAGGCACGGCTGCTCGATGTAGACATCCACATCGCGCACGCCCTTCACCACCCGCATGGCCTCGTGCTGGGTCCAGCCGGTGTTGGCGTCGGCGATCAGTCGATCGCCTGGTTGCAGCACAGCGGCGACGGCGTGAATGCGCGCGATGTCGACGTCGGGGTCGCCGCCGACCTTTAGCTGGAAGCGCCGGTAACCCTCGGCCCGATAGCCCGACACGCGGCCGGCCATCTCGTCGGGCGACTCTTGCGAGATGGCGCGGTACAGATGGAAGTCGTCGCCGTAACGACCGCCGAGCAGCTCGCACACCGGCAGGCCCGCGGCCTGGCCCAGAATGTCCCAGCACGCGATGTCGATGCCGCTCTTGACGTAGGCATGGCCCTTGAGCGCGGCATCCATCAAGCCGTTAAGTTTCGAGAGCTGCCGCGGGTCGGCGCCGATCAGGTGCGGCCCAAGCTCTCGAATCCCCGCTCGTACGCCATCGGCATAGGCCGGCAGATAGAAGGGGCCCAGCGGACAGACCTCGCCGTGGCCGATGATGCCGGCATCGGTCTCGACCCGCACAACGGTGGAATCAAACACCGTGACCGACTTGCCTCCGGACCATTTGTAGGTGGTCTCATGGAGCGGCAGTTCGACCCGGTAGGCGAGAATTCGCACGATCTTCATGTGGACGCCATTCTATCTCCCGTCCAGTAGTGGCTCTCCTTGCTGGGCGTCACCGTCGAACACACGCTGCGACCAATTGGCACTCGCATGGCCGTTGGGCCGTCATCGACGCGCGTAAGTAGTTTCAGCGGGTGCCTCACGCCGACGCGCGAGTGCCGGACAACCAGCGGCCTTCGCGCCACGCCTCGGGCCGCAGGATCACCAGCACCGTAATCACCTCAAGGCGCCCGATCCACATCGCCAGCGTCAGGACGACCCGGCTGACCGGGTGCAGGTCGGCGAAGTGGCCCATGGGCCCGACCTGGCCGAAGCCAGGGCCGACATTGCCGAGGGTGGCGGCGGCGGCGGAAATGCCGGTGAGGATGTCGGCGCCCATCAGGATCACGATGATCGAGCAGACCGCGAAGGTCAGCAGGTAGAACAGGAAGAACACGATCACGCCCTGGAGCACGCTGTTCTGGACGACGCGGCCGCCGAGCTTCACCGGCAGGATGGCGCGCGGATGCAGCATGCGCCGCAGTTCCTGCATCGTGAACTTCGCCAGCAACAAGTGCCGCACTACCTTGGGACCGCCGCCCGCCGAACCGGCGCAGCCGCCGATGAACATCAGGCCGAGCAGCACCGCCTTGGCCTGCTGGTTCCAGGTCTCGAAGTCGACGCTGGCGTAGCCGGTGGTGGTGAGGATCGACAGCACCTGGAACAACGAGGTTCGCAGGTTGTCACTGGCGGTCATGCTGCCGGCGAGGATGTACATCAGGGCGAGGGTCGCCAGCACCGTCACCCCGGTGTAGGCCCGCAGTTCCTCGTCGCGGCTGAAGATGCGGAAGTCGCGCTGGGCCAGCGCGCGGTACTGCAGCGCGAAGTTGGCGCCGGCGAGGAACATGAAGACGATAATCACCCACTCGGCCGCCGGGTTCTGGTAGCCGGCAATCGACTGCGCGTTGGGTGAGAAGCCGGCCGCCGAGAGGGTGGTGAAGGCGTGGCAGACGGCGTCGTACCACGAGAACCCGGCCAGGCGCAGGGCGATGGTCTCGGCCAGGGTGAGTCCCGCGTAGACCCGCCACAGTAGCGATGCGGTGCGGCGAATCTGCGGACTGACCTTCTCGTCGTCCGGACCGGATGCTTCGGCGAAGAAGATCTCGCGGCCGCCGATCGCCAGGCGCGGCAGCACCGCCACAAACAGCGCGATCACGCCCATGCCGCCCAGCCACTGCGTCATCGAGCGCCAGAAGAAGACGGCCCGGCCGTAGTGCGAGAAGTCGCGAAACACGGTGGCACCGGTGGTGGTGAGGCCCGACATCGCCTCGAACATGGCGTTGATCGGGCTGAGGCCGGCCCAGACGTACGGGATGGCGGCAAATCCCGCGATCAGCAGCCACGACAGCGAGACAATGGCGAGGCCTTCGACCCGCCGCATCCGCTCGATCGCTTCCTCGGCGTCGCGGCCGCCGGCCATGCGCATGGCATAGCCGATGGCGCTGGTCGTGACGGCGGTGGCCAGGAATCCCAGCGCATCGCGATACTCGCCGTAGAACAGCGCCACCGCGAGCGGGGCCAGGAACATCAGGCCGAACACGCGCGTGATCAGCCCGCAGACGTGAACGACCAGTGACAGTCTCATCGCAGGTCAGGCACCGGTGCCGCCGAAGTACGCCAGTACCCTGGCGGCCGCCGCGCGCGTACAAAAGACCAGGATGCGATCGCCCGGATCAATCCGATCGTCACCGCGAGGAACGATCGCGTGGTCGCCACGAAGAATCGCCGCGACGATTACATCCTCGGGGGTGCCAATGCCCTTGAGCTGGCGCGGCACGAAATCCGGTGACACGGTCAGTTCCAGCACGCGCGCCTCGCCGTGCTCCAGCACCGCCAGCAGGCTGGAGGTGCCGCCGGAGATCTGGTGAAGGATCGACGCCACCGCCGCGCCGCGCGCCGACAGCGCCACGTCGATGCCGACCCGTTCAAACAGTCGCAGATTGCCGGGCCGGCTGACGCGGGTCACGATCTTCGGCACGCCGAGCTGGCGGCCGAGCAACGACGCCAGCAGGTTGCGTTCGTCGTTGTCGATCACGCACACCAGCACATCGCTTTGACCGACATCCTCGGACTCGAGAAACTCCAGGTCGGTGCCATCGCCGTTGAGCACGAGCGTCCGCGTCAGCCGCGCGGCCAGCAGGGCGCCGCGTTCCTCGCCGCGCTCGACGATGCGGACGTCCACGTTCCCGGCCTTCTCGAGCCGGGTCGCCACTTGCAGCCCGACGTCGCCGCCGCCAATGATCGTCACCCGCTGCCTCCCGCGGTTGGCACCGGGGCGCACGAGCGTCTCGACCTCGGCCATCGCCTCGGGCGTGCCCATCAGGATGATCTTGTCGCCCGCCACCAGCTGGGTGGCGCCACGGGGCACAAACAGCTTGCCGGCGCGCTTGACCGCGACAATCAGCGAACCCTTCGGCAGGTGCAGGCTGCCCACCGGCGCCGCGACCAGCGGCGACGAAGCCTCGAGCTTGTACTCGAGCAGCCGCACAACTCCCCCGGCCAGCACCTCCGCGTCGATCGCACCCGGCGCGGTCACCACCTGCTCGATGTCGACCGCCAGCTGCGCCTCGGGCCATAACACGCGGTTGATGCCGAACTGGGCCAGACCGGCATCACTGGCCGAACCCAGGAAGTCCGCCCGCGACACCAGGCAAATGGTTTCGGGACTGGAGACCTGGTTGGCAATAGCGCATGCAACGATATTCACCTCGTCGAGACCGGTGCAGGCGAGGAAGAAGTCGGCGTTCTTGACGTCGGCGCGGGCCAGCACGTCTTCACTGGTGCCGCTGCCCTGGATGAAATCGACATCAAGCGCGGTGAAGCGATCAGCGACGGTGGCGTCGTGATCGATGACAAAGACTTCATGATCCGGCGCGAGGGCGCGGGCCAGCGCCGAACCCACCTCGCCGCCGCCGACAATGACTATGTGCATGGATAAATCCCGGCCATTCACTCTAGCGGATGCGCGGACCGGCGTTGAGGGTATATCGCATGATCGACCCGTGGGCACCACCCGGCAATCGCTCAAGCGCGTAGACCTCGCCGGCCGGGCCCCGCGCCTCGCCCTGGGCCCCGGCAATTTGCGTCCGGTCTCCATCCGTCAGTCTCAGCGCGTCGACGCGGCCCAAGTCGGCCAGGTGTCTCGCATGCCTGGCGCCAACGATCACGCCGGCAACTCCCGGTTGGTCCATGACCCACCGTAGCGCCACGGTGCCGGCCGTGACGGCGTGACGGTCGGCCACGGCATGGAGGGTCTGGAGGAGGCGCTGAAAGGCGTCCCATCCGCCAAACTCGTCGATGATCAGCCGGTACTTCACCAGCGAGCGGGTGTCGAGGGGCGCCGCCGGCGCGGCGGCGCCGAGGTAACGATCCGACAGGAACCCTCCGGCCACCGCGCCGTAGCACAGTAACTGCACGCCGGCCTTGGCGCACAAGGCGGTCATCGACGCCGCCGGCCGCCGATCGATCACCGAGTACTGCACCTGGTTGGTGACGACGGGGATGCCGGCGTCAAGCAGCTCCTGCAGCCGGACGGTATCGAAGTTGGTGACGCCTAGCTGCGCGATCTTACCGGCGCGACGGCAGTCGTCGAGCCAACCAGCCACTTCAACGTAGCGTGGCACGGCGTAATTCCACCAGTGGAACTGCACCAGGTCGAGCTGCCCGACGCCCAGGCGCGACAGCGAGCGATCGACCGCGGCCACGACATCCGCGCGCGTGACCGTCGCCAGCGTGTCGAGGTCGGGCACGTACTTGGTGTGGACCTGAACCGCAGCACCGGACCGGCGCTCGCGGATGAACTCGCCGATCAGTGCCTCGACACCGGTGTAGATGTCGGCGCAGTCAAACGAGGTGATGCCCGCGTCCACGAACCGGGCCATATCATCGAGGGCCGAGGCCCGATCGATCGAACCGTGGCCGCCGGCCAACTGCCACCCGCCCTTGAGAATCCTCGAAACGGTGTAGCCCGGCGCGATCGCGATGCGCGAAATGCTCATGCGGAAGGGAGCGGGACCGCGGTCACCTCGCCGTGGCGAAACCTCCGCGTGCCGACACGCGTGATGCGAAACCGCGCGCCGCAATTGGGGTCGGGACACGCGATTTCGGCGTCGGTCGTCATCCAGTCGTTGGCGTGGGTGGCCCGCTGCTTCGCCGGCAGCAGGGGCAGCAGCGCCGACAGGGCGTAAATGGAGAACGCCTGGCCGGCCGGGAGCGTGAGGTTCTCGCCGCGCACGTCGAAGTAGTCGCCGGCCACGTGGCCGCACACCATGGGGCGATCGGTCGCGATGACTTCCACGCGCAAGTCATACAGCTCGAAGCTGTCGTCACGGTCGCTCATGGCAGGTACTATAGCGCCGATGGCGGAAGCGGTTCTCGTGATGCGCGGCGGCGTGGCCGGCGCGGTGGCGCCCTTCGCCGTGTTCCTGGCCGGAGTCGGATGGCTCGCCTTGATGGGAGCGCCGGACGAGCGTGGTTTCTGGCCGATCCTGCTGGCGGCCATCGCCGTGGGGATCGCGCTGGCCGGCGACCGCCGGCGCTATTGCGATGCACTGCTCTCCGGCATGGCGCAGCCCATCGTCATGTTGATGGTCATGGCGTGGCTGCTGGCGGGGGTGTTGAGCGCCGTGCTCTCGGCCAGTGGTTTTGTCGAAAGCCTGGTCTGGATGGCCGGCGTGGCGGGCGTCGACGGCGGCGCCTACGTGGCCGCCGCGTTTGTGATCTGTGGCCTGATCGCAACATCCACCGGCACGAGCTTTGGCACCATCATCATCGCCGCGCCACTGCTCTATCCGGCCGGAGCAGCCACCGGCGCCGATCCTGCCATGCTGATCGGCGCGATTCTCGGTGGCGCAACGTTCGGCGACAGCATTTCGCCGATCTCCGATACCACCATCGCCTCGGCCGGCACCCAGAACACCGACATTGCCGGAACGGTGCGCGCGCGGCTCAAGTACGTCGCGCCGGCAGCGCTGGTGGCGATCGCCGCCTATGCGGCATTCGGCGGCAGCTCCGGGTTGGCGGAGGACGCACTCGTGGCCGCGACTGGCCGCCCGGGCGGGCTGCCGATGATCGTGGTCCCTGCCCTCGTCGTGACGATGCTGCTGCTGAAGCGGCACCTGGTCGAATCGCTGATCGCGGGAGCGGTCGCCGGCATAGTAATGGGCCTGGCGCTGGGCTTGCTCCAACCCGACCAGATTCTGCGAGTCGCACCCGGCAGCTTCAGCGCCGAGAGCATCGTCATTGATGGCCTCGAGCGCGGGATCGGGGTGTCGATCTTCACGTTCCTGCTGGTGGGACTGGTCGCCGGGTTCGAGGCCAGCGGCACGCTGGCGCGCCTGGTGTCGACCGGCGACCGGGTCATGACCGCCGCGGCGACCGAAACCTGGATGGTGGCATCGGTGTCGGGAGCGGTGCTGCTGACCACGCATAGCGTGGTGGCGATTCTGGCGGTGGGGCCGTTTGCGCGCGCCGCCGGCATTCGTGCTGGGATTGGGCCGTACCGGCGGGCCAATCTGCTCGACCTGACCGTCTGCACGTGGCCGTTCCTGCTGCCCTACTTCCTGCCCACCATCTTGTCGTCCAACGCCACAGCGTCCGGCGTCGCCCTGGGCATGCCCCGCATTTCGGCGCTCGAGGCCGGCGTTCACAATGTGTATTCCTGGGCGCTCGTCGCGATCGTGATCCTGGCCGTAATCACCGGGTTCGGGCGGTCGGAAGGACCTCGAGACGCGAACGCCGTCCAGCCCTGACGCGTATCTACCAAGGCATGCTGTTCCAGGACATCAAGTACGCGATTCGCAGCCTCTGGTTCGATCGCGGCACCACCGCCATCGTCGTGCTCTGCCTGGCGCTCGGCATTGGCATCAACGCCACGCTGTTCAGCGTGATCGACGGCGTGCTGATTCAGTCGCTGCCCTTCGCCGACGCCGAGCGATTGCTCGTCATCAACGAGGTCTTCTCGCGCGATGGCCTGCAGGACGAAGGCCTGTCGTACCAGACCTTGCGCGACTGGCGGCGGGGGACCACCTCGTTATCGGCGCTGGTGGCCAGCAGTGGCCGCAGCATCACGCTCGCCGACGGGGCCGAGCCCGAACGGTATGCCGGCGCTGCGGTCACCTGGGACCTGTTTTCGACACTCGGGGTGCCGCCGGCGCTCGGCCGGCATTTCAATCCCGAGGACGATCGCACCGGCGCCGAGCCGGTGGTGATCATCAGCGACGATGTCTGGCGGCGACGATATAACGGCGACGCGGACATCGTGGGGCGGCGCGTGTTGCTAAATGGCAATCCTCACACCGTGGTCGGGGTGATGCCACCGGGATTCAGCTTCCCCGAGAACCAGAAGGTCTGGATACCGTTGGCGCCGGTGGCCGAGAAAGAGCCGCGCAGCAATCGCAGCCTGTTTACGTTTGGCCGGCTGAAGCCGGGCTTGGATCTGGGCCACGCGCGGGCCGACGTGGCGCAATTGGCGGCCACGACGGCGGAGCAGTTTCCGTCGACCAACGAAGGCTGGAGCGCGATGGCCCGGCCGCTGGCGGCCGAGTTCATCCCCGCCGACGTGCGGCTGGTGTTGCTGACCATGATGGGCGCGGTGACGCTGGTGCTGCTGATCGCGTGCGCCAACGTCGCCAACCTGATGCTGGCGCGAGCGTCCGGCAAGCAGCGCGAGTTCTCGGTGCGCGCGGCCCTTGGCGCCGGCCGCGGGCAGCTCGTGCGGCAGTTGCTGACTGAGTGCGTCCTGCTCGGCCTGGCCGCCGCGCCGCTCGGCCTGGCGATCGCCTACGCAGGCGTCTGGCTGCTCGATGGCGCCATCTCGCCGGATGACATTCCGTACTACATCCATTGGGAGATCAGCCCCAGGGTGATTGCATACACGCTTTTCGTCTCAGCGCTCACCGGCCTGGTGTTCGGCCTCGCACCGGCGTTGCAGGCGGGACGGTTGAACCTGACCGAGGCGTTGCGTGACGGGGCCAGGGGCTCGGGACAGAGCGGCCGGCGGGCGCGGGTGCGCAATGGCCTGGTCGTCGCCGAAGTGGCGCTCGCCCTCGTGCTGTTGATCGGCTCGTCGTTGTTCGTCCGCAGTTTCCTGAACCTGCAATCCGCCAGCCCTGGCTTCGACACCGCGCCGCTACTCACCATGCGGTACTTCATGGCGGGCGAGACCTATGCGCAGCCCGAGCAGCGACAGCAACGAACCGAGGACGTCGTGCGCCGCCTCGAAAGCCTGCCGGGTGTGGCCGGCGCGTACGCCTCGAACTTTGTTCCCCTCGGCGGCGGCGGCGGTGAAGGCAAAGCCATCGTTGACGGACGGACGGTGGCGAAGGGCGAGGAACCAAGCGTTCTGTTCATCGCCGTGACGCCGCACTTCCGCCGGACGATTGGCCTGTCGATGCTCACGGGCCGCGACTTCACGGACGCGGAAGGCGCCAGCCGGACGCCGGTGGCCATCATCAACGACACCATGGCCAGGAAACTGTGGCCCGGCACCGACCCGGTGGGCGGACGATTCCGGCTCACGGATCGTGACGCCGATGAGTGGTTCACGGTGATTGGCGTCGCCCCGGACGTGCAGCCGTACGACATGACGGACGACGCGCCCATGCCGGCAGCGTTTGTGCCGTATCCGTACTCGCCGACGCTCAACACGGGCGTGGTGATTCGGGCGACAGCCGATCCGGCCGGCCTGGCCACCGCCGCCCGCGACGCCATTCGCGCGGCCGACACCGGACTCGCCATCTTCGAGGTGCGAACCATGGAAGACCTGCGGCAGTCGAGCTTCTGGCAGTTCCGCCTGTTCGGTTTCATGTTCGGGGCCTTCGGCGCGGCGGCGTTGTTCCTGGCCGGGATCGGCGTCTACGGCGTGCTGGCGTTCTCCGTGGCGCAGCGGACGCAGGAGATCGGCGTACGCGTGGCGCTTGGCGCGCAGCGAGCCGACGTGCTTCGCCTGGTGGTCTGGCAGGGCGTCACGCTTGCGCTCATAGGCGTCGCGGTGGGAGTGATCGGTGCGTTCGGCATCACCCGGGTGATTGCCTCGCTGCTCTACAACGTGACGCCAAGCGACCCGATCAGCTTCATCGGTGTCGCGCTGTTTCTGACAGTTATCGCCTTTGTTGCCAGCTACTTACCAGCAAGACGCGCGGCCGCTGTCGACCCCATGGTAGCCCTCCGAAACGAGTAGTGGATGAATGGGGCCAGGCCCCCAGAATCATCCGTTTGTTATAACATTTGTTGATACAATAGGCTGATGGTCGTCGAGCTCAAGCTTCGCAAGATCGGCAACTCGGTGGGGGTGGTGCTTCCGAAGGAAGCGCTGGCTCGGCTCAACGCTGACGAAGGCGATGTGCTGTTTCTCACGGACGCGGCCGATGGCTCGTTCCGGCTGACCGCTGGCGACCCATCTTTCGCCGACAAGATGGCTATTGCCGAGAAGATCAGCCGCCGCTATCGCAATGCGCTGCGCGAACTTGCCAAGTGAATGAGCCGCTTTGGCTGAACCGTGAAGACTGCCTCGGCATTCACGAGATGATGCTGTCGCAGCACGGCGGACTGTCGGGAGTCAGGGATGAGGGGATGCTGCTGTCGGCAATCGCCAAGCCGCAGAATCACTTCGCCTATGGCTCCGAATCACTGGCGGTAATGGCGGCCAGCTACGCGGCGGGCATCGTGCTCAATCATCCGTTCCTGGATGGGAACAAGCGCACCGGTTTCATGACGGCGGCAACGTTTCTCGAGATGAACGGACTCGAGCTCACCGCGACCGAGGAAGCCACTGTCCAACAGACGGTCGGCCTCGCATCCGGGCAGATAACCGAGCAAGCCTACGCGGATTGGCTGCAGGCCAACTGCAAACAGAAATAACCGACAGGCAACCCTCCGCCTTCGCGCCCGGCGCTTCGGCGGACAGGCAATGGGTTGCCTCCACCTTGATCGCAACGAAAGTACAGAGACCAACTCACATGAAGACCCCAACTGCCGGCGACTCGTCCGGTTTCGCTTCGCTCGGACTCGCCGCGCCCCTGGTGGCCGCCGTATCGGCACTGGGCTACGAAGAACCCACACCAATTCAGCGCGAGGCCATTCCGGTATTGCTCGCCGGCCACGACATGCTGGGGCAGGCCGCCACCGGCACCGGCAAGACCGCGGCGTTCGCGCTGCCGCTGCTCAATAAGCTGTCGGAAGACACCAAGACCAATCGCGGCAAGGCCCGCGCGCTGGTGCTGGTGCCGACGCGCGAACTTGCCATGCAGGTTGCCGAGGCGCTGCACAAGTACGCCAAGGGCTCGAACCTGAACGTGGTCCCGGTCTACGGCGGCGCGCCGATGGATCACCAGATTCGCGCGTTGCGCCGCGGCGCCGAGGTCGTGGTGGGCACGCCCGGCCGTGTGCTGGATCACCTGCGCCGGCAGACGTTGAACCTCGCGGCGGTGGAAATGCTCGTGCTGGACGAAGCCGACGAAATGCTCGACATGGGCTTTTCGGAAGACATCGACCTGATCGTGGCCGAGACGCCGAAGGAGCGCCAGACGGCGCTGTTTGCCGCCACGTTCGCGCCGCGGATTCTGTCGATTGCCGGCAAGCACCTCAAGACGCCGAAGAAGGTGCAGATTGCCCAGGAGAAGCGCGCGCCCGGCAAGCTGCCCCAGGTCCGCCAGGTCGCCTACATCGTCGGCCGCGGCCAGAAGACCGGCGCACTCAGCCGCATCCTGGATTTCGAGAGCCCGAAGTCGGCGATCATCTTCTGCCGCACGCGTCTCGAAGTTGATGAGCTCACCGACACCCTGAACGCGCACGGCTACGGGGCGCAAGCGCTGCACGGCGGCATGATGCAGAAGCAACGCGACCGCGTGATGCAGCTGTTTCGCAGCGAGAAGGCCGATATCCTGGTGGCCACCGATGTCGCGGCTCGCGGCCTGGACATCGATCACGTCTCGCACGTGATCAACTACGACCTGCCGACGGCGCCTGAGGTCTACGTGCACCGCATCGGCCGCACCGGACGCATTGGCCGCGAAGGCGTGGCCATCACGCTGGCGGCGCCGCGCGAGCAGCGCTTCCTGCAGTACGTCGAGCGCCTCACCAAACAAAAGGTCGAGATCGGCAAGCTGCCGACTGAAGCTGACCTGCGCAAGCGCCGGCTCGAGGCGGCCAAGGACGCCCTTCGCGAGCGCATCGCCGCGGGCGGACTCGACGACACCAAGGAACTGGTCGAGTCGCTGGCCCAGGAGTTCGAGCTGATCGACATCGCCGCTGCTGCCGTGGCAATGGCCAACGACAGTGCCGACAAGACGGTGGTGGCCGACGTGCCGCTCGCCGATGAACGGCCATCACGTTCCTATGACGGTCCGCCCCGCGACGACCGCGGCTTCGACCGCGCTGCTGCGCGGCCGGCCCGTGCGCCGCGCGATGAAGGCCCCATGACCCTGCTGCGCATCAGCGTTGGCAAGGACGAAAGTATCCGGCCGGCCGACCTGGTCGGTGCAATTGCCGGCGAAGCCAAGATCCCGTCCGGGGTGATCGGCGCGATCAAAATTCACGACGACTACTCGCTGGTCGAGATTCCGGACGACGTGGCCCAACGCGTCATCACTGCCCTGAAACGAACCCAGATTCGCGGTCACCGGGTCACCGTGCAGTCAAAACCGGCCCGCTAGGGTTGTTGTTGAGAACCACGCCGGGCGCTCCCTTCGGGGGGCGCCCCCTTGTTCTGTCCTTCCTGTTGCTATTCCCGTCGGCCGCTCGTATTCTCCTAACCCGGCGAGGATCCTCAACATGATGATCAGATACGGTGCGGCGGCGGCGATATTCCTGCTCGGCACGGGGTTTGGGTCGCCGGCATCAGCCCAGACGGCCGCCGCGGTGCCCACCTTCAACAAGGACGTCGCGCCGATTTTCTATGCGAACTGCACGTCGTGCCACCGGCCGGGCGAGATTGCCCCGATGTCGCTCTTGACGTTCAAGGACGCGAGACCCTGGGCCCGTTCGATTGCGACCAAAGTCAACGATGGGACCATGCCGCCGTGGCACGCTGACCCGGCCTACAGCTCGTTCGTCAACGAGCGGCGCCTCACCGGCGCGCAGAAATCCATCATCGATCGCTGGGTGAAGGGCGGCGCGCCCGAGGGCAACCCCGCCGACCTGCCGGCCGCACCGCACTATCCCAACGGTTGGAACATCGGCGAGCCCGACGCCGTGCTGTCGATGCAGGAGGACTACCCGATTCCAGCCACCGGGACCATCGATTACCAGTACCTCGTAGTGCCGGCGAACTTCGCCGAGGACCGATGGATTCAGGCGTGGGAACTGCGGCCGGGTAATCCCAAGGTCCTGCACCACGTGATCGTTTACACCATGGCGCCGCCGGCCACGGCCGCGCCGGCCGCAGCAGCCCGATCGGCTGGACCCCGGCCGACCCCGGTGTTCTCGTTCGACAGTGACACACGCATTCCCGCCGGGCAGACCGGCGGACCACCGCTGCCGCCCGAGCAACGCAAGGCAGCCGGCCCGAACGATCGGCTGCGGCCGGGTCCGCTCGGTCCGTCGGTTGGCGGATACGTGCCGGGAAATTCGGTGCGGCGGTTCCCGGAAGGCGCCGCGATGCTGTTGCCGGCTGGTTACTCGTTTATCTTCCAGATGCACTACACGACGATGGGAGAAGCGACCACGGACCGCACTCGCTTCGGCCTCAAATTCGCCAGCGCGCCGCCGCGGGTCGTGCTGAGGACGGCGTCGTTGATCAACGGCGCCCTGCACATCCCGCCCGGAGCCGCCAGTCACCGCGTCGATGCCAGCATGACCATCAACAGCGACGTCATGCTCTACAGCATGGTGCCGCATACCCATGTCCGAGGCATCCGCTGGCTCTACGACGCCCTCTATCCTGATGGCCGCCGCGAGACCATCCTGTCGGTGCCCAACTACGACTTCGACTGGCAGCACGAGTACGTGTTCCGCGAACCCAAGCGCCTGCCGGCCGGCACCAAGATCTTCGCCTCGGCGTGGTACGACAATTCGCCGGCGAACAAGTCGAACCCAGACCCGGGCAAGGACGTCTGGTGGGGTGATCAGACCTTCGAGGAGATGATGTTCACCAGCCTCACCTTTACCGTCGTCACCGCGCCAGTGCCGCAGCGATAGCTCGACGGGTCCAGCATCCCCGGGTATCCTTAGCGCCATGAATCGACACGCGGTTGCCGGCATCGTTCTCAGCGCCATCGCGGCCAGCGCGCCGCTGGCGGGCCAGGCGATCACCTCGCAACTCGGCATCACCGACGGCCGCGCCCGGGAGGCCGTGTTCGACTCGTTCATGGCCGGTTCGGTGTCACTGGCCGGCAAGGCAGAGGCTTTCACGTCGGCATCGCCGCAGGCACGCGCGATGATGGTCCACGCGGCGGCCACGCTGGCTCGCGCCTTTGTCGAAAGCGACGAGTTCAAGCGCCGTTACGCCGACCACCGCGAGGCCAACGGGCCCGATCCCCTGCCCGAAGAGCAGACGGCCGACCAGGTGCTCGCCAAGCAGCGCGCCGGCTTCGAGCAACAGGTGGAGGCGCTTCGCAAACAGTTTGTCGATGACGCGATCACCCCGGAGCAAAGGACCACGCTCGAAGAAGGCTTCGAGGCGATGCGCGCGCGGTTCACGGAGATGGAAAAGGGTCCACAGCGCACCGAACTCGAGGCCATGTTGAAGGCCCAGCGCGCCCCGCAGGTGGCCGCGCACGCTGCCGCCGTGAGCGCATTCGAGGCGGCCTACCCCGCCGACCCCCGAGCTCTGGTGGCCATGCGCCTGCGCGCGTTGCTTGACGCGACCGCTGACATCGACTTTTCCGCACGGCTTCTTGAGCAGGACAAGAAGCAGCGGTTTGCCAACCCCGCGTACGAAGCCAAGCCCGCCGAGTGGAAAATGTGTTTCCGGGCGGGCAAATCTGCCACCGACGCAGCCCGCGCGTTCGCCCGGACCTGGCTGGCCGACCTGCCGCCGCTGGCGGCGAAATAGGGTTGAACCATGCCCCCATAGGGGCTACCCTCTGCGGAGCAGAAAACTGCGGTGGTGGCCCCGGGGTGGCGTGGCCCGCTGGAATCGTCGACCCGTTAGGGGAGGAAGTATGGACATCGATCGTAGAGCCTTTATCGCCAGCCTGGGTGGCACGGCCGCCGTCGGCTTAATGAGCTCGGAGGCCAAGGCCGACGCGCTCGAACACTGGATGGAAGACCAGCTCGACGAGCAGGCCGCGGCTGCCCAGGGCGGCCAGGAAAAGTTCCCCACGGTCGCCGAACTCGAGGCCCAGATCGAGACCCGCAGCTACCGGCGCGGCACCGGCAACGTCTTCATCAACACTCGCGGCAACGTCAAGAAGCTCGCGCCCATGCCGAAGAATCCGACACTCCAGGATTTCTTCCGCTTGCGGTTCGCGCCGGCCAATCACGTGCTGCAAAGCGCCACCCGGGCCCTGAAGACCGGCATGTCGGAAGAGATTATCCTCGCTTGCCTGCTTCACGACTGTGCGCAGGCGCTCATGAAGGCCGACCACGGCTGGTGGGGCGCGCAGCTGTTCGAACCCTACATCCCGGAGAAGTCAGCCTTCGGCATTCGCTATCACCAGACGCTGCGTTTCTACGCCGATGCCGACGCCGGCTATGAGTACCCGGACCTCTACTACCGGATCTTCGGCCAGGACTACACGCCGCCGCCGCACATTGAAGCCACCTACAAGATGCTGCGCAACCACAAGTGGTACATGGAGCCGCGTCTGGTCACGGTGAACGATCTCTACGCCTTCGACCCCAACGCCAAGGTCTCGATCGACCCGTTCGAGGACATCATCGGCCGTCACTTCAAGACACCGAAGGAAGGTCTCGGCAACGACAACAGCCCAAGCGCTCACATGTGGCGCACCCTGGCCAACCCGGACGCACCGCTCTAGATGAAGGCTGTCATCGCCACTATCCTGGCGCTGGCCGGCGTCGCCCTTGCACAGGTGGATGGCCTGGCCCTGCTGTCGGGGCAGGCCACCAACTACAAGGGTCTCGAGGTCAGCGCGGTCAGTGTTGAACGGGCCCAGAACGTGCCGCTGCTTGATTGCCCGCCTGGCTCCAACAGCCAGCGCGGCAATGCTCGTGGCGGCGAGGAGTTCGCCGTTGTGACCCTGGCCTTCAAGGTGACACCGGCGTTCAAAGAGACGATCGTGAAGAAGCCCGTGCTGACCGATGCCGCCGGCAAGGTCTACAACACGTCGGTCGCGATTATCGATGCGGGATCCAAGCCCGAATACACCTGTGCGTTCCCCTTCCGGGTACCGGCCGGCACCAAGGTCGCCTCGGTTCAGATCGACACCGCCACGTTCGACCTCGCGTCACTCGACAAGAAGTAAGTGCTCGGTCTGGCCGAACATGTCGCCGAAGCGCTCGATATCGGGCCCGGCACCGAGGTCTACGAAGTCGCCTGCGGCGCGGGCGATTTCCTCGTTCCACTTCATGACAACGGCTATCTGGTTGGCGGGCAGGACGCCGACGCCGCCCTAATCGCCACCGCGCGGCTGGCAATGCCGGCTGGGAGGTTCGTCGTCGGTTCAACCGTCGAACTCGACCCCACCCAACCCTGGCAGGTGGTCGTGTGCCGCGCCTTCGGGCAGTTTCCCGACCTTGACTACGCGCGAGGAGTGCTGGCGCGAATGGCCGCCAAAGCCACGCACGCAGTCGCCATCACGGACGTGCCCGAAGAACGCTACGACCGCCGCTGGATCGTTCGTGCCTTCGCGGAGATCGGTGTCGCGGCGCTACAGGTGGAAGCCGTGAAGGACGCTGGCGGTACAAGCGAAGAGGCGCGCTATCACGTATTCGCGCGCCTCTGAACCTTCGTGGTTGAACCCCCGTGGTTGAACCCCCGTGGTTGAACCTTCGTGATGGAACTAGTTCAACAACGGCGGCATCCCGGTCAATGCCTTCGAACCGTAGTCGACCAGGAACAACCCCAGCAGAATCACCAGGAAGAACAGCCCGGTGGCGACCGTGAGCTTGGTCAGCTTGCTCTGGTATTTCACGTGCATGAAGTACCAAATCACCAGCGATGCCTTGAAGCCGGCGATGATCATCGCGACCAGGAAGTTGAACTGGCCGAGGTCAACAAACGCGGCGAAAACGGTCACGCCCGTCAGGACCATCAACGCCATGAAGATGGTGAGGTAGAGGCTGATCGGTGAAACGTGTCCAGACATTAGACGTGCCTCTCGACGAGGTAGAGCAGCGGGAACAGGAAAATCCACACGATGTCGACGAAGTGCCAATACAGGCCGGCCATTTCGACCGGTGTGTAGTACTCCTCGTCGAACCGTCCCTTGTACGCCATCCAGGTAATCACCAGCATGATGCCGATGCCGATGATCATGTGCAGGGCGTGCAGCCCGGTCATGGTGAAGTACAGGCTGAAGTAGATCTGCGTCGTCAGTTGCAGCTGGTCGGCGTTCAGCGACAGTTCGCGATGGCCTTCCGCGGCCGCCGCGCCCTCGCTGGCTGCGAGCGCCGCTGGTGCGTGCTCACCCGCGGCGGGCGCCTCGTGGGCGGCCCACTGGAAGTTGTAGCCCGGAACGTGGTGATGCTCGAACTTGTCGGCGTACTCGATGACCTTGACGCCCAGGAACACGGTGCCGAGCACCATCGTCAGCACCAGCCAGTTCACGGTGGCGGTCCGCTTGTTGGTCTGGGCGCATCGCACGGCCATTGCCATCGTCAGCGAACTGCCGATCAGCACGGCGGTGTTGAGGCCGCCCCAGAACAGGCTGAGCGAGCGGCTGGCTTCGGCGAACGCATCGAAGTACCAGATGCGGTAGACCATGTAGGCCGCGAACAGGCCACCGAAGAACAGGATTTCGGTGAGCAGGAACACCCACATGCCGACGACCGCAGCCTCTTTCTGCTGCGCCATCGTGTCGAAATGGTGCTGCAGCGCCGGGTGGTGGGCGGCGTGCGCGTGTTCGTCCGCGTGCGCGACCGCGTTAGACAAGATGCTTCTCCTTGGCGACGACGTGCTCGTACTCGTAGGGTTCGTGGTCAACTACCGGCGCTTCGATGAAGTTCTCGGTCAGCGGCGGCGACTGGGTCTGCCACTCGAGGCCGGATGCGCCCCACGGGTTGGCGCCGGCGACTTCGCCATTTTTCAGGGACCACAGCAGGTAGAGCACCGGCAGGAAATAGCCGAGGCCCAGCACGCTGGCGCCCGCCGACGACATCACGTTCAGAACCTGCATCTCGTCGGGATACGAGTGGTAGCGGCGCGGCATGCCCAGGTAGCCGACCACAAACTGCGGCAGGAAGGTCAGGTTGAAGCCGACAAACACCAGGATGGCGGCGATCCGCGAGAAGAACTCGGAGTACATCCGGCCGGTGATCTTGGGCCACCAGAAGTGCAGGCCGCCCATGTATCCCATGATCGCGCCGCCCACCATGATGTAGTGGAAGTGCGCGACCACGAAATAGGTGTCGTGCAGGTGGATGTCCATGCCGAGCGTGGCCAGGAAAAGGCCGGTCAGGCCGCCGATCGCGAACAGGCCCATGAAGCCGTAGGCGTAGAGCATCGGGGTCTCGAACGAGATGGCGCCCTTGTAGAGCGTGGCCGTCCAGTTGAAGACCTTGACCGCCGAGGGAATCGCGACCGAGAAGCTGAGGAACGAAAACACCATCGCCGCGTAGGTCGAGATGCCGGCGACGAACATGTGGTGGGCCCAGACAATGAACCCGAACACGGCGATGGCCAGCGACGAGAAGGCCACGAAGCTGTAGCCGAAGATGGTCTTGCGCGAGAAGGTCGAGATCAGCTCGCTCTGCACGCCGAGCGCCGGCAGGATCATGATGTAGACCGCCGGGTGCGAGTAGAACCAGAACAGGTGCTGGAACAGCACCGGGTCGCCGCCGCGGGCGGGATCGAAGATGCCGAAGCCGAGCCCGCGCTCGACGCCCAGCATGACGATGGTGATCGCAATCACCGGCGTGCCCAGCACCTGCACCAGGCTGGTGGCGTAGTGGGCCCACACAAACAGCGGCAGGCGGAACCAGGTCATGCCGGGTGCGCGCATGCGGTGGATGGTGACAATGAAGTTGAGGCCGGTCAGGATCGATGAGAAGCCGGCGATGAAGACGCCGAGGGCGACTGGCACGACGTTGCTGTTCGACCCGGTCGCGCTATACGGCGTGTAGAAAGTCCAGCCGGTATCGACACCGCCGGAGAGCATCGCGTAGAGGGTGAAGATGCCGCCGATCCAGTAGATGTAGAGGCTCAGCAGGTTGATGCGCGGGAACGCCAGGTCCTTGGCGCCAATCATCGGCGGGATCAGGAAGTTGCCGAGCACCGCCGGAATTGACGGGATCAGGAAGAAGAACACCATGATCACGCCGTGCGCGGTGAAGAACTTGTTGTAGGCGTCGGCAGAGACGAAGTCGCCGGCCGGCGTCGCCAGTTCGAGGCGGATGCCCACGGCGAACAGGCCGCCGAGGAAGAACATCACCGAGATCGAGATCAAATACATGATCGCGATCCGCTTGTGGTCCTTGGTCAGCAGCCACGACGCCAGGCCGTGGCCGTTGTTCAGGTAGTGCCGCTCGGGAATCTTGAGCTTGTCCAGCATGGCTTACTTCTTCTCGGCCGCGGCGGCGGCCGGATTCGGCGTGGCGGCGGCCGCGCCCGTTGCGGGTACGGTGGCCGTGGTCGCGTTAGGCGACATCGACTTGACGTGTTCGATCAGGGCGACCAGGTTTTCCTCGCTGACCAGGCCCTGGAAGGTCGGCATCAGCGGCTGGAAGCCCTTCACGATCTTTGCCTGCGAGTTCAGGATCGACTCGCGCAGGTACGCCTCGTCGACCATGACCGACGACCCATCCTGCAGGTCGACCGTCTTGCCGACAATATCCTTGAGTGACGGCCCCCGTCCCTGGCCGGTATCGAGGTGGCAGGTCGAGCAGGCGAGGTCGTTGAACAGCTTGGCGCCGCGCTCGGCCAGGGTGCCTTCCAGGCCGCCGCCCTGGAGCCACGCCTGGTACTGCGCCGGCTCCAGCACGGTCACCGTGCCGATCATGCCGGCGTGGTTGGTGCCGCAGTATTCCGCGCAGAAAATGTGGTATTCGCCAGGCGTCTGCGCCTCGAACCAGAGTTCGGTGTAGCGGCCGGGAATGGCGTCCATCTTGGTGCGGAACGCCGGGAAATACAGGCTGTGGAGCACATCCTCGGAGCTAATCGTGATCTTGATGGGCCGGCCGGCCGGAATGTGCAGCTCGTTGATCTCGCGCTGGCCTTCGAGATGCTGGAACTTCCACATCCACTGCTTGCCGACAGCGTAGACGTGCATGGCCTCGGCGGGCGGGCGCCGCAGGTGGTAGAACACCGTCGCGCCCCAGCCGAACATCACCATCGCGATGATGGTCGGGATGACGCTCCACAGCAGCTCGAGCGGCAGACTGCCCTCGATACGGGCGCCAATCTCGCCGTCGTGGGTCTTGTGATAGCGGATGCCGAAGTAAATGACCGCTATCGCCACCACCACTGCGAAGAACGCGCTGGTCGCGAAGATGAAGAAATACAGCGCATCGACGTCCTTGGCGAACGTCGATGCCTGTTCCGGGAATACGGGAATGCCGAATATTTTCATTAGCTAGTGTCCGGTCGCGCGATTGTCGCGCCGAAACGACACGAACATGAATCCAAACAGCGCCACCAGCGTGACGGCGCCACCAATGCGAACGGCCTTCATCGCCACGAATCCGTAATTGCCCGCGGCCGGATCGTAGTGATAGCAATAGAGCAGCAGCTGATCGGCCAGTGAACCGATCTTCCCGGCCGATGATTCAATCAGCGCGAACTTGACGTCGCGCGGCGAATAGTCGATGCCGAGGAAGTAGCGCGACATCCGGCCTTCCGGCGTGGCGACAATGATGCCGCTGGCGTGCGCGAACTGCTGCGACTGCTCGTCCCACGCGTAGCTGAACCCGGCCGCCTTGGTCAGCGTGTCGATCGACGCCTGGCTGCCGGTCAGAAAATGCCAGCCCTGGGCGGCCGACGGGCGCTTGTAGCGCTCAAGGTAGGCCTGCTTCTTGCCGGCGGCCAGCACCGCGGTCTCCCGCGGATCGAAACTGACGGTGACGACGTCGAATTCCTCGCCGATGCTTTCGTCGATCACGCGCAGCGCGCTTTCCAGGCCGTTGAGCACCTGCGTGCACAGCATCGGGCATTCGTAGTAGACAAACGCCAGCACCACCGGCTTGCGGCCGAAGTAGTCGCCGAGCTTCACGGCCTTGCCGCTCTCGTCGGTGAACGCCGTGTCGAGCGGCAACTGCTCGTTGAGCCGCTGTTCGAACGCCACCTTCCCGAGCACGCCCGGCACCTGGCCCGACGGCATCGACGATGCGGGACGAAGCCCTGGCGCCTCGCCTTGCGCGGACACGCCGGCCGTCATGAGCGCCATCACGCTCATCACCGCCGCGGTCAATCGCACAATCACCAGATGTCTCACCAAATCACCAAATCGCCGTTCACGAAACAGTCACTAAATCCGTCAATCGCCAGTCGGCAATGGCTACCGCGGCACCAGCGTCCGGCCCGAAGAGCTGTCCTGCGTGACCACGTTGAGGCCATCGCCACCGCCGGCCCGCGTCGGCAGTTTGCCGAGCGTCAGTTCCATCGCCCGATCGATCGGCAGGCGCACGACGCCGCCGTCCTGGTCGACCCAGCCGTAGCTGCCCAGCTTCTCGGCCTCGTCCAGACGCAGCAGGTAGACATCCTTGAACGGCTGTGTCTGCAGGTTCGGAGCGGGCGGAGTCTTCTCCTGGCCGACTGCCAGCGGGTACTTCTGCGCCAGCGCGTCGGCCGACTGCGACTGGCCCTCGAAGAACCAGAACGTGCCGTAGACGATCCCCATCGAGAGCACCATCGCCACCAGCAACCACAGGGCGAACTTGTAGCCAACCGTCGTGTCGATGTCGGTGTGCTCGTACTTCGCGCCCGGGGGGTTCGGGCCGTACTCGGTGTCCGCGTCAGGCGCGTGATGATTAGTGGACATGATGCGTCAGTGCCTTCTCCAGCCCAGCGTCGTTGACCGGCAGCAGCGAGCGCCCGGCCAGCTGTGACACGAAGATCGAAATAAAGATGCCGCCGAGCGCCAGTGGCAGCGCCACGTCGAACACGCTGAAGCTGAACCCGTCCTTGTGGAATTCAGGCGCCACGTGCCAGTAGTAGTCGGCGATGCGGGCCAGGATGATCCAAATCGCCACCACACGCAGCTTGGCGGAGTTCTTCTTCAGGTCGCGCGACAGCAGCAACGAGTACGGCACGATGAAGTGGCCGACGACGATGAAGGCGCTCAGGTATTTCCAGCTGTTGTCCCAGCGCACCAGGTAGTGGGGAATCTCCTCGGGGAGGTTCGCCGACCAGATGATCAGGAACTGCGAGAACGACAGGTACGCCCACATCATCAGGAAGGCAAACAGGAACTTGCCGAGATCGTGGAAGTGATGCGTCGACAGGACCCGGTTGAGCGGAGCGGTCTGCGACAACATCACCAGCACGGTAATGCCGAAAGCGAAGGCCGACAACGCCTGGCCGCCGATGTAGAGCATGCCCCAGATGGTCGAGAACCAGTGCGGGTTGACCGACATGGTCCAGTCGACCATGGCAAAGGTCACGGAGAGGAAGTAGATGACCAGGCCGGCACCCGACAGTCGCGCCATCTTGTCGACCAGCGCCGGATCCCCGGTGCGGTCGTGTTCAAGCGACCACGACGTCAACAGGTAGCCCATACCCGACCACAGGACGAAATAGATGGCCTGCCGCACCAGGAAGAACGGGGTGTTCAGGTAACCGGCCTTGAGCACCAGCACCGGATCGCTGGCCGCGCTCTCGTGGGTCCACTCGTAGAGCGAGTGCATGCCGAACACGATTGGCAGGAACAGCACGGCCATGAACGGAATGGTGCGGACCGCGGCTTCGAGCGGACGCCGCAGCACAACACCCCAGGCGCCGCCAGTGAGGTGCTGCACCATCAACAGCGCGAGGCTGCCGAGCGCGACCCCCATCCAGAAGGTGTAGGCCACCAGGTAGGCCTGGTAGAAGCGATCGAGGCTCGAGGTCATGAAGCCGGCGCCGATCAGCACCACGCCGAGCACGCCCGCCATCAGGCCGAACTGCTTCATGCCGGGCAACGGCGAGCCGCCGGCGGCAAAGGTTTCCGAAGTCACAGTCGACACTAGTGCTTCTCCGCAGCAGGAGCGGCCGCTACCGGCTTCTCCGTTGATGCCGAAGGCGTCTCGGCGGCCGAGGCGTCAAGCTCGCCGCGCTTGTCGGCGGGCACGTCGTTGACCGATGCGTGCTGGCTCAATTGCAGCGCCCGCACGTAGGCCACGATCAGCCAGCGGTCACGGACTGGAACTTGTTCCGCGTAACCCTGCATGGCGCCAAAGCCATTGGTGATGACGTCGAAGAAGTAGCCGGCCTTTTCCTCGCGCAGGCGGTCCTGGTGGTAGGAGGCGGCCTGGCGGAGGCCGCGTTGCACGACCATCCCGTGACCGTCACCGAGCTTGCCGTGGCACGGCGTGCAGTAGATATTGAAGCGCTGCTGGCCCCGCATGAGATCGGCGTGGGCAATCGCAAACGGGAACTGGTCGACGAGCTCTCCGGCCACCTTGCCGGTATAAAGCGCCTCGTCTTCCCGCAGCCAGCCGCGAGCGACCGTGCCCGTGGGGGCACCGCGCGACGCGCGGCCGTCAGCGAACGTGGCGCTGGCCTCGTACGCCTCGTAGCGCGGCGTGTCGTGCATGTCCTGGCGGCAGCCAGCGGCCACCAGCGCCGCAGCGGCCAGGAACACGAGAGCAAATGACCTACTCGTCAACGTCGTAGACTCCCTTCGCGCCGGTGCTGCGCAGGAACTCGGCCGTCACCGGCTGGTCGAACTTCGGATCCGCCGACTCGACGACGAGGAAAAACTTGTCGGAGCTGGCCATCGAGAAGCGATCGACGTTGAACACTGCGTGATACGGCTGCGGCAGCCCATTGAGGACGATCATGCCGATTGCCGCCGACAGCGCGGCAAACAGGATCGTCAGCTCGTAGGACGGGACGATGAAGGTGGTCCAGCTGGCCTGGGGCCGGCCGCCGATGTTCATCGGGAATTCGATCACCGACGCCCAGTACTGCAGCCCGAAGCCGGTCGCCATGCCGGCCAGGCCGCCGGCCAGAACGATCTGCGACAGCTTGGTCCGCTTCTTGTGGATGATGTCGTTCAACTCTTCGATCGGCACCGGCGAATAGGCTTCGACCTTCGTGAAGCCGTGCGCCATGGTCTGACGGGCCGCGTCCACCAGCTCCTGGGCCGAGTCGAATTCGGCCATCACGCCATGGAGCCGCTGGGCCGTCTCGTTAGTGGACATGGTCATGTTTCACCTTCGACTGCGGCAGCAGCATCTTGACCTCGAAGATCGAAATCATCGGCACGAAGCGCAGGAACAGCAGGAACAGTGTCAGGAACAACCCGATGGTCCCGAAGAACGTCATGAAGTCCCACTGGGTCGGGTAATACATGCCCCACGACGCGGGGATGAAGTCGCGGTTGAGCGAGGTCACGATGATGACGAAGCGCTCGAGCCACATGCCGATGCCGATGAACAACGACATGACGAACAGCAGGCCGTTGTTCTGGCGCACGCTCTTGAGCCACAGCAACTGAATCATCACGACGTTGATCGCGATCAGCGTCCAGTACGACCAGGCGTAGGGACCGAACATGCGGTTCCACATCATGAAGCGCTCATGCGGGCTGCCGCTGTACCACGCGAAGAACGCCTCCACGCCGTAGCCGTAGCCGACCATCAGGCCGGTCGCCAGCGTGATCTTCGCCATGTTGTCGATGTGCCGCATGGTGATCAGGCTTTCCATGCCGTAGAAACGGCGCACCGGAATCGCCAGCGTCAACACCATGGCAAACCCGGCGTAAATGGCGCCGGCGACGAAGTAGGGCGGGAAGATGGTGGCGTGCCAGCCGGGAATCACCGACACCGCGAAGTCAAAGCTCACCACCGTATGCACCGAGAGCACCAGCGGCGTCGAAAGGCCGGCGAGAATCAACGAGGCCACTTCATAGCGATGCCAGTGACGCGCCGAACCGCGCCAGCCAAGCGACAGCATGCCGTAAATGGTCGCCTTCACCCTGGACACGGCGCGGTCGCGCAGCGTCGCCATGTCGGGAATCATGCCGATGTACCAGAACACGATCGAAACGGTGGCGTAGGTCGAGACCGCGAACACGTCCCAGATCAGCGGGCTCTTGAACTGCGGCCACAGGCCCATGGCGTTGGGATAGGGGAACAGCCAATAGGCCGCCAGCCACGGACGGCCGGTGTGGAAGACCGGGAAGATCGCCGCGCAGGCCACCGCGAAAATGGTCATCGCTTCAGCGAAGCGGCTGATCGACATGCGCCACTGTTGCTTGAACAACAGCAGGATGGCCGAGATCAGCGTGCCGGCGTGGCCGATGCCGATCCACCAGACGAAGTTGATGATGTCAAACGCCCAGCCGACCGGCACGTTGTTGCCCCAGATGCCGATGCCCTTGAGCAGCAGGTAGCCGAGCGCCATGTGCAGCATGCCGGCCAGGCCCACGCCGATCAGCAGCACGCCGATCCAGCCCAGCGGGAAGCGCTTGGACAGCGGGATTTCGGCAATGGTCTCGGTGACGGTCTCGAAGTCGTGACCCGGCAGGATCACCGGCGTCTCTTCGAGCAGCGCCGTGTTATGCGAGTGGTTGGCCATTAGTGTCCGCCCCCAGGAGCGGCTGGTTCATGCGACTCCGTCGCCGCGTGGTGGCCACCGACCATCGGGTTTGCCGGCAGCGCCGGATTCGGATTGCGCACGGCCGCCAGGTAGGTCGTGCGCGGGCGCGTGTTGAGGTCTTCAAGCGTGGCGTAGTTGCGAGGACTGGCCTTGAGCTTGGCGACCTGACTGTTCGGATCGTTGATGTTGCCGAAGACGATGGCACCGGTCGGACAGACCGCCTGGCAGGCGGTGACAATCTCGCCGTCGCGAATCGCGCGATCCTCGCGCTTCGACTGGATGCGCGCGGCATTAATGCGCTGCACACAGTAGGTGCACTTCTCCATGATGCCGCGGCTGCGGACGGTGACGTCCGGGTTGCGCTGGAGCTTGAACTGTGGCGTGTTCCAATCCTGGAACAACAGGAAGTTGAAGCGGCGGACCTTCCACGGGCAGTTGTTGGAGCAGTAGCGCGTGCCGACACAGCGGTTGTAGACCATGTCGTTCAGGCCTTCGTCGCTGTGAACGGTGGCCGCCACCGGGCACACCACTTCGCAGGGCGCGTTTTCGCACTGCTGGCAGGGCATCGGCTGGTAGTAGGTGTCGGGCGTGTCGAGGTTGCCCGCGAAGTAGCGGTCGATGCGCAGCCAGTGCATCTCGCGGTTCTTGCTGACCTGCAGCTTGCCGACCACCGGGATGTTGTTCTCGGCCACGCAGGCAATGATGCACGCCGAGCAACCGGTGCAGGCGTTCATGTCGATCGCCATGCCCCACTGGTCGCCCTGGTATTCCTTGTCGGCGTAGAGCGAGATGCGCTTGTCGAGCTTGAGGTGCTCCATCTCCTTGGCGAACGCCGGCTTGGCCTTGAAGTCCTCGAGCGTCGCGGAGCGGATGATGTTGCGGCCTTCGATCGACCAGTGATCCTGCGTGCCGACCAGGTCGTAGGTGTCGCCGGTCTTGGTGATGGTGGCCGCGCCGAACCACGGCGCCGCCGAACCGCGCAGCGCGTAAGTATTGAAGCCGGCGCCGTTGCCGACCCGGCCGGCCTTGGTGCGGCCGTAGCCCACCGACACCGTGATCGCGTCTTTGGCGTGACCGGGGGTAATCCACACCGGCACGTTCAACGTGCGGCCGTCATGCGCAATCGCAATCAGGTCGCCGGTCTGCAGGTGATTGGCCTCGGCGGTGGACGGCGCCATCAGCGCGGCGTTGTCCCAGGTCAGCTTGGTCACCGGCTTGGGCAGTTCCTGCAGCCAGCCGTTGTTGGCAAAGCGGCCGTCGTAGATGGTTTCGTCGCGGCGGAAGTTGATTTCCACGCCCTCGACCGCCACGCCGGTGGTGATCCGGGTCGCAACGTCGGGCGCCAGCACGGCCGGCGCCGGCGTGAACGCGGTACCGGCGATGAAGCCGTCGTGTAGCCACTTTCTCCAGGACAGCTCGAAAGTGGCGGCGGGTGAGGCTGGTTGGGCCGGTTGGGCTGGTGCGGTCGTGGCGGCTGCGGTCGCGGCTGGTACTACCCCACCCGCCTGACCTGCCTCGCCCGCCCCGCCTGCCCTATTGGCCATCCAGAATTCCCTGACCACGTCGTAGCCGTTGCGTTCCGGCCGCTCGGACAGCGTCGCGATGATCTCGTGCGCCGACTTGCCGCCATAGAGCGGCTGAATCAACGGCTGGACGATTGAAACCGTGCCATCGAAGCTGCGACCGTCGCTCCAAGCCTCGAGGTAGTGGGCCGCCGGCACGTGCCAGTGGCTGAGAGTCGCGGTTTCGTCAAAGAACAGACCCGAGTGGATGCGCAGGGCCACCTTGCTCATGGCCTCGGCGAACTTGAAGTCGGCCGGCGCGCTCATGACCGGGTTCGCCTCGCCGACGATCACGAGCATCTGCACCCGGCCGGCCTCGATGTCGGTGACCAGTTCACGCAACGCGGCATTCTGGTCGCTCGGTACGGCTTCGGGCGTGGGCAGGTACGACACCGTGGCGCCGGCGGCGCCAATGGCCGCGTTCAGTGCGTGCGCGATCGCATGCACGGCTGGCGGCTGCGCATCTCCGACCATCACCACGGCGCGGCCGCGATGGGCCACGAGATCCTTCGCCACCGCTTCCGCAAAGGGATCGCTCCCGGCCGGCGCGGCCCCGCTGATGCCGGCCACCCCCACCTGCTGCGCGACGGCGCGGGCAAACGCTTCAACCTGGCTCGACTTGAGCGGCAGGCGGTTGTCGGCACGGCCACCGGTCACCGAGTGGTTGGGTTCGACTACGTAAAGGCGGTTGAGATTGTCGGCGCTTTCGTCGACCTTGCGGCGGCTGGCAAACTGGCGCGCGTACAGCAAGTTGCCGGCCCCTTCGGAGGCAAGGAAGTCGGCGTCAAGCGACAGGATGACATCGGCCTTGGTCAGGTCGTAGACCGGCTCGAGAAATTCACCAAACGCGGTCCGGGTGCCGGCGCGGGCGTTGTCGCGGGACACCGGCTCCCACTGGATCCACTTGGCGCTCGGCTGCAACTGCAGCACTTGCTGGATCTGCGCGGCGAGCGACGGTGAGTTCACCGTCTCGGTCAGGATGCGCAGGCCGGCGCCCTTGGTCGCCGACTGCGCCGACAGGCCGCCGCGGACCGCCGCGATCACGGCGCTCCAGGGACGAATTTCGCCCAGCTGGGTGATCGCCTGCGAGCGATCCGGGTCGTACAACGTGAGCACCGAACCCTGCGCGAACAGGTCGGTGGCGCCCTGGCTGGCCGGGTGATCGGGGTTGCCCTCGACCTTGGTCGGCCGGCCTTCGTGGCTTTCGACCAGCAATCCAGTGGCGACGCCGCCGAGCGACATGGCGGTGGCGAAGTAGAGCGGCCGGCCGGGGATCTCTTCTTCCGGCTGGCGGACGTACGGCACGATCAGCTCAGTGGGCTGCACGGTGCAGGCGGTGACCCCGGCCAGCGCCATCGATGCGCTCATCAACTTGAGGAACGATCGGCGGCCGACCGGGTCGAGCCACTCTGATGCGTTGGTCGGGAATTCGCGGTGGAGGTATTGCTTGAACTCGGCGGTGTCGGCGACCGCTTCGAGGCTGCGCCAGACCTGGGGTCCGCCCTGCTGCTCGAGACGGGCTCGCACAGCCTGGATGTCAATCGGCACACTCATCGAACGGTGAGCCTTTTGATCTGCGTGATCTGCGTTATCTGCGGCCCTGGTTGGCAAGGCACCCTCTGTGTTGGTCATCGGTGGCACACCGAGCAACTAGTCATGTGTTCGAGGCCGGCAATCTTGTATTCCTTGACCAGGCGCGGACCAAGTTCAGCCTGTGCCACGGCGGGCTGGTAGCCCATGGTCGTAATCTGGTCTCGCGGGCGCACGTAGCGCGAGGGGTCGCGATGACAGTCGAGGCACCATTCCATCTGCAGCGACGCCTTCTGGATCATCAGCGGCATCTTGTCGACGCGGCCATGGCAGGTTTCGCAGCCGACACCCTTGGTGACGTGGATGCTGTGGTTGAAATAGACAAAGTCCGGCAGGTCATGCACGCGGACCCAGTTGAGCGGCTTGTCGTCGCGGAAGCTCGCTCGCACCGGTTCGAGGTACGGGCTGGTCGACCAGATCTGCGAGTGACAGTTGATGCAGGTCTTGGTCGGCGGAATGCCCGCCGACGGCGAGATTTCCACCGAGGTGTGGCAATAGCGGCAATCGATGCCAATGCCGCCGGCGTGATGCTGGTGACTGAATTGGACAGGTTGCTCGACGAACTGATTTGCCGACGTGACGAAATCTGATCGTTGAATCGTGAGCACTACCCAGCCGACGCTGAGCAGCACGAACACGATGGCGAGCACGCTGGCCTTGGACCAGGCGTTAGCGCTCTTTGGGAATACCTGCGACATGCGTCCCTTGCAGCCCCCGGGGTGTTAGGGCACCAGCGAAAATTGCGGTGCCGAAGTCGCACACTTTACCCCGAATACCGTCGGGGGCGACCTTTGTGAAAAATTTCGCAAGCTGATTGTATAGAAAAAAGATCCGCTTTTCCACAAGCCCAGAATCTTCCTTTAATGCCGACAAATTAGGTCGGAGTCTGCCTAGTGGTTGGTTGACAGCCCAACCACCATTAGTAGATCCACACGACCGGCCGCTCAGCCACCCTTTTGCTTCGTCAGGCCACCGAACAACCCGGGCCCAATCGCCTTGACAAATACATGCGAGGCGCGCATAACTAGCATCCTGCCAGCGCATGGTGGCGGGTCACCCGGTGCTTCCCCCACTGTAAAACCGCGCCGTAGCGCCAAGGCGCGAAGGCGGGTCGGTCGCCCAACGCCATGCGTCTTGGCAATTCCTGACGGATCCCGACAAGCAACACCCCTCCCGACCAGCAACAATTTCCCGTCACCATCCGCCGCGCGCGTATATTCTGCGCTCTATGAACATCGCCTCGGCGAGGGAGCGGCCGTAGTGTCTGACGACCGGAAGTACAAACAGCGCGGCTATCAGGAAAGTGACCGCCCGTCGGGCCCGCGCGGCGACGGACCCGATCGTTCGTCACCACGGCCGGAGCGCGAACCGGGCGCCCCGGCCGGCGCCCGGCGCATCTCGTCGGAGGGCGCCCGCAACCCTCGCATGATGTCGTCGCGACAGGTCGCCCGCTGCGCCCGCTGCGGCACCATCGTCGACGCCGCGATCATGTCGCGCAGCAAGTGCCCGAAATGCCAGGTCGATCTGCGATCGTGTATCCAGTGCGTGAACTTCGACCCCGGCGCCAGCCTCGAGTGCGCCGAGAAGATTCCCGCCCGGGTGTCGCCCAAGGACGCGGCCAACGACTGTCCCCTGTTCTCGGGCCGCACCTCGTTTGAGCGCGAAACCACGGCGGCCACCAGCCAGAACCCGAAGGAACCAACCGGCGCCAAGAAGGCCTTCGACGATCTCTTCAAGTTTTAGTGACGGCGTTTTCAGTGCGCGTCCGCCGGCCGGCCGCTGAGTCATAATCCACCCATGGGCCTTCTATCACCGCAAGACGAGGCAACGCTCAGGCAGCACCTCGCCACCATCACCCAACCCGTGCAGTTGCTGCTCTTCACGCAAACCTTCGGCGGGTCCGAGAGCGGTCCCGTGGCCAAGCAAATCCTCGACGAGATCGCGTCACTGAACGAAAAGATCACCGTGGTCGAGAAGAACTTCGTCCTCGATCTGGACGACAAGGCGAAGTACAAGGTCGACAAGGCACCGGCCATCGTCATTCTCAGTGACGATGTCGACACCCGCATGCGCATGTACGGCGCCCCGACCGGCTATGAGTTCGTCGGCCTGGTCGAGGCGATCCTGGTCGCAGGCACCGGCAAGATCGACTTCGAACCCGAGACCATGGCGTGGGTCCAGGCGGTCACCACGCCGACGCATATCCAGGTGTTCTCGACACCCACTTGACCGCACTGTCCGAGGGCGGTCGTCCTCGCACACAAGATGGCAGCGGCCAACCCCATGATCACCGCGGATGCCGTCGAAGCCACCGAGTTCATGGACCTGAGCCGCAAGTACCGAGTCACCGGCGTGCCGAAAACCATCGTCAACGAGACGATCGAGATCCTCGGCGGCCTGCCCGAGCAGGACTTTGTCCGCGCCGCGCTCGGCTTGCCAGAAGTTTCCTGACCACGACGAACACGAAGACCCTTTTCAAGGAAACAAACATGCCTCATTGGTTTTCAAAAGCTGGACTCGTGTCCTTCGTGATTTTCTCCTTGGCGTGCTTCGTGATGGCATCTGAGGCGTCGGCCCAGGGCAGGAAGATCTACATCTCGGTCGACATGGAAGGCATCAGCGGCGTGGTCGGCGACGATCAGACCAGCGCCGGCGGCGCCGAATACAACCGTTCGCGCAAGCTGATGGCCGAGGACGCCAACGCGGCCATTCGCGGCGCCTTCGAGGGCGGCGCCACCGAAGTGGTGGTCAACGACTCGCATGGCAGCCAGCGCAACCTGCTGCCGGAGGATCTCGATCCGCGCGCCCGTCTGATCAGCCACAGCTTCAAGCGCCACGGCATGGTCGAGGGCCTCGACGACACCTTCGATGCCGTGATCTTCGTCGGCTATCACGCCAAAGCCGACTCGCCGCGCGGCCTGTTCGCCCACACTGGCTCTGGCGTGGTCAAGGACGTCGTGGTCAACGGCCGATCGGCCGGTGAAGGCGGTCTCAATACCTTGATGGCGCACTGGTTCGGTGTCCCGGTGGTGATGATCACCGGCGACGATGTGGCGGTGGAACAGCAGAAGGAGTGGACGCCGGCCATTCGCGGCGTGGTGGTGAAACGCGCCATCAACATGCGCGCCGTCGAAAGCCGGCCGCTGGCCGAAGCGCGCCGCGACATCCAGTCAACAGCGAAAGAGGCGGTCGCCGCCGCCCGCAAACCGGCGCGGGAACGCCTGGCCAGCTACAAGGTGCGGATGCAGCTGCGCAACTTCACGATTCCGGAAGTGGCGACCGCGTTCCGTGAAATCCAGATAGTGGCCCCCGACACGGTCGAGTTCACTCGCGAATCGATGCCCGAGGCCTATCGCATCGTCCGCGTGCTCTACCGCTTCATCAATCCCGACTGACCGAACGTTCGCCAGGTGCCGTCCTTGCCTTTCACGCGGTCGATCACTTCCATCGTGCCATCGGGCATCAGCCGGTAGGTGGTCTCGCCCTGTTCTGTGTCGGGCGTGCCCCACTCCGACACCAGCGCACGGCCGTCGCGGCGGGCATCAAGCGGGCGAAACATGCCGGTGTTGTCGAACCACATGCCGCGATAGCGGCCCTCGGCGACCGCCCGATAGTAGGCGTGACCCTGGAAGGTATTCACTTTTGGTGGCGCCCCAATCGCGCTCGTAAACGACAGCTTCAGGAACTGACCGCCCAGTTCCCAGGTCCACTCCATCTCGATGTTCGCGGGTTGATTCAAGACAGTGCCGGTGCCCGTCCATTTCCCGTCCAGTTGCGACAGCAGCGAATCCTTCCCGGTTTGCGCGACGAGGCCGGCGACAACGGCCAGCGAGATCAGCAGGTGCATGGGTCCTCCGCTACCTTGACGAACGGGGTGAGCGTAAATCGACGCACCGCGTCAGGCCTTTAGCGGCTGCCATCGCGCGCCGGGTTCCAGCACGAAACGGGTTTCTTCCGGAACTTCCCATCCGGCCATGGCTGGAAACAGCGGGTCGCCGGGCAAGGTCAGCATGGTGACCGTGTCAGTCTTGATGAAACCGGGCATGACGCGAACGATGGTTCGCCGGCGCGCCCAGGCCATCACCTCATCGATCGACGCCAGCTTCTCAAGTTGGCGGATGGTGGTCCAGGTCGGTGGCGGTAACAGCAACTCTCGCTGCTCGAAGCGGGCAATGGCTGCCCGCGGTGACATCCACGCCATCGCCGTCATCTCGCCAGCGTCGTGGCGGGGCACCTGTCCCTCTGGCATGCGGGCGAGAAAGAAGCGGGTGTCGTAGCGGCGGATCTCGATCTCGGGCGTCACCCAGTGTGCCAACGGCGCAAGGTCGCCGGGCCCAATCGTCACGCTGGCTTCTTCCTGAAGTTCCCGGACGGCGGCTCGCCGGAACGCGGCTTCGTCTACTTCGCTCAGATCAGTAAACGCCGGTGGCGGCAACGCAGTCCCAGGCGACGGGTAGTCCGCCGGGTCGACCCGGCCGCCCGGAAACACATACGACCCCGCCATGAACGCGACCTTGTCATTGCGACGCAGCAACAAGATCTCGAACGGATCTCCTGGACGCAGCAGCACAACCGTCGCCGCCGGTCGAGCCTCAACTTCCGTGATCTGCGTCATCTGTGTCCTCTGCGGCCCCGGTTCCGGCGCCTCTGCGTCATCTGCGTCATCTGCGGCCCTGGCTCCCGCGCCTCTGCGTCATCTGCGTCATCTGCGGCCCTGGTTCCGCACGTCTGCGTCATCTGCGTCATCTGCGGCCCTGGTTCCGCACGTCTGCGTCATCTGCGGCCCCGGCAGCCTCTGTGGCTGCGGCCCTGGCCTATCTGTGTCTAGAATATGCTGCGAAACATGATCGAACGGCAGGATCGGGACGGCGTCCGTATTCTGTGTCTGGCGCACGGCAAGGTCAGCGCCCTCGACCTCGAGTTGTGCGAAGCGCTGCTGGCCGAGCTCAAGACGGCGCAAGATGACCCCGTGCGTGCCGTGGTGATCACCGGCCGCGGCTCTTCGTTCTCGGCTGGCGTCGACCTGTTTCGCTTGATCAAGGACGGCCCCGAATACGGGCAGCGGTTCCTGCCCGTCCTTGATGCGGTGTTGCGCAGTGCGCTGAGCTTTCCCAAGCCGATGATTGCCGCGGTCAACGGCCACGCCATTGCCGGCGGCTGCATCCTGGCATCGGCGTGCGATTGGCGAGTCATGGCCGAGGGCACCGGTCGAATTGGCGTGCCTGAGTTGGCGGTCGGTGTGCCGTTCCCGGCGCTGCCGCTGCAAATTGTCGGCGCCCGCCTGACCGACGCGTCGTTCCGCGACCTGGTGTTCACCGGCCGGACGGTGCCGGTCTCCGAGGCGATGACGCTGGGGTTGATCGATGAACAGTGCCCGCCCGAATCCCTGATCGAGCGGGCGACGGCGACGGCCAACCGCCTGGCGGCGATTCCCGCGAGTGCCTTTGCGCTGACCAAGGAGGCGTTCGCCACACTGATCCTGGATCGGGCCGCCTGCCTGTCCGATCTCAACGCCCGCGTCGTCCACGCCTGGATGCAGCCGCACACCTACGACGCGATTCGTGCCTACCTCGCGCGCACAGTCGGCAAGAAGTGAAGTCGCTTACTCCCAGGTCCAGTCACGCAGCGACAGCCCCAGCTCGCGGGGATCGTTGCGGCCAAACTCCCTGGGCCGCCACATCCGGCTGATTTCGGTTTCGAGCACCAGGTGTGTCCGGCCGGCACCGGCCGGGATGTCGAGAAAGATCGCCGCGCTTCGCTTCAGGTCGTCGTCGTAGACGATGCGCGAGTCGGCCCACACGCGGACGTGTACCGGTCGTTCATCCGCATCGGGATGATCGATCCAGCCGACAAATTTCAGGACGCTGCCTTTGACCGGAACTACCGACAGCGATGTCAGTTGTGTCCACCGCCGCCCTGGACTGCCATCGGCGCTCGGTTCCAGGTTGCTGATGCCGTAGTGGTAGTCCCAACCAAAGCGCATGGCGCGATGGCGCGGGCGCAGGTCGCCTCTGGCGTCGGCGAGGGTGGTGGCGGCATGCACGCCGACCAGCAGCAGCGTGACCATCCACGCCCGCGTCGGCCACGGCGAAGGCGGCGACGCCGGCACGCTCTTCAACATCGAGAACCAGAAGACGAACGTCCAGAACGTGAGCACCACCGGCAGCGACTGACCCGGCATGCCCATCAAGGAGACGGCGCCGAAGCCGAGCAGGGTTCCCCGCAACGCGCCGATGGCGAGGCGATCGCCCTTGCCGATCGTCCGCGACAGCAGCGTGGCGGCGAACGCCGCCAGCCACAACAACCACGGGATGCTGCCCAGCAGTCCGAGTTCGGCGGCGTGGTGGCGGTACCAGCTTTGAGCGTTGTCGGGTGGCAGGTTCTTGCCGTTGGTCGCCATCGCGAAGTCGTGGACCAACGTATGGAACGTGCCCACACCGGTGCCTGACCACGGATGCTCCTTCACCATCTCCACCGCCGGCTCACCGTAGCCAAAGCGGTCCCAGAGGAGATCGTAGGCGGTTTGGCGAATACCGACCTCGCCGATAAACGGGATGTAGCCGAAGCTGCCTCGTTCGGCCACGCTGGTGATGGATGAGCCTCGCACGACCGCCAGTGCCACTGCCGCCAGCAGGATCAGGCTCGCGGCGACCCCCAGGAGCCGCTTGGTCGACGGCCGCGAAGAAGCGTCCGATCGACGCCAGGCCTGCAGCCCTTCAAAGGCGACCGCCGCCAGACCGATCGCGATGGTAATGAGCGCCGTGCGTGATCCCGAGGTCAGCACACCCACTAGTCCAATGCCCACCCCGGCCATGGCGCCGCCAAACTGCCACGGCCCCGGCCATGATCGTGCCAACGCTACCGCGGCCGTCGTCCAAAGTGCCGCGATCATGCCAAACGTGTTGGCGTCGCCCAGCGTGGCGGCAGCACGGCCCATGTGTGGCCACAGATGCGGATTAAGGAACCGGAGGTCGACAAAGGCCTGGTACGCGGCAATCGCGCACGCCACCGAGATGGCAATCGCCAGCGGCACGACGACGGCGCCACGAAATTCCTCGGCGCGATCGGCGTACCAACCGAACAGCCGGTCGAACCACAGCAGTCCAATGTTGTGAACCAGCGTCCAGTAGGTCACCGCGGTCACGGCGTCCCAGGGAGTGATGCCGATGCTGGTGTTGGCGACGCCGGAGAGCGGCAGAATGCCGACGTAGAAATCAAGCTCGCGCAGGAACACGATCGGCCACGACGCCGCGATGACGAGCGCCCACGTCACCAGGGGCCATCGCCATCGGGTGGGGACGTGCCACTGCCACGCGCCGCGCCCTGAGATGGTCAAGCCCAACAGAGGCAGGGCCCAGACGATCTCGAAGCCGTAGTTCTCGAAGCCGGGCCACACGACGTAGGCCGCCGGCGCCAGGTACGACAGCGCCATCACCACGGCAATCGCCGGCCCCGGCCGCCACGCCCCGGCGATCAAGGCCACGGCGAAGGCCGCCGATACGATGAAGAACAGCTGAGGGTAAAGCAGCCTGGTGGACAGGTAGAGCTGGACGAAGGCCGCCATCAGCGTTGAGGCGATCACCGCCCCCTTGGTGAACTGATTCATCGGCGCGACAGGGTCACCACGGTTTCGATGTGGTCGGTGTGAGGGAACATGTCCACCGGCTGGAGGCTCGTCACACGATATCCCGCACTGAGGATAACCGGCAATTCGGCAGCAAGCGCCTCGGGATTGCAGGAAACATATACCGCCCGCGGCGGCGCGAGCTGATTGAAGACCGCGTCGAGGATTTCCGGCGGGCACCCCTGGCGGGGCGGGTCGAGCACGACGGCGTCCCACCGATCGCGCGCCACCCTGGGCAGCGCGTCTTCGACGCTGGCGGTGATCAACCGGATCAGGCCGCCCGGGATCCGGTTCAGCCGGATGTTGGCTTCGGCATCCTTCATGGCCTGGCGATTCTCTTCAACCGCCGTGACGCGGGCCCCCGCCTTGGCCAATGGCAGCGCGAACAACCCGCTGCCGCTGTAGAGGTCGAGGACGTGCGTCGAGGCGCCGACGCCCTCGATCACGCGCTTGACGATCTCGCGCGCGGCGCCGACATTGGTCTGAAAGAACGCGGTCGGCGACACCAGGAACGAGGTCTCGACGATGCCGTCCTGCTTGACGTGGCTGTGGCCATCAATGCGGATGGTTTCCGAGCCGATCATGTACGGACCGGGGCGATCGTTGATGTTGATGAAGAATCCGTCCGGGCGGTCCGCCGACTCCAGCAGCCCGCGAATGGGTGTGCGTAGCGCCTTGTCGTTGCGCGTCACCACCAGCATCGCGACCGCCTGGCGGTCGTCGTCGGTCGTGCGGATGATCAAGTGACGGACCAGCCCGTTGCGTTGTGCACCGGCGCCATAGATACGGGCGCGCACCAGGCGATCGCGCAGCGCAAACGCAATCCGGTTGCCGCGATCGCTGTGGACCGGGCACTCATCGATGCGGACAATCTGCTTGGTGCCGCGGGCGTAGTGCCCCATGACAAGTCCGCGGCCCTGGCCCTCGGGGCCAAACACGAAAGCCACCTTGGTGCGAAAGCGTTCCTCGCGGGGCGATGGCACCAGCGGCGGCACCGGCAGTCCCAGGAGCCGGGCGAGACGGGCCTGCTTCTGGAGCAGCTGTTCGGCGTACTCGACGCCGGGCAGGCTGCAACCGCCGCAGACGCCGAAGTGTTTACAGTTCACGGTGTCAGACACCGTTCCAAGTGCGCAGAATTTGGAACGGTGTCTGACACCGTCATTTCACCCCAAGCAATTCCACTTCGAAGACCAGCGTGGCATTGGGCGGAATCACGCCGCCGGCGCCGCGGGCACCGTAGCCCATGTCGGGCGGGATCGTCAGGACGCGGGTGCCGCCCACCTTCATGCCGGCGAAGCCCTTGTCCCACCCGGCAATGACCTGGCCGCCACCTAGCGGAAACTCGAACGGGTCGTTGCGATCCTTGGAGCTGTCGAACTTCTGGCCGCGCGAATCGGGCTTCGTGGGGTCAAACAGCCAACCGGTGTAATGAACGCTCACGACCCGGCCGGCACGCGCCTCGGCGCCGGCGCCAACCGTGGTGTCGACCATTTGTAGTTCCTTGATGCCGGTGTCAGCCATTGATGTCCCCTGTGGTGATGGATTTGGTGATTTATGTGGTGAGCTGGTGATTTGGTGATCTGGCTGGCCAACCGCGGCTCGCCAGGCACCTGGCGAGCGGAGGTTGGCGGAGAGAGAGGGATTCGAACCCCCGATACCTTTTCAGGTACAGCGGTTTTCAAGACCGCCGCCATCAACCACTCGGCCATCTCTCCGTGAGAACGCCCAGGACTCAGGTCCTCGGACCTGAGTCTTGTGTCGCAATCATTTTACCGCCTCTATCCGGTCGCGGCCGCCCATGAACGGTTTGAGGGCTTCAGGAATCAGGATTGAGCCGTCGGCCTGCTGATAGTTTTCCAGCACCGCGATCAACGTCCGGCCCACGGCCAGGCCGGAGCCGTTGAGGGTGTGAACGTGCTCGGCCTTGCCGGTGCCGGCGGGCCGGAATTTGATGTTGGCGCGGCGCGCCTGGAACGCCTCGCAGTTCGAGCACGACGAGATCTCCCGGTAGGTCTTCTGGCTCGGCAACCACACCTCGATGTCGTAAGTCTTCGCCGCCGAAAACCCCATGTCGCCCGTGCACAATGCGACGGTGCGATACGGCAATCCCAGCAGTTGCAGGACGCGCTCCGCGTTGGCCGTCAGGCTCTCCAGCTCGTCGTACGAGGTCTCGGGCGTCGTGAACTTCACGAGCTCCACCTTGTCGAACTGATGCTGGCGAATCAGCCCGCGCACGTCGGCGCCGTAGGAGCCGGCTTCGCTGCGGAAACACGGCGTATAGGCGGTGTACTTCAACGGCAGCAGCCGGCCGTCGAGGATCTCGCCGCGGTAGAGGTTGGTCACCGGAACTTCGGCGGTCGGAATCAGGTACAGGTCCCACTCGCCGGCGATCTTGAACAGGTCGGGCTCGAACTTTGGCAATTGCCCGGTGCCATAGAGCGTGGTCGACGACACCAGGAACGGCGGCAGCACTTCGGTGTAGCCGTGCTCGGTGGTGTGCAGCGTGAGCATGAAGTTGATCAACGCCCGTTCGAGCTGCGCCCCGGCGCCCATCAGGATGGCGAAGCGCGATCCGGAGATCTTGGTCGCCCGCTCGAAATCGATGATGCCCAGTTGGGGGCCGAGGTCCCAATGCGCCTTCGCCTCGAAGTCCAGGGTCTTGGGCTCGCCCCACGTCCGCGCCACCACGTTGTCGGCGGCGCTCTTCCCCACCGGCACGCTGGCGTGCGGCAGATTCGGCAGCGTCTCGAGAATCAGCGTGCGCTGGCGCTCGACCGCTTCCAGTTCCACGTCCATCTGCTTGATCTTCTGGTTGCGCAGCTTGCTCGCTTCGTAGAGGTGCTGCACCTGGAGGCCCTGCCGCTTGGCCTGCGCCACCTGGTCGCCCGACGTGTTCTGTTCGCGCTTCAGCCCTTCAATGGCCGGGATCAGCCGCCGCCGCTGGGACTCGAAGGTCGCCAGTTGCTGTAGTTCGTTGTTCGCATCAAGGCCGCGGTGGCCCAGGCCCGTCTGCACGGCTTCCATGTTGTCGCGGACGTAATTCGGGTCGAGCATAACTGCACTATTCTAAAGGATATGAGTTCGACTGTCCGTAAAGTCGTCTTCCCTGCCGCCGGCCTCGGGACGCGCTTCCTTCCTGCGACCAAGGCGCAGCCCAAGGAAATGCTGCCGCTGGTGGACAAGCCCACGATCCAGTACGGGGTCGAAGAAGCGGTGCAATCGGGGGCCCCCAACATCATTCTGGTTACCGGCCGCGGCAAGAATGCGATCGAAGACCACTTCGACGTGTCCAAGGAACTCGAGTCGTTTCTCGAAAGCCGTGGCAAACGCGACCTCGCCGAGGAAGTGCGGAAGATCTCGGACTTGATCAATGTCTCGTACGTGCGCCAGGGCGAGCCGCTCGGACTCGGCCACGCCGTGCTGATGACCGAAGGCATCATCGGCGACGAACCGTTTGCCGTGATCCTGGCAGACGATGTGATTGATGCAACGCCGCCGGCGCTGGCCCAGATGATCGCGGTGTTCGAGCGCGCGGGCGGCCCGGTGCTGGCGGTCGAGCGCGTGCCGATGGATCAGGTGTCGAGCTACGGCGTGATTGCCGGCGTGCCGGTGCCGGAACTGGGCAAGGGTGTGTACCGCGTGACCGACCTGGTCGAGAAGCCCGCGCGGGAAGACGCACCGTCCGACCTGGCGATCATCGGTCGCTACATCCTCACGCCCGACATCTTCCCCGCCCTCCACGGCACCGCCAAGGACAAGTCCGGCGAGATCCAGTTGACCAACGGCCTGCGGCAGTTGCTGCAGTCGCGCCCGATCTATGCCTATGAAGTGGACGGTGTGCGCCACGACACCGGCAACAAACTGGGATTCCTGAAGGCGACGGTCTACTTCGCGATGAAGCGGCCCGAACTGGCTGGGCCGTTCCTGGAATACCTGAGGGACGTCGTCAATAACAAGAGTTGAGGAGATGAGGAGAAGTTAAGTCGTGGAACTGGGCTTCGACTCAGATTTCGTTTCGGTCTTGGCTTCGGTCTTGGTTTCTGTTTTGGTGTCCGACTTGCCTTCCGGCTTGGACTCCCCTGCCGCGGTACCTGCTGATTCCTTCGCCGCTTTCGCGGTCTCGGTGCCGATGTCGCTCTTGCCGCCGCGGCCATAGTCAGTCAGGTAGAAGCCAGAGCCCTTGAACTGGATCGCCGGCGATGAGAACAGCTTGCTGACGGCGCTCCCGCACTTCGGGCAGCTGTCAATCGGCGCATCCGAGTACTTCTGGATCACTTCGAATCGGTGCGCGCACGCGTTGCATTCGTATTCGTACAGCGGCATGTTTAACTCACTTACTCCAGCACCACGTCTGACGACCCATTCAGCATGAGGCGCCTAAGCGCCCAGAAGGGCGCCGAGCCCTGGGCCAGTAGCGCATCGTGGAACGCCCGCAGCGAAGGCTTGCCGCCCTGTTGGTCGTACCAGTCACGGCGCAGCTTCAGCAGCATCAGCTTGCCGGCTGAATACACAAGATACGTCGGATCGAAGGTCCCGCGTTCGGCTTCTCGGCGGGCGTTGGATTCCTCGAGGAAAGCCTCGTCGCGGAAGAACCGCACGCCTTGCTCGACCGACCAGTCCTCGGTGTGCAGGCGGATGCCGACAATGAAGCGGGCGAGCCGCACCAGCGCCTCGGCCAATTGGCCCAGTTTGAGCGTGTCGTCGCCGCGTCCGAAACCGGCTTCGAGCATCATCTGCTCGCAGTAATGCGCCCAGCCCTCCATGTACGACGCCGGCGCGAACATCGTCGAGCGCCGGACCTTCGACTCGACGCGGCGCAGGTGCTGGTAGTGCAGGAAGTGGCCGGGATACACCTCGTGGATTGAGATCGTCCAGAGCGTCGGTGTGTTGAGGCCGCGCAGGTGTTCGCTCTTTCGCTCGGCGTCCCATTTCTGGTCGACGTCGGTGAGGTAGTACATCGCCCGCGACGGCCGCGATTCGTACGGGCCGGGCGTCCACATGCTGGCCGCTGACCAGCGAAAGAAGTCGGGCGTGGCGGCGACCGTCACACCGGGGCCCTCAGGGATGCCGACAACTGGGTTGCGGGAGAGAAACGTATGCAGCTCGTCGAGTTGTTCGCGCGCGGTCGCGATCAAGGCGCCCGGTTCAGGATGCCGCTGCTTGGCCTTGCGCCAGGCTTCGATCGGATCGCCGCCATTCTGGCGTCCGGCCAGTTGGCGGAACTCCTCCTGGGTGGCGGCCAGCTCGCGGGTCGCGATGGCCAGAAGCCGATCGACCGGCAGGGTAATGCCCTCCTCCAGCCGCAGCTTCTGCTCGAAGCGATCGCGGCCGAGCCGGAATGATCCCTTGGCCTTGGGCCGGATGTCGGTCTCGAGGTCGGTGACGTAGCTGCCAATGGTCTGGACGGCTTCATGGCAGGCATCGGCCAGATCGCCCAACAGGTGCATGTCGTCAACATTCGCAAAGGCGCGAGGCAGATCGGCGTCGATAAACGCCATGGCGCCGCGCCACGTGTCGATGCCGACCTTGACGAAGATCGCGGGCGGTTCCTTGATGTTGTCGCGGGCGGCCTGCACCAGCCGCGGCACTTGTCGAAGCTTGGACAGCACCCGCCGGGCGCGGTCGGTTTCGGGTGCGTGAGTGAAGATGGCCTGGGCCGCAAGACTCGAGGCCAGGGTGTCGGCATAGACGTGCGGGTTGCGCTCCCACGATCGGGTCGCTTCCAGTTCGAACTGCCGGGCGCGGATGTTGGCCGCGACAATCTGATGGTCCACCTGCTCGCGGATGGGCAAACGGTCCAGCGGGATGCCGTCTAGACGCCGGCCGAACCCGGATAAGGCACTGCTGTGGCTGTCGATCGCCGAACGACGATAGTCCTCGACGAGGTCGTCATGGACGTGAATGCCGTCCATGGTCGCCCCGGTGGGGTGGACCTCGTAGAGATAAGCGAGATAGTCGTCGACGAAGTGGGGTAGTGGTTCAGCCGCGTGCATGCAGGACAGGGCCGCGATCACGGGAAAGCGGCCATCTCGCAATGGTACAATAAAATGCGGCTGATGAAGGGCCCCGTCCTGAGCGAACGGCACGAGGCGTCCGGGCCGCGCCGCGAGGCAAAGGCCACCCTGTATGTGGTCGCCACGCCTATCGGCCACCTCGAAGACATCACGCTCCGGGCCCTGCGGATCCTGAAGTCGGTCCAATTGGTTGCCGCCGAAGACACCAGGCGCACCGGCAACCTGCTGCGGCACTACAACATCGACACGCCGATTCTGAGTGTCCACGAGCACAACGAGGGTGCCCGTGTGGCCCGCCTGATTCAACGCTTGGGGGCTGGCGACTCGATCGCGCTCGTTACTGACGCGGGCACACCTGGGATTTCCGACCCTGGTGCCACCCTGGTTGCCGCCGTCAGGGCGGCGGGGTTTCGCGTCGAGCCCATACCGGGTGCCAGTGCCGTCATTGCTGCGATTTCAGCCGCCGGGGTCAAGTCTGAAGGCTTTTCATTTCATGGGTTTGCGCCAATTAAGTCAAAAGCCAGAAAACTTTGGTTCAAAGGCCTCATCGAGGCCCGTCGTGACCGCGCCGTAGTGCTCTTCGAGGCACCACATCGGCTGCGAAAGACCCTGGAGGAGTTGAGTGTATTGGTCAAATGCCAAATTATTGTTGGCCGGGAGCTCACCAAGATTCACGAGGAGTTCGTCTTCGGCACTCCGGCCGAGCTTCTGACCCGGTTCGAGGCGCCACAAGGGGAGTTCACGGTCATCGTTCCTCCTGGGACACTGGATGAGGCACCGGCGATCCCGGCCACCGATGACGAGATTGTGACTTTATTTGGTCAATTGACAGAAACTGACCGGACTGGCTCCAAACGGGATACAGCCCGAATGGTGGCGGATCGGCTGGGGCTGACCACAAAGCTGGTCTACGACGCCCTGGAACGGGTCAAAATCACTCGTGGATGATATTCACGTCGTAGTGCTCGCGGCCGGCAAGGGCACGCGCATGAAGTCACAGGTGCCCAAGGTCCTCCATCGGATCTCAGGGCTGTCACTGATCGAGCGGGTTCTGTTGACGGCCGACCCGCTGGCGCCGGCCAGCATCACCCTGGTGGTCGGCCACGAGGCCGACCAGATCAAGACCGCGCTGGCGCGTTCGGTCGTGCAGCGGCCCCTGCAATTTGTCACGCAGGAACAGCAACTCGGCACCGGCCATGCGCTGTTGCAGGCGCGCCAGGTCCTGGAAGGGAAGTCCGGCGTCGTCCTCTTGCTGTCGGGTGACGTGCCGCTCCTGACCAGTAACACGCTGCGGTCACTGATCGACACCCACCTGCAGTCGCAGGCCGCCGCAACGGTCGTGACCGCCGAGATGACCCGCCCGTTCGGCTACGGCCGAATCGTTCGCACCAGCGGCCGCATTGCGCGGATTGTGGAGGAACGCGACGCCTCGCCGGCGCAGCGCAAGATCACCGAGATCAATTCAGGCATCTACGCCTTCGAGTTGGCGCCGCTGTTCGCGGCGCTGGATTCCATCGGCACCGCGAACAACCAGGGCGAGTACTACCTTCCGGACCTGGTCGGTATTTATCGGAAGCAGAAGCGCACCGTCGCCACCTGGACGGTCGAGCGCGCCGAAGAGATTCGCGGCATCAACAGCCGCACTGAACTTGCAGAGGTCAGCGCCATGGTCCGCCAGCAGAGAAACGAAGAGTTGATGGCCGCGGGTGTCACGCTCATCGATCCCGCCACCACCTACGTCGACAGCGATGTCGTGGTGGGGGCTGACACCGTGATCCATCCGTGTGTGTTCCTGGAGGGTTCGACCAGAATTGGAGCGGCGTGCGAGATCCACTCGGGTGCTCGCATTGTGAACTCGACCATCGGCGATCGGGTGTGTGTGCGCAACCACACTGTGGTCACAGACTCCACAGTCGGAGACGGCGTGTTCCTGGGTCCGTTCGCCCATATTCGGCCGGGATCGCAGGTCGGCGACGATGCCCACGTGGGCAATTTCGTTGAGCTCAAGAAGACCTCGCTCGGCAAGGGCGCCAAGGCGAATCACCTGGCATATCTGGGCGATGCGACCGTCGGCACGGCGACCAACGTGGGGGCGGGAACCATCACGTGCAACTACGACGGCGAGACGAAGCATCAGACCGTGATCGGCGACGGCGTGTTCGTGGGCAGCAACAGCACGCTGGTCGCTCCCGTCACCCTAGGCGATGGCGCGTACATTGCAGCGGGCTCCGCCGTGACGAAGGACGTTCCCGCCGGCGCGCTCGGCATAGGCCGCGCCCGGCAGGAAAACAAGGAAGGCTGGCGCGAAAAGCGCCGCAACAAGGCCTAGCCCAACTTTCAACTTTCAACTTTCAACTTTCAACTGCTTATGTGCGGCATCATCGGTTACATCGGCCCCCAGCCTGTCGTCCCCGTCATTCTTGACGGCCTCCGGCGGCTTGAGTACCGCGGCTACGACTCGGCGGGCGTCGCCGTAGTACGCGACGGAGCAATCGAGACTCGCCGCAGCGCCGGGAAGCTCGTCAACCTCGAAAACGCGATCCAGAGCCAGCCGCTGGCCGGCGACTACGGACTCGGCCACACCCGCTGGGCCACTCATGGACGCCCCACTGAAGAGAACGCCCACCCACATCGCGACGGCACGGGCCGCATTGTGGTGGTCCACAACGGCATCATCGAAAACTACCTGGAGATCAAGCGCGAGCTCGTCGCCGAGGGACACAAGTTCGAATCGGAGACTGACACCGAGGTGGTGGCCCACCTTGTGCAGAAAGAATGGCAGGACGACGGCCTGGAGAACGCGGTGCTGCGGGCCATGAAGCGGGTGCGCGGGCTCTTCGCCCTGGTACTGCTGTCGGCGGACGACCCCAAGAAATTGGTCGCCGTCCGCAACGGTCCGCCGATCGTGGTCGGGATTGGCGACGGTGAGTATTTCGTGGCGTCGGATGTGCCGGCGATCCTCAGCCATACGCGCGACGTGGTGTTCATGGAGGACCACGAAATGGCGGTGCTGACCCCGGCCGGCGTGGTGTTCCAGACGCTCGACGGCGCCGTGGTGAAGCGCAAGCCGACCCGTGTCACCTGGGATCCGATTTCGGCCGAGAAGGCCGGCTACAAGCACTTCATGCTCAAGGAGATCTTTGAGCAGCCCCACGCCGTGCGCGAAACCGTGCTCGGCCGGGCATCGCTCGAGACCGGCCAGGTGCACCTGGCTGAAATGGCCATTGCCGACGCCGACCTGAAGGCGATTGACAAGATCACGCTGCTGGCTTGCGGCACCTCGTGGCATGCGGCGCTGGTGGGCAAGTTCATCATCGAGGAACTGGCGCAACTGGCGGTGGAAGTCGACTACGGCTCGGAATACCGCTACCGCAACCCGATCATCAACAACCGAACCCTGGCGGTGGCCATTACGCAGTCGGGCGAGACCGCCGACACCCTGGCAGCGCTGCGCGAAGCCAAGGGAAAGGGCGCCCGCAGTCTCGCCATTTGCAACGTCGTCGGCAGCATGGCCACCCGCGAGGCCGATGGCACCATCTACACACACGCCGGGCCCGAAATCGGCGTGGCGTCAACCAAGGCGTTCACCACGCAGTTGGTAGCGCTCTACCTGTTCGCGCTCAAGCTCGCCGAGGTCCGCGGCACGCTGACCAAAGAGGAACGCTGCCGGCACATCGAAGCGCTGATGCAGTTACCCCAGGTCCTTGAAGAGACACTGAAGTCGGCCAAGGTGATTGAAGAGATCGCCGGGCGATTCCACAACCGCTCCGACTTTCTCTACCTGGGACGCGGCATCAACTACCCGATTGCCCTCGAAGGCGCGCTCAAGCTGAAGGAGATTTCCTACATTCACGCCGAGGGTTACCCGGCCGGCGAGATGAAACACGGACCGATCGCCCTGATCGACGAGAAGATGCCCGTGGTGGCGCTGGCCACTCACGATCATGTGTTCGAGAAGATGCAGGGCAACATCCAGGAAGTCAAAGCCCGTGGCGGCTCCATCATCGCCGTCACGACCGAGGGCGATTCGACGCTGCGCCAGATCCTCGGTGATGCCGATGCGCTGATCACAGTTCCTGCCACCAGTGCGCTGTTAATGCCAGTCGTGTTGTCGCTGCCGTTGCAACTTCTGTCGTACTACATCGCGGTCCGTCGCGGCTGCGATGTCGACCAACCGAGGAATCTGGCGAAGAGTGTCACGGTAGAATAGGGGAGTTGGATCTTCTCTCCTCGCTTAACCCTGCTCAGCAAGAAGCAGTACAACACACCGACGGGCCGCTGCTGATACTCGCCGGCGCCGGCTCGGGCAAGACGCGTGTGATCGCGCATCGCATTGCCTATCTCGTCTCCGAACGGCTGGCTCACCCAGACGAGGTGATGGCCGTCACCTTCACCAACAAAGCCGCGCAGGAAATGCGGGAGCGGGTCGAGAAGCTGCTCGATACCGACTGCCGCGCGATGTGGGTCTCCACGTTCCACTCGCTGTGCGCCCGCTTGCTCAGGCGCGAGGCCCCGGCCATTGGCCTCAGCCGGGACTTCACCATTTACGACTCGGCCGATCAGCAGTCGGTGATCAAGCTGCTGCTGCGCGAATATCACATGGACGATGCGACCTACCAGCCACGGATGGTGCTGGGCCGCATTTCCGCCGCCAAGAACCGCATGGAGGGCCCCGACAGCTTTGCCGGCACCTGGAATCCGAAGGACCGCGAGATTGGCAAACTGTTCGAGGGTTACCTGAAGGCGCTCAAGGACGCGAGCGCCCTCGACTTCGACGACCTGCTGCTGAAGACCGTCGAGTTGTTCGACAAGGCGCCGGCCGTGCGCGAACGCTATGCGCGGCGTTTCAAATACGTCATGGTCGACGAGTATCAGGACACCAACCGGCCGCAATACCTGCTGATCAAGCAGCTGGCCGGCGGACACCGCAACCTCGCGGTGGTCGGCGACCCGGACCAATCGATCTACAAGTGGCGCGGCGCAGACCTTCGCAACATTCTCGACTTCGAGACCGATTTCTCTGAGGCCGTCATCGTCAGGCTTGAGCAAAACTACCGCTCGACCGAGGTCATTCTCAAGGCCGCCTCCACCGTGATTGCCAACAACCGCAATCGCAAGGAGAAGGCGCTCTGGACCGACCAGAAGGGCGGCGCCAAGATCCGTTATTTCCGTGGCGCTGACGAACTGGACGAAGCGGAGTACATCACCAAGGTGGCGCGAGCGGCGATTCAGGACGATGCGAGATCGCTGACCGCGGTGCTGTACCGCACCAACGCCCAGTCGCGCGCGGTGGAAGACTCGCTGCGGGCGGCCGGTATTCCCTACGTTGTTCTTGGTGGCGTCGGCTTCTACGAGCGCCGTGAGATCAAGGACGCGCTCAGCTACCTGAAGCTGATCCTGAATCCACACGACGATGTGGCGGTGCGGCGGGTCATTAACACTCCGGCCAGGGGTATCGGCAAGGGCGTGATGGACGCGCTCGAAGGCGTTGATGTCTCGGAAGCCGACGCCAACCTTCCGCCGCTCTTCGCCGGCCTGGCGCCGACGGTGGCGACGAATTCTCTCTGGACGAAGTTGGTGGTCGCGGTTGAAGGCCGGCGCCTGTCGGCGCGGCAGGGAGCGTCGCTGGCGGCGTTCAAGGACATGATCACCACGCTGGCCGAGGTCGCCCGTAACGAGCCGGTCTCGATCCTGCTGGGCAAGGTGCTCGATCAGTCCGGCTACCTGCGCGACCTGCGAGAGGATCGCAGCGAGGAATCGGAAGGCCGCATCGAGAACCTGATGGAACTGGTGTCGGCCGCGCGCGAGTACGAATCGCGCGAGCACGAGCCGTCACTGGGTGGATTCGTCGATCGGCTGTCACTGCTGTCAGACGTCGACAAGGAGCAGGGCAAGGTCGACCCGCGCGTGATGATGATGACGCTGCACTCCGCCAAGGGCCTCGAGTTTCCGACCGTTGTCCTTGCCGGCCTCGAAGAAGGCCTGTTTCCGCACTCGCGCTCGCGCGAGGACGAGGCCGAAATGGAAGAGGAGCGACGCCTTCTCTACGTCGGCATCACCCGCGCGCGAAAGCAGTTGGTGATCACCAGCGCCGCCAGGCGGCGCGTGTTTGGCGAGTACCAGAACACCGAGGCGTCACGCTTCATCGACGAGATCCCGCTCGACCTGGTGGAGCAGGACCTGCCTGCAGTCTCCTCGTCGTACTCGTCGAACTCGCGCGGCGGCGCCAGTCAATGGGGCGAGTATCGCGCCAACCCCTACGGCCGCCCTCGCCAGCCCGCGGCCGGGTACCGCGCGGGGCGGCAACAAGAGGATGACGCCAAGGTCCCGACGCAGAATTTCAAGTACGAGGAAGAAGACCAGACCCCAGGCCTGCGCCCCGGCGCGCGTGTGAAGCACGCGCAGTTCGGGTCAGGCACCGTAGTAAGCGTCGAGGACCTGGAGGACGATCAGAAGTTGGTCGTCCGGTTTGCCTCGGTCGGGACGAAGACGCTTCGCGCGAAGTACGCGAAACTGGAGCGAGCCTAGGACCCGGATGTCTGGTGGCATTGTCGATTGTCAATCGACTGATTTCGCGACTGCTGGGTGATTGACGATTGCGGGATTGGGGGAATCGACCGGGACATTGCCGATTGACGATTGGTGTGCCGCAATGCCACTCGCTGGGCGCGTCATCCGCGCACCCTCGCCAGGGGCGGTAGCACCAGAGAGCAGCTCGTCGCCTCCGAGCAGTTCAAGCTGGCGTCCAGTTGTTCTGGCGACGGTCGATTCCTGATGTACCAGAGCACCGACCCGAAGACCATGAGCGACCTGTGGGTCGTCCCCATGGTCGGCGCCCGGACCCCGCGGGTGTTCCTGCAGACCCCCTTCATCGAACGCTTTGGCGTGTTCTCACCCGATGGCCGGTGGCTGGCCTACCAGTCCAACGAAACCGGGCGAAACGAGATCTACGTCCGACCGTTTGTTGCGACCCTGGGAGACACGTCGGCGAATCAGGCCGCCGGCCAGTGGCAGGTCTCGTCAGCAGGCGGCATCATGCCCACGTGGCGGCCCGACGGCAAGGAGATCTACTACCTGTCGCCAACGGGCATGATGATGGCCACGCCGATCAGCCTGACCGGGGCCACACCGGAACCGGGGGCGCCCGTGATGCTATTCAATCCCCGGATCTTCGGCAGTGGCGTGGACGCACAGCAGGGCCGGCAATACGACGTCGCCCCCGACGGGCGCTTCCTGATCAACACGGTGCTGGACGAGGCGGCGGCGCCGATCACGCTGATTCTGAATTGGAATCCTGAGGCGAAGAAGTAGCTACAGGCGGCGCCGAACCGCGGCGACGAACGCGTCGAGATCGCCCAGGTGATGCTCCAGGACATCTCGCACCACCGCCAGGTCGACATCGTCGTAACCGTGCACCAGCACATTGCGGAAGCCCGCCATGTTCCTCAGCGTGGCCGCCAGCGGGGCGTCGATCCAACCGTCGCGTTCCAGCAGGTCGAACAGTTCACGGTTCGTGCGCGGTTCGCCGAGGCGGCGATCGGACACGATGTGCGAGGCCACGTCGAGTGCGGCTTGAATCGCGATCTGCAGGGTGTGTTCGACGAAGCGCTGCTCGCGGAGATCGCTGGCAATCGCCTCGACCCGTGCGAGGCGTCGGAGATCGGACGCGCAGGACTCGATCTGGGCCAGCTTCTTGGCGGCCAGGGCCGCATCAGTCATGGCCGCGGCACCCGCGCCGACCGATAGCGCGCCAGCACCGGCTCCAGGTCGAACGCCTCGTTGCGGGTCCGCACTTCAAAGCCGATGCGCGCCGACGGATTGCGGTCGACGACCAGGCGGCCCTGCCGCAGGACCCGGATGCTGAGATCGACCGGCGCGTCGTTCAACACCACCAGATCCACGGACGCGCCGAGGGCAGCCTCGAGCTCGCCAGCCAACGCAAACCTGGCACTGTCCAGGGTGTGCGGGGGAGGCGTCGTGAACAATACAGCGATGTCGACGTCGCTCTCTGGCCGCGCGGTCCCGGCTGCGACCGAGCCAAACACGTACGCAGCCGCGACCTCAGGGTGGGCGGACAGCACGTTGGCGAGGCGCGGCTCGATTGGGGTCACGAGCCGATTATAGGCGCCATTCGGCGCGGATGATGTGTGTCGGGTACGCGCCAGCCCGTATAATTCACGGACCAGCTTGGCCCTCACCCCCGGCTCCCGTCTCGCCCTTCGACCAGCTCAGGGCGACCTTGAGCAACGTCGAAAGGTCGGCATCTACGACATCACGGCTCCGCTCGGCGAAGGGGGCCCGCCTTCGCTCGCGCACGATGCGGGCGAGCTTCGGCGAGGTCTCGCCGTAGCCCAACGAGGCTCGACATGGTGAGCGGCGAAAAGATCGGGCCCTACACGATCGTCGACAAGTTGGGCGAAGGCGGAATGGGCCAGGTCTGGCGCGCCACCGACACCACGCTGGGGCGCCAGGTCGCCATCAAGATCCTGCCCGACGCGTTTGCGGCCGATCCCGATCGCCTGGCTCGGTTCGAACGCGAAGCCAAGACGCTGGCGTCACTGAACCATCCCCACATCGCTGCGATCTACGCTTCTACGACGTGTCACTCGACGGGCGGTTCCTGATGGTGAAGAGCGACACGCCGACGGCGCCACGACAACTCCACCTCGTCGTGAACTGGTTCGAGGAGTTGAAGCGCCTCTTGCCGGCAAGAAGATAGAGCCGGGCGATCGCGTCACGGAGGGCGATGGCTTTAGCCGTCGCCAGGCGGAGCCTAAAGGCTACAGCCCTTCAGACTACAGCCCGGCAATCTTCGTAATAATCGGCCGGCCCTCGCGGCCGTTGCCGGCGACGCGCTCAATGGTCACCGTCAGCGTCTTCTCCGCCGTCGAGCCTTCAGGGCTCTTCATCATGGCCGCCACGACGACGTCCTTGGTGATCGTCTCGCCGGTGAACGTCTTGGGATCGAGCGCGGGCTGTCCGGGCTGCGTCAACGAGGCCTCGGCGAGGCCGGTGGCCGACTTGATGGCGGCGGCCGCCGACGCCGTGGCCTTCGCGTGGGCCGAGATGCCCTCGCGCCAGGTATTCCACTCGCCGCGAACCTTCTCCTGGGCCGCCGTCAGCTTGGCCGTCGGGTTCATCTGCTCGATCTTGAGGACCTCTTCGATCAGCTTGATGTTCGCGTTCTGGTATTCGATCTTGGTCTTCAGGAACGCCTGCTCGGTTTCAATGGCCTTGGCCTCGGCCTCGAGCAGCGGCGCGAAGGTCAGCGGTGTGCGCCGTTCCTCGCCAATGCTGGTGATCGAAAACTCTTCCACCGAGCCCTGTACGCGCGGATCGATCACGACCGCCGACATCCGGCCCACGGTCGTGTTGTCGCGGGCCTTCGAGGCACGGAAGAACTGGGTCAGAAACTGCTGTTCGGGCGGCCTCGAGCAACTCGCGACGACGAGCGTCGCCGGAACCAGCAAGAGCAGTGCGGCTAGCTTTTTCATTCAGTGTCTCCTGAATCCGAACCTTTCGGAACCTCTCCCGAACCTTCCAGAACCTCTTCCGCCTTCTCGACCAGTGCGACCGAGACAATCTTGTCGTCGCCTTCAAGCTCCATCAGCCTGACGCCCTGCGTGGCGCGACCGATGGTGCGAATCTCGTTGGCGGCCGTGCGAAGAATCTTGCCCTGCTCGGTGATCACCAGCAGCTCTTCGTTGTCGTGCACCTGGGTGATGGCCACGACCGGACCGTTCTTGTCGGTCACTTCGACGTTCTTCACACCCAGGCCGCCCCGACCGGTCACGCGATATTCGTCGAGCAGGGTGTTCTTGGCGTAACCCTTCTCGGTGACGGTCAGGAGCGTCCCGCCCGGCTTGGCGACCTGCATGGCCACCACTTCGTCGCCCTCGCGCAGTTGGATGCCACGCACACCGTAGGCCGTTCGGCCCATGCCACGCACATCGCCCTCACCGAAGCGAATGGCCTTGCCGGCTTTGGTGCCGATGAAGATCTCGCTCTGGCCATCGGACATTTGCACGTCGATGACGGCGTCGCCCTCTTCAATGCCCATGGCAATGATGCCGCCGGCGCGCGGGTTCGAAAAGGCCGAGAGTTCCGTCTTCTTGATGGTGCCCTTGCGGGTGCCCATGACGATGAAGTGCTGGTCGTCGAACTCCTTGATCGCCAGCATGGCCGCGATCTTCTCGCCGGACTCCATCTGCACCAGGTTGGCGACCGACTTGCCCTTGCCGTCGGCGCCCACGTCCGGGATCTCGTGGACCTTCAGCCAATAGGCGCGGCCGCGGTCCGAGAACACCACCAGGAACGAGTGCGTGGAGGCGACGAACAGGTGGTTGACCACGTCTTCGTCTCGGGTCCGCATGCCGATGCGGCCCTTGCCGCCGCGGTTCTGCGTGCGATAGGTGGTGATCGGCGTGCGCTTGATGTAGCCGGTGTCGGTGACCGAAATCGCGACGTCTTCGTCGGCGATCAGGTCCATGATGCTGATCTCGCTCTCGTCCTCGATCAACATCGTGCGGCGCGGATCGGCGAACTTCGCCTTCACGGCTCGCAGCTCGTCGAGGATGATCTGCAGCAGTAGTGGCTGGTTGGCGAGAATGTTCTTGAGTTTGGCGATCAGGGCGGTCAGTTCCGCCAGCTCGCCGAGAATCTTGTCGCGCTCCAGGCCGGTGAGGCGCTGCAGCTGCATGTCGAGAATCGCCTGCGACTGGATCTCCGACAGGCCGAACTGCGCGATCAGCCCAGCCTTGGCTTCGGGCGGATTCTTCGAGCCGCGGATCAATTTGATGACCGCGTCGAGGTGATCGAGCGCGATCTTCAGCCCGTCGAGAATGTGCGCGCGCGCCTCGGCCTTGCGCAACTCGAATTCGATCCGCCGGCGCACGACATCGCGGCGGAAGTCGATGAAGTGCTCGATCACCTCGAGCAGGTTCAACACCTTGGGACGGCCTGACACAATCGCCAGCGTGATGATGCCGAACGACTGTTGCAGTTGCGTCTGCTTGAAGAGGTTGTTGAGGACCACCTCGCCAACCTCGCCACGCTTGAGCTCGATCACGATGCGCATTCCGTCGCGATCGGACTCGTCGCGCAGGTCGGAGATGCCTTCGAGCGCCTTGTCGCGCACCAGTTCCGCGATGCGCTCCAACAGGCGGGTCTTGTTCAGCTGGTAGGGAATCTCGTGGACGATGATCTGCTGGCGATCGCCCTTCTTGGTGGTCTCGATCTCGGTCTTGGCGCGCACCTGGATCGAGCCACGGCCGGTCAGGTAGGCCTCGTGAATGCCGCGCTTGCCGACGATGATGCCGCCGGTCGGGAAGTCGGGACCGGGAATCAGGTTGATGAGTTCCTTGAGCTTCTCTTCGCGGCTATAAATCCGACCAGCCCCACCC
>JAKFYH010000013.1 GCA_021730945.1 Acidobacteriota bacterium | reverse complement strand
GCCAGGGGGCGGGTGCCAAAGGGTGCCGGGTGCCAAAGGGTGCCGGGTGCTGGGGGTTGAGTGCGCTACTCGGACGAAGTGCTGAGGCGGGTGCGGGCGCCCCAACGGGTGGGCACGCTGCCGGCCGGTGCCGGCGTCGGCTCGGGTGAGTCGGGCACGCTGGACCAGGGCACGGTGATGCGCATCGATGTGCGCGTCGACCGCGCCCGGATCGTAGAGGCGCGCTTCAAGGTGTTCGGGTGCAGCGCGGCCATTGCCAGTGCGAGCCTGGTGGCCGAGTGGCTCGAAGGCGCGTCACTGGATGAGGCCTCCGCCCTGGCGCCGGCGGCGGTGGTCCAGGCGTTGCAGCTCGGGCCCGAACGCGAAGACATGGCGCGGATGGCGATCGAGGCGGCGACCCGGGCCTTGGCGAAGGTGAACGAACCATGATTGAGATCACGGAAAGCGCGGCGCGCGTCATCAACCGGCAGGTGGCGAAGAATGAGCAGCCAGGCGGCGGGCTGCGCATCGCCATCAAGGCCGGCGGCTGCTCGGGATTCAGCTACCAGTTCGGCTGGGATGCCACCGCCAGAGACAGCGACGTGGTGTTCGAAGGCGCCGGCGGCGCCCGCGTGTTTGTCGATCCGCGCAGCTTGAAGCTGCTCGACGGCACCGTGCTCGACTTCGACGAGCACAACATGCTGGCCACCAGTTTCACCCTGAAGAACCCGCACGCCACCAGTACGTGTGGCTGCGGCACATCGTTCTCCGCTTAGGGCAGGTCGGGCGGCGTAGGGCGGGTCAGGACGACGAGAATTGTTATGAGCACAGCAACGAAGCAAATCGAAGAACTGGCGAATACCGAATACAAGTACGGGTTCGTCACCGACACCGAGCAGGACATCATCCCGGTCGGGCTCAATGAAGACGTGGTGCGCCTGATCTCGTCGAAGAAGGGCGAGCCCGAGTGGCTGCTCGACTGGCGGCTCAAGGCGTTTCGCGCCTGGCTCAAGATGGAAGAGCCGCACTGGCAGAACGTCAAGTATGCGCCGATCGATTACCAGGGCGTGAGCTACTACGCGGCGCCGTCGGAGAAGAAGAAACTGAACAGCCTGGACGAGGTGGACCCGGAAATTCGCGCCACCTTCGACAAGCTCGGCATCCCGATCGAGGAACAGAAGCTGCTGTCGAACGTGGCGGTCGACGCGGTGTTCGATTCAGTGTCGGTGGCGACCACCTTCCGCAGCAAGCTGGCCGAACTGGGCATCATCTTCTGCTCGTTCTCGGAGGCGGTGAAGGACCATCCCGATCTGGTGAAGAAATACGTCGGCTCGGTCGTGCCGCATACCGACAACTACTTCGCCGCCCTCAACTCGGCGGTGTTCAGCGACGGCAGCTTCGTCTACATCCCGAAGGGCGTGCGCTGCCCGATGGAACTGTCGACCTACTTCCGCATCAACGCCAAGAACACCGGCCAGTTCGAGCGGACGCTGATCATTGCCGATGAGGGCGCGACGGTCAGCTACCTCGAGGGGTGCACCGCGCCGATGCGCGACGAGAACCAGCTGCACGCGGCCGTGGTCGAGCTGATCGCTCTCAAGGACGCGACCATCAAGTACTCGACCGTCCAGAACTGGTACCCCGGCGACAAGCACGGCAAGGGCGGCATCTACAACTTCGTCACCAAGCGCGGCATCTGCAAGGGCGACCGCTCGAAGATCACCTGGACCCAGGTCGAGACCGGTTCGGCGGTGACCTGGAAGTATCCCAGCTGCATCCTGCAGGGCGACGATTCGGTGGGCGAGTTCTACTCGGTGGCGGTGACCAACAACTACCAGCAGGCCGACACCGGCACCAAGATGATCCACCTGGGCAAGAACACGCGCAGCACCATCGTGTCGAAGGGGATCTCGGCCGGCAAGGGCCAGAACACCTACCGCGGTGCGGTCAAGATCGGCAAGAACGCCGCCAATGCCCGCAACTACTCGCAGTGCGACTCGCTGTTGATCGGCGATCGCTGCGGCGCGCACACGTTTCCATACCTGGAAATCAAGAACACCACCGCCAAGGTGGAACACGAAGCCTCGACGTCGAAGATCGGTGAAGACCAGATTTTCTACTGCGAGTCACGCGGCATCACCAAGGAAGACGCCATCAACATGATCGTGTCTGGCTTCTGCAAGGAAGTGTTCAGGGAGCTCCCGATGGAGTTCGCGGTCGAGGCGCAGAAGCTCCTCGGTATTTCTCTCGAAGGGTCGGTCGGTTAAATCATGCTTGACGTCAAGAATCTGCAGGTCCGGGTCGAAGACAAGGAAATTCTCCGCGGTATCAACCTCACGGTGAAGCCGGGCGAAGTGCACGCTATCATGGGCCCCAACGGCTCGGGCAAGAGCACGTTCGCGCGGGCGCTGGCCGGGCATCCCGGCTACGAAGTGACCGGCGGCTCGGTCAGCTACCAGGGGCGCGACCTGCTCGACATGGATCCGGACGAGCGCGCCCGTGAAGGCGTGTTCATGGCGTTTCAGTACCCGGTGGAGATTCCGGGCGTCAACAACGCCTATTTCCTCAAGGCCGCGCTCAATGCCAAGCGCAAGCAGCAGGGCCTGGACGAGCTTGACGCCATGGACTTCATGGCGCTGGTGAAGCAGAAGCTCAAGGTGCTGCACGTCGACGAGTCGATGCTGCTGCGCTCGGTCAACGAGGGCTTCTCGGGTGGCGAGAAGAAGCGCAACGAAATCTTCCACATGGCGGTACTCGAGCCGACCCTTGCCGTGCTGGATGAGACCGACTCGGGTCTCGACATCGACGCCCTGCGCGTGGTCTCGGACGGCGTCAATGCCATGCGCAGCCCCGAGCGCTCGTTCATTGTCGTAACCCACTACCAGCGCCTGCTCGAATACATCGTGCCCGACTACGTCCACGTGCTGGCCGATGGCCGCATCGTCCGCTCGGGCGGCCGTGAACTGGCGCTGGAACTGGAAGAAAAAGGTTACGGCGAGATGACCGGAGCGAGGAAGTAATGGCGACGATGGTGCCGGCCGCGCCGGCCTGGGTCAGGGAGCGCCGCGAGGCGGCGGCGAAGCATTTTGCCGAGGTCGGTTTCCCGACCACCCGCCTCGAAGACTGGCGCTTCACCAACGTGTCGCCGATCGCCGAGGCCAACTGGCCCCTGGCGCAGGGAGGCTTCGCCGCGGCGGCCGCGCTGGTCGCGTCGGTCACCGTGCCTGGCGCGGTGCGGCTGGCAATCGTCAACGGACAGTTCGCGGCCGGATTGTCGGATCTCGGCACGCTGCCCAAGGGCCTTCGCATTGCCAGCCTGCGCGACGGCGCGCGCGATGCCACTGATGGAATCGAAACCCATCTCGGCAAGGTGTTCAGCATTGCCAGTCATCCGTTCGCGGCGCTCAACACGTCGTTCCTGGATGACGGCGTGGCGATCATGGTCACCAAGGGCGCGATCGTCGAGACGCCGATTCACATCGTGATTGTGACCGGCGGCGACCAGCCGGTGACCGCGCATCCGCGCGTCCTGATCGTCGCCGCCGAGCACAGCCAGGTGCGAGTGGCCCAGACTTTTGTCGGCACCCCGGGTGCCGCCTACTTCAACAACGCCGTCGCCGAAGTGGTGGTTGGTGAATCCGCCCGCGTCGAGCTCTATACCGATCAGCGCGAGTCAGACCAGGCGTTCCACCTGGCCAACATCCAGGCCCACGTGGCCGCCAAGGGCGTGTTCGAGTCGCACGCCTTCTCGACCGGCGCCCGCATCATGCGGCATGACATTGGCATCGGCCTCAAGGGCGAAGGCGCCGACTGCACCATGAACGGCGTCTACCTGGCCGACGGCGAGCGCCTGATGGACACGCACACCTCGCTCGATCACGCCATGCCGCACTGCACCAGCCACGAGGTCTACAAAGGCATCCTGGCCGGCAAGTCCAAGGCCGTCTTCAATGGCCGCATCATCGTCCAACTCGATGCGCAGAAGACCGACGCGAAGCAGACCAACCGCGCGTTGCTGCTGTCGGACGAGGCGACCATCAACTCGAATCCGCAGCTCGAGATCTTTGCCGACGATGTGAAGTGCACGCATGGGGCGGCGGTGGGCCAGTTGGATGAGGAGGCGCTGTTCTATTTGCAGGCGCGCGGCCTGACCCGAGCCGAGGCGCGCGACATGCTGCTGCACGCCTTTGCCGGCGAGGTGATGGCCGGTCTCAAGATTCCCGCCCTGCGCGAGCAGATCGAGTCGAACTTCTTCGCCCGCCTCCGCCGTGGCTACGGCGGGCAGGCCGCTATCGCACCGCAGGTGGAAGGCTAATGGCCATCGGGACCAGTAGCGTGCAGGCGGCGTTCGACGTCGCGAAGATTCGGGCCGACTTTCCGATTCTGGCCGAGCGCGTGCACGGCCAGCCGCTGGTGTATCTGGACAGCGCCAACACCAGCCAGAAGCCCGAGTCGGTGTTGAAGGCGATGGACGACTACTATCGCCACGCCAACGCCAATATCCATCGGGCGACGCACCTGCTGAGCGAACGGGCCACCGCGCTCTACGAGGGCAGCCGGGCCAAGGCGGCGGCGTTTCTGAACGCTCCGGACAAGCGGACCATCGTGTTCACCAAGGGCACGACTGACGGCATCAACCTGGTGGCGCAAAGCTACGGCCGCTCGACGTTGAAGCCGGGCGACGAAATCCTGCTGACGTGGCTGGAGCATCACTCGAATATCGTGCCCTGGCAGTTGGTGGCCGAGCAGACCGGCGCGGTGATCAAGGTCGTGCCGATCAACGACGCCGGCGAGCTGGACCAGGGTGAGTTCGCGGCGCTGTTGTCCCCGCGCACGAAGATCGTGGCGATGGGGCATGTTTCGAATGCGCTCGGCACCATCAATCCGGTCGCGGACATGATCGCCAGGGCCCACGCGGTGGGCGCGGTCGTGCTGGTCGACGGCGCGCAGGCGGCGCCGCACCTGGTCATCGACGTGCAGGCGCTTGACTGCGACTTCTACGTGCTGTCGAGCCACAAGATGTTCGGCCCGACCGGTACCGGCGTGCTCTACGGCCGCGCCTCGCTGCTGGAGGCCATGCCGCCCTACCAGGGCGGTGGCGACATGATTGCGTCGGTCACCTTCGAGCGGACGCTCTACAACCAGGTGCCGTACAAGTTCGAGGCCGGCACGCCGAACATGGCGGGCGTGGTGGGACTGGGCGCCGCGATCGACTACCTTGCCGGCATCGATCGCGAAGCGGCGCTGGCGCACGAAGACGCCGTGCTCGAGTATGCGACGGCGCAGGTGCGGCAGATTCCCGGCGCCCGGATTGTCGGTGAGGCCCGCCACAAGACCGGCGTGCTGTCGTTCGTGCTCGACGGCGTGCATCCGCACGACGCCGGCACGATTCTCGATCAGCAGGGCGTGGCGGTGCGGACCGGCCAGCACTGCGCTCAGCCGGTCATGGATCGTTTTGGCATTGCGGCGACCATTCGGGCGTCGCTGGGCATTTACAACACGCGCGAGGATATTGACGCCCTCGTGCGCGGCCTGCACAAGGTCAGAGAGCTGTTCGTCTGAAGGGTCCTGGGTCTTGGGGCCTGGGTCTTGGGGTTTTGGGAAATGTCAGAGCTGAGTGAGCTTTACCAGGAAGTCATTCTCGACCACAACCGCCGCCCGCATAACTTCCGGGCGATTGAGGGCGCCACCAAGCAGGAGGGCTACAACCCTCTCTGTGGCGATCGCCTCACGTTGTATGTGGCGATGGAGGGCGGCGTGATCAAGGACGTCGCGTTCCAGGGATCGGGCTGCGCGATCTCGAAGGCCTCGGCATCCCTGATGACCGATGCCCTGAAGGGCAAGACCGCCGACGAAGCGCGGGCGTTGTTCGACCAGTTCCACGCCATGATCACTTCGGACCATGATGGCCCGACGGCCGACCTGGGCAAGCTGTCGGTACTTGCGGGCGTGCGCGAGTTTCCAACCCGTATCAAGTGCGCCAGCCTCGCCTGGCACACCATGAAGGCCGCGGTCGCAAGTGAGACCGACGCGCCGGTATCCACCGAATGAATCACCTGCCTGTCATGACCACCGGCGGCCTGCCCGAAGACAGCGCCGCCAATGCCGTCAGCCAGCCGCTGGCCGAGATCACGCCGGACCCGGCCCAGACCGACCTGATCGCCCCCAAGGTGATCGAGGCGCTGAAGACCGTGTTCGACCCCGAGATCCCCGTGAACATCTTCGAGATGGGGTTGATCTACGACGTGATCGTCGATGCCGGTGGCCAAGTGGGCGTCAGGATGACGTTGACCGCACCCAACTGCCCGGCCGCGCAGTCGCTGCCGGTCGAGGTGCGCGAGAAGGCGCGTTCGGTCGAGGGCGTCACCGACGCCAAGGTCGAGATCGTATGGGAGCCACCCTGGACCAAGGACCGCATGTCGGATGCGGCCAAGCTCCAGTTGGGGATGCTCTAGGCGCCTGGCGCCCCCCTATCCAATACTGACAAGCGCGTAGCCGCGCTCCTGCGCCCGCGTGACGGCGACGATGCCGGCCGGCACGAAGATGGCCGGCGCCGCGGTATTGGTGGTCAGTTCCTTCAGCACCGCATCCTGTTCCGTGCCGGTTTCCTTCGCGATGATCTGCGTGTAGGCCCGAGTAGTGAGACTGCACACGGCCAGTCGCATGCCTTGCTTGCCAAGCGTCGCGAGACGGGCGGCATGAACATTGGTGGAGGGGTTGGGGTGCGCCACCTTGTCGTTGGCCGACATGTTGGCGGCGAAGATCCTGCCGTACTTCGCCCAGATCGCCTCGTTGAAGGCGAACGGCGCCGAGCCATGTCGAGCCACGATCACCAGTGCCAGGTCGGCGTCGGCGAGCCCGTAGGGATCCTTGTTGATCCGGATCCAATTGCCGGCGAAGCCGACCGCCTCGCCGAACTTGTCGGCCATCCAGGTATCGAAAATCACGCGGTGGCCCACCGGTGCCTGGTCGAGCCAGTCGTCCTGCGCGTGACGCACCGGCGCGGCCGGCGGCCTGACAGTGGTGGCAGAGGCTTGCCCTGGCGCAAACAACGCGCCGACGGCGGTGAAGGTCGAGAAGAAGGCGCGTCGCAGCATGGGGGGAGTATCGCATTGTCGGGCAAGGGTTGTCGCCATCCCGACCGGGGAGGCGAGTGTCCGGCGTCGGTATACTCTTGGCCGGTGTCGCCACGTGGTTGATGCCTCGGTGGGTATGACGTGAGCCAGGGTTGGGAGCAGCACATGGGCCGGAGTACCGAGTTCGCTCGTCGTCAGTTCCTGCAGGGACTTGTCGCCTCGGCCACGGCCGTGGCGGCGACCAGTCGCCTGCAGGCACAGGTGCCGGACCAGCCGCCCGGACCGTATCGTGCCGAGGTCCTTCCCGCGGGCATTCGGTCCCGCGTGCTCGACAACATCAACGGCATCCGCGTGCACGTGCTTGATGCGGGGTTCGAGACCCCGAACCGCCCCGCCGTGCTGTTGATTCACGGCTTTCCCGAACTGGCCTACAGTTGGCGCCAGGTGATGCCGGCGATCGCCAAGGCCGGCTATCACGTGTTCGCCCCAGACCTGCGCGGCTACGGTCGCACCGGCGGCACGGAGGTGGGCTTCGACGATGACCTGTTGCCGTTCCGCACCTTTAATCGCGTCACCGACATGGTGGCGCTGGTGACGGCCATGGGCTATCGATCGATGGCGGCCGTGGTCGGGCACGACGTCGGTTCCGGTATTGCCGGCTGGTGTGCGGTGGTGCGGCCCGACATCTTCCGCAAGGCCGTGATGATGAGCGCGCCGTTTGGCGGTCCACCGGCACTGCCGTTCGGCACCGCCAACCAGACGCAGGCGAGGCCTTCGCCGGCCCCCGACACCATCAACCAGGACCTGGCCCGCCTCGATCCGCCGCGCAAGTACTACATGCGCTACTACTCGACCCGCGAGGCCAACGCCAACATGTGGAAGGCGCGGCAGGGCGTGCACGACTTCCTGCGCGCGTACTACCACATGAAGAGCGCCGACTGGACCGCCAACCGCCCGGAGCCGCTGAAGGGCCGCACCGCGGCCGAGTGGGCGAAGCTGCCGCGCTACTACGTGATGGATCTCGACAAGGGCATGGCGGAAAGCGTGGCGCCGGAAATGCCATCCGCCTCCGCGGTGCAGGCCAACCGGTGGCTGCCGGACCCGGCGTTGCGCGTCTACAGCGATGAATACGGGCGCACCGGATTTCAGGGCGGCCTGCAGTCGTACCGCCTGGGGCAGACGCCCGGGTTGAACGCCGACCTGGCTGCGTTCTCGGGTCGCACCATCGATCAGCCGTCGATGTTCATTGGCGGCAAGAGCGACTGGGGTGTGTATCAGACCCCCGGTGCCCTCGATCGCATGCAGAAGGTGGCCTGCACGCGGATGACCGGCGTGCATCTGGTCGACGGAGCCGGCCACTGGGTGCAACAGGAGCAACCCGAGGTGGTCGGCCGACTGCTGCTCGAGTTTCTGGCCGCACCTTCCGCCTAGGACTCAAGACCCAGGACTCAGGACTCAGGACTCAGGACTCAGGACCCAGGACTCAGGACTCAGGACCCAGGACTCAGGACCCAGGACTCAGGACCCAGGACCCAGGACCCAAGACCCTCCGCCCCCCACCGGCGTCATAATGTGGGTATGCGGGAGTTGGCGCTGTTCGCGCTCATGCTGAGCTTGTCGCTGCCGGCCTGGGCTCAGGATACGGCACCCGCACCGCCGGTGCCGGCCGAGGCTCAGATCGATGCGACCAAGCTGGGCGTGTCGCTCGCGCGCATCGAGCGGGGCCTGCGGGTGACCGCGGCCCGCGAGAAACAGAAGCAGAACGGCAGCGCGCTCCGGCTGGAGTTCCAGGTGCAGGTCTACGGCCAGGCGCCCAAGATCGAAGTGCTCAAGGGCCTGGACCTGTTCAATGGGCCCGTGCCCGGCTCGTCGCCCACCCATCGCCAATTCATCGAACATGTGACCCCACAGATCTACCGTTCACCGGTGGCGCCGATTTCGGCCCTGGCCGGATGGGTGGCGATGCAGTTCTGGGAGAAGAGCAAGAAGACCCGCTGCGAAGAGGAGATCGCCAACTATCGGGCCCTGCTGATGCAGGGTGTCAGCGTGTCGGCGCCCCGCTGCACGCAGTAGGCGAGTTCCAGGTCAGCCAATCCGTACGATAATGGCGCCCGGAGGCAGGCGCTGACCCACGATTCACGGCTGACGGATACCGACGCGGTCATCGGGCTCGATCGCCTGAGCAAGGTGTACGGGGCGGTGGTGGCCGTGCGCGAAGCACATCTATCGATCGGCGGTGGCGAGTTCTTCGCCCTGCTGGGCCCATCCGGCTGCGGCAAGACCACGCTCTTGAAGATGATTGCCGGCTTCGAGCGCCCGAGTCGTGGCCGCGTGCTGCTCGACGGCGTTGATGTCTCGGACGTGCCGCCCTGGAAGCGCAACGTCAACACCGTCTTCCAGCAGTACGCGCTCTTTCCCCACCTGTCGGTGGCCGACAACGTGGCCTTTGGTCCCCGCAGCCGCAAGTTGCCGGCCGCGGAGATCGACCAGCGCGTCAGTGATGCCCTGGACATCGTCCGGATGGGCGAGCTGGCCGCGCGCCGGCCCTCGCACCTGTCGGGCGGCCAGCAGCAGCGGGTGGCGCTGGCGCGCGCGTTGGTCAACCTGCCGCGAGCGCTGCTGCTCGACGAGCCGATGGCGGCCCTCGACCTGAAGCTGCGCGAGGCCATGCAGTTGGAGCTCAAGCGCATCCAGCGCGATGTCGGCATCACGTTCCTGCTGGTGACCCACGACCAGGGCGAAGCGTTGACCATGGCCGATCGCATCGCGGTGATGAACCACGGCGTGGTCGAGCAGGTGGGCACGCCCGAGCAGATCTACCAGCGCCCGGCCTCGCTGTTTGTCGCCGGCTTTATCGGGTCGGCCAACCTGCTGCCGGGCACGGTGGTCGATCGCGATGGCGAGGATGCCGTCGTGCAGTTATGCGCGGGCGCGCGTGTCCGCGCCGCCGGTGGCAGCCATGTGGGTGTGACCGAACCATGCACGGTGATGTTGCGCCCCGAGCGCCTGCGCGCGGTTGCCGACCCGCCGGCGGATGGGCGATGCGTCGCCGCCACCATCACCCAGGTGGTGTTTCAAGGCGCGTCGAGCCGCCTCGAGGCGGTCCTGGCCGATGGCGCCAGCGTGGTGACGCAGATCGAGTCGCACCACCGCCCGGCATTCCTGCAGCCGGGACAGCCGGTCTGGATTGCCTGGGAGCCGGGCGCCGCGTTTCTGCTCGCGGGTTGGCCTGCGATCGCCGGCACCTCCGGCGACGTGGGCCGCGTCGAGGCACCGCGATGATTCGTGCCGGCCGCGGGCTGACCCGGCGCCAGTTTGCTGCCCGCGCCGGCGCCATCGGGCTGGGCGCCTTGTCGTGGCCGATCCTCCCGGGATGTGGCGCCGAACCAGACGATCCCAACCGGTTGTTCGTGGAGAACTGGCCCGCCTACATCGATCCGACCACTGACGACTGGCAGGGCAGCGTCGATCGCTTCCGCAAGGTCACGGGCATCGACCTGCGCTACAGCGAGACGGTGAACGAGAACCAGGAGTACTTCGCCAGGATTCAGCCGCGGCTGGGCACCGGCCGCACGATCGAGGCCGATATCATCGTGGTCACCTACTGGCTGGCGGCGAGGTTGATTCGGTTGGGATGGGTGGATCCGCTGCCGATCGAGCAGGTGCCCAATGCCGCCAATCTCGAAGCCGGCCTCAGGAATCCAAACTGGGATCCTGAAGGCCGCTTCGGCCTGCCGTGGCAGAGCGTGATCGTCGGGATCGGCTACAACCGCGCGGCCACCGGGTTCGACCTGGGCAGCGTCGATGACCTGTTTGATCCGCGTTTGAAGGGCAGAATCGGCATGCAGACCGAGATGCACGACACCATCGGGCTGCTGGCGCTGGGGCTGGGCATCGACCCCGAGTCGCTGTCGTCGTTCGCGCAGGCCGCCCCGGCCTTCGAGCAGTTGTCGCGAGCCAAGCGCGACGGCCAGATTCGCGCGTTCACCGGGAACGACTACCTGGACGATCTGGCGACCGGCAATTTCGCCGCCTGCGTCGCCTGGGCCGGCGACGTCGCGCAACTGGCGAAGGACAATCCCGATGTGCGCTTCCTGATTCCTGAGGAAGGCGGACTCCGCGCGGTCGACGCGATGATCATGCCCAAGGGCGCCCGGCATCGGCAGGCGGCGGCCCGCTGGATGGACTTCGTCTACGATCCCGCGCAGGCGGCCCGGATCGCATCCGCGGCGCAGACCTACACACCGGTTGTCGGCGCGCAAGCCGAACTGGCCAGGTTTGCGCCGGCGCTGGCGGCTGACCCGCTGATGTTTCCGGACGGCGTCACGAAGGCGCGGCTGAAGACGTTTGCCAACCTGGCCGAGGACGTCGAACAGCAGTTCGATGAGGCCTTTTCGCGCATCATCGGCGCCTGACATGTCGATCGAGACGCGCCGCCGCCTGACGCCCTACCTGCTCCTGCTGCCAGGCGGGTTATGGCTGGCGCTCTTCTATCTGGCACCGCTGTGGACGCTCTTGAAGGTGTCGCTGTCGTCGCGGCAGGGCCGCTTCAGCATGGACTACCTGCTGACGTGGGACGTGGCCAACTACCAGGTCGCCCTCACCGAGTTCGGGCCGCAGTTCGGCCGGGCGTTCCTGTACGGCGGACTGGCGACGGTTTTGGCGCTGGCCATTGGCTATCCGCTGGCCTATGTGATCGCCTTTCGCGGCGGCAAGTACCGCAGCCTGCTCCTCGGTCTGGTGGTCGTGCCGCTGTTCACCAGTTACCTGATTCGTACCATCGCCTGGTCTTCGATCCTGGCCGACAACGGTCCGGTGGTCGGCCTGGTGTCGTGGCTGGGCCTGGGCGGGCTGCTCGAGTCGCTGTGGATCACGGACCAGGGGCGGCTGCTGAACACGCCGGCCGCCGTGGTCGGCGGCCTCACCTACAACTTTCTCCCGTTCATGGTGCTGCCGATCTACGTCAGCCTCGAACGGATTGACGGCGCCCTGGTGGATGCGGCCAACGACCTCTACTGCTCGGCGCTGGCGGCCTTCCGCAAGGTGGTGCTGCCGCTCTCGCTTCCCGGTGTATTCGCCGGCTCGCTGCTCACATTCATTCCCGCCGCCGGCGACTTCATCAACGCGCAGTTTCTCGGCAGCCCGGCGACGACAATGATCGGCAACTCGATCCAGGATCAGTTCCTGCGCCAGAACAACCTGTCGGTCGCCTCGGCGATGGCATTCGTCCTGATGTTCGTCATGATCGTGCTGGTGCTCGTCTACAGCCGCCGCTTTGGCACGGACGACCTGGCATGAGCGGCCATTCCCTGATCGCCGCCCGCGCCGGCCGCTGGGCGCTCAATCTCTACGCGGCGCTCGGCCTGGCCTACTTGTTCGCGCCGATCGCGGTGATTGTCGCGTTCAGCTTCAATCAGCCGTCGGGCCACTTCAACATCGAGTGGCGTCAGTTCACCCTTGCCAACTGGCAGGCGCCCTTTGCCGATCGGGCGTTGACCGATGCGTTGTGGGTCAGCCTCAGGATCGCGGCGCTCTCGACCCTCGTGTCGACAGTGCTGGGCACGATGATCGCCATCGCCCTGTCGCGCTACCGGTTTCCCGGTTCGGGCGCCGTCAACCTGCTGCTGGTGCTGCCGGTGACGACGCCGGAGATCGTGGTCGGCTCCTCGCTGGCGGCGATGTTCCTGGGGCAGAACGTGATCGACTTCGGGATGGTGACCATCACGATCGCCCACATCCTGTTTCAGTTGAGTTTCGTCGCCATTATCGTGCGCGCCCGGCTGCGCGACTTTGACTGGACGCTGGAGCAGGCGGCACAGGACCTGGGCGCCCCGCCGCTGCGCACGTTTCTGACCGTGACGCTGCCGCTGATCCTGCCCGGCATCCTGGCCGCGGCGCTGTTGTCGTTTGCCCTGTCGATCGACGACTTCATCATCACGTTCTTCAATGCCGGGTCGACGGTGACGTTTCCGCTGCAGATCTTCGGCGCGTCACGGGTGCGGATTCCGCCCCAGGTGCATGTCCTCGCCACCGTGATCCTGCTGGTGAGCGTCGGACTGCTGGTGGCCGGTACCATCCTCGAGCATCGGCGCCGCCGGCCCAATCGTGTGGATTGACGGCGGCACGCGCTTCAGCGTCTACTTCGTGTCATGCTGAAGCCCTTCGTCGCTGGTGTGTTCCTGATCGTGGCCGCCGTCCTGGCGCCGGTGATGCGTGCCCAATCGGCGCCGCCTGAGGGGCCAGTCGGTCCCAGTCCCTACGACATCATCAGGGGGTGGCAGAAGCCATTTGCCGGGCCTGGCTACGCCTTTGGCGGCAACTCCGGCGTGTTCGCCGAGTCTCCCGATCGCATCTTTATTGCGCAGCGCGGCGAGTTCAGGTTGCCCGATCCGGTGCCGGCCGAGTTCAGCGGGTTTGCCGGCTCGCTCAAGATGAATGTGCTCAACCTGGTCGATCGCCGCGAGTGGCGCAACTGCCTGTACACGCTCGACCGCAACGGCCAGGTCAAGGAACGGTGGACCCAATGGGATCGCTTGTGCGAGGGGTCGTCAGGACCAGGCCCGCATCGTATTCGCATCAGCCCATATGACAAGGAACGCCGCGTGTGGGTGATCAACGAGACCTTTCACACGATCTATATCTTCTCGAACGACGGCAGCAAGCTGTTGAAGACGCTGGGTGAGAAGAACGTGCCCGGCAGTGACGCCACTCACTTTGCCAAGCCGCAGGATGTGGCGTTTCTTCCCGATGGCCGTGTCCTGATCGCCGACGGCCTCGACAATCACCGCGTGATGATCATGGACCGCGAGTTGAACTACCTGGGCGAGTTTGGCGGCAACGGCAAGGGACCGGGCCAGTTCAGCGGCGTCCACGCCGTGGCCGTGGGCCCCGGCAACCGCATCTTCGCCCTCGACCGGTCGGGCGGTCGCATTAACGTGTTCAAGACGACGGCGGACCCGAAGAAGGTGGAGTTTGAGGCGGCCTTCCCCGGGTTCACGCTGCCACTCGACATCATCGTCAACGACGACAGCTTGTGGATTACTGATCTCAAGCCGCTGCGTTTTGTGAAGCTCGACTTCACCGGCACCCATCTCTACACCTGGCTGGTGCCGCCCGATCTGCCGGATGGCTATCTCGAGGTGCATGCGTTCTCGGTCGACTCGGCCGGCAACCTCTACGGTGGCGACAACCAGTACGGGCGCACCCAGAAGTTCGTGCCGAAGAAGGGCGCCGACCCCAAGCAACTAATCCGTGCGCCCTGGGTCGCGCGCTGAGCCGATGCCTCGCCCGCACCGGTGATCGGCGCGGCCCGCACCGCTGCGACAATTAGCCACAGGTGTTCAACGAGCGCTGCATTCCATACTCGAATCATCGGGCCCGGGACCGAATTCGGGCTGATGGAATTGGAGCGCTTTTATGTCACGTTCGGCCCGCGTTATCGTGTTCGGTCTTGCCGTTCTCCTGGTCTCGGCAGCCAGGGTCGCCTCCGCACAGACGGCTGGCACCATCACCGGCACCATCACCGGTCCCGATGGCGCGCGCCTGCCAGGGGTGACCGTGGTCATCGCCGGTCCATCGGGCGAGACCATGGTCGTGAGCGGCGACCATGGTGGGTATCTCGCCACCGGCCTGCCGCCGGGCGCGTACAGTGTGCGGGCACAGTTGCCGGGATTCCGTGAATCCGAGGTGACGTCGTTCCAGTTGGCTGGTGGCAGAGCCACCGTCGATCTGAGAATGACCCTGGCCGCCTTGCAGGAAGCCGTCAAGGTCACCGGGACGGCGCCGGCTGACAGCCTCGAGGCCGCCCGCATCAACGAGAGCGGCGCGCGGGACGTCGGCGACGCGCTCACGAGCGTGGCCGGCATCTGGAAGGTGCGCAAGGCCGCGATTGCCAACGACCTGGTGCTGCGCGGGTACCAGGGCGACAACGTCAGCGTGCTGATCGACGGCATGCGCCTCTACGGCGCGTGCCCCGGACACATGGATCGCACGGCGTTCCACGTTGACTTCGCCGAGGTCGACCGGGTCGACGTCGCCAAGGGCCCATTCGATCTTCGCAACCAGGGCAGTCTCGGCGGCGCCGTCAACATCGTCACCAAGCGGCCCGACGAGGGCTTCCACGCCACGCCCAGTCTCACGATTGGCTCCTACGGCTACCTCAACCCTTCGGTCACGGCCTCGGCGGGCACCAGGCGAATCGCCGTGCTGGGCGGCTACTCGTTCCGCTCGTCCGATGCCTACACCGACGGCAACGGCCGTTCGATGCTGGCCGTTGCCAACTATCGCGACCAGGCCGGCCACGAGAAGGCGTTCTCCATTGACACCGGCTGGGCTCGCGTCGATCTGGCGCCGGCCGACGGACAGGCCGGACAGGTGTCGTACACGGCCCAACGGGCCGACCTCATTCTGTATCCCTACCTGAAGATGGATGCGATCTACGACAACGCCGACCGCGTCAACGCCGGCTATGACGTGACCAAAGGGCTGGGCAAGCTGGCCGGCATCCGGGCCCAGGGTTACTTCAGCCAGGTGAAGCACTTCATGACCGACCAGTTCCGCACATCGGCGCCGGTGTCGGCGGCACGTGCCTATAGCATGGGCACGCTGGCGCGAACCGAGACCACCGGCGGCAAGGTGGAAGCGACCTGGACCAACGGCTTCGCCGGCGTCGAGGTCTACACCCGGTTCTGGGGCACCGAGGGCGCCATGATGATGAGCCAGTATCGGCCCTCGTACGCGCTGCCCGACGTCACGACCCGCGCCGTCGGTGTCTATGTCGAGCATGCGATCGTGCCGGCCGCGGCCTGGCGGCTCGACCTGGGCGCCCGCTACGACCACGCCTCGAGCGCAGCCGATGCGGCCAAGGCCAACACCGACCTTTACGCCGCCTATCAGAATACCCGCGCGCTGACGGCCACCGACGATGCGCCGTCGGCCAAGGCGCGATTGACCTGGCAGCCCTCGACCGATCTCACATTGAGCGGCGGCATCGGCCTGACCGCTCGCGTTCCCGACGCGCAGGAACGGTTCTACGCGGTGGCCGGCGCCGGCACCGACTGGGTGGGCAACCCCGCGCTGGCCACGACCGCCAACCTGGGCCTGGAAGCCACGGCGTCCTACAAGCGGCCCCGGGTGTCACTGAACGCCTCGGCCTATCGGGACGACCTGCGCGACTTTGTGACCGTCTACTCGCAATCGCGCCTGACCATGCCGGCGGCGACGATGCCGGCCATGGGCATGACGATGCCGATGGTCAGCACCACTGCCCGCTCGTTTGCCAACGTCGACGCGACCATGACCGGCGCTGAAGTGGAAGCGGTGGTCTCGCTCACCGAACGCGTGTTCGTGTCCGGAGATGTGTCGGGTGTGCGGGGGCGGCAGGACGTCCGGCCGGCGATTGGCATAGCCAGCGCCAACCTGGCCGAGATTCCGCCGATGCGGTCGCGCCTGTCGTTGCGCTACGACGCGCGGAAGCCTCGCGGTGGCTACTTCCTGGAAGCGGAAGGCGTGTATTCGTCGGCCCAGGATCACGTGAACGCCGATGTGCAGGAGTCGATGACGCCGGGCTATTTCATCAGCAACGCCCGCGCCGGCGTGCAGGTGGGGGCGGCCCAGTTCACGATTGGGATGGCCAACCTCTTCGACCGCGCCTACGTCGAGCACTTGTCGTATCAACGCGATCCCTATCGCTCGGGCGTGCGGGTCTATGAACCCGGCCGGAACCTTTACGCGCTGCTGAACGTTCGGTTCTAGCGGACGGGCGGCTGGTTGACGTGGGTGTTCACTTCAACGTCTACTCATGATTATGAGAACCATGAAGCTCTTCTTGATGACCCTGGCGGTGGTGATCCTGGTCAGCCAGGCCGCCCCCTTCGCCCAGGAGCAGGTGACGGTCGTTCGCCGCAACGGCGAGCGGGTCACCGGGCGCTTTGAAGACTGGGTTAGGCAGACCGACACGGTCTATATGCGGGTCACGCCCAACGATCAACGGCGCTTTCCCATGGCCGACGTACTGGTGATCGAGGTCGGCGGCAATGCCACCACCCTGCCAGCCAACGAGACGCAGGCCGCGCAGGGAGCGGATCATATTCTGATCACGCGTCGCGGCGCCGTGATGACCGGCCGGCTGGTGAACATCGAGGGTGGCGACGGCTCGGCCCAGCCGAACGAGCCGCGCAGCGTCACCTTCAGGGCCGGCGGCGGCGAGCAGCGGCTCCGGTTGGCGGAAGTCGCGCGCCTCTACATGGGGAACTACCCGCGACCCACCGTAGCCACGCCGGCCCCGGCGCCACCCGCGGCGCCGGCCGCCGATCCGGCAGTGCCCGAAGGGTCCGTGCGCGTGCGTGCCACCGACCAGTGGACGGCGACCAATATCGCCGTTCGCCGCGGCGACCGCGTGCTGTTCACGCCGGACGGCGAGATCCGGCTGTCGGGCGAGGCCGATGACATGGCATCGGCGTCTGGCTCACTGAAGGGGCGCATGGTGGCGAGTGCGCCCATGCCGTCAGTGCTGGCGGGCGCCCTGATTGGCCGCATCGGCAATGGCGCACCGTTCGCCATCGGCAACCAGAGCGTGCCGCTGCCCATGCCTGGTGATGGCCCGCTGTGGCTGGGCATCAACGACGATCCGGTTCGCGACAATGCCGGCCAACTGATCGTCCGTGTGATCGTCACACGCGGACGATAGCCGGATCGCCGGCGCTACTTCTGAGAAAGCTTCGCGAACGCCGCGCCAAACACGGTGTTCGCGATGGCTGGCTTGGGTTGAACCTTCGTGATCGAACCCTCGTGCTTGAACCCGCGTGTTTGCACCTGCGGGTTGGCACCACTCTTCATCGTCAGGGCTATGCGCTTGCGTTCGAGATCCACCTCGACGACACGCACCTTGACGATGTCGCCGGCCTTGACCACTTCCCGCGGATCCTTGACGAAGCGGTCGGCGAGCTGCGAGACGTGCACCAACCCGTCCTGATGCACGCCGATGTCGACGAACGCGCCGAAGTTGGCGACGTTGGTCACCACGCCTTCGAGCGCCATGCCGGGGACCAGGTCGCGCAGTTCCTGCACGCCATCCTTGAACGCCGCGGTCTTGAACTCGGGCCGCGGATCGCGATTGGGCTTGTCGAGTTCCGCCAGGATGTCCTTGACGGTCGGCACACCGAACTGGGTGTCGGCGAAGTCCTCCGGCTTGAGCGTGCGGATGACCGGCGACTTGCCGATCAGCTCGCCGATCGCGACACCGGTTTGGGCGGCAATCCGCTCCACCAGCGGGTAGGCTTCGGGATGGACGGCCGACGCGTCGAGCGGGTTGTCGCCGTTCATCACGCGAAGGAAGCCGGCCGCCTGCTGAAAGGTCCGGTCGCCGACCCGCGGTACCTTGAGCAACTGCTTGCGGTTGCGGAACGGGCCGTTGGCGTCGCGGAACGCGACGATATTGCCGGCTAGCGTATCGCTGAGGCCTGAGATCCGGGCCAGCAGCGGCACCGAGGCGGTGTTGAGGTCGGCCCCCACCGCGTTGACGCAGTCTTCGACCACCGCGTTCAACTTGCGGCCCAACTGGAATGGGCTGACATCGTGCTGATACTGGCCGACGCCGATGGCCTTGGGGTCGATGCGCACCAGCTCGGCGAGGGGATCCTGCAGCCGTCGCGCGATCGACACGGCACCGCGCAGCGAGACGTCGAGATCAGGGAACTCCCTGGCGGCCAGTTCCGAGGCTGAGTAGACCGAGGCGCCGGCCTCCGACACCATCACCTTGGTCAGCGGCAATTGCGGCAGGCCGGCGATCAGGTCGGCGGCCAGTTTGTCGGTCTCGCGCGAGGCGGTGCCGTTGCCGATCGCGATCAGTTGCACGCCATGCTTCAGCGCCAGCTGGCCCAGGGCGCGCAGCGAACCGGCCCAGTCCTTGCGGGGTTCGTGGGGAAACACGGTGGTGGTATCCACGACCTTGCCGGTGCCGTCGACCACCGCCACTTTCACGCCGGTGCGAATGCCAGGGTCGAGGCCCATGGTCACGCGCTGGCCCGCCGGCGCCGCCAGCAGCAGGTCGTGGAGGTTGCGGCCGAAGACCTCAATCGCCTCGGCCTCGGCCTGCTCACGCAGGCGTTGCTCGGCATCGAGCTCGAGATGGCCGAGCAGCTTGACCTTCCAGGTCCAGCGCACGGTTTCCGCCAGCCACTTGTCGGCGGCGCGGCCGCGGTTCTCGATCTTGGCGCGGCCGGCGATGCGGCGTTCCGGTTCGGCCGGGCCGTCACCCTCGTCTGGCAGCGAGACCGCGACCCGAAGAAACCCTTCCTTGCGTCCGCGCAGCAGGGCCAGCGTGCGATGGGCGGGCACCAGCTTCAACTGCTCGGTGGCGGCGAAGTAGTCCGAGTACTTCACGCCCTCGGCTTGCTTGCCGGGCACGACCGCCGACTTCCACTCGCCGCGCTCCCACAACAGCGTGCGCAGGCCACCGACGAGTTCGGCGTCTTCGGCGAAGGTCTCCATCAGGATCCAGCGAGCGCCTTCGAGCGCGGCAGCCGGATCGGCGACGCCCTTCTCGACGTCAACATAGCCGGCCGCCGTTGTCTCTGGATTGAGATCCGGGTCATGCCACAAGCCAAGCGCCAGCGGCTCGAGTCCGGCCTCGCGCGCGATTTGCGCCTTGGTCCGCCGCTTCACCTTGTAGGGCAGGTAGAGATCTTCGAGCCGTGCCTTGGTGGCGGCGTCGCCGATGGCGGCGGCCAGTTGCGGTGTCAGCTTGCCCTGCTCCTCAATGCTCTTCAGGATCGCGGCGCGGCGCTCGTCGAGGTCGCGCAGGTAGGTGAGCCGTTCCTCGAGCAGGCGCAACTGGGTGTCGTCCAGGCCGCCGGTCACTTCCTTCCGGTAGCGGGCGATGAACGGCACGGTGGCCTTGTCATCGAGCAGCGCGACCGCGGCGTCCACTTGCAGTACACGGACATTCAGTTCTTCGGCAATCAGTTGAGCAATCGATTTCATTGGGGGACCGCAACGGCGGGACGATCGGGAAATGAGGATGCGACGGGGGCGGCGCCCCCATCGCATCGGAAACGGGAGGGCGGGCTACTTGGCCGCGGCCGGCGCCTTGCCCTGCAGTGCCACCAACTGGGTCGCGAACTGATTGACCACGGTGGCGTTGTTGCGAATCTCGGTGAGGTAGGCGGCGCGCAGCAACTGCTCGCGACGCTCGCGCAGGCCGTCCGAGATGGCTTGCTTGACGTTGGGCATGCTCGGATCCTTCTGGCCGGCGGTGTCCTTCGCCACGAACAGGACGATGGTGTGGGCGCCGCCGTTGCTGACGACCCGCACGGAGCCGGGTTCGGACTTGAGCACCGCATCGCGCAGGGCGGGTGGCGCCTGTTGCAGGCGCGAAAGGGGCACAAAGCCGAGGTCGCCGCCGCGCTGCGCCGACTGCGGGTCTTCCGAGAAATCGGCGGCCAGGTCGCCGAACTGCGCGCCGCCCTTCAGGCGTTCCATCAGCATCTGGGTCTTGGCGGCCGCTTCCTGTGGCGTCTTGGCATCGTCACCGGTGCGATTGGCGATTTCCGCATCGGCCATCGGCGTCACCGCGATCTGGGCGATGTGGTACGCGTCCTCGGGACGGTTGAACTGGGCCTTGTTGGCGTTGAAGAAGTCGGTGATTTCCTGGTCGGTGATGGTGACCTTGCCGGCGACCTCGCGTTCAATCACTTTTTGCGAGAGCATGTCGCGGCGCAGCGCCTCGCGCAGGTCGGCGGCAGTGAGGTTGCGGGCGGTCAGGCTCTTCTCGAAGGCCTCGGGCGTGATGTTCTTCTTGCCCTCATCGAACGCCTTGTCGACATCGGTATCGGGCAATTCGATCTTCAACTCGCGCGCCTTGCCGATCAGCAGTTCCTGCACGATCAGTTCGTTCAGCAGGCCAAGCTTGGCGGTGGCGATCTCTTCGTCTGACGGCGCGGCGTTGTCCTGCGCGGCGCGGCGATAGGCCTTCTCGACCTCGTCACGCTTGATCTCGCGGCCGTTGACCACCGCCCACGCGTCGGCCGAGACGGGCGGCGTGGCTGGTGTGGAGCGGCAGGCGCCGAATCCGATGGCGGCAAGCAGGACGAACAACACGGCACTGGACGGACGTACAAGGGGGGTCGCGATTCGCTTCATTTGATCCATTGTAATCAGGACGCGGCCACCGCGAGCCGGATTCTGTCGTGCAGCTGACGCACGCCTTCGGTGAGAGCGGCCGGGCCGGGTTGCAGGATGTAGCTGGATTTCACTTCGTAGATTCGCCCGTTTTTCACGGCCGGCACCGCGTCCCAGCCGGGTCGCGCCGCGATCTTCGCCGGACGAACCGGCTTGCCACACCACGAGCCGATAATCACGTCGGGCGCTCGCGCGATGACTTGTTCACTCGTGACGATGCGGTCCTTGGCCAGGCTGGCCCGATCCAGCTCCGGAAAAATCGGATCGCCGCCGGCAATCTGCACCAGTTCTTCGGTCCAGCGGATGCCGCTGATCAACGGGTCGTACCACTCCTCGAAGAACACCTTGGGCCGCCACGGCAGCAGGGCCGCTTGCGCGCGAATGTCGTCGAGGCCCCGGCTCAACCGGGTGGCCAGCGCTTCGGCCTTCTCGGGCACGCCGACAATGCCGCCGAGCACCCGGATCATCTGCAGGATCTCGGCGATGCTGCGCTGGTTGAACGTGAACACCGGGTAACCGCGCTTCACCAGGTCGGTGGTGATGCCGGCCTGGAGATCGGAGAACGCGAGGATCAAATCCGGCTTGAGCGCCTCGATCTTCTCGTAGCGCGCGTGCAGGAACGACGACACCTTGGGTTTCGCGCGGGCCTCGGGCGGCCGCACCGTGTAGCCGGAGATCCCGACCACGCGGTCGCCCTCGCCGAGCAGGTACAACGTCTCAGTGGTCTCCTCGGTCAGGCAGACGATGCGACGGGGGTAGGAGTCCGTCTTCACGGGTGCAGCGCTCTGGCCATGCGCTCGACACTGTCGGCGATGCGCGGGCCCGGCACGGTGACGTCCTGGCCCGAGATGAAGATGACACGCCGGTTGCGCACGGCAGGGACCGAGGCCAGCCGTTGCCACGAGGCCAGTTCCGCCTGCATCTCGCCGCCGGCGGTGATCTCTTCTGGCCGCAGTTCCAGGATCACCTCCGGCGCGCGGGCCAGGATCGTCTCGGTCGAGGCCTGCATCGATTCCTTCTTGATGTCGTTGAACACGTCGTCGCCGCCGGCGATCTCGAGCATGTCGTGGAGGAAGCCGTGCCCGCCGCTGGCATAGATGTTCCGCAACGTCTTCGGTTCACGCGAGAACACCAGCAGGGTCTTCGGCCGTCGCTTGCCGGCCACCCGGGTCCGGACGGCGTCCAGCCGCGCCTCGATGGCCGCCACCGCGGCGTCGGCCGTTGCGGCGTGACCGGTGAGCGCCCCCAGGTCCTTCATGGTGGTCAAAATGTGGCTCAGGCCCGCGTGCCGGTAGTCGAACGTGGCAATGCCGGCGCGCTTCATCTGCGCTTGCAGATCCACCTGGCTGCCATAGGTGATCACGAGGTTGGGCTTGAGGGCGATGATGCGCTCGGTGTCGGGGTCGAGCAGGGCACCGACCCGCGGCAGCGAGGTCACCTCGGGCGGGTAGGCGTCGTAACTCGACACCGCGACCACCTGCGAGCCGGCACCGATCGCGTAGAGCATTTCCGTGAGTGCGGGGACCAGCGAGATGATGCGCTGCGGTGGTGGTTGAAAGGCGACCACGAAGGACGCGAAGCACACGAAGCACACGACAGCGAAAATACAGGCCTTCGTGTTCTTCGCGCGCTTTGTGGCTAATGCTGTCCTCATGACTTCTTCACCAACAACCACAGAAAGAACGGTCCGCCAATCAGCGCGGTGATGATGCCGACCGGCAATTCCAGCGGCGCCATGATGGTGCGCGCGACCAGGTCGCACAGCACGGTGAAGGCGGCGCCAAACAGCGCGGCGGCCGGCAGGACGATGCGATGATCGGACCCCACCATCAGCCGCACCAGGTGCGGCACGACGATGCCGATAAAGCCAATCGGGCCGCCCAGCGACACCGCGGCGCCGGTGGCCAGCGAGGCGCTGAAGAAGGCGAGGCGCTGGGCGTGGATCACTTCCACGCCGCGGGCGGCCGCCACGTCTTCGCCCAGCGTCAGCAGGTTGAGCGTCCGCGGCAGCATGGCAAACACGCCGAAGGCGACGGCGAGGAACGGCAGGGCGGCCAGGATCGGGGTGAAGCTGCCGACATCGAGGTCACCCATCAACCAGCGCACGGTCCGGAATGACTCGGCGAAGTCGGCCATGTATTGCACGAACAGGATCAGCGCCGAGAAGAACGAGTTGAGCGTGACCCCGGCCAGCAGCAGCACGTTGGTGGAGAGGCCGCGCTTCTGCGACGAGGCCAGCCAGTAGACAATACCGATCGCGACCAGCGATCCGGCGAAGCTCGCGATCGGAATGGACGACACGCCCATGGTGCCCAGCTCGAGCCCCAGGGCAATCGCCAGCATCGCGCCGAGCGCGCCCCCAGCCGACACGCCGAGTGTGAACGGCGTCGCCAGGGGATTGCGCAGCATGGCCTGCAGCACGACACCGGCGGCGGCCAGCGCGGCGCCGACGATGGCGCCCGAGAGCACCCGCGGCAGCCGGGCGACAAAGAAGATCTGCGCGTCGACGTTCTGGTCCCACGGGATCGTCGAGTCCAATGCCCGCCACAGCGAGATGCTGGTGCTGCCGACCGTCGGCGCCCACAGCAGGACCGCGATGGTGCCGGCCGCAAACAACGACACCACGGTGATGATGCGGCGGCGGACCTGTCCCGCCGGAGCCGCGCCGAGGCGGACTGGTCTCGCCGTCGCTGCCCGGAGGCGGACGTTCACCGGGTGACCCGCCGCACCGGAACCACGGTCATGTGGCCGGTGTCGCTGTGAATGTGGACGTCGGCCTCGACATCGTAGAGGCGTTGCACGTTCTCGGGCGTCAGCACTTCGTTGGTCGGTCCGGCCGCCAGTACGCGGCCGTCGCGCATCAGGATGAGCTCGCGGCAGATCGACGCCGCCAGGTTCAGGTCGTGCGTCGAGATCGCCATGGTGACGCCGTGATCCTGGTTGAGTCGCAGCAGCAGCGCCGACACTTCCAGCTGGTAGCCCAGGTCGAGCGACGCGGTGGGCTCGTCGAGCAGCATCAGCGCCGCTGATTGCGCCAGCGCCGCGGCAATCACCACCCGTTGCTTCTCGCCGCCGCTTAATTCGTGAAAGGGGCGGTCGGCCAGGTGTCCCGTGCCGGTGGCCGCCAGCGCCTCGCGGGCGATGCGAATGTCGCCCGGTCCCTCGACGGTGAACATGCCCAGGTGCGGATGCCGGCCCATCAGGACGATCTCGATCGCCGAGTACTCAAACGCCAGCTCGGTTTCCTGCGGGACCACGGCGATCTGCCGGGCGACCTCGCGCCGGGCCAGGCGATCGAGCGGCTGGCCGCCCAGCATGATGCGGCCGGCCGAGGGCCGCCGCGTGCCGCTCAGCAGGCGCAGCAGGGTGGTCTTGCCCGAGCCGTTGGGGCCGAGAATGCCGACCAGCGCGCCATCGCCAAGGCGCACCGACACGCCGTCGACCACCAGTGGGCCGTCGGCGGCGTAGCGAAAAGATACCTGTTCTGCGGAAAGCACTGCGCGTCGCCTCCCAGGCGTCTCACGCGCCTGAATGAGTGACATGCCCATGAACTGCCAGTCTCCTGACTCGCGGCGAGTGGCCGCTTACAGTGGCGGGACCGTGTGGGCTTCGCACCCAACTTCCCTGGCGGTTCTGGTACGCGTCGGTTGAACTGTGAATTGTAGCATCAGATACAATAGAAACCACGACGGACCCGAAGCTTGGTGGTCCTGGATTCCATGCGACAGCGTCTGAAAACTGCGGGACTCGTTGACATCGCCGACAAGGTCGAGGCGCGCGAACGGCTGTCGTTCGACGATGCGGTGGCGCTCTTCGAGTCCACCGACCTGCTGGCGCTTGGCTGGATCGCCAATCGCGAACGCGAGCGGCGCCATGGCGATCGCACCTACTTCAACCACAACCTGCGGCTCGAGGCGACCAACGTCTGCGAAGCGTCGTGCCTGTTCTGCTCGTTTGCGCGGCTGAAGGAGGGCGATCCCGGGTCGCACACCATGTCGCTGGAGCAAATCTTCGCCAAGTTGCGGCAGCGCGGCGATCAGCCCCTCACCGAAGTGCACATCGTCAATGGCCTGCACCCCGGCCTGCCGTTCAGCTATTACACGGAGCTGCTGTCCGGCCTGAAGCAGATTCGCCCCGGCATTCACTTGAAGTGCTTCACCGCGGTGGAGATTGCCTTCTTCGCGGATCACTACGGCAAGACCGACCGCCAGGTGCTGGCCGAGCTGAAGGCGGCCGGCCTCGACTCGCTGCCCGGCGGCGGCGCCGAAATCTTCGCGCCGCGCGTGCGCCAGAAGATTTGCCACGACAAGTGCGACGGCGCTCGCTACCTGGCGATTCACCGCATTGCCCATGATCTGGGCATGCGCACCAACGTCACCATGCTCTACGGCCACATCGAGACCACCGAGGAGCGCGTCGATCACCTGCTGCAGACGCGGGCGTTGCAGGACGATACCGGCGGCCTGCAGGCCTTCATCCCGCTGGCCTTTCATCCCGACAACAACCAGATGCGCAAGCTGCCGGCGCCGGCGGCCAGCGAGACGCTGAAGGTGCATGCGGTGGCGCGGCTGGTGCTCGACAACGTCGATCACATCAAGGCCTACTGGATTTCGTGCGGCGTGGAAGTGGCGCAAACCGCGTTGTGGTTCGGCGCCGACGACCTCGACGGCACCGTCCAGGAAGAGACGATCTATCACATGGCCGGCTCGTCGACGCCGACGACACTGTCGACCGACGACATCGAGCAGCTCATCCGCGACGCTGGCCGCGAACCCATCGAGCGCGATACTCTGTACAACGTCGTTCGCATTCCAGCCCTGCAATAGCTGTCGGGAAATGCCCAACACATTTCTGCCCGTCCTCAACGAGGTCGAGAAGGCCTCCATTCACGAGCGCCAGCCGCTGCCGGATGCCTACCTCGGGCTGCCAGACGAGGAGATGGCGCTGCGCATTGCCGCCGCTCGCGCCGCACTCGGCGATCGCCTGGTCATCCTCGGTCACCACTATCAGCGCGACGAGGTGATCCGGTTCGCCGATTACACCGGGGATTCTTTCAAGCTGGCCAACGCCATCGCCCGCCATCCTGCCGCCGATTACATCGTGTTCTGCGGCGTCCACTTCATGGCCGAGAGCGCCGACATCCTGGCGCTGCCGCACCAGCGGGTGATCCTGCCCGACCTGGCGGCCGGCTGTTCAATGGCCGACATGGCGCCGGCGGATCAACTGGAGACCTGCTGGAACGAACTGCGGCAATTGGGCCTGGCGTCGTCCGTGGTGCCGGTGACCTACATCAACTCGGCGGCGGCGATTAAGTCGCTGGTGGGCGAGAACGGCGGCACCGTCTGCACCTCGTCCAACGCTGCCGCCACGCTCAGGTGGGGCTGGCAACAGCGCGAGAGGATCCTGTTCCTGCCGGACCAGCACCTGGGACGCAACACAGCGTACCAGATGGGCCTGCCGCTCGACCAGATGGTGGTGTGGGATCCGTATCAACCGTTCGGCGGCCTCACCCGCGACGAGTTGGAGCGGGCGAAACTCATCCTGTGGAAGGGACACTGCTCCGTGCACGTGCGCTTCACCGCCGCGCAAATCGAGCAGGTCCGCCGTGAGCACCCGGGCATCAAGGTGATCGTGCATCCCGAAGTGCCGTTCGACGTGTTGCTCGCCGCCGACGACAGCGGCTCGACCGAGTACATCCTCAAGACGGTGCGCGACAGCCCCGATGGCTCGACCTGGGCGGTCGCCACCGAGGTCCACCTGGTGCACCGGCTGGCGGAAGAGGTAGCGCCCGGCAAGACCGTGATCTCGCTCGACCAGTTCGGTTGCCTGTGCTCGACCATGTTCCGCGTGTCGCCCAACCACCTGCTGTGGGTGCTCGATTCGCTGGTGGACGGCGACGTGGTGAACGAAATCGTGGTACCGGACGGACAGAAGAAGTGGGCTAAGATCGCGTTAGATCGGATGTTGGCGATCACGTAGGTTCGATCACGACGGTTCGATCACGACGGTTCAAACACGGCGGTTCAAACACGACGGTTCCATCACGAGGGTTCTCACATGGCTCATTCACTTCCGGCGCTGCCCTACGATGTGGCGGCGCTCGAACCGCACATCGACAGCCAGACGATGCAGATTCACCACGGCAAGCATCATCAGGCGTATGTCAACAACCTCAACGCGGCGCTCGACAAGCATCCCGAGCTGCACAACCAGAGCCTCGATGACCTCATCACGGGCGTCAACGGGCTGCCCGACGACATCAAGGGGGCCGTGCGCAACAACGGCGGCGGTCACTGGAACCACTCGCTGTTCTGGACGCTGATGACGCCCGGCGGCGGTGGCGCGCCGACTGGCGCGGTGGCCGAGGCCATCAACAGTTCCTTTGGTGATTTCGAGAAGTTCAAGACCGCGGTCAACCAGGCCGGCGCCACCCGCTTTGGCAGCGGCTGGGCCTGGGTGATCGACAACGGCGGCAAGCTCGAAGTCACGAGCACGCCGAACCAGGACAACCCGCTGATGGAAGGCAAGAAGGCCATCCTCGGCATCGACGTGTGGGAACACGCCTACTACCTGAAGTACCAGAACCGCCGCCCCGACTACCTGGGCGCGTGGTGGAACGTGGTCAACTGGGCGGAAGTCAACAAGCGGCTCAAGGGCTAGGGAGATCAGCCACGAAAGACGCGAACGTCACGAAGACTCTCTTGGACAGGTCCAGAGCTGCCTTCGTGTGCTTCGCGTCCTTCGTGGTTGCCGTTAGCACCCAGGCACTCGCGCAAGAACCCCCCAACGTCACCGCCACGCTCGCCAACGTGACCCGCGTCGAGTCGTGGTCGTTCTTCACGCCTCGAGTCGACCTCCAGGCGCCGGCCGATCCCGTTGGCCATCCCCGCTACACGTTCCTCGCCGACCGGGTCGATCTTGGCGTTCGCGCCGAGGGCCCGCGGTTCGGCCTCGGCGCAGCCTTCAACTATGTGCGGCTCGAGAACCTGCCGTCCCAGGCCATCGGCCCCGGCGGGTTGGGCAGCGGCGCGTTCTACTTTGCCGCAACCGGCGTGTCCTACAGCTATCAGTTGTACTTGAGCGAGCTGGCGCTCACGGTCAAGTCGTCACGCGGAGGAGCCTCGGTAACCCTTGGCCGCATGCAGTTTGCCTCGGGCGCCGAATCGGCGCCGGCTACGGCCTCGCTCGCACGGCTCACCCGCGAGCGGCTGCACTCGCGCCTGGTGGGCAACTTCGAGTGGTCGCACTACCAGCGCCGATTCGACGGCGTGCGGGTGGACGTCGATCGTCCACGCTGGCACACCACGGCGGCACTGTTCGTGCCGACGCAAGGCGGCTTCGAGGAGTCGGCCAACCTCTCGATGCCCAACGTGCAACTGGCCACCGGGTCGCTCACCGGGAAGGGCGCCACGGCCCAGTCGCAGGCGTTTGTCACCGCCTACCGCGATCGCCGCGCCATGGCGCGCGTGGTCGACAACACCGGTGCGCCCGACCGGCCGGTTGATGTCACGGTCACCGCGATCGGTGGGTCTCACGCTCGCATCGTGAAGACCGGCCGCGGCGAACTGGATGCCGTGGTGTGGGGCGCGGCGCAGGCCGGCTCGTGGTACGGGCAGCCGCAACGTGCCGCCAGCGTCGCGGCGGAGATCGGACATCGCTGGACCGGCGCGGCCGGCGCGCCATGGCTGCGCGCCGGGTACCTGTGGGCGTCTGGCGATCGTGATCCGAACGACGGCCGCCATGGCACGTTCTTCTCCATGCTGCCCTCGTCGCGGAGCTACGCGCTGTCGTCGACCTACGCACAAATGAATTTGCGCGACGTGTTCGTGCAGGCGTGGTTTGAACCCCGGAGGGTAAAGACGCGTATCGAATTACATGCGCTTGGTCTTGCCAGCGCGGGCGACCGCTGGTATCAAGGCAGCGGCGCCACCGCCGGCGACGGGCGATACTTCGGGTATTCGGGCCGGCCGTCTGGTGGCGAGACGCGGCTCGGCACGGTGCTCGAGGGTATGGTGGACGTGCCGATTCGGAAGTACTGGTCGATCAACGGGTATGCCGCCACCATGTGGGCCGGCCCGGTCGCCAGGCACAGCTTCAGCGGCACGCGTCTCTACTACTGGTTGATTGAGAACGTCGTTCGATTCTGACGGTGTGGTCGCCACACCCCCATGACTGTCGCGACACAGAAGGAGCCTGACGATGACCGATGCGAACGTTGTTCGTGAGCCCGACCCGTCGCTCGTGACGATCACTCACGTCACCTACGGTCTGCATGCGCTTGGCCTGGCGATCGGCGCTCTCGGGGCAGCCAGCGTCGTCGGCACGTTCCTGTTCGGATGGCCGTCGATCATCGCGGTGATCATCAACTACGTGAAGCGGGGCGACGCGCGCGGTACGTGGCTCGAGTCGCACTTCTCCTGGCAAATCAGCACGTTCTGGATCGCCATGGCGCTGGCGTGCGGCATCTTCCTGACTGGCCTGCTGCTGGCGATAGTGCTGATCGGGTTCGCCATCTGGGCGGTGGGATTCTTCGTGCTGGGGTGCTGGGCGATCTATCGCATCGCCAGCGGGTGGTTGCGGCTGAAGGATCGCCGCGCGATCGGCTGAGCGTGGCGGGTTCGCTGTCTTGGCAGGCGCCGGTCTTGGTGACATAGTGACGGGGCATGATCCGGCACGAGCGAGCAGCGCTGACACAGGCTGAGGGTACCCGTAGTGGCGGTTGAGCTGACCGCGCCGCAACACGGCATCGCGGCCGAGGCGGCGTGGCCGCTGGTGCAGTCGGCGGCCGATGCTGCGGCCGAGCTCGATCGCGCCGGCCGCGCCCAGGTCTTTGCGCCTGACGAGACCGGGCGGCTGCATCCGGTGGCCGGCGGACACCCTGGAGCCGCGCTGGCCTGGCATCCGGGCTCCGGCTGGGAATCGCTGTTGCCCGCGGACGATCCGCGCGCCGGCCTGGTGGATCTCTACCTGCCAATCTGCAGCGCCACACCGGCGCGGCCGATCACCGTGGGCCACCTGGGCCAAAGCCTCGACGGCTTCATCGCCACTCATTCCGGCGACTCGCAGTTTGTCACCGGCGACGACAACCTCGTGCACATGCACCGCCTGCGTGCGCTGTGCGACGCCGTGGTGGTGGGTGCCGGAACGGTGGCCGCGGACGACCCGCAATTGACCACGCGGCGGGTGAGTGGCCCGAATCCCCTGCGGGTGATTCTCGATCCAGAGCGCCGGCTGGAACCGTCGGCGCGGGTGTTTGTCGACCTGGCGGCACCGACGCTGTACCTGTGCGGCCGGGCCCGCATCGCCGCCGGCGAAGACCTCGTCGGCACGGCCACGATCGTGGGACTCGAATCGGAGGCCGCCGGTGCCGCCGCCGGTGAACTGGTGGCCGCCTTGCGTACCCGCGGGTGCGCGCGCATCTTCGTGGAAGGCGGCGGTGTCACGGTGTCGGCGTTCCTGGAGGCCGGCTTGCTGGACCGCCTGCAGATCACCCTGGCGCCGGTTCTGATCGGCAACGGCCGGCCGGCCATCCGACTGCCGGCGCCCGAACGGCTGCGCGACTGCCGCCGGCCGGCCAACCGCGTCTACCGCATGGGTGGCGACGTGCTGTTTGACTGCGACCTGCGCACGGACGACCCCGGCCGCGCCGCCGAGGGGGCCGCGGTCACGCGCATCATCTAGCGACCGCGGCCGATGCCAGGCAGCGCCGCCAGGTCGTAGTGGCCCACGGTCAGGCGCGAGTGTCCCGCGTCGATATGTGTGAGCCGCCGCGATAACCAGCCGGTCAGCCCGCCTTCCAGTGCCGGAGCCATTTCGACCGCAGCCTGCCACCACCCACGAATCAACTCGCGTTGCATTGCGGCTTCGTCGACATCGAGCACCCAGTCGCTTTGCGCCAGCGTGACGCGGAAGCCGGCTTCGGTGAGGCAGCGCTCGGCACAGGCCGTCGCGCGCGGCCCCTCGGCGGGTCCCCCCAAGCCCTTGTCTCGTAACTGGTGCGCGTTCATCAGCTCGCGCACCTGCTCATCTTCGGCTTCACGCGGCGTGCAGCTCGACCGGCCATCGTAAGTCAGCGTGAAGAGTGCCGCACTGCCGGCGGACGCGCAGTGCGCCGACAGGGCCCGCAGCCAGGTGGCCGACACCAGGTCGAGCAGGGCCGACGCGGTGACCAGGTCGCGGCCGGCGAACAGGGATGGATCGTCGAGCGCTGCCAGGTCGACCGGCTGCGTTTCAATGCGGCAATCCAGCTGGTGCCCGCTGATGGCGAGTCCGCGGCCGGCGATGGCCACCGTGTGCCCGCGCGAGGCGGCCCAGGCCGCGGTCCGTTCGATCAGCGCATCAAGCAGGAGGGGACTGCGGTCCACCACCGTCCACTGCTGCCGTGGCGGCAGGCGTTCGATCAGGTAGCGGAGGTTGGAACCGGCGCCGGTGGCGAGGTCGAGCATGCGCACCGGCCGATCTGAGGGCAGGACCGCCGCGACGGCCTGGACCAATGCCGCCGCCCTGGCGCGCTCGTCGGCGCGTTCGCGCAGCCGCAGCCATTCCGAAAGCGATTCATCCATGAACGTCGATCGTCTCCAATACCGCCGCGAATGCGGCCGAGGCGTGGCTCCAGTCTCGCAGTCGGCTCCGCGCCTGCCGCGCGCCGGCGGCGAGAGCCGCGCGCAGGCCGGCGTCGGTGATGACCCTGGTCAGCGCTACGGCCAGAGCGTCCGGGTTGTCCGGTGCGACGACCAGCCCGGCACCGTCGTGCAAGAGCGACGGGATGGCGCCGGTGGCCGTGCCGATCACCGGGAGACCGCGTGCCAGCGCTTCGGCCACCGCCATGCCATAGGTCTCCTGCCGGGTCGCCAGCACGAACACGTCAGCGGCGTGATAAGCGTCACCCGTGGCGTGCGCGTCGAGCTCGCCGACCAGATCAATGTGATCGCCGAGCCCGTGGTGCGCGATCGCCGCGCGGACGCGCGCCACCGTCGCCGGGTCCCGGGTCAAGCTGCCGGCGCAGGTGAGATGCCAATCGCGTGCCGGAACGCCGGCCAGCGCCGCGATCAGCGTCTCGTGACCCTTGCCCGCATGCACCGATGCGACCGTCAGCAGGTGCACGATGGCCGAACCCGATCCAGCGGCGAGTGGCGCCGCGTTGGTTCCCGGTTCCACCAAGAAGAGGCGTGGCGCGGTCAGGCCAAGGGCGGTCATCAGCCCAATGGCCGCGGCTCCGGTGACGACCGCCACGGCGGCGTGCGCCAGGGCGCGCTGCTCACCGGCGTTGAGGCGGGCCGCGGTCGCGGCATCCACATTGACGTCGGCGCCGAGCGGCAGGTGCACGATCGGGACAAAACGCAAGCGCGCGCCGTGGCGCTCCGCGAGTTCTGGCATGGCGCCGTAGGCCAGGCCGTCAACCACCACGGTTGTGCCATCGGCAAGTCCGCCCAGCACGTTGGCGGCCGTGTGCTGCGCGGCGGCCGTCGGGCAAGGAAAGCTCGCTTCCAGTTCCCGGACCTCCACCTGCCATCCGAGCCGGCGCAGGCCTTCGGCGATGCGGCGGTTGTAGATGGATCCGCCAGAGCGTGTCTCGAGCGGCCCGGCCACGAGGAAAGCGATCGATCGCACGTCAGGGCGTGCCGGTGACGCGGCCGTCGAACCCTGCAGAGGCGACGTGCGATTCGTGCAGGGTGATCTTGATGTGCTCGACGCCGGTGGCACCGGGACCGAGTTCCCCGGCGTGGATGGCGGCCACCATGCGATCGAAGATCGTCCTGGCCAGAAACTCCGTCGTGGTGTTCTGTCCCGCGAAGGCCGGCACCTCGTCCAGATTCTGGAAGTTCAGCGCTCCCAGCACGCGCTTGAGGACGTCGCCGGCGCGGCCGATGTCGATGACGATGCCGTCGGCGTCGAGAGCGGGGCGGCGGAATTCCGCGTCGACCACGTAGGTGGCGCCGTGCAGGCGTTGCGCCGGCCCAAACACGTCGCCCTTGAAGCTGTGCGCGATCATCATGTGATCGCGCACGGTCACGCTATACATTGCAGTCTCCTTCAAACATCTTCGTGAGCCGATCAGTAACGCACGCGCTGGCACAGCGCGCCGCCAGGATCGGCGGCCAGTGCGGCCATGGTCGCGGGCAAGGCCTCGAACGGGCATTCGCCGGTGATCAGGGCATCGAGTTCGGGATGGGCCAGCAGCCGCAACGCCAGTTGCATCCGCCGGCCGTGGTTCCAGCGTGCCCGCTGGGCCGGCGCGATCGCACCCACTTGCGATGAGGCGACGGTGAGGCGCCGGGCATGGAAGGCTTCCCCCAGTGGCAGCGATACCTGCCGGTCGCCGTACCAGCTGAGCTCCGTGATCACGGTCTCGACGCCGGCGAGCCGCAGGGCCAGTTGCAATCCCTCCGGCGCGCCACTGGCGTGGATCACCACGTCGGCGTCGAGCGCGGCATTGGCGGGTTCGGCGAACGACACCCCGAGAGCGGTCGCGATCGCGGCCCGGCCGGGATTGATATCCACCAACTCGACCTGGCATCCGGCGATCCTCGACGCGACCCAGGCGGTGAGACACCCGACGGTGCCGGCGCCCACCACCGTGACCCGGTCGCCCACATGCGGCCGTGCATCCCAGATGCCGTTGACCGCCGTTTCCATGTTCGCCGCCAGCACCGCGCGTTCAGCCGGCACGGTGGCGGGCACGATGTGCGCGGCATGACTCGGGATGAGATAGCGGGTCTGGTGCGGGTAGAGCGCAAACACGGTGTGCCCGACGAGCGCGCTCGGGCCGGCTTCGACCACGCCGACGCTGGCGTAGCCGTATTTCACCGGCGCCGGGAACTGGCCGTCCTGAAACGGGGCGCGCATCCGGGTCCACTCGCCGCTCGGCACATGCCCGCCAAACACCAGCGCCTCGGTACCACGGCTGATGCCGCTGTACACTGTCCGCACCACCACCTCATCGTCTGCCGGTGCCCGCAGGCGTTCGGTGAGAATCTCGCCGTGTCCGGGTGCGGTGACCCAGAATGCTCTCGCCTCACTTTCCATGTGCCGTTCATTGTGTCCCGGTAACCCGGTCGTGACAATGCCGCCTCGCGCGAATCTTGTTGGTGTGGCCGCGGTTGGCGCGCTGGGCGTGATGGCGATCGGCCTGATGGCGGCTCCGGCAATGGGCGTCAGCTCCACCCAACCGTTCGTGGCCGCCGCCATCTTCATCGGGATGATGAGCGTGGCCATCACCACGATGGGATCCGGCCATCCCTTCCCCAGGCTTGGCGCGGCCAACCTGGTGACGATGGTGCGGGCGATGTTCGTGGCGCTGCTGGCCAGCCTGGCGCTGGCGCCGTGGCTGGAGGTGCCGGCGATGGTCGCGTGGGTGGTGGTGGGCGTCACGGCGGCGATGGCCGCCCTCGACGGCGTGGATGGCTGGCTGGCACGTCGCAGTGGGATGGCCAGCCCTTTCGGCGCCCGCTTCGACATGGAAACCGACGCGCTCCACATCCTCGTACTGAGCGTGCTGGTGTGGCAGTTCGGCAAAGCCGGTCCATGGGTGCTTGGTTGCGGCCTGATGCGTTACGCCTTCGTGGCCGCCGGTTGGCGGCTGTCGTGGCTGGGCCGGCCGCTGCGGTCGACCTTTCGTGGCAAGGCCGTGGCGATCGCGCAGTTGGCGGGTCTCGGCCTGGCGCTGGCGCCGATCGTGATGCCGCCGCCCAGCGCGATCGTCGCGGGCGTGACGCTCGCGGCGTTAGCGTGGTCGTTCGCCCTCGACGTTCGGCACCTCTGGCTTCACCGGCCCCGGTGAGGCTTCGAAGGCGCCGGTCAGCATGGGCACCAACTCGTGCATCCCGCCAAGGGCCGGACGCCGCGGCGTGAGACCGGTCGTGAAACCGCGCGCCTGCAACTGCTCGATGACGTGAGATCGATTGGTGATCACGTGCACGGGCACCGACCACGACGCGTCCTTGCCTGACACGGCGGCGGGTGGTTGGTGGTCGCCGATCAGGATCATCACCAGGTCGTCGTTGGCGCGCTGGCGCAAGTAACCGGCAAACGTCGTGAACTCGTAGGCCATGGCATGGCCGTAGTCGGCCGACAGGTTGGTCCATTCGAGCGGCCGGCTCAGGATGCGCGAGACTTCGCCGGGATCGTAGGCGTCAGGCCTGAGTACCCTCGACCAGTCCGACAGATACGGCGCCACCGGTCCGAACGGCGCGTGGGTGGTGCTGGTGGGGAACACCACGAAGAGCGGCGCGCGCGCCGGCTTCCGGGTTTCGAGCGCGTCGAGCCTGGCCAGCGCGAACTGGTCGGGAATGCTCCACCATCCAAACTCGGGTCCCCGATATTCGAGCAGGTCGCGTCCGTAGATGGTGTCGAAACCGTAAAACGCGCCTTCGGGCCACGGTTGGCGCATGCCCGGCATCACGGCAACAGTGCGATAGCCGCGCCGCGCGAAGGCCTTGACCAACGTGTCGCGCGACTCGGTCATCAGCCGTTGATACGAATAGGGGTCGCGCACGTCGACACCGGTCAGCAGCGTCAGGTGCGCCAGCCAGGACGAGGCGCCGAAGGTGGGCGAGTCGACAAACGCCGAGACCACTTGCTTGCCGGTGTCCTGAGCCGCCGCCACGACCTCGGCGCGAGCCTCCGCCATCACCGGCAGAAACGCCGGCGTTTCGAACGTGATGGCGCCGTACGACTCCACGAACACCAGCAGCACGTCGGCGCCGTCCAGACCGTCGAGTGGCGATGCCAACGCGGCAGGACTGGCAGGAAGGGCCGGCGCCACGGCGCCAGGGCCCATCATGGCGAGGACCGACCGCGCCTGGCGCGCATAGCTGGGCGTGACGGGGTCCGCGAATGCCAACGGGCCGATCGCGGGGCCGGTGAGCTGCTGGCCGGTAAACAGCACGATCACCGCGATCGCCGAGGCGCTGAGCGTCGCCCGCAGCCGCGGGTGCTCCATGCCGGCCGCCAGCCAGCCGATGGTCACGTGGCTGGCCACCGCTGCCGCGCCCAGCGCGAGTAACGCGCCAACGACCGCCGCTACCACCAGCCACAGGGGCGCCGATTGCGCCAGCATGGCCGCCACGTTGCCGAGGTGCGCGGAGTCCCAATAGAGATTGAAGGGGCGCCCGTAGAGCCCGGGCGCGGTGACGTCCATGTAGTGCCCGGCCACCAGCAGCAGCCACACTGCCGGGAGGATCCGCCGGGCCAGGCCGCGCAGGCGCCCACTGACCATGGCCAGGATCAGGACGGCCGCGGCGCACTCAACCGAGAGGGCGTACTGCCATTCGATCTTCGGGGTCGGCCAGATATTGGCGAAGGTGAGCGACTGGTTGAGCAAGACCACGGCGCCAATGGCCAGCGGCCATGCGAGCCACCAGGGAGGCAGGCGAACGGCGGAGCGGCTGGCCACGTCAGACCGACGTCAGGACGTGCCCGAGCTTGTCCTTTTTCGTCTTCAGGTACCGCGCGGTCGTCGCCGTGGCGAGAATCTCGATCGGCAGCCGCTCGCTGACCGACACGCCCTCGCCGGTGACGCCGGCCAGCTTGTTCGGGTTGTTGCTGAGCAGGCGCATGGAGCGCACACCGAGCGCGCGCAGCATCTGCAACGCCACGCGGTAGTCGCGGGCATCGGCGGGGAAGCCGAGCCGCTCGTTGGCCTCGACCGTATCGCAGCCTTGATCCTGCAGCGCATAGGCGCGAATCTTGTTGGCCAGCCCGATGCCGCGCCCTTCCTGGTCGAGATAGAGCAACACGCCGCGGCCCTCGTCTGCGATCTGGCGCATGGCCGATTCGAGCTGCTGCCCGCAGTCGCAGCGCGCCGAATGCAGGATGTCGCCGGTGACGCAGGACGAGTGCACGCGCGTCATCACGTTCTCGCCGCCGCCCAGCTCACCCCGCACCAGCGCCACGTGCGCCTCGTGGCCGATCGCCCGCTCGAACACGTGAATCTCGAACTCACCGTAGTCGGTCGGCAGTTGGGCCGAGGAGACGAGGCGGAGCGGCAAGGTGCGGACGAGGCGGAGGTGGAGCGTGCGGAACCAGTGAAGCATGTTGCTGTCTCTACTATGTCAGAAGAGCCGGACGTCGACGACCTGACCTTTGTCGACGATATCGGTCTGGGCGGGGATCTCGATGTAGCCGTCGGCCTGCGACATCGAGGTGATATCGCCCGAGGCCTTGAAGGCGGGCATGGCCACGCCGTCCACCACCTTCACGGTGTAGAACTGGTGCCGGCCGGTAGTGGAGACGATGCGCTGGCCGAGCGGCAGGCTGACGGAATGGGTATGCCGCGGATGCAGCCGCGCCATGGCCCGCAGCGCCGGCACCAGCAGCATGTAGGCATTCGACAGGCACGAGGTCGGGTAGCCCGGCATGCCGAACATGGGCTTGCCCTGGATGGTGCCGAACACGGTGGGCTTGCCCGGCTTGACGGCAATGCCGTGAAACACGATCTCGCCCATGCGGCCGATGACGTCGAGGATGAGGTCGCGTTCACCGACCGAGCTGCCGCCCGAGAACACCAGCACGTCGCACCCGCCTTCGCCAAGACTTCGGCGCCCAAGCGCCGCATCGATTGCTGCCTCAAGCGCCTCGATGGTGTCTTGCGCGGTGGCAAACGGCGCCGGCACGCCGCCGTGCTCCTGGATGATGGTGCTCAACGTGTACTTGTTGATGTCGTAGATCTGCCCCGGTTTCAGTTCCTGGCCAAGGTCGGCGATCTCGTTGCCGGTGGAAAGAATGGCGACAGTCGGACGTGCGTAGACCTCGACCTGGGCCACGCCGAGTGCGGCCAGCGCGCCGATGCGGCTGGGATTGAGTACGTCGCCCTCGCGAATCACCGTCTGGCCGACGACAATGTCGGCGCCCTGGCGGCCGACGTTCTGGCGCGGATACACGGGCGTGAGGATGCGGACCAGGTCGCCAGTCTTCTCGGTCTCCTCCACCATCACCACGGCGTCGGCGCCGGCCGGCATCGGCGCGCCGGTGGCGATTTCGACCGCGGTGCCGGGCGTGAGTTGCCGGGTCGGCATCTCACCGGTGTAGACCTTCTCGATCACGCGCAGCGTCTTCGGTTCGTAGCGGCTGGCGCCAAAGGTGTCGTCGGCGATCACCGCAAAGCCGTCCATGCCGGCCCGCGCAAACGGCGGCACGTCGCGGGTCGAGTGCACGTCGGCGGAGGCGACGCGGCCGTTGGCATCGATCAGGGGGATGCGTTCGCGCCTGGCGATCGGCGTGCAGGTGTCGGCGATCAGCTGGCGCGCTTCTTCCAGCGGAATGGTTTCCTTGATCGGGCGCATTTCGGTTTTCGACATCGCTACTTTCTCGCCTGCTGGACGAGGTGACCCAGTTCGGGAACCACCAGGTTGGTCATGGCCAGGCGCACCGCCTTCTCCGAGCCGGGCAGGCAAATCACGATGACCCGTCCGATCGTGCCGGCGGTGGCGCGGCTCAGCATGGCGGCGGCGCCGATGTCCTGGTAGCTGAGCATGCGAAACAACTCGCCAAAGCCCGGCAGCCGCTTGTGCAGCAGCGCGTCGACGGCTTCGAAGGTGCTGTCGCGGCTGGTCAGCCCGGTGCCGCCGGTGGTGATGATGGCGTCGACGTCGGCAATGGCGGCTTGCTGGCGGACCAATTCGGCCACGCGCGTCGGCTCGTCCGGCTCGATGGTCTTGCCGGCGACATGGTGGCCGGCTGCTTCGAGCAACTCGCTGATGGCGCGGCCCGACGTGTCGGTGTCGTCAGTCCGGGTGTCGCTGACGGTCAGGACAAAGACGCGGGCCCGGTTGGGGGCCAGGGCTTTGTGCTCGGCGGTGCTCACGGCCCTAATTATAGGTGCTGGGGTGCTGGGGTGCTCGGGTGCTAGGGTAGGATTGCGCATGCATCGCGTGACGGCGTCGCTGGCGCTCTTGACACTGCTGATTCTGCCGCTTCGTGCCCAGGCGCCGCTTGATAAGGCCGCGCAGCAGTGGGTGGAATCCACCTTCAAGAAGGCCACGCTCGAGCAGTTGGTGGGGCAGATGATCTTTGCGCCGCTCAACTCCACCTACCTCAGTAGCGACACCGATCAGTATGAGGCGCTGGTCAAGCTGGTGCACGAGTCGCACATCGGCGGGTTGATCGCGTTTGGCGGCACCGAGCCGATGCCCAGCGTGATGCTCAACAACACCTACGGGCCCGTGATCCTGGGGCAGCCGCTCGAGCTGGCGTCGCTCTTCAATCGCCTGCAGTCGATCTCGCCGCTGCCGCTGCTCACCACCTCCGACTTCGAGTGGGGCGTGGCCATGCGCGTGGCCGGCGCCACCAAGTTTCCGCGCGCCATGGCGTTTGGCGCTGCCGGGGATCCCCAGTTGGCCTATGAAGCCGGCAGGATCGTCGGCCTCGAAAGCCGCGCGATTGGCGTGCACGTGGATTTTGGCCCGGTCGCCGACGTCAACAACAACCCGCGCAACCCGGTGATCAATATCCGCTCGTTTGGTGAAGATCCCGCTCGCGTCGGCGGCCTGGTCAACGGCTGGGTCAAGGGTTTGCAGGAGTCGGGCATGCTCGCCACTCTCAAGCACTTTCCCGGCCACGGCGATACCGATGTCGATTCACACCTCGGCCTGCCCATCGTCGCCCATCCGCGCGAACGGCTCGACGCGGTGGAACTGCCGCCGTTTCGAGGCGGCATGGCCGCCGGTGCCGCCGGTGTGATGGTGGCGCACATGGAGATGCCGGCGGTCGATCCGGAAAAGCGCCCGGCCACGTTCAGCCCGGTTGTGATCGGCGACCTGCTGCGCGGGCAGATGAAGTTTGGCGGCCTGATCTACTCCGACTCCATGAAGATGGCGGCGATCACGCGCATGGCATCACCGGGCGAGGCCGCGGTGAAAGCCGTGCAGGCCGGCATCGACGTGGTGCTCGACTCGCCGGACTCGGCGGCCGCCGCTACTGCCATCGTCGAGGCGGTCAAGGCCAACACCATCCCGCGCGCGCAGATCGAGCGCTCGGTGCGGCGCATTCTCGAAGCCAAGGCTCGGCTCGGCCTGCACCGCACCCGCACCGTCAACCTCGACGCGGCGCCTGTCACACTCGGCGGCCGGAAGCACGAAGCCGTGGCGCAGATGGTGAGCGATCGCGCGATCACGCTGATCAAGGACGAGCGCGCCATGGTGCCGCTGGCGACACCGCGCACCGGCAGCGTGATGTACCTGTCAGTGCTGGACTATCCCTCGGGCTGGCGGATTGCCGCGCCCAGCCGGACGCTGATTCCCGAGCTGCGCTCGCGTTGGGCCGCCACCGAGGCCTTCGAGATTTCCGACCGCACGACCGCGTCGGAGCTCGACCTGGTGCGCACGCTGGCCGCGAAATACGACGCGGTGGTAGCGGGCATCTTCGTGCGGGCCTCATCGGGCAGCGGGCGCCTCGACCTGGCGCCCCAACTCGAGCAGTTCCTGAAGGACATGGCCCGCGCCACCGAGCGCCGGCAGCAGCCGTTCGTGTCGGTGCTGTTCGGCAATCCCTACACCGCGATGGGCATGCCCGAGGCGCCGGCGGTGATGCTGACGTATGACTTTTCCGATGGCGCCGAGCGCGCGGCGGTGAAGGCGCTGGCGGCGGAGATTGCGATCGGCGGCAAGCTGCCGATCGCACTACCTGGAATGTTTCCGCTCGGTCACGGCCTCACGCGTCCCGCCGCTGCGCCGTAGAGGGGCGCACGCCGACGCTCTGCGCGTGAGTTGGTCGCTGCCATGCGGCGGAGCCGCTGTCAGGTTAGGGCCCGGGCCTGGCACTTCTTGAACGCGGTGAGCAGGTCGCTTTGTCCCAGGGCCTGTTCGAGCTTGGTCAGCACCTCGCGGACTCGCGTTAGATCGATGCCATCGCCGTGCGTCCGCAACAACGCGGCCACATCGTCGAGATCCTTGGGCCGGCTGGCGAGAACCTTCAAGATCACCAGGTCGGCAATCTCGACGACCGGCACCGCGACACCGTCAATCGACTGCACCACGGCGCGCTGCAGCAACTCGTCTTCGAGGCCGGGCCCGGCCAGCACGATGTCCACCGGCAGCCCGGTCGCGAGATGCACGACGGGGACGACGCGAGTCTGGACGATGAAGGCCGGGTCGGTGAAACGACGCGCGAAGCCGAAGCCCTCAAGGATCGACAGCCATTCGTCGGTGGTGCTGGCTGGCGCGCGAACGGTGACATCGACATCAGCGGTCAGGCGGGCGACGCCGTAGACGATGGCGGCTTGTGCGCCGAAGAGGTACCACGAGATGCCGAGCGCATCAAACGCGCGGGCGAGGTCGGCGAGCAGGTCAGCGACGGGCGAGCGCACGGGCGGCGCGATCCAATCGGTCGGTGAGCTCGAGATGGTGTGCCAGGTCGTCGCCACGCTCGCCGTCGGTCAACCCGGCGGCCCCCAGGCGACGGGCATGTTCCAGCAACAGGGTCGAGGCCAGGCGTGCCGGTCCGGCGCCCTCGCCACGGTAACGCTCGGCCCAGTACTGCTGCTTTCCGCTCGCGGCGGCCTCCCAGTCGCGGTGCGCGAACGCGCGAAGGTCGTTGGGATCCACGTGGGAATTGTACTCGTCGCCTGGCGTCAGGACGGCTTGACGAACGACCGGACCGTCGCCGGCGCACCGCTGGTCAGGTCTCCGGGCTTCACGCCGCGAAACGCATTCTCAGCGGCGGCGCCGTCGGCCGCCGCTTTCGTCACCGCGGCCACCAGCGCCTGGTAGGCGGCGGCATTGGCGGCGGTCAGCTTGATTTCGATGAGACCGTCGGACGCGATCGAATTCACCGAGTTGCCGCCGGTCAGGTTCGTGATCTGGTAGCTGCCGGCCGGCAAGGCCTTCTGGATCAGGATGACCGCCCGTGCGGCGGCGTGCAGGGCGCTGACGCGCCCATAGGCGCCGGAGCTGTGGCCGCCAGGCCCCTGGAAGTCGACGCGCAACCCGCCCGACTGCTGAGCAAAGGCGGGCGTGGCGGCCGCGGCGACACTGACAAGGAATGCGAGCGAAAGAATCAGACGCTTCATGATCGGATGCTCCGGTGTTATCGCGCGACTTCGCGCGTCCGCTTGCCCAGGGGACCAACGGCCGGTGGCACGACCGTGCCGTCGGCCGCGTGGAATCCAGACACGATCAACGCCGCCGTGAGGACTCGATGCATGCGAGCCACCTCGGTGGCCGGCGCGCCGCGAGTGCCCCATTCCCAGAACGCGTGGCCGCCGGCGCCGGCGGCCGAGGACGCCAGGGTGAATTGATAGGTCGGGATGCCGGTGTTGGCCGGCACGTTGTCGTTCAGGCTGCCCGATCCGGCGCCGACCATCGGCGAAGTGAGCACGCCCAACTGGATGCCGGACTGAAGCCCCGCATGCACCGCGACGTTGTCGACGTTGTCCGCCACGAACGCCGGCCGCAACCCGTACCACATCAGCTCCAGGGTGATCCCTTCCGGGGAGCCATCCTTGCGCCCATACCGGGCATTCTCGGCCGAGGCGCCCGCCTGGAACATGGGCTCGATGTTGTTGCGAATCTCATCGAGCGTTTCCTTGCGCGGTGAGCGCATGTCGACTTCGAGCGAGCAACTCGGCGCCACCGTGCGGCCGGCCGGAGGTGGCTCGCAGCTCGCGCGGCCCACGGTGTAGGTGGTGCGCGGCGCGCCGTCCCGCAGTTCCGACGGAGTCTTGACGTCGGAAATTCTGGCGATCGCCGCCGCCATCGCCTCGGGCGCACTCGGACCGGTCGCGCCCCCGCCACGGGGGAGAGGCGCCTTGAACTTCATCTCGAAACGGTAACTGCCGAGGAAATTCACCGTGCCGCCACCTTCCAATCCGAAGTTCGCGACAAAATTCAGCGGATTCGATCCCGTGCCGGCCTTCTGATCGAAGCCGTAGAGTTGCTTCATGCCGGCCAGGTTGCCCTTGCCCTCCTCGCCGGCCGTGCCGCAGATCCAGATGTCGTAGACCGGCTTGATGTTGTGCTTCTTCATCGCCGCCGCGAGCACGAAGGCGTTGGACGTGCTCGGCATCATGTCGCCGTAGCCGGGCACGTAGATGCGCACGCCGCCGTTGGCTTCGGCGTCTTTCGCGTTGGCGAAGACCTTGCTGGCCGTGGCGTACTTGTCGTTCTCGACCACGCGGCCGCGCGCGTCAAATGACAGCTCGTCGGGGATTGCCGCCAGTTCCTCGGGTGTGGCCACCACCGGCTGTGCGTACGGCTGGAGCTTGATGCGGATGGACGGGTCACCCGTCTTCGGCAGTTCTTCCGGGTTGACCACGTCGATGTGCCCTTCGACCAGCACCTTGGGAAACTGCCCCTTGTAGTTCACCGCGTCAGCGCGGCCCGAGTACGACCCCTTGATCACCACGCACGCGTTGTAGACCGGCAGGCCGTCGACGATGTTGGTATCGCTGGCTTCGATGACGCCATCGGCGCGGGTCATCACTTCGGACGGCGAGAATCCCCATTCCGCCACCAGACGGCGATGAATCTCGGCCGCCTTCAGGTTTTCCTGGCGCGACGGCGAGGGGATGCGCACCAGTTCCAGGAACTGATTCCATCGCGCCTTGGCGGCCGCATCGGTGCTCTGGTCCTTGAGCAGTGCCGCGATCTGCGGATCGTTGGCGATCTTCTCCGCCGCGGCGGCCACCGGCGGGGGAATCGTCGCGGGCATCCCGGACGGCGGCGGAGCGGCCTGCGAGGGAGACCCGCTTGTTGTCTGTCCAGCGAGAGCGACGGCGGTGGTCAGAACCATCGCTGCTGTAGTGAGAAGGGGACGCGGCATATGCTCCAGATTATGCCCGATCAGGGGTCCGATCCACAGGACCGGCATGACGGATACAGTATCGATCATGGCTGATCAGTGGAGTGACCTGGGGCCGGCGGAGTCGCTCAGCCGGAAGGCGTTGCAGCAGATCGTGGTCGGCCGCACACGAGTGGCGCTGTCATTTGTCGACGGCCGGTTCGGGGCGGTGTCGGGCGTCTGTAACCACGCGGGCGGGCCGTTAGGCGAGGGCCGGCTGGACGGTGAGTACATCACCTGCCCCTGGCATGGCTGGAAATTCCACTGCCGCACGGGGCAAGGAGAGCCGGGGTTCGAGTCCGATCAGGTGCCGCGCTATGACGTCGAGGTGCGAGACGGTCATGTGTGGGTGAACCTGACCCCGGCGACCGGCCGGCACAAGCAGCCGCACGAACCTCATCCGCTGGCTCGCCCGGTCGAACGCCAGCCTGGGCCCGTGCGGGTGGTCGGCATCTCCACCACCAACATGAACGAAGCGCTGCCCCGTGTGTCGACCTCCGACCTGCTGCTGCGCACGGCCATGGCGCACGCGGAACAGCTGGGACTCGAGTCGCGAATGATCCGGCTGAGCACGCTGAAGTTCCGCTCGTGCGAGGGGTATTACTCGATCTCGGCCCACGCCTGCACCTGGCCGTGTTCGATCACGCAGATGGACGAGTCGGATCAGATGGATCAAGTCTATGAAGCCATCGTCCACTGGGCCGATGTCGTCGTCATTGCGACACCGATTCGGTGGGGTTCGGCCAGCGCGCTCTATTACAAGATGGTGGAACGCCTCAACTGCGTCCAGAATCAGATCACGATCCGCAATCGCGAGCTGATCAAGAACAAGGTGGCGGCCATGATCATCACCGGCGGGCAGGACAACGTGCAGGCGGTCGCGGGACAACTGCTGGGGTTCTTTGCCGAGATTGGCTGTACCTTTCCGCCCTTTCCCTACATCGCCCATTCGCGCGGTTGGACCGCGGAAGACATGGAGCGCAATGTGGCCGAGGTGTCAGGCAGCCAGGACTTGCACGACGCCGCCCGTGCCCTCACCGAACGCGCGGTCCATGCGGCCCAGCACCTGATTGCCGCGACCAGTCACGATCCACTGAGTCGCGGCGGCCGCAAGGCGCACCGCCTCAGTCCGCCGCCCGAGCCGAGCGTCGACTAATCACACGCGACGACGATTGCGCGTCCGCTGAGGAATGAAAGGGGGACGAAGGCGAGATGAAGGCGAGTCGATTGGCGCGCCCGGCATGATTCGAACACGCTAGGAACGCGCGGAGCGCGTTCCGGCTTGAACTAGATTCATGGTGGGAAACCACCCAACGAAGTTGGGTGGTGCGCCCAGCATGATTCGAACATGCGACCTCCTGGTTCGTAGCCAGACGCTCTATCCAGCTGAGCTATGGGCGCGACAGACTTTCAAGCTTAGCACATCAAATGTGCCCCGCTGAAGCCGCTATTTCTTCTTCGGGCCCACACGCTTGGCGATGTCGGTGACCACGCGCTCCCACACCTTGAGCGCCTTGTCGTAGCGCGCCGCGGCAGGGGTATCGTTGGCCACCTTGGCGTCGAGACCAAAGTCCTTGGGCTGGGGCATGGGCGGCAGGTGGACGACTACTCGATCGCTCATGCCCCATCCTAGCGCGGATGTCCGGTCTACTTCACGTTCACCGGCAACGCCGCCTTCGGGGTGATCGGAAGCATTGGCCGCGGCGGCTTGCCGTCGCGCGTGCCCTCGTCCTCCCACCCGACCACCACCACGCGGTCGGCGCGCTCGGTCGCCTTGCTGGTGGTGACCTGCCCGGTCACCACGACCGGCGACGTGGTCCGCACCGCCAACGGCGCCGGTGCCGTCACGGCGATCGGTTCGGGCGACGACACCGGAATGGTGTCGCCCGGCGCGCCTCGCCAGCCCACGATCACCACCTGCCCCGGTCCGGTGAATTCCCCCGGCCGCGGCGTCGCCTGCGCCTGCACGCCCGGCCATGGCGTGAGGACTATGCACAGGTAGAGCAGGGCAGTGGCGATCAACGTGAGCACGGCCTTCGTGTAGCGATCGATCATGACACCCTCTCGAGCACTTCCCGTCAGGGTGTGCCCTCCCGACGATTGACTGGCAACTCCCGACTGATTACTGAGCGGCTCCCGGCGCGTTGCGCGGGATGGCGAGCGCAACCAATGACGTGTCCTCACCGCGCCCGGTGGCAATCACGACGAACTGGCGTCCGTCCGGCGCCAGGTAGGTCATCGGTGTTGCCGTCGCTTGCCGCGGCAGCACGTGACGCCACACCTCGCGGCCCGTCCGCGTGTCGAACGCCGACAGCGCCATGTCGTTGCCGCCGACGAACACCAGGCCGCCCTTGGTCACAATCGCACCGGGAGGCCCGATCGCGCCCAGGCGTTCAGGCAGCGCCACGCCCTGCAGCGCCGGCACGCGCCGCACTTCGGGCGCATCGCCAAACGGCACCTTCCACGCGATCTCGCCGCGGTTCAGATCGATCGCCACCAGGTGGGCGTACGGCGGCTTCAGGATCGGCACGCCGTCGATAAACCCGGGCTGCGTCCGGTTGACCCACTCGGCATCCACTTCGCCGGCACGATCGCCGGCTTGTGATGCCGGCTCGAAGCGCTCCATCTTGAAGATGCCGGGGCTGCGCGTGGTCTTTACGAACAGCCGGCCGGTCTCTGGATCGAACGCACCGCCGCCCCAGTTGGCGCCGCCCCACACGCCCGGCAACACCACGGTGCCTTGGAGTGATGGCGGTGTGTAGATTGGCCCGAGCCGGTACTTCTTCAACTCGGCCTGCGCCGCTTCCTTCAACGCCGGCGTCGCATCAAACGCATCGTCCAGGGTCACGCCCTGTGATTCGAACGCCGGCGGTTTGGTCGGGAAGGGCTGCGTCGGCCACGAGGCTTCGCCGGGCACGTCGCTACGCGGCACGGGCCGTTCTTCGATCGGCCACACCGGCCGCCCCGTCACGCGGTCGAACACGAAGGCCCAGCCCTGCTTGGTGAGCTGCACCACGGCGTCGATGCGCTTGTTGTCGACGGTGATGGTCACCAGGTTGGGCGCCGACGCCGGGTCGTAGTCCCACAAGCCGTGATGCACGATCTGGAAGTGCCACTTGCGCTCGCCGGTAACGGCGTCGAGGCACACGATCGATTCGGCAAACAGGTTCTGTCCCGGCCGGCGGCCGCCGTAGTAGTCGTTGCTCGGCGTGCTCACCGGCAGGTAGATCAGCCCGCGCGCCTCGTCCAGGCTCATGGGCGCCCACACGTTGGTATGGCCGGTGAACTGCCATGACCCGCCGTCCCAGGTGTTGTTGCCGAACTCACCGCGTTGCGGAATGGTGTTGAACTTCCACACCAATTTTCCCGTCCGGGCGTCGAACGCCCGGACATCACCGGGCGGATCGTTCTTGTAGGTGAGCCGATCACCAACGCCGTTACCGACGATGATCAGGTTCTGGTAGACGATGGGCGGAGAGGTGTTGGTGTAGTGCTTCTTGTTGATGGCCCACACCAGGCCCGTACTCAGATCGAGGGTGCCGCCCTGTCCAAACGCCGGCACTGGAAGGCCGGTGGCGGCGTCCAGTTGGATCAGCTTGTAGCGCGCGTTGATGAAGATGCGCAGTTGCCTGGTCGAAGGATCCCGCCAGGCGACCACGCCGCGATGCGCGAAGCCCTGGCCGTTGGCCGGCTGACCGTCTTCATAGGCTTTCGGATCGTAGCGCCACAACTCCTTGCCGCTCACCGCGTCGAGCGCCGCCACCTGGTTGTAGGGCGTGCTGACGTAGAGCACGCCGTCGATCATCAGGGGCGTGTTCTGGAAGGCGCCCGGCCGTGTGCCCCACTCAGATAAGACCTTCTCGTTGGGTCGCCACTCCCACGCGACTTGCAGGGTGTTTACGTTGGTGGCGGTGATCTGATCGAGTGGCGAGTAGTGGGACGCGGCCTGATCGCCGGCGTAGTGCGGCCACTGCTGCCCGCCAACGCCGATGCTGGCGGCAATGACAATGAGGAACGGCAGTGCGGAGCGGCTGAACATGCCGCCATTCTATGGTCCAGGGCCGCAGATGACGCAGATCCCGGGCCAGGGCCGCAGATTACGCAGATTACGCCGATTCTGAAACGGCGATGCTTGCTCAGTGCGTTAACGCATTTCGGTGCCGAGGCCCGTGGCGCCTTGGGAAGGCCGCCACGGGCCTTCGGCATCTGCGTCATCTGTGTCATCTGCGGCCCCGCCAGCGGGACCGCAGCGACCCAGAGTCTGTGTTAGAAGCGCGACGAGCGGATCCAGGTGTCCGAGCGCGCCCAGCTCTTGGCCAGGTCCTCGTCCACCGCCGGATCCGATTTGCCTTGCGCCTTGAGCGCCTGCTGCAGGCCGAGCAGCGACCAGCCGTTGTGCGGGTGCGCCTTCAGGTCTTCGCGGTACGCCTTCTCGGCGTCGGCCGGCCGCTTGGCTTCGAGCAACGCGGCGCCCAGCCAATGGCGCGCCGCGAACGGCAGCGGCTCCGGTTCGTCGTATTCCAGTTCGTCATCCAGCTTGGCCGCCGCCTCGAACTGGGCAATGGCCGCGTCCAAACGGCCTTCGGTGCGGGCGATCTCGCCTTCGAGAATGCCGGCCATGATGCCGCCGAGCCGGGCGGCCGAATGCTGGCGGAACTCCTGCTTCGACGTCGACGCCGTCTTCTTCACCTTGGCCAGGTAGGCCTTGGCGAAGTCGACATCGCCCAGCTTCAGCTTGGCGTAGCCCTGCGAGAAGTCGAACGCGGCTGCCGGAATCTCGCGCTCGGGGCGCTTGGTGATCTCGACCACTTCGTCGAAGCGGCCAAAGCGAATCAGCGTCAACACCTGGTACATGGTGTCGCTGGTGCGCTTGGTGTAGTCCTTGCCGGCCTGCGTGGCGATGGCGCCCTGGCCGTCCATCGAGGCGGCAAACAGCAGCATGTGCAGGTTGTGATCCGGGTAGATGGCAAAGCCCTCGCCGGAGTCGGCTTTCAAGTCGGAATGCCACGCGTCGAGGTTGGCGCGCACCGAGTCGGCCCAGCGGCCCACGACGTTCCAGGTGTGCGACGGCATGTGGTTGATGTGGCTGGCGCCCGGGATGGTCTTGCCGAGATACTGGGCGCAGAACACCGCCTTGTCGGGCACCACGGTCGATTCGGTGGCGTGCACGTAGAGATGGCAGGCGCCGGGGTGCTTCGGATCCTTGTTGAGCACGGTTTCGAGCACGGTGTGCAGCCGCTTGACGCTCGGCTGGTTGATGTCGCGCGTGCCGCGGCGCGGTTCCAGCAGGAACAGCGCGTCGCCGTAGAGCGTGACGGCATCAAGGTCGTTCGGATACTGGTCCGCCACCTTCTTCATGGCGTCGGCGTAGGCCTGATCCTGCTCCTTGCGCGTCTTGGGGTCGAAATTCTTGACGTAGCGCACGCTCAGGGCCTCGATGAACGCCCGTTCGTTCGGCGTGGCCTTGTCCTTCAGGCTCATGGCCTTCTGCATGGCGGCGTAGGCGAAAGGCGACTGGTCGGCCGACATCGGGCCGTTCAGGTAAGAGCCCCACGCCCAGCCTTCGCCCCAATAACAGATGGCGCATTCGGGATCGCGCTTCCACGACTCGCGGAACGAGCGGATGGCGTCGATGCGCGCGAAGGCGTACATCATCTGGAAGCCCTGGGTGAAGAAGGCCTGGGCTTCCGCGTTCTTGGAGGAGATGGGTCGCTTGAAGGGGCCGAGGGCGCCGGTAAAGAGGGGGATCGGCTCCTGGACGTATTTGGGGACTTCGCCCGGTGTATCGAGGTGACTCTCTTGAGCCCAGCCCGCACTGGAGCTGGCCACCAGACAACAGAGACACAGGGTCACGACGCGACAAAAGCGAACGGTCATCAAATCCTCCAGGCGCATGAAAGCGGTGCGCGCCCATCATAGCAAGGACGGCTGCGGGAATCCCCCGTCCATCCGGGGTGCTCCCCGGATTCTTCGACAGAAAGGCGAGGAGATCAGGAGAATAGTTTCCTCCTGGTCTTCTCTTCTCTTGTTTAATTGGAGGATGGACCACCAAGCCTTCATGCGCCTGGCGCTGGCCCAGGCGGCGCAGGCGCACGAGGCCGGCGAAGTGCCGGTGGGCGCGGTGGTCGTGCTCGACGGCGCCGTGATCGGCAGTGGGTTCAACCAGCCCATTGGCACCCACGATCCCACGGCGCACGCGGAAGTGGTGGCCATGCGGGCCGCCGCCGCCGCGCTGGGCAACTACCGCCTGACCGGCGCAACGCTGTATGTCACGGTGGAGCCGTGCCTGATGTGCGTGGGCGCGATGGTCCACGCGCGCCTTGCCGCCGTCGTGTACGGCGCCACCGAACCACGGTCCGGCGCGATCGTATCGATGGCCAGCGCCCATGAATTCGCCGGCCTCAACCATCGGCTGGCCGCCCACGGCGGCGTGCTCGAAGACGAGTGCCGAGCGATCATGCAGCAATTCTTCAAGGACCGGCGCAGCCCGCGCGCCTGACCGTTTGACGGCCGGGCACCACTGCAGATTCAATGCAGGGATGCACAAACGATTTGGCCGCGCCCTGGTCTGGTTCACCGAACATCCCGTCACGCGCATTTCGATCGGCCTGGCCCTGCTCGTGGCCGGCGCCGACGACCTGTTCGAGAGCCTGACCGGAACGGAAGGGGTCCTGAACGTCGACGTGTATCACGGCGTCATCCTGCTGTCGGTTCAGCACGTCGCTAAAGGCCTTGGCGATCTGCTGGAAGGGATGAAGACGACCGTCGAACACATCTTGCCGCACGCATCCGGTGAGTAGCTAGCTGACCCTGGCGGCGCCGGAGAGCGGCACGCCGCGGCAGCCACCGCGCATCAGCGCCGCCACGAGCTGTTCCAGGGCGAGGCGCTCGCCAGCGTCCCGCAAGCACTGCGGATGCAGCACCAATCCCACCGCGCCATCGTCCCGCAGGTCTTGTTCGGCCTGGCCGGCCACGGCCTCGGTGGGACGCGCGCGATGGGCCGACCAGTCCCACGGGTCGAGGGCCAGCTTCACGTTGGGCACCCGGCTGCGCGCCGGGTCGCCACTCATCCAGGAAATGAAGCGGCCGCCGGCCGCAATCCACTCCGGTGCGAGCCAGTCGGACCACCCGTCATAGGGCGCGGAATAGCCCCCCTTGAAGCGCTCGCCAAATTTCCAGCGTAACAGCCGGTAACCGCGCCGCAGCGCCGCCCGCGTAGCGGCCGATGGCTGTCCGCGATCGTCGTGGAACTCGTTGCGGCGAAGGCCCGGCAGCCCGCCCGGCAGGTGGGCGTATCCGTGCTGTGACACTTCGCATAGTCCGTCCGGATCGAGCGCATCCAGCTGGGCGCCGGTCACGCGCGCGAAGTAGGGGATGACCTCGATCGACAGTGGCACCCCGTGGTCACGACAGATCGCGGTCACCCAGGTCAGCACTTCGTCTCGTTCGACGATGTCGTCGATGCGGATCAAGAGGTGCTTGGCGCCGGGTATTTCGGCGACCTGGCCGGCCAGCTGCGCAAACGGATCGCCGGCCGCGCGCGGCGGCTGGCGGGCCGCGGCCGGTGGTGTCGCCGCTTGACGGCATTGGTCGTGCGCCCGGACCAGGGCGGCGGCCGGGGCGCCGTCGTGCTGCGCGAGAATTGCGTCACACCCCTGCTCGAAGCGCCGGCGCCATTTTGCATCGAACCATGCCGCCACGCCGCTGCCGGGATCGAGTCCATGCGCACGCAGGCGCTTGAGCCGATCGTCCACCGGTTCCTGGAACGTGGTGCCGGCGATGGTGACAAACGGCGTGCGACCGGCAATGCATTCCCACGTGACGTTGAACCCCGGACGGATGATCGCGCCGTCGGCCAGGGCCAGCAGCGAGGGCAGCTCCGGTTCGCTCGCGACATTCTCGAACGGCTCGGGGATCGCGACGTTCGCCGAAAACAGCGGACCGCGGACGAATACCAGCCGCGCCTGCGGCGCCAGCCGGCGCAGTTGGGCGGCAATCGCGACGGCCTGCTCCACGAAGACGGGGCGATCGCCGCTGCCCAGTTGCTCGCCGCCGCCGCCCATTGAAAACACGAACAGTGGCGTCGCTGCTTGCAGGCGATAACGCCGGCGCACATCCTCCAGTGCGCTGGTACTCGGACGGCGAAAAATGGGCCCGATGCACTCCCAGCCCGGCCACGATTGCAATTCGGCGGTCTGCTCCGCGTCGTACGGCCAGGTGGGTGAATCGGGGTGATCGCACAGCAGCACGCTGGCCAGGCCGGCGCCGTGGAGATCGCGGGTCTCGCGCAGATACGCGAATGAGGTCGGCCGCAGCAGCAACAATCGGGCAATGTCGGCGGGCCAGCTGACCGGCGCCAGATGGGTGTCTTCGATGATGACCGACGGTGACGACAGGCGGGCGTGGCTGACGATCTGTTCGGCCGCTTGATGCGCGGCAGTCGGCGGCATGCGATAGAACGGCAGCAGGCTGAGCCCGGGCGTTGCCAGCGGCCAGCTGGCGGGAAACTTGCCCTGAAAGAAGATGACCGGGCGTTCACCGGCCCGGCGCAGCCACCGGCTGGCCAGTGCGGCCCGCATCAGGTGGCCGTAGCCGATGCCGTTGACGGGCAACAGGACGGTGGCCAAGGCTAGCGGGCGCCGCCGTTGCCGTTGGCGGCCGGAATCGGCTCGCCGGTCTGCACCTTCCACATCGCGGCGTAGATGCCGTCGGTCTTGATCAGGTCGTCGTGGCGGCCGCGTTCCTTGACCCGGCCGTCATCGAGCACGTAGATCAGATCGGCCTGGCGGATGGTCGACAGCCGGTGAGCAACGATGATGGTGGTGCGGCCGACGGTCGCCTCGCGCAGTCCGCGCTGCACCGACGCTTCGGTCTGGTAGTCGAGCGCCGAGGTCGCTTCGTCGAACAGGAGGATGGGCCGGTTGGCCAGCACCACGCGGGCGATAGCCACGCGCTGGCGCTGGCCGGCCGAGAGGGAATGCCCGCCGTAGCCGATCGTGGTGTCGTAGCCACGGGGCAGCGCGCTGATGAAGTCGTGTGCCTCGGCGGTGTCGGCGGCCCGCCGGACATCTTCGTCGCTGGCGTCGGGCCTGGCGTAGGCGATGTTCTCGCGGATGGTACCGGCAAACACCGCCAGCTCCTGCGACACCATGGCGATGGTCCGGTGCAGGTCTTCGAGCTTCAGGTCGCGGATGTCGACGCCGTCGTAGGTGACCTCGCCTTCGCTGACATCGTAGAAGCGCGACAGCAGCTTCAGCACCGTGCTCTTGCCGGCGCCGCTCGATCCGACGATGCCAATGGTCTTGCCGGCCGGAAAGGTGATGTGGAAATCGCGCAGCACCTGCCGGTCGGACTCGTAGCCGAAGCCGACGTGATTGAACGCGATCTCGCGCGCGAGGCCCGAGATCGGCACTGCCGCCGGGCGATTGATCACGTCGGGCTTCATGTCGAGGACCGTGAAGATGCGGTCGAGCGACACCTGCGTGCGCTGGTAGTTCTGCATGCTGGCCCCGAAATGGCCAATCGCGGAAAGCATCCGCAGTTGAGTGGTCGCCACCATGTTGTAGGCGCCCGGCGCGAGCAATCCCTTGTCCACCTGCAGGCCGCCCCAGACCAGGGTCGACATGAAGCCCGTGCCGACGATCATGGTCAGTGTTGGCACGTACAGCGACTGCAACTGGTCGGCCGACTGCAGGGTCTCGAGTTGCCGTTCACCGGCTTCGCGGATGCGCGCCGACTCGGCATCGTGGGTGCCGAAACTGTTGATGGTGGCCAGGCTCGAGACGTTGCCGTGCAGCACCGACGACAACCGGTCGGAGTCGCGGTAGACCATGATCAGGCGATCGCGCAGCGGTCCCAGCAAGTGATGCGACGCCAGCGCCACCGGCGGAATGGTGGCAAATTGCGCCAGTGCGAAGGCCGGTGTCAAGGTCAGCGAGGTGCCGACCGCGGTGATGCCGTTGGCGATGATCGTGATCAGCGGATCGCTGCCGTCCTTGATGAAGCCATGAATCCGGGCGAGGTCGCCCTCGATCAGGGCCATCCACTCGCCGACATCCTTCGATTCGATCTGCGCGACGTCGAGCCGCTGCAACTGGGCGTAGACGTCGTTGCGCAGGTCATGCCGCACGCGGTTGGCCAGTTCAGCGGCGCTCGTCCGATGGACATAGTCAAACACCGAGTCGATCGCCCACATCGCCAGGCCGATGCCGCCCAGTCCCAGCAACTGCCCGGTCACCGACTTGAAGCCCATCCAGGCCACCAGGCCCGATCGTCCGCGGGTGACGATGTCGATGCCGCTGCCGATCAGGAGGGGCGGTGACGAATCGAGCAGTCGGTTGATCAGCGCCGACGCCATCATCTTGCGGGCCAGCGGATGGTGCTCCTTGGCGCGCTCGACCAGGCGCATCAGGTTGCTGGGCGGAGCGACGCCCCCGGGGAGCGCCAGGGCCGTCGACGGCGGCGCCACCAGCGCCTGTGTCATCGCCTGACCGAGAATGTCGGTCGCGCCGCCTTCAGTAAGGGTGGTCTCGAACTCCAGCAGCACGTTGCCGGTCAGCGGCTCGGTGCGGGCGCCGCGCACGCCGTGCATCGACAACAGCGTCCGGCGCAGCGTGTCGGCCAGGGCGGGATTGTCGAGCAGGAGGGGAACGTGCCACCGGATGCGCCCGGGCAACGAGTGGAGAACATGCATGCGCGCACCACAGGATACGGCAATTGACGGGTGGCGGCGAAGGCTGTCATGATGACGGCCCAGCCGTGACTGATTTCCTGTTCTTGCTGCTTGCGTTCCTGCTCGGCGTCTTCTTGTCGCCGGTTGTGCGCCCGTTGCTGCGCCCGTTGTTTGTCGAGGCGATTCGGGCGACGTTGATGACGGTGGACGAAACCAAGCGGTTGACCGCCCAGGTGCGCGAGAACATCGAGGATGCCGCGGCCGAAGCCAAGGCGCAGCGCGATGCGCAGGTGGCCTTCGAGGCGGCTCGCGCCGCCGAGGCCGCCCGGGCCGCGGCCAGCGCTCCGCCCCAGCCCCCGCCTCCGGCTCCGCCGGCATCCTGAGAAGTTATTTCGGCGCTGGCGGCGCAGCCAGGCGGCTGGGACGGTCGATCGTGGCGCCGGTCTCGTCGACCTCGATGGCCGAGATGATGTTCGGGAACATCCGCGGCTTGTAGTACCAGCGGATTCCCACCACCCAGAACTTGTAGTTCTTGCCCGGCTGCAACTGGCTCTTGAGGCCCTGGGAATTGATCTTCCCAAGCCACCACGCATCTTCGTTGCGATACTCGCGGGTCAACCCATTCGTCTCAAGGTCGGTGGTGTGAATGAGGTAGCTGACCTTGCCGTCCTCGTCGTAGTGCACCGCGTTGTCGTCGGTCACCTGCACGTAGTTGGGCCGCGGGATCACATAGGCGGCCGGCATGGCGATGAACAGCAGCGCGAACAACACGGCGGTGGCCTTGCGGCCGGCGCCCCAGTGCCAGAACATGCGCATCACGTGCTGGGCGCCGACCCAGTGGCGGGCGAGCGGCCGGGCGAGATTTTCGTAGGCCACCAGCCGCGACTGCCACAGCGCATCGAGGTCGCGCTGGATGGCGACCGTGACGTTCGGGGCCGGCGGGCCGGAACGCGGCGGGGTGCCCCCTGAAATCCAGAGCAGCCCGACCATCAAGGCGTTGATCAGCAGCCGGACCAGGCCAAGCGCGGCCGACAAGACCCAGAGCCAGAAGTTGAGGATCGCCAGCGCCAGAAAGACGATGAACGTCAGGAAGCGGAGGAACCGCCAGACTTCGATGAAGGCGTGCTCAATACCCGCGGCCAGCCGCTCGGCGCGGATGTACATGGGGTCGCCATCACCCGGGGTGATGGCGCCGCCCGCATGACTGGCCTGCGTAGTGTCGTGTGACATGGGGTACAGCAGTCACGAAGGCGCGCGAAGGCCTTCGTGCTGCGACAGGAACCGGCGCCTGCTTCGGCGGGCTACTTCTTGGTGAGCTGAGCCTTGAGCGTCGCGTTCTCCGCCCGCAGCGCTTCGATCTCGGCGTCGGCGCGGCGGCCCGAGACGGCTTCGGCGTTCAGCGAGTCAACCTCGGCCTTGGCCTTGTCCCAGGCGCTACCCACGACGTCCTTCACTTCGTAGCCGGCCCGGATCGTGCCCACCAGTAACGGCCTGGCGACAGCGGCGCCAACGGCCGCGACCGCCGTGCCCGCCCAGAACGACTTCATGCTCAGTCTGCCAACGATTGGGAGAATCATGGGCCAAGTATAGACGTGCGCCCCCCGGCGGTCAACGACCGGACTGCACGGTATCAAGCCCGGCGTTTGCTAGGGTTTGGCCGTTGCGGCCGGCTTGAAATTGATCTGCACACCCATGCCGATCTCGTTTTGCAGGTTCGACACCGTGGGCGGGGTCAGGGCGTCGTACTGGCGCTTGTAGTAGATCTTCAAGCCCGCGTACTTGGTCAATTTGCTCATGAGTGACACGTTAAAGGTGTAGGTCTGGTCGTCGCTGTCGGTCACCTGCAGGTGCCCTTTGAACCACTCCTCAATGCCCATGATGTCGCTGATGCGCCAATGGAAGTTCTGGAGAATGCCGATGTCCGAGACCGCCGCGCCCTGATTGGTGTGCGGCCGGTGCTCGCGGCCGAGGGCGTAGGAGAGGCCGATGAACGAGTCCACGTTGGCCCGTGCGACGACCACCGTGCCGGCGCCCGCCTCGGCGTAGGCCCGGTAGTTGAGGCCGACGATCATGTCGCGCCGCCAGGCGGTGGAGCCGAACAAGTACAGCCGCTTGTGCTGCGGCCGCAGGTAGAACAGCGTGGCCTGCTGACTGTTCTCGACCACCAGTTCATCTTCACCGGCCGCCGGCCGGTAGCGCGCGTAATCAATCTCGGCATCGAGGCGGATCAGATCCTTGCGCTGGGTCGAGTGCGCAAAGATGCCGTCCACCTTCATGCCCTTGGTTTCGGTACGGCCCTGCTGGATCTGTCCGCCCACCGTGATAGACACAGAGCTCTTCCCGGGTGCCGGCGCCGACGCCAGGTCCTGGGCCAGGGTCTGGTCGGTGCTGGTTTCGCTGCTGCCAGGACTCTGCGCTGCTGCGGGCCGCGCGAGCATCACACCGAGCGCGATCAGGCCGACCAGGAGCCGCGCTCCGCGATTGAACGGGTAAATCATCCACGTATTGTTCGCGACCGCCTCGCTCAGGTCAACCGGGTTACACTGAGGCTCCCGGTTTTCAAGGTTGACAGAGGCGGAGTCCGGCTACCCGTGTTATCGATCACCCAACCGAAGCGGATCAGCTCGTCGTTGTGCGCCACCTTGTCGCCGGCCGGCCTTGCCCATGCAGCCGTCGCGATCGAAACCGCGCGCGCCGGTGGCATCGGCATTCTCGATGCGGTCCACGCGCCCGCCGCCTGCACCGAGACGGTGCTGCGCAATCTCCACGCCGCTGCCGCCACCCCGCCGATCGATCGCGCCGCCGTCGGCCTGCGGCTGACCGCCGCGCAAGCCGCCGATCATCCGCAGTGGCTGGCCGCCCTGGCGGTCCGGCCGCACTGGGTGCTGCTCGATCAATGGACGGCCGCGTCGCTGCCGGCCATGTTGACGTCGCTGGCCTCGCCGGGCCGCGAAATCTGGCTTGAGGTTGGCGACAGCGCCGAGACGCACGCGGTCGCGGCCTCACTGGCATTCGCCGGCTGGGCCGCGCGCGGCGCCGAGTGCGGCGGTCACGCCGGGCGCGAGTCGTCTTTCGTGCTGGCCCAACGCCTCGCCGCGCTCGATCGCCCGTTCCTGGTTCGCGGCGGCATCGGTCTGCACAGCGCCGCGGCGTGCGCGGCGGCCGGCGCCCACGGCGTGATCCTGGACGATGTGGTGCTGTTGCTGCGGGAGTCGCCCCTGCCGCCACGCTGGCGGCACCTGTTGGCGAAGGTGTCGCACACCGACACGGTGCGGGTGGGCAGCGACCTCGGCCATGCCGTGCGCGTCATCGATCGCCACGAATCAGACGCGTCGCGGACCTTGAAGGCCACCGCCGAAGCGTTGTCGGCGACCGGCGATGCGATGGCCTCGGCCGAGTGGATGCGCGCGGTCGGCCAGATGGTGGCGTGGGGTGATCCGGCCGACACGGCCTGGCCGATCGGCGAAGCCAGCGCACGCGCGAGCGCCGCAGCCGATCGCTACCGCACGGTCGCGCGGTTGGTGCGCGCGGTGCAGGCGGCCATCCCGGAGCACCTGTCGGCCGCGGCGCGGCTGTTGCCGCTGGCCACGCATGCTCCGCTCGCGCAGGCGCTCGGCACGCGCGTGCCGATCGTGCAGGGACCGATGACGCGGGTGAGCGACACCGAGGCTTTTGCCGCGGCGGTCGCCGGCGGCGGCGGGTTGCCGATGCTGGCCCTGGCGCTCTTGCGCGGTCCCGACGTGGCGAGCCTGCTGACCGCGACGGCGGCGCGCCTCGAAGGCCGGCCCTGGGGTGTCGGCATCCTTGGCTTCGTGCCCAACCCTCTGCGCCAGGAACAACTCGCGGCCGTGCGGCACGCGCGTCCCCCGTTCGCGCTGATTGCCGGTGGCCGTCCCGATCAGGCCGCCGACCTTGAAGCCGCCGGTATCGGCACGTTCCTCCATGTCCCGGCGCCGCTGCTGCCGGTGTTCCTGGCGCAGGGCGCGCGCCGTTTCGTCTTCGAGGGCGGCGAATGCGGCGGTCACGTCGGGCCGCTTCATAGCTTCGCGCTGTGGGACTACGCGGTCGACACGCTGATCGAGCGGCTGCCGGCGGCCGATGCCGCGGCCACCCAGGTGCTGTTCGCCGGCGGCATTCACGACGATCGATCGGCCGCCATGGTGTCGGCACTCGCGGCGCCACTGGCCGCGGCCGGCGTGCAGGTCGGCGCGTTGATGGGGACCGCCTACCTGTTTACCGAAGAAGCGGTGGCGTGCGGCGCCATTACGCCCGGCTTCCAGCATGAGGCGTTGACCAGCGAGACCACCGCCACCATTGAGACCGGGCCCGGGCATGTCATTCGCTGCGCCGCCACGCCCTTCATCGATCACTTCGCGCGCGAGCGCCAGGCGCTCGCCCAGTCGGGACTGGGCAGCGACGAGCTGTCCAGTGCGCTCGACCAACTGGTGCTGGGCCGCTCGCGGATTGCGTCAAAGGGCCTGGCCCGGCAGGGCGATCGGCTGGTGGAGGTCGACGCCGCGCGCCAGCATGCCGACGGCTTGTTCATGCTGGGCCAGGTGGCGGCATGCCGCGATCGCATCACCACGATCGCCGCCTTGCACACCGAGGTGTCGGACGGCTCCACCGCGCGATTGCAGGCGTTTCTATCGGCGCCGGTCGCTCGAGTGATGGAGCCGCCACAGCCTGCCGACGTCGCCATTGTCGGCATGGCCTGCCTGGTCCCCGGCGCCCGCGATCCCGGCACGTTCTGGCGTAACGTCCTCGATCGCCGCAACGCCATCACCGAGATTCCCCGCGAGCGCTGGGACTACCGGCTGCTCTACGATGCCCGTGCCGGCGCGCGCGACCGCGTCGCCTCCAAGTGGGGCGGGTTCGTCGATGCGATCGGCTTCGACCCCACCGGGTTCGGCATTCCGCCCAACTCGCTGCGCGCGATTACGCCGCCCCAACTGCTGGCGCTCGAAATTTCACGCCGCGCCCTGATCGATGCCGGCTACGCCGACGCGCGGCCGCCCGCCGCCCTGCGTGAGCGCACCGCCGTCGTGTTCGCGGTCGGCAACACCGGTGACCTCGAGCAGATGTACATGGCGCGCGCCGCGCTGCCCTTGATCGTCGGGCCGATTGACGAAGCGATGCGGCGCCGGCTGCCCGAGTGGACCGAGGAGAGTTATCCCGGGCTGCTTGCCAACGTCGTCGCCGGCCGGGTGGCCAACCGGTTCGATCTTGGCGGCCCCAACCTCACCACCGATGCCGCCTGCGCCTCGTCGCTGGCCGCACTCGATGTGGCCGTGCGCGAAGTAGCCGATGGCCGCTCCGACATGGCCCTGGCCGGCGGATTCGATTTCGAAATGTCGACGCAGACCTTCATGGGCTTCAGCCACACCCGCGCCTTGTCGCCGCGGGGGCGCGCCGATGTCTTCGACCGCGGCGCCGACGGCATCGTCATTGCCGAGGGCGGCGTGGCGATGGTGCTCAAGCGGCTGGCCGATGCCGAGCGTGACGGCGATCGCGTCTACGGCGTGATCAAGAGCGTGGCGGCGTCGAGCGACGGCCGCGGCCTGAGCATGACCGCGCCCAAGTCGACCGGGCAGAGCGTAGCGCTCGATCGGGCCTACGCCCGCGCCGGCGTCGATCCGGCGTCGCTCGGACTGTACGAGGCGCATGGCACCGGCACGGCGCTCGGCGATGCCGCCGAGACCGAGACGTTAAGCCGGCTGCTGCGCACCGCCGGGTCGGGCGGCGAGTCGTGCGCGGTGGGATCGGTCAAGAGCCTGGTCGGCCACACTCGCATCGCTGCCGGCATGGTGGCACTGATGAAGGCGGTGCTGTCGCTGCACCATCGGGTGTTGCCGCCGCATGCCGGAGTGACCTCGCCACTGCCCGCGGTGGCCGGCGGCGATCAGCCGATGTACTTGCTGGCTGAGGCCACGCCCTGGCTGGCCGGTACGGCGCCACGCCGCGCCGGCGCCAGCGCGTTCGGGTTTGGCGGCACCAACTATCACGCGGTGGTCGAAGAACATCGGCCGACGGGTGCCGGCGCGGCGCCTGGCGCGACGCTGTGGCCGTGCGAGCTGTTCGTGATCGGCGCCGACGATCGCGGCGGCCTGCATCGCCAACTGGATCGGCTCGATCGGGCGGCGGCCTACCTGGCGGCGGCACCGAACGACGGCCGCCCGGCCGCGTTTGCTTTCCGCGATCTGGCCTACGTGTCGCTGGTCGAGGCCAAGGCTGACGCGCCGTGGCGCGCCGCGATGGTCGCCACTTCACTTGATGAACTGCGCGCCGGCATTCGCCGGCTGAAAGAGAGCGAGCCCGGCCAGCTCGCGCCGTCGAAAGGCGTGTTTCTCGCGGCCGGCCCGCCGCGTGGCGACCTGGCGTTCGTCTTTCCCGGACAGGGGAGCCAGCACCCGGGGATGGGGCGGTCGCTGGCGCTCTACTTCCCCGAGTTGCGCGAGAGCGTCGACCAGGCGTCGCAGCGCATGCCACCAGCGGTCGATCTGGCCAGGCGGATGTGGCCCGCGGCTGCGTTTGGCCCCGACCAGGAGTCGGACCAGCAGCGCAAGTTGTCCGAGACCGCGGTCGCGCAGCCGGCCATCGGCGCGCTTAGTTGCGGCTGCCTGGATGTCGCGCTGCGGCTTGGCCTCCGACCGTCCGCCCTGGCCGGTCACAGTTTTGGGGAACTGGTCGCCTTGCATGCTGCGGGCAGTCTCGATCGGCCGGCCCTCGTCGACCTGGCTATCGCGCGCGGACAGGCGATGGCGGCGGCCGATGCCGGCGCCATGGCGATGCTGCCGCTTGATGCGGCCGGGGCCACCACCTATCTCGATGCGGCAGCCGGCGTCGTGCTTGCCAATATCAACGGGCCGTCGCAGGTAGTGATCTCGGGACCCGCGGCGGCCGTCGAGCAGGCGGCCGAACGGGCGCGTGCCGACGGCCATCACGCAGTGCTGCTGCCGGTGTCGGGCGCGTTTCATTCGCCGCTCATGCGGGCGGCGCGAGCCTCGCTGGCCGAGGCGGTGGCGCGCGTGTCGTGGTCGGCGCCCGCGGTGCCCGTCTACGGCAATGCCGACGGCGCGCCGTACCCGGCGGCCGGCGACGCGATCGCGGCCCGCTTGTGCGATCACCTCGAGCAGCCTGTCAACTTCGTCGCGCAGATCGAATCGATGTACGCGGCGGGCGTGCGCGTGTTCCTGGAGCTGGGACCCGGGCGAGTGATGACAGGGCTGGTCCGGCGCATTCTCGGCGGCCGGCCGGCCGTCGCGTTGGCTTGCGGCGAAGACCTGCGCGCTTTCCTGGACGTCGCAGCCGCCCTCTTCATCGAGGGGCAGGCCACCAACCTGCCGGCGCTCCATCGCGATCGCGATCCACGATGGATGGATCTGGACCGCCTGCCGGAACCGCAACCCGCCCCGCCGTGGTGGATCGACGGCGGGCACGCATGGCCGGCCGGCAGCCGGCAGCGATCGTCAGGAGTCGACCCGTTCCTCACCGTCGAGACCGCGCTCACGGCCATGCCGATCGCGGCGGTGCCCGACGTGCCGCTGCCGCCGCCGGGTAGCGGGACGCCGCTGGTGGAGTTCTATCGCGAGTACGAACAGACCATGCGGCGATTCCTGGACCAGCAGGAACGCATGCTGGGCCATGTCCTCGGCATGACCGAGGGCGCCGTGCCGGTGGTGCCGGTCGCCCCGCAGGTCCCGCTCGTCGCTTCGATCGCGCCCGCGCCCATCGCGCCGGCCGGCGATCGGCCCGGCGACCGTGGCACCTTGCTCGGCCGCCTGGTGCGCATCGTCGGCGATCGCACCGGCTACACCGAGGACGCGATTGGCACCGACCTCGATCTCGAGGCCGACCTGGGGATCGACTCGATCAAGCGGATCGAGGTGATCACCACCTTTGCCCAGTCACTGCCCGAGGCCGATGGCCGCCGCTTGCAGACCGAACTGGATCGCCTGACGCGGCTGCGGACGCTCGGCGCCATTGCCGATGCGTCAGCGCTGGCGCTGGGTGGCTCGCTTGCGGCGCCGGCGGCCGCACCACAGGCGGGCGCGTGCGACCGGTTCGTGATTCAGGTGGCGCCCGGCGACGGCGCGCGCTCGGCGCCACGGTCCCTGCACGGATTGCACCTGCTGATCGAGGATCGTCTCGGCGTGTCGGTGCTGGTGGCGCAGGCGCTACGTGAGGCCGGCGCCATCGTCGTGTCGATTCCGGCCGGGCTGTCGGCTGATGCCGATCGCCTGGCCGCACACCTGGCCGATGCCACCGCGCGCGCAGGGCGCGTGCGCGGTCTGATCGACCTGGCCGCCCTTGGCCGCGCCGCCGTGGAAGGTGCGGATGACTGGTGGCCCGAGGTCGCCGCGACCACCGGCAACCTGTTCCGCGTGTTGAAGCCGGCGGCCGCCGATCTGGATGCCGGCGGCGGCGTGGTTGTCTCAGTGACCGCGCTCGGCGGGCGCTGGGGCCGCGACCCGCATCGCCCCGGTGCCGAGCTGGCGGCCGGCTGCCACGGCTTGCTGCGATCGTTCGCGCGTGAGTATCCGGATGTGCGGGCCCTGGTGGTGGATGTCGACGAGAGCGAGTCGCCTGACGCGATTGCGCGACAGGTGATCGGCGAGTTTCTGTCGCCAGATGATCAGGAAGCCGGATGGCGCGGCGGCCGTCGGTTCGTACCGGTGACGCAGGCGGCGCCGATTGCGGTGAGCGGCGCTGATGCCGGATGGCGGCCGCAGGCCGGCTGGGTGGTGGTGGCCACTGGCGGTGCGCGAGGCGTGACGGCCGAGGTGTGCCACGAGCTGGCGGCACCCGGTGTGCGGTTCGTCCTGATCGGCCGGCCGCGCGGCGATGGCGCGGCGGCCGGTGATGCCGCGGAGGCGGAGCGCGATCGCGCTGTCAGCCGGCTGCGGGCCGCCGGGGCCGAGGTCGAACTGCTGGCGGTAGACGTCGGCGACCCGGCTGCCTTCGGCCAGGCGATCGACGATGTGTATCGCCGGTACGGTCGCATCGACGGCGTGCTTCACGGCGCGGGTGTCATCAACGACCAGCGGTTCGAGCTGAAGCCGGAGTCGGCGCTGGTGCCAATTTTCCGCGCCAAGGTTGGCGGCGCGTGGACGCTGGCCAGGCACCTGAAACCCGAGGGCCTGCGGTGGGTCGTGCTCTTTGGATCGGTGTCGGGACGTTTCGGTAACCCGGGACAGACCGACTATGCCGCCGCCAACGAAGTGCTCAATCGACTGGCCTGGCGCATGTCGGCGGCGTGGCCCGACACGCGCGTGCGCGCGATCAACTGGGGACCCTGGCGCGGACTCGGCATGATGAGCGAGTCGACCCTGGCGCTCGTGCAGGCCCGCGGCATTCACCCGATCACTCCGGAAGCGGGCCGCCGTTTCGTGCTCGACGAACTGAGCGCTGGTGCCAACGGCGTGGTCGAGGTCATTGCCGGCCATGGTCCCTGGGCCAGCCGCACTCTGGCGGTCACGCCACGGTCATAAGGCGCCGGCGGGCGAGTCCCGCCGAGCGAGCGCCGACGAAATTGCCGCGACCGCCCGCCCAACTCCGTCTTCGGCGCGAATCGCCGCCGACAGCTCGCGCGCCCGTTGCCGCATTGGCTCGCTGGTGGTCAATGCCGTCAGCATCCGCGCCAGGCCGTCGGCGGTGAGGTCGGTGGCGCGAATCGGTGCAGGGCCGACACCGAGGTCGTGCAGTCGCTCACCCCACAGCGGTTGGTCGTAGCCAAACGGGACGGCCGCGTTCGGCACACCGGCCTGGAGCGCGAGGCCGGTCGAACCCGATCCGCCGTGATGGACCGCCGCCGTCATCCGCGCAAACAGCCACTCGTAGGGCACCGATCGCATGGGCAGCATCGTTGGTCCGGCGGTCAGGTTGGCGAGCGCCCCAAACCCCGACAGCACAACCGCGCGCACGCCCGACGCGGCGATGCCGCCGGCGACCGCCTTGGCGAGGGCGTGGTTGTTGCGGACCACCTGGCTGGAAAAACCGATCGCCACGGCCGGACCCGCCTCGAGAAACGCCTTCAGCTCCGGTGGCGGCTCGTAGCCGGCGGATTGCAGGAACCAGAAACCCGTGATCTCCACCGACGCCGGCCATTCGGCCGGCCGCGGCAGCACGGCTTCGCTGTAGCCCAGCAGGTGCGGCATACGCCTCAACCGGCGCACATCCTGCCGCCACCCAATCGGTGCCAGCTTCAGCGTTTGTTGCCGCCAGCGATTGAGCGGGCCATCGCCCATTTGCACCGCCGGCAACGCCAGCCTCCAGCTTCGCCGCAGCGAATGGGCGTGCGCCTCGTGCTGATATGGGTTGGCGAACGCCGCCGTTGGCAGGTGCATCGGCGGATACGGACAGGCCAGGAACACCGGCACGCCGAACGCCTCGGCCAGCGACGGCGCAAAGCGCGTCCACGGCCAGCAAATGATGACGTCGGCGTCCTCGCAGGCGGCGGCCACATCCTTGAGCAGCTTTTCGTAGAACAGCGACAGGTAGTCGTCGAACAACCGGCGGAAGGCGCGCGCATCCGCGAGCCGATCGCGCAGGGCGACCCCACCCGTGCCGCCGAAGAACGCGCCGGCATCGCCCTGAACCACCGCGACGTCAAGGCCCGCGTCGCGCACCGCCGCAGCGAAGTCGGCGTGTGTCGCGACGCGCACCTGCACGCCGGCCGCCTTCAATCCGGCGCCGAGGGCCAGCATGGGCTGCACATCACCCCGCATCCCGATGGCGACGATGGTGCAGCGCATGTCAGGCGGTGGCCGGCCGGCGCGAGCGGTCGAGGGCCTCGAGCACGATCGCAACGGCGTTGCCGATGCCATCCTCCTGTCGCACCTGCTCGCCGAGCGCGACGGCGCGACGGCGCATCACGGCGTTGCCGGTCAGTTCCTTGAGCGCGGCGGCCAGGCGGTCGACGGTTAGCTCGGCCGCTGGAATCGGCGCCGGCCCGACGCCGAGCGCATGCAGGCGATGCCCCCACAAGCCCTGGTCGAAGCCGAACGGGATCGCCATGTTGGGTAACCCCGCGCGCAAGGCCGCAGCGGTCGAGCCGGCGCCGCCTTGATGCACGACCGCGCTGACGCGCGAGAACAGCCAGTCGTACGGCACCGTGCTGACCGGCAACACGCCCGGCGGAAACGTCACGCCCGTGAGCCCGCCAAAGCCTGTCACCACCACCGCGCGCGTGCCGGCGCGGGTCACCGCCTCCAGCACGGTCCTGGTGAGATCGGCGGCGTTGCCACTCACCTGGCTGCTGAATCCAATCACAATCGGAGGCTCACCGTTGGCCAGGAAGCCCGCCAGTTCGGCCGGTGGCGAGTACACGCCCTCGTGATCGAGAAACCAGTACCCCGGCACGTGCAGCCACGGCGCCCAGTCGTTCGGCCTGGGCAACACCGACGGGCTGTAGCCAAACAAGTGCGGCAGGCGCCGCAGTTCGCGTAGTTGCCGCCGCCACGAGACCGGGCCGAGTCCCAGCGTCTGGGTCCGCCACTCATCCAGTTGACGCTGGCCAATTTGCAAGGTCGGCAATGCCAGCCGCCAGGTCCGGCGGTTGGCGACGGGGTCAAGTGGATCGGACGACGCCTGGAACGGGTTGGGGAAGGCCCCGGTCGATAAATGGAGACCGGGCGTCAGCCCGACGACGAACACCGGCACGCGCAGGCGTTCGGCCAGTGAGGTGGCGCCGGCCGTCCACGAGAGCACGACATCGGCATCTTCAGAGGCCGCCCACAAGTCGCGGAAGAATCGCTGGAGAAACAAGCCCAGGTAGTTGTCGACGAACTGGCGGAAGCGCTTGGGGTCGCCCACCCGATCACGGAAGGCCCGCCCGGCCGGCCCCGCCGAAAAGTTGGCCGACTGGCCTTCGACCGGCGCGAAGTCGAGGCCCGCTTCGCGGGTCATGCCCTCGAAATCGCGATGGGTGGCGAGGCGAACCCGGAGCCCGGCCGCGCGCAGCCCGGCACCGAGGGCGACGAGCGGCTGGACGTCGCCGCGCGATCCGACCGCCACTACCGTGCAACGCATGTTGGGGGGGAGCCGTTACTGCGACCGCAGGGTGGCGCCGTCGCCTTGCGCGAGGCTCTTGCCCACGAACGCGGCCACTTCACCGAGCGTGAGGTCGTCGACGTACTCGCCGTCGCGCACCGCCAGATCGTTGAAGCTGAGCGGCATGGCCACGCGGTCTTCCAGCATGATCATCATGTGGATGGCCTCGACCGACGAGATGCCAAGGTCGGCGCTGATTTTCTGAGTGGGGTCGAGGGCCACGCTCTCCTCACCACGTTGCTGCAGCAACTCCGTCACCACGCTGGTGAGCGTGGTCCAAATCTCCTCACTGGTGTAGGGCATCGTCAGCCATTTTGTCACGAATCCCCGGACACGCCTCGCGCAAGCGTCCGGATCAACCACTGCACCCGCTCCGGCGACGGCCCGCCGAGCCCCCGCCACTCGGCCCGTTGCCTGGCCGACAGGGCCAGGTGGGCCAGCGTGCGCTCCCAAATGTGCCAGCTTGACGCCAGGAACTCGGCGTCGGCCTGGCTCGGCGCCACATTGGTCTCGCTCTGAATCAGGCGGCGCGCCATCGCATCCGGGAAGGGCAGGATGCGCTGCTCGAGTCCCGTCACGCCCATCAGGAACGCGCCATCGCCGGTGACGAACGAGACGTCGGCCGTGGTGGTGCCGCCTTGTTCGGTCACCCGCGCTCGCGCGTAGATCACCGAGCCGGGCGGCCGCGGTGGCAAGGCAATACTCACACCGGCGAGGCGGAAGGGAAACACGCCAAACACCGGCGGACGCCGCTGCTGTTCGAGCAACCAGAACGCCACCAGTTGGCCGGCACAGTCGAGCAGGGCCGGATCGAGCACCATCTGATCCGTCGCGATGCCCGGCAATGCGTGCACTTGCAACTCGGCCGCAATCGACGCCGCGCCGACGGCGGTGACGCGGCTGATGCCCTGGAACGCCGGGCCGTGAAAGGCGTAGCGCGCATAGAAGTCGGCCGCACTCCACAGTTGCGGCGCCGTCGCCGACGGGTCGTCGGCGATCTCCACCGGGCGCGCCGGCTCCGCCGTGACGGTGGCCTCAAATGCCGGCATGGGCACGGCGGCGCCGCGGTCGCGTAGCTTCACCACGATGGCGTCGGCGCCTTCGGCGTGAATGTCCAGGTCGAGCGTGCCGTGGTCGAGCGCCAGCCACCGCGAGCCGCGCGCACTCCGGATGGTGTGTACCGGCTGTCCGCTCAGCCGGCGCGCCGCCTCGGCCACGATCTCAAGGCTCATCGTGAACGCGATCACCGGCAGCGAGCTGCCGGCCTCAGGGTGAGCCGTGCTCATGCGGCCGAGCGCATGGTGTTCCACACACGGATGCGTCACCCGCGTGAACGTGGTGCTCGCGCGCAGTCCCGACGCACCCTGCTCGGTGACGTCGCCGATGAGCGGCGCGGGCACGGCAACTGGCCGCGCCGCCGCGGGCGCCACCAGGGCGCTGGCGCGGGCGAGGCGGACGCGCGCATCGGCGATCAGGCGGCGGTGCACGGCCGCGATCTGCTCCGGCGTTGCCTCGCCGGCGATGCCGTCGCGCCGATCCGCCGGTCGTTGCCAGAGCGCGTCGACCGCACGCGGATCGAGGTCGAAGCCGGCCACGAACAATTCGCCCAGGGCCGTGCGCAGCTGGGTCGCCTCGTCGCGCCCGGCGGCGTTGAGGCTGACGGCCACGTGCGGCCGCCCGCGCAGCGTGTCTTCGACAAAGGGGGTCAGGCGATTGTCTGGGCCGAGCTCGATGAAGGTGGTAATGCCGTGGTCGTGCAAGTGGCGGATGGTGTCGGCGAACCGCACCCGGCCCATCCATTGTGCCGCCATGGTCTGGCGGCAGGCGGCCGGGTCGTCTGGCAGCGGCGCCACCGTGTGGCACGAGTAGACCGGCGTGGCCGCGGTCACGATGGGTAGGCGCTCGTAATAAGTGGCGAGCGTTGCTGACCAGTCGTGAAAAAGCGGCGTGTGGTACGCCCGCTCGAAGGGCAAGGCCGCGGCAATTCCGTTGGCGGCGACCACGTCGGCGGCGAAACGTTCGATGTCATCGGCGGCGCCGCCGACCACGGCCTGGCTGGGGCAGTTGTCCATGGCGAAGTGAATGACGCCGCGCCGCTGGTCGAGCCACTGCTCCAGGCGATCGGCCGGCACCGCGGCAATCGTCAGCAAGCTCTCGTTTCTGACCGGGCGCGGCAGCAGGGAACCGGCGATGCCCAACTGCAGGAATCCCCGGCAGACTTCGTCAATCGGCGCCGCCACGCGGCCGGCGGCAATCACTGCCGGGTGTTCGCCGTTGCTGTGGCCCACGTGCACATCGGCGCGCAGGCCCAGGGCGCGCGCCACCTCGTGCATGGCCAGTGCGGCGACGCTGCCCAACTGCGCGCCTTCTTCCATGCGGCGCAGGGCCCGCTCGGCGCCGCGGCGAGCTTCGTCGGTGTCCTCGGGCTCGAGCAGGCGCGCCGGCGACGGCCGGCCGAGTTCGATCGCCGCCTGCTCGAGCGCGTCAAACCAGCGCGCGACGATCGGTGAGCGGCGGCGCAGTTCGCGCAGCATGCCGATGTGCTCGGAACCCTGGCCCGGGAACAGGAACGCGACCCGCCCGGGCCGGTAACCCGATCGAAAGTAGATGCCATGCGGCCGCGACACCCAGCGCGGCGACGACAGCGCCGGCAGCCGCGCGATGGCTGCGTCAAGACTGGCGGCGATGGCATCGAGAGGGGCAAGGATGGCGATGCGCTCGCGGCCGCTCGTGGCCGGCTGGCGGTCCAGGGTGGCGGCCAGCGCGTCGAGCGGCTGCTCGCGCAGCCGCTGCAGGGCGCTGACCAGGCCAGGGCGGTCGGCGGCGGCGAGAGTCAGCAGCCGGTGGGCTGGCATCAGGCTGGCGCCGCGGCGCCGGCGTCGACAAACGGCGACCACTCCGGCGCGACGCTACGCAGATCCTGCTGGCGGGAGCCGTCGAGGACGCGCGTGCGGGCGAAGAAGTCCGGGAGTTCGTGCGAGCGGTCGGCGGCGTGCATGTGCGCGATCACGCCGTCGATCGAGCTGATGAAATTATCGAGATCATCGTCGACCACCGGCCAGCGACCGGTCCACCGCTGAACGAAGGCGCGCAGCCGCGCTTCGGCCAGCGCCTTGAGGGCGGGCGGCAGCACCTGGATGCTGTAGCACGCGGGCCAACTAAGCAGCGATAGCCGCGGATAGACGCGGACGTTGGTTCCGACCTGGGCCAGCATGTACTCAAAGAAGTCGGTCAGGTGGAGGATGTTGTAGGCCTGGACCGTGGTGTTGATGGTGAGGTAATCCAGGTTGAACAAGGCGGGTGTGCCGATCAACCGGCCAAGGTTGTCTTCGATGCGGTCCCACTTGGCGGGATGGCGGATGTAGCTGTTGATTGGCCCGTGGCCATCGAGACTGCCGGTCAAGGTCACACCCTTGAACGCCGGCCACAGCTTGATCACCCGTTCCGGCAGGATCGTCAGATTGGTGACGTAGCTGAGGTAGATGTGGCCGGCGTGACCGGTTTCGATCACGCGCTCGAGAAAGTCGAGCATGCGGGTGATGATCATGGGCTCGCCGCCGGCGAAGTGCAGGTGGGTCATGCCCGGCAACAGGTGTTCGCAGTTGGTCCAGAAGTCGTCGCGATCGAACCAGTTGACGTGCTCCATCGCCGTCAGCTTGGCGTTGTCCTCTTCGTTCTCCACTTGATACAGGAGCCGCCATTCGGGGATCAAGAGCCGCGACGAGACCGGCGAGCACATGCGGCACATCAGGTTGCACATGTTGCCGAGCCGCACGTCCAGGCTGCGCACCAGCGAGAGCGGCGCCGATCCGTCGGCGGCGGTGGCGGCGGCGGCCGCTTCCTCCAGGCCGGGATGCATCGCATTGATGTCGTTGCGGTAGCTGCGAATAGCCAGCGCTTCCTCGCCAAAGCAACTGGCGCAGATGCGCGGCTGGCGGCCGTCGAGCATGTCGCGGCGCATGCCGCGCATCAGCTCGGACTGCCATCCGGCTTCGATGTCGCCCGGACGGTGCACCGTGAAGGCGCGCCCGTCGGCATCGAGGTGGTGAATGGTGCGGGCTTCGGCGTCCAGCGTCTTGCAGCACGGCCGCATCAGGCCGCGCTCATCGCCAAAGACGTGGATCCAGGGGACGACGCAGAAGGTGGGCGAGCCGGTCGAACTCAACGCGGTCTCCGGAATGCGTTGCGCGTCATCGTGATCGCAGTATACAGTCGCTGCTCCGCAGATTCGAGACGTGTGGCAACTCCAATGGTCCATTGATGTCTATGTCGGCGCCTCGCTGGCCGAGCTGGCTCCGGCTCACACCGGCGCGCGCCCGGCGCTGATGGCGGCCGATGTCACCGACCTGCCGGCCCGCGCCATCGCCGATCCGTTCTTGATCATCATCGAAGGCCGCTGGTACCTGTTCTGCGAGGTGTGGAACGCGGCGACCGGCCGCGGCGAGATCGCCTACGCCACCAGCAGCGACGCCGGCCTCACCTGGACGTATCGCGAGTCGGTGCTGCGTGAACCGTTTCACCTGTCGTACCCCCACGTCTTCGCCGCCAACGGCCAGGTGTTCATGATTCCGGAGTCACGGCGTGACCACGGCATCTACCTGTATGTCGCCGAGGATTTTCCCAAGGGCTGGCGCCGCATCGCCACGCTGGCCACCGGACCATTCGCCGATGCGACCGTGACCCGTCACGACGATCGATGGTGGCTGTTCGCGCAACGCGGCCTCGACGAACTGTGCCTGTTCTCGAGCCGCGAACTCGAGGGACCCTGGCAGCCGCATCCGGCCAGTCCGCTGTGGCCCGGCAATCGGTCGCGAACCAGGCCCGGGGGCCGCATGCTGATCGATGCAGGGCAGCTCGTGCGGTTCGCCCAGGACGGCTGGCCCACCTATGGCCACAGCCTGCGCGCGTTTGATGTGCTGGCGTTGACCGAGTCGCGCTACCAAGAACGCGAGCGGCCGTCCAGTCCGATCCTGCGCGCCAGCCGCTCGGGGTGGAACGCCGTTGGCATGCACCATATCGACGCCGTCCAGCGCGCCGACGGGTCGTGGCTGGCTGTCGTGGACGGCGCGTCGCCGACCCGGCATCAGCCGGAGACCTCGGGATCGTGATCGTGATGGTGCCACGATGAGCCGCCCTGCCATCTGCCTGAGCACGTCAACCTATCCGCCTCAGCCCGGCGGAGTGGCGGCCGCCGCGCAGCGGTTGGCCCGTGACCTGTCCGAGCACTACGACGTCCACGTCGTGGTGGCGATCGAACGGCCGCACGGTGTTGGAGAAGTGGAGACCGGCCACGACGGCGCCGTCACCGTGCACCGCGTCTACCAGGCCGACCCCTCGTCATCACCGGCGCAGTTCGCTTTGCGGCAGGCCATGCGTGGACTGGACGACCGCCACGGCTTCGCCCTGTTCCACGGTTTCTTTCTCACGGCCGCTGTTGCGTGCGTGTACGCCGCCATGCGCGGCCGCCGGCCGTCAATTGCCAGCCTGCGCGGCAGCGACGCCATGGTGCTGCTCGAGCAGCCAGTGGTGCGCACCGTGCTGCTGGCGACGCTTCGGTCGGTGACCTGGATTACCTCGGTCAACGACACCTGCCTCGCGCGCGCAGCCGAAGAAGTGCCGGTGGCCGGCCGCAGCTCGGTGATCCGCAACGGCGTGGCCGATCCGCCGGCCGGTGAACCAGCCTGGTCACTGAGTGACACCCGCCGCGGCATCGTTGGCACGATCGGCGAGTTCCGCGCGGTGAAGGATGTGCCGCTGCTGATCCGCGCCTACGCCACCGTGCCACGCGAACGCCGCCGAGCGTTGTACCTGGGAGGGTTCTTCAGCGATGCGGATGAGGAGTCGTGGTCGCGCACGCTGATCGGGGAACTGGGCCTCTCTGACGAGACGATCGTGACCGGCCAGTTCGAGCCCTCGGCGATTGGCCGTCACCTGGCCGCGATGCATGTCTACGTGCAGCCGTCGGCCAGCGAAGGTGGCGCCAATGCCGTGCTTGAAGCCGCCGCACGGGGAGTGCCGATTGTGGCGACGGCGGTGGGCGGCATGCGCGAAGTGCTGGTCGATGGTGAATCGGCGCTGCTGGTGCCGCACGGCGAGCGCGATCAAATGGGCGCGGCGATCGCCCGCGTTCTGACCGACCATCAGCTGGCCGAGCGGCTGTCGGCAGGCGGGCTTGCCCTGGCCGCACGGATGAGCCGCCAGCGCGAGCGCGACCAATGGCTGGCGTTGTACGAGCGGTTGCTGCACGGCGCGCCATCCGCGCGTTAGTGGTATTCTCGCGGCCAACATCATGTCGCTGCGGGTACTTCTGATTTCCGGTCTTGGGCCCTCCTTCCTGAACACCCACGCCCTTGAAGGCACCTTGCTCGAGGAGAAGATCGCGCCCGGCGTGTCGAGCGCCTACGCCCGCATGGCCGGGCGGCCGGTTGACCTTCGCCAGTTCAGGATTGGCGGTGAGCATGGCACGCCGCTACTGCGGCCGTGGTTGGGCACCGCGCCCCACCTGCCGACCGCCACCGTGCGATCGATTCTCGAGGCGCACGACATCGAGTACGAGTGGCTCAGCATCGACGCCATCTGGCATGGCAACGCCGAACCGCCACCGGGCCGCTTCGACGTGATCGGGCTGTCGACCACCTTCGTGTGGGACGTCGCCTCGCTGGCCAAGGCGGTGCGCTGGATTCGCGATCGCTACCCGTCGGCCACGCTGGTAATGGGCGGGCAATACAGCAACCTGAAGTACGCGCAAATCCTGACCGCGCATCCCGATGTCGACTTCATCGTGCGCGGCGACGCCGAAGCCGGGTTGCCGGCGCTGCTGGCCGCCCTCGGCGGCGACCGCGACCTGTCAAAGGTGCCGAACCTGACGTGGCGCGACGAGCAGGGCCACATCCAGGCGCCGCCCGTGCAGTACATCGACATCGAGGCTCACCCGTCACCGGTCTTCAAGGGCCGCCAGCAGATGGTGCCCTACGAGTCGATGCGCGGGTGTCCCTTCACCTGCAAGTTCTGTTCGTTCCCGGCGGCGTCGCCCCAGTGGCGCTACAAGTCGGCGGAGAAGATCGTCGCCGATTGGTCGCGCTATGCCGAGGACAACGGCGCCGAGCTGATTCGCGCCTACGATTCCACTTTCACCATTCCGCCGCCGCGCTTCAAGCGCCTGCTTGAGCTGCTGCCGGCGCTTGGCGTGCCGTGGGAGGGCTACTCGCGCGCCAACACCCTCGGGACCCGCGAGGTGGTCCAGCAACTCGAAGCCGCCCGCTGCCGGCGCCTGTTCATCGGCTTCGAAGCCATGAACGCGACCGCGCTCAAGAACATGGACAAGAAGGTGACGCTCGCGCAGAACTACCGGGCGGTCGAGGCCCTGCGCGGCTCCAGCATCGAGGTCCGCGCCTCGTTCATGGCCGGCTATCCGGGCGAGACCCCAGACGATTACCAGCTCACCCACGACTTCCTGGTCAAGCAGTACGAGGGGCTCTTCAACGTCCACTTCTTCATGTTCAGCGACGAGACCATGCCAGTGTGGGATGACGCGCCGCTGTTCGACCTCGACGTCACCAATCCCTGGACCTGGAAGCACAACGGCATGGATTCGTTCACCGCCCAGCGCCTTCGCTCGGAGACGCTGCTCGCCGCGCGGTGGCAGAGCGACCGCGCCGTCCACGACTTGTGGCAGCCCGCGTTCATGCGCCCGTTCATGCCCGGCATCAGCCAACCCGCCAACCTGCGCCTCGAGAAGGCGCTCGAGCGGCTGGCCTATCTCGTCAAGGATCTCGGGCAGGATGAGGCCGCCGCGGCCCGGTGCCGCGGCCTGCTCGCCGAACTGGAATCGCTGGGGGTCTCGACGGTGTCAGACACCGGCCGCGCGCCGGAGCTCGTGCAGGGCAGCCGCGTCGGCTAGCATCACCGTCGCGAAGGCATCGGGCCGGCCGTCCTCGATCGCCTCCACGACGGCGGCCAGGAAACACCCGAAAGCATCAGCCGCCGGAACCGTGATCGCGAGCGGCGCCTGGTGCCGCTGGCCGACAATGGCTGCCGGCTGATCGGGTGCCGAGGTAAACGCGCGATCGAGCGTGGCCTCGAACGCGGTGCCGACCAGCGTGAGCCGATTGACATAGGCCGTGTGCATGCCGAAGCGCCCCATCAGGCTGCTGCCGCTGGCGTAGCGCATCATCACGTCGAACGCGGTATCGACCGCCGCCCCCTCCGCCCGATGCGCATGAGCGGCCACCTCGACCGGTGATTCACCAAAGAACACCCGCGACGCCGACACCGCGTACGGCCCCAGGTCCCAGAGCATGCCGCCGCCGGCCGACGCCTGCATCCGGAAGTTGTCGGCGGGCATCACCGGGAAACTGAATAGCGCCACCACGCTGGCCAGCGGCCCGGCCTCGGCGGTCAACTGCACCAGCTGCTGAATCTGCGGATGCCACGACCACACCGTCGCCTCGGCAATCAACCGGCCGGCGCGCGCCGCGGCCGCCACCATCTGTTCGACCTCGGCCACGGCCAGGGCCGCGGGCTTGTCGACCACCACGTGCCGGCCCGAGGCCAGTGCCCGCAGCACCAGGTGGAGATGATCGTGGTTGCGGGAGGAAACGTAGACCAGCGGCGCCGTCGATCGGTCGAGGGCCTCGTCGTACGACCGATAGACCGATCCCAGGACCCCGTCTGGCAACACCACGTCGTGGGTCAGGGAGGCGACATCGATGCGGGCCGCGCCGTTACTGGCCAGGGCCGGCAGCACACGGCGCCTGGCAATCGACGACCAGCCCAGGATTAATGCCTCCAGCCCTGGCCCCCGTCGCACAGGTCGAGACAGGCCAGCAGGTTGCGCGCCTCGACGTTGAAATAGCCGTGGTGGAGCAACTGCTCAATCTGGCCCAGCGTCATCCAGCGGTGTCGCGGGCTGTCTTCAATCGGCCACCCCTCGGGCGCCTCGACGATGCGGTAGCGGTTTTGGTACTGGTAGAAACGGCCGCCCTCTTCCGATTGAATCGCGTGGTAGCGCACCCACTCTGCCGGCGCGTGGTGAATCAGGTTGAGGAACGGCGGTGCGCCGGGCGTATCGAGATGCGCGTCGGCGTTCGACCGTGACACCGTCGAGCCCAATTCAAACAACTGGCGGTTGCCGGGATACATGCACGCCCGCACCAGGAAGTGCAGCACGCCGTTGCGGCGTTGCAGCAGAAAGCCGTTCAGGCCGAGGCCGTGGTGCGCCACCAGCGGCTGCTGCCAGCGCCGGACTTCGCGCACGCCGGATTCGACATCGACGCCGATCACCGAGAAGTGCCGGCCTGCCGGGTGACTGATGCTGGTGTCGGTGACCGTCCAGCCGGACAGCTCGGTGAGCGATTGCCGTTCGATCCGCAGTTCGTGGGTGGCCCGCAGGTCGGTGAGCCACTGCATGAGCTCGCGGAGCGGATGCAGCGGCCGATGGCCGTCGACCGCCGAGGTCAGCAATTCGCGGGCGAAGCCGCCGAGTTGCAGGTCGCCGATCAAGAGCGGTGGGCCGTCGATCTCGCGGCTGTCGAGGGCCTGCGGACCGCGGCCGAGCAGTGGCAGGCACGCCAGCACGGTGCGGGTGTCCATGTTGACCGCGTTGTCGCGCTTCAGCAGTTGCTTGATCTGGGCCAGCGTCATCCAGCAGAAACGCTCGCCGACCGCCAGCTCCTCGTCGACCTCGACGATCATGTTGCGGTTCTGCTTCTGCAGGTAACGGGCGCCCTGCTCGCTCTGCAGCTCGTCGACCAGTACGCGCGACCGCGAGCGGTCGCGAAAGTACTCGAGGTAGGGCGGCGCCGATCCACCGTGGACCCGCGTGTAGTTGCTGCGGGTGGCTTGCACCGTCGGCGACAACTGCACGGCGTCGATGTTGCCCGGTTCCACCTTGGCCTGCATCAGGAAGTGGCGGACGCCGCCGAACACGCAGGTGATGATGCCGAGGATGCCGACTTCGGGTTGATGGAGGATCGGTTGATCCCAGGTCGGCAACGGGCCGGCGTCGGTGTGAACGCGGATGCCCTCCACCGAGAAGAACTTGCCGGAGGCATGCGACAGGCTGACCGGAGGTCCGCTGAACGCCCAGCCCGACAGCTCGGCAAACGGCACCTGCCTGACCGCCATGTGCAACTCGCGGCGCTGCCCGGCAAACCACGCCTCCACCTCCGCCATGGTGCGGTGATGGCCGTCGGTGGCGATCGCCGATCGCAGGTAGCCGTCAGCGGCCTTGGCGTCGGCGTCGGAGAACGGGCTCACGGGCGAATCGCCTCCAGGTACTCGGGCCACGATCGCAGCGAGCGCGCCTTGTCGTAGTGGCTGCTGGCCATCGACACCAGCACCGTGCCAGGCGAAAAATTGGCGGTGCGAATGAACAGCATGGGCCCGATGTAGATGCCCCGCCGCAGGTCGTCAAGGACAAAGGAGACTTCGCGCTCGCCGTCCGACAGCGTCAGCTCGCAGCGGCCCGAGACCGCGGTGACCACCTGGTGGGTGTCGCGGTGCGCGTGGCCGCCGCGTTCGGCCTGCACGTCATGCACGAAGTAGATGCGCTTGATGTCGAACGGCACATCCTGGCCGCCCTCGATCGCCGTGAGCGTGCCGCGGACGTCGGCGTGGCTGGCAAACTCGACCCAGCGCACGGCGTTCAAGTCTCCGGCGCGGCTCGAAGCGGGCTGTGGTGATGACGACATGAATGATCTCTGCGCGCGGCGCCCGTCGAGGATGGACGCTGCGCGATAGTATAGTGCAGCCCTCGATGTCAGACCTCGCCGGTTGCCACCTGTTTGCATTCTCTGCGTGCAGCATTGCCGACCTTGCCACGCTCGTGCGCGGGGCGGCGAGCGGCAATCTGCCGGCACTGGCCGAGTCTTGCGCGCGACTGCCACCGGCCCCGCACCGCCTCGCCATTGTCGCCACCACCACGGCTGAGTTTGACCAGCGGAGGGCGCGCGCGCTGTCACACCTGGAGAGCGGCGACGCCGAGCGGGCGTTGAGCGTCGCGGGCACCACGTTCTCAGGGACCGCGCTCGCGCCAAGCCGTGTTGCCTGCCTGTTCCCCGGCCTCGGCCAACGGCCAACCGCGCTGCTCAAGGACCTGTGCGCCGTCTTTCCCGCCGTCGATGTGTGGAGCGAGACGCTGCGTCCGGTTCGCGATCGCGCGGGCCGTGGCGCCGGCGCCGGACCTCCCGCGGCAAATGGGCCGGCGGCCGAGGTGCTCGACTCGCAGTTGCTCGCCGACCTGGCGATGTGGGCCCTGCTGCAGGACTTTGGCTTTGCCTGCGACGCCATGGTCGGTCACAGCTTCGGCGAGAACGCCGTGCTGGTGGCGGCGGGCATGGTGGACGACTACGCCACGCTGGTCACGCTGCTCTGGGACCTGCGGCGCGAAACCGGATTGGCCCGGGCGCCCGAGGCATCGACGCTCGGGATGCTGGCGTTGTCGGCGGCCTCGCGCCCGATCATCGAGCCGCTCTTGAACGCCGACCCGCCGCAGTTGTGCGTGTCGCTCGACAATTGTCCGCAGCAGATTGTGGTGTGGGGCGAGACGTCCGTGCTCGAACAGGTCGAGCAGGCCGCGCGCGCCCGCCGGGAAGTGGTGTTCCGCCTGCCGGCAGTCGAACATCCCGTGCACACGCCTCTGCTCCAGGTGTCAGACACCGCCCTGCGGCGGCACTATCAGAAGCTGGCGATTCGCGCGCCGCGATTGGCGGCGTGGAGCGCGACCACGGTCGACCGCCTTCCCTCGGATCCCGACGCCATTCGCGGCGTCCTGGCCGCTCAGTGGCGTTCGCCAGTGCGCTTTCGCGAAGTCGTGCAGCGCTTGCATGCCGACGGCATCACCACCTTTGTCGAGGTCGGCGCCGGCGATCGGCTGTCGGGCTTTGTCCGCGACACCCTGCGCGGAACCGGCGTCACCACCATCGCCACCAATATCGAGGGCCGCGACCTGCGGGCGCAACTGTGTGCCGCGCTCGCGCAGTTGTTCGTGCTGGGGCACGACCTGGATTGGCGCCGGCTGCAACCGGCGGTGATGGACGCGGTGGCGCCGATCCTTGGCGCCGCCCCCGTCTCCGGTGCCACGGTGGCGGCCGTTCCGGTGCTCGATCCTGCGCCAGAATCTCCTGCCGTCGTCCCGGTCGCGGCCGGGCCGTGGCTGGAGGTCGTGACCGCGGCAGTCGCGTCGTTGCTCGAGGTGAGCTCTGCCGGCGATCTCGATCCGTCTCGCGGTTTCTTCGACCTCGGCCTGGGATCGATCGGCTGCCTCGAACTGGTCGAGCGTCTGGCGACCCGAACCGCGGTGCCGCTGCCTCAGACCCTGCCGTTCGACCATCCATCAATTGCGCAACTGGCGCAGGCCGTCGCCGAGCTCGAGTCGGGCACGGCCCATGCTCCGGCGGCGCGTCGCGCCGTGGCCGGCCGCGATCGCGAGCCGATCGCGGTGGTGGGCATCGGCTGCCGCTTGCCCGGCGGCGTGGACACGCCCGAAGCGTTCTGGGATCGCCTGAGTGACGGCTTCAACGCCGTCACCACGACCCCGGCGAATCGCGAGGACCCAACGCTCGATGTGGCGACTGGTGACGAGCTGGTGCGGCGGCGAGCCTCGTTCGGCGCCTTCCTGAACGAGATCACGGGATTTGATGCCGGGTTCTTCGGCATCTCGCCGCGCGAAGCGCTGGCGCTCGACCCGCAGCAGCGCCTGCTGCTCGAAGTGTCGTGGGAGGCGCTTGAGCACGCCGCGATCGATCCGCGATCGCTCGTTGGATCGCCGACAGGAGTATTCGTCGGTATCAGCAACGCCGACTACGCCATGCGGCTGTCGATGGACGAGCGGCTCGCGGCCGGCGGCTACATCGCCACCGGCAACATGGCCGCGACCGCGGCCGGACGCCTGTCGTTCGTGCTCGGCCTGCGCGGACCGGCGCTGGCGATCGATACCGCCTGCTCCTCGTCGCTCGCCGCCGTTCACCTGGCCGTGCAGAGCCTGCGCCGCGGCGAAAGCGATGCGGCCCTGGCCGGCGGCGTCAACCTGCTGATCAATCCCGAGACGACCATCTTCCTGAGCCACGCCGGCGCGCTGTCGGCCTCCGGCCGCTCGGCGAGCTTTGACGCCGGCGCCGACGGCTACGTGCGCGGCGAAGGTTGCGGCATGGTGGTGTTGAAGCGCCTGTCGGATGCGACCGCCGCCGGTGATCACGTGCTGGCGGTGATCCGCGGCTCGGCCCTCAACCACGATGGCCGCACCAGCGGCCTGACCGTGCCCAGCGGATCGTCGCAGCAGGCGGTGGTCCACGCTGCGATGGCCGATGCGGGATGTGAGCCCGTGGACATTGGCTACCTCGAGGCACACGGCACCGGTACGGCACTTGGCGATCCGATCGAGATCAATGCCCTGGCGCAGGTGTTTGGCAATTCGCGGCCGCCGCTGCGCCTGGGCGCGGTGAAGTCCAACCTGGGCCACCTCGAAGCGGCCGCCGGCGTCGCCAGCCTGATCAAGGTGGTGTTGCAGCATGCGCACCGCGCGCTGGTGCCGTCGCTGCATTTTCACACGCCCAATCCACTCGCCAATTGGGCCGCGTTCTCGGCGTCGGTGGTATCCGAGCTGGAGCCGCACGAGGCCCTGGCGCACGAGTTATCCGGCGTCAGCAGCTTCGGCATCAGCGGCACCAACGCGCATGTCATTGTGGGTTCCGCGCCGCCCACGGCGTTGACCGCGACCGCGGGCATCGGCCCCTGGCGGTTGCCGATTTCAGCCCGTAGCGATCGGGCACTCTGCGAGGTGGCGCGGCGGCTGGCCGATCACCTCGAGGCGCATCCTGATCTCGATCTGCCGGCGGTCGCGCGCACCCTGGTGACGGGACGGGCGCAGTTTGCGAAGCGGCGCGAGGTCCTGGCCGTGTCAATGGTCGACGCTGTGCGGCAACTGCGCGCGATCGCTGAAAGTGCGGAGCGACCCGCCGCCTCCAGCGACGACAATGGGAGTGACGGGGAGGCGCAAGCGGGTCCGGGCCCCCGCGCGCGCTTGCCGGGATACCCATTCGAGCGCGAGCGATATTGGATCGACGCAGCGAGCCGGCGTGGCGACCGCGCCCCGCAGCCTCAGCCCGAGCGGCAGGCTGGTCCGGCTGCAAAGCGAGGCGACGCGGCGTCGTACCTGCAGGCGGTGGTCGGCGCTGTCCTGCTGATGCCCCAAGGCCGCGCGCTCGATCCCGACCAGTTGTTGCGCGATGCCGGCATCGACTCGCTGCTGGCCCTGCAGGTGGCGTCGCAGATTCAGCAGGACTACGGCGTGGTGGTCGCGCCATCGGAATTGGTGGAGACCGCCACCATTGCCTCGCTGACCGGCCGTTTGCAGACGGCCGTTCCCGATCGGCGGTCGTCGGCCGCCATCGCCGCCGGCGAAACCCGGGTGCCGCTGTCGTATGGACAACGCGCCCTGTGGTTCCTGTGGAAACTCGCGCCCGAAAGCGCCGCCTACAACCAGTCGATGCCCTTGCAGCCGGCCTCCGGTTCCGCCGCGCAGTGGCGGGCGGCAGCCCGCCTGTTGATTGAGCGCCATCCGATGCTGCGCACCAGGTTCGTCGAACACGAGGGCGAGCCGGCCCAAGAAATCGACGCCGAACCGGCGGAGCAGTGGACCGGCACCGATACCCTGGGCTGGACCGCCGCGGCCCGCGCCGGCGCCATGGCTGCATCCCATGCCAGGCCCTTCAACCTGGCCACCGAACCACCCATTCGCTTTCACTGGTTCGAGGGCGAGCAGCCGACGTTGCTGATGACGATGCACCACGTGGCCTGCGATGCCTGGTCGCTCGAACTCCTTCGTCGCGATCTTGCGTCTGCGTGCGCTGCCGTACAGACGGGTGACGAGCGACCGCAGGCTGCGTCGCGGTACACCTACGCTGACTTCGTCCGCTGGCAACAGGAGATGCTTACCGGCCCGAAGGGCGATGAGCTGTGGCAGTTCTGGCAAGCGGCGCTCGCCGAACCGCGCGCGCGGCTCGACCTGCCGCTCGACCGGCCGCGGCCGGCCATTCAGACCTACCGTGGCGACTCCGTGCACATTGACTTGCCCAACGCGCACGCCGCCGCCGTCCAGGCCATGGCCCGGGCTGCTGGCGTGACGCCGTTTGTTGCCTGGCTCACCGTGTTCCTGACCGTGCTGCACCGCTGGACACGCGAGCGCGACCTCGTAATCGGCATTCCCACCGTTGGCCGCAGCCAGCCCCAGTTCGCCGGCGTGGTCGGTTACTTCGTGGAACCGGTCGTTGTGCGCGCCGCGGTGGCGGTGTCAGACACCGTCCAGTCGTTCATGGCCGAAGTGCACCGCGCCACCCGCGGCGCACTGGCCCACGGCGACTTTCCGTTCCCGTTACTGGTGGAACGGCTGAAGGTGCCGCGCGATCCCAGCCGCTCGCCGATCTTCGACCTTACGTTCAACTACCTGAGCCGGCGGGGTCCTGCCGGCGCCGACCTGCCATCGGTGATCGAACTGCCACAGGCCGACGGCAAGTTCGACCTCACGCTCACGATCATTGAAGACGCCGGCCAGTTGCGGGCGGCCCTTGGCTACAACGTCGATCTGTTCGACCGCGGCACCGTGCAGTCGATCGGCGATGCGTTTGCGCATGCGCTGGTCGAAGTGGTTCGCGATGCCCAGCAACCGATTGCGACGTTGCCGCTCGGGCCCGGCAGCGATCGGCCGGAACTGGTGGGGCGCGAACCCGATGCGGCCGTGCAGCACCCCATTCATCACACCGTCGCCGCGCACGCGGCGGCCACGCCGGCTCTCCCGGCCGTGGTGGCTGAAGACGGTGTCCTTTCGTACGGCGAGATGTGGGCGCGCGCGGGCGTGCTGGCCGGCGAGTTGAGGCAGCGAGGCGTCGGTGCCAACGTCCCGGTGGGACTGGTGATGCCACGGTCCACCAGTTTCGTCGTTGGCCTGGTGGGCATCCTTCGCGCCGGCGGCGCCTTTGTGCCGCTCGACCCGGCGCTGCCCGACGGCGTGCGTGCCGCCATGCTCGCGCAGGCCGGTGCGACGGTTGTGGTCGATGGTCGCGGCGGGACGATTGAAGTCACCGGCGAGGCCGGCCCCCCGCGCGCGGCCTCCGACACCGCGATGCACGATCTGGCCTACGTGATCTTCACCTCCGGCTCCAGCGGCACCCCCAAGGGCGTGGCGGTCGAGCACGGCTCCCTCGCAACTTACGCCGCCAGCATCGTGGCCGATCTGGCCATTGCGCCGCATGCGCGTCATGCCATGGTTTCGACCATCGCCGCCGACCTGGGACACACCGTGCTCTTTGGATCGCTGGCCACCGGCGGCGTGTTGCACCTGGTCTCGAATGAGGTCGCCACTGAGCCCAGGCGGTTCTGCGACTACCTGTCGACCCACCAGATCGACTATCTGAAGATTGTGCCGTCGCACTGGCAGGCGCTGGTCGATGCCAACCAACCCGTCATGCCTCGCCAGGCGCTGATCTTCGGCGGCGAGTCGTCGCCATCCGAGTGGGCCCTGGCGCTGGCGCGCCGGTCGGCTTGCCGCGTCTTCAACCACTATGGCCCGACTGAAACGACGGTCGGCGTGATCACGCATGCGATCGATCCCGGGCGCCCGCTCGCATCGGCGACCGTGCCGCTCGATCGTGCGATCGCCGGCACTTCGGTGTGGCTGCTGGACGAGGCGCGCCGGCCGGTGCCGGTGGGCGTGCCGGGCGAAGTCTACGTGTCGGGCGCCAGCCTGGCCCGCGGCTACATCAACGATCCTGAGCAGACGGCGGCGAGGTTTGTGACCTTGCCGGGCGGCGTTCGCGCCTATCGCACCGGCGACGTGGCGCGGCGCCTGGCCGGTGGCGGGCTGCTGTTGATGGGACGGGAAGATCGACAGGTGAAGTTGCGCGGCTATCGCATTGAGCTGTCGCAGGTCGAAACCGTGCTGGCGTCGCATCCCGACGTTGCGCGCGCGGTGGTGTTGCCCGATCGCGACGGTGCCGACGCCTCGACGCTGCTGGCGTGGGTCGTGCCCGCGCCGGGCGCGGTGGCGATTTCGTCACCGGGTATCGCCTTGTGGCTGGCCGACCGGCTCCCTCCGTACATGCTGCCGGCCATTCACGTGGTGGAGGCAATACCGGTCACGGCCAACGGCAAGGCGGATGCGGGAGTGCTGCGCGCGCTCGTTCGCGTCGAGCCGGCCGAGCGGCCGGCGGCACCGAGGGACCTGGTGGAACGGCGGCTGGCCCGGCTGTGGTCGGCGATCCTCGACGTGGCGGCAGTGACGCCCGGCGACGACTTCTTTGATCTCGGTGGCCATTCGCTGCGCGCGGTCCGGCTGGCCGGCCTGATCGATCGCGAGTTTGCGATCGAGATGCCGCTGGCCACGTTGTTCACGCATCGCACCCTCGCGCAGTTGGCGAACTGGATCCGGCAGCGCACCGCGTCGGCGCGGACCAGCACCCTCGTGCCATTGACGGCGTCGCCGGACGGATCGCCGATCGTGCTGTTCCCCGGCGCTGGCGGCAGCCTGCTGTACTTCGATGACCTGGCGCGGGCCATGGGGCCGGACGTTGCGGTGAGTGGTGCCGACGCCGTCGGCCTGACGGGCGCGGCGCCCATGCCAACCGACATCCCGGCGCTGGCCGCGGTGTATGCGGCAGACATTCGGGCCGTGGCCGCATCTCGTGCGCCCATCCTCGTGGGCCACTCGTTCGGTGCGCTGGTGGCCTTCGAGGTGGCGCGCCAACTGCTGGACCAGGGAGCCGCCGTCGCCGGCCTGGTGGTGCTCGATAACGCCGCTCCTGGCCGGGAGGCGGACGACGACATCGAGGGACGCGACTGGTCGCGGCACATCGCGGTGCGGATCGAGCGGCTCTACGACATCGACCTGCGCCTCGCCGACCATGGGTCGACGGCCGAGGGAGGGGAGTGGCTGGCCGGCGTGCTGCTCCGCGCCGGTGTGCTGCCGCCCGAGACCACTAGCGAGTTTGTGCGCCGCTACATGTCGCTCTACCGCGCCAATGTCATCTCGGCCGCAACGTATCGTCCAGGCGCGGTGCCGCTCGATCTGCCGATCCATGTCGTGCGCGCGAGCGAGCGAGACGAAGCGTTGGGTAACCGGGATGCGGCCGGCCCTGACCTCGGCTGGTCGGCGTGGAGCCGGCAACCGGTGACCACCACCGTGGTGAACGGCACGCACATCACCATGCTGCGTCCGCCCAATGTCGGCGCGGTGGCGTCGGCCGTCCACCGGGCCATGCGCGCTCCCGCGCTGGAGAAACGATGAATCCCGGATACCTGGCGTGCAGTGGGTGGGTGGCCTCGGCGGTGGGCATCGCCGCCGAGCTTGGCATTGCCGACCTGCTGGCAGGCGGCCCGCGCACATCTGGCGAACTGGCAATCGCCGCCGGCGTGCAGGAGATGCCCTTGCGGCGTGTGCTCCATTTGCTGGCGGCGATGGACGTGTTCAAGGAAGAGCCGGCCGGCACCTTCGCCAACACCGCCGACTCCGAGGTCCTGCGTGCCGATCATCCCCAGTCGGTGAGGTCGTGGTGCAGGCTCGCCGCCGGCGACTATCAGCGGATTTTTCACGGCATGGCGCACACGGTGCGGACAGGGGAGCCGGCCACGCCTGCCGTGCTCGGGTCCACGCTCTACCAGCACCTGGTCGCCGATCCGTCCGCGGCCGACATCTACGATCGGGCCATGGAAGATCTGGCGCGGCCGCTCGCTGGTGTGCTGGCCGGGAGTCGCGACTTCTCGCAGGTCCAGACCGTCATGGATATTGGCGGTGGCCGCGGCACCATCGTCCGCGGTCTGCTCCGGGCCCTGCCGCACCTGCGGGGGATCTGCTTCGATCGGCCGGACGTGTGCGAGCGGGCGGCGCGCGATGTCGAGCCCGGCCTGCGCCATCGCCTCACCTACGCCGGCGGCGATTTCTTCGTGTCGATTCCTGGCGGCGCCGATGTCTATGTGCTCAAGAACGTCCTGCACAACTGGGGCGACGAGCGCGCCATCGTTTTGTTGCGCACCGTTGCCGCCGCGATGGCGGCGTCCGCCTCGAGCCGGTTGCTGATTATCGAGCCGGTGATTGGCGGCAAGATGCCCGGTTTGTATCGCGCGCTCGATGACCTGTTGCAGATCGTGATTTGCGAGCCCGGTGCCACGCCGCGCAGCCGCGACGACCTGGTGCGGCTGGCCGAGGCAGCCGGTTTGCAGCCGACGGCCGACCAGGCCTTGTCGTCGGGGCACTTCCTGATTGAGTGCCGCGTCGCCGCTTAGCGCGGTCCTGGTTCGAACCGGGTATCGGGGATGAACCACATGGCGGCAATCGCCGCGTAGAGGGCCAACGCGATCCACGGGCTGACAAACGCCAGGCCGATGCCGGCCGAGTAGACGATCAGCGGAATCTTGCCCTTCCAGTCGGACCCCAGGCGCGCAGCGAATTCCGAATCCACGCCGTGGCACTTCACCAGCGCGCGGACCAGTAGCGAGTAGGCGACCGCCGCCATCAACAGGACAACGCCGTAGAGCGCCACCGGCAGCGTCGCGAAATGGTTCTCGCCCATCCACCCGGTGGCAAACGGCATCAGCGACAGCCAGAACAACAGGTGCAGGTTGCACCACAACACGCCGCCGGTGATGTGCTTCACCGAGTGCAGCATGTGGTGATGGTTGTTCCAGTAGATGCCGACGATGATGAAGCTGAGGATGTAGCTGAGAAACACCGGCCAGAGGGCCGAGAGGGCGTGAAGGCTGGCGTCGTGCGGCACCTTCATCTCCAGAACCATGATAGTGATGATGATGGCGATGACGCCGTCACTGAACGCTTCCAGTCTGCCTTTGCTCATGCGGGAAATAGTGTCTCATAGCGGCCGCCGGATCTGGGCCGCGGTGGCGCTGGGCGTTGCCCTGCTGACGGCGTCTGGATGGGTGACGCCGGTCCAGGCGCAGGATGCTCCGGCGCTGGTGGTGATGGCGCCCGAGGCCTTGGCCTCGGCGCGCCGCCGCCTGGATTCGTTCGATCGCCTCCAGTTATCGGGCATCGTCCGCACGGTTGGGTTGGCCGAGCCCGGGCCGTCGATCCAGGTGGTGTTGGCCGGCGAAGACAGCGAGGCGGCGCGCGGCGTGAGCGCGTGGACGGCGGGCTACGCCATCAGCCGCGCCAGCCTGGTGGTGCTGTTTCCGTCGAGGTCGCCGGTCTATCCCCACGACACCCTCGAGGATGTGCTGCGTCACGAAGTGGCGCACGTGTTGATTGGCCGCGCGGCCGGTGGCCAGGAAGTGCCGCGCTGGTTTCACGAAGGGCTGGCGGTGGCGGTGGAGCGGCCGTGGGACCTGGGCGACCGCTCGCGGCTGGTGTGGGAGCTGGTGGCGGGACCGCGGCTGAGCGCGCGCGAGATCGATCGCATGTTCGACGGCGGCCAGGACGAGCAGTCGCGGGCCTACCTGCTGTCCACCGCCTTTGTCCGTGATCTGATTGCCGAGTACGGCGCCGCTGCGCCGGCGGCGATTCTGCGCGAGGTCAGCACGGGGGTGCCGTTCGATCGGGCGGTGTCAACCGTGGCCGGCCGACCGCTGGGCGCCGTGGAAGATGGCTTCTGGGATCGCCAGCGCGTGTGGACCGTGTGGGTGCCATATGTCACCTCGGGCGAGGCGTTCTGGCTCTTCATGATCGTGCTGGCGGCGGTGGCGGTGTGGCGCCGGCGCCGGCGCGGGGCGGCGATTCGGCGGCGGTGGGACGAGGAAGAGCGGGCGGCGGCCGAGCGCGACCGCCTGGCCCGCGAATCAGACATCACCCCGTGACGTCGCCACGCGCGAGCGCGAGCAGGCGTGCCGCGCCTACCGGTGCTTCCGGAAGCCACGGCACCCACGCCACTCGCGACGCGAGTCGGTCTTCGACCTCGCGCAGGTAGCGCCACTCGCGCTGGCCGCGTTCGCGCAGGATCGGATCGGTAATGCCGGCGCCGGCGAAGCTCTGGTTCACGACCCACGCGAAGGGCTCGATGCCGGCGCGACGCAGGTCGTCCTGCAAGCCGGCCGCCTCGTGCACAGGGGTGGCTTCGGGCAGCGTCACCAGCAGCACTTTCGTGTAGAGGGGATCGCGCAGGCGTGGCAACAGCCGGCGGACGGCGTCCGGCACGGCGCCCTCGGCGCGCGACACTTCGCGGTGGTAGGCCTGCGCGGCGTCCAGCAACAGCAGGGTGTGGCCGGTTGGCGCGGTGTCGAGGACCACGAACCCCTGTTCGCCGCCGGCGACGAGGCGTGCGAAGGCGCGAAAGACGGCAATTTCCTCGGTGCAGGGTGAGCGCAGATCTTCGGCGAGCAACTCGCGCCCGCGGTCGTCGAGCGAGGTGGCCGCACCGGCGAGCACTTCGTCGCTGTAGGCGCGCGTTTCTGCCTTGGGGTCAATGCGCGACACCGTCAGGCCGGGCACCGAATCGCCGATCGCGGTGGCGATGTGCGCCGCCGGGTCGGTGGTGCTCAGTTGGACGGCGTGGCCGCGGCTCACCAGCTCCATGGCGACCGCGGCCGCCACTGTCGTCTTGCCGACGCCGCCTTTGCCCATGGTGAACACCACGCCGTGGCCGTCGCGTTCAATCGCGTCCACGAGTGCGGCAATGCCGCCGGGCAGGACGGGCGCGGAGTCGCCGGCGGTTGCGACGTCGTGTATCGGGCCGGCGTCAGGTGGGGCCAAGAGGCGACGCAGGTTCCGCGCGCCGATCAGGGCGCACGGCGCCAACGGCACCTCGACCCTGGGCATGGCGGAGAGCACGGCTGGCAGGTGATCGAGCGCCAGCCGGCCTCGCCGTTCGAGCGCCGTGGCCGCCGGATCGCCGGCGCCGGCGGCCGTGAAGACGCCGTTCACAATCAGCCGTTGGTGAGTCACGCCAAGGGCGGCGAGCTCCGCGCTGGTGCGGGCTGCTTCGTCGAGCGCGGTCTTCTCGGGTCTGGCCACCAGCACGACGGTGGTCGTGACCGGATCCACCAACGCCGCGAGGCTTTCGCGGTATAGGTCGAGCTTGCCCTGCAGGCCGGCCAGCGGGCCGAGACACGACGTGCCGGTGGCGTTGGTGTCGATGAATCCCGTCCAGGCCGCCGGCAGTTGCAGTAGCCGCAGCGTGTGCCCGGTCGGCGCCGTATCAAACACCACGTGATCGAACGCTGCGGTGTGACCGGCGTCGGCCAGCAAGGTGGTGAACTCATCAAACGCGGCGATCTCGACGGTGCAGGCGCCGGACAGTTGCTCTTCGATCCGCGCGACGGCGTCGGCCGGCAGGATCCCGCGATAGGGCCCCACTACCCGCTCGCGGTAGGCGAGCGCCGCGGCTTCGGGATTGACGTTGAGGGCCGATAGCCGCGGCACCTCAGGTACTGGCGTCGGCTGCGCCGACAGCCCCACGTCCAGCACCTCATCCAGATTCGAGGCGGGATCGGTTGACACCAGCAGGACCCGGCGGCCGGCATCGGCGAGGGCGATGGCGGTGGCGCAGGCCAGCGAGGTCTTGCCGACGCCGCCCTTGCCGGTGAAGAACAGCACCCGGGTCGCCGGGATGGGGAGCAGCATCAGCAGCAGCCCGATCCGGGGGTGCAGCCTCCGTCGACCGACAGCCGGATCTTCGGCTTGTTCTGGGTGGCGCCGGCGGCGAGGCCGGTGGCCTGGGCCAGGACGTCGCGCGCCGGGTACTCGCCCGCCTGTCCCAGCAGGGCGCCGTTAACTATGACCACCGGCAGGCCGTGGTCGCCTTTGCGCCGCATCAGTTCCAGCACCAGCGGGTTGGTGACAAAGGGCTGGGGATTCTGCGCGAGGTTGTGGCGAATGACGATCACGCCCTGGGCCGACAGCCAGTCAACGTCGGCCGCAAACGCCGCCAGGCGCGGATCGACGTTGGTGCCGCACACACCGCTCGAGCAGCACATGGGTGGATCGAAGACCTCAACGTGCATCATGGGAGTGCTCCTGCCGGGAACAATGCAAGAGCAGCGCCGGGGCGTCTGCGCTGGCGATTGGCGGGAGGCGAGCAACTGGCTGCTGGAAATGGCCCACGCTGGGTGAAATCCCGCACCCCGGCCGGGCGGGTCACGCGCACAGGTACACTGGCTGGAGAGAGGGAACGCCATGTGTCAGCGGGTTCAGTGTCCGAAGTGCGGCAAGCCGACGTGGGTGGGTTGCGGCCAGCACGTCGAGCAGGTGCTGGGCAACGTGCCGGAGGGGCAGCGCTGCCAGTGCGCGCGGCCGGCGTCGTTCTGGCAGAAGTTGTTTGGTGGCTAGCGGCGGCTTCGCCTATTCGAGGGACTCGACGTCGATGCGATCCTTGTCGCGGCCCGTGGCCAGCTTGTTGCGGATAAACGCTTCGCGACCAATGACGTCAACCTCGATCGGCCCGAACGGCGCGCGGACTCGCGAGGTCCACGCGTCTTCGAATAGCAAGCCGGAGAGCTCAGTGAGGATGTCGACGCGGCCGGGCGGCACACCAATCTGGTAAACAACCCCGGGAGTGCTCAGGTCCGCTGCTGAAAGCCCCGCCAGGGGAGCGCCAAAGTCCTGGAGCGCCGCCAACACGCGAACCGCGTTGTCCGGCGTGGCGTCAATCCACAGGTCCAGATCACCCGTCGCGCGCGGCCGACCATGCACGGCCAAGGCATACGCGCCGACGACCAGGAAGCGGACGCTACGGGCGCCGAACGACCGTAACAGATCGAGAAAGTCCTGGTTCATGTGGCGGCGCGCCCCGCAATTGCCATTGCTCGACGCTGAGCTTCCAGACCTGCATTACCCGGATGTCGATTGGAAGGGCAGCCCAGTATCCGGCATCGTGGCGGTCCTGTTCGGCCATCGATGGGAACACCCTGACGGTGATATCCGAGCGGTCGGGCATGCCTGGTTATTATCCCATGCCGGGCCTGGGTTGGCTTGATGGACGCGGCCGGTGCTGTATAATCGGAAGTTCCGGCGACAGTGGCGGTCCTACCCGAGCGGAGAGGTACCGAAGTGGTCGTAACGGGCGCGCCTCGAAAGCGTGTTGTCCGAAAGGGCACGTGGGTTCGAATCCCACCCTCTCCGCCATCACTCAACATTCGTCTCGCTCGGCGGTTCGGGTGGGACTCGGGTTCAATGGCCACGGCTTCACCGCGGCCACAGTGCGAATCCCTCGGCCTGCGCCATCACTCGACATTCGTCTCGCTCGGCGGTTCGGGTTTCAATGGCCACGGCTTCGCCGCGGCCACAGTGCGAATCCCTGAGGTTTCGCCACCACTCAACCTTCGGTTTCGTTCGGCGCCTCGGGTGGGCTTCAGTGGCGCGGCCATCGGCCTGGTGGAGACGGCCGAGCCCAACCCTCTTCCCTACTGCTTGGGCCGCAGCGGGCTGATCATGATGTGGGCGCCGGCGGTGCCACCATCCATCAGCCAGGGCATACCCGGGACGTTCTTGGTGCCCAGCCCGGTCGATTCGCCCGTCGCGTACGGGACGTAGATGACCCAGCGCGAGTAACTGTCCTCGATGGTGCCGGTCGCGGCGTCGAACGACTTGCCGGTCGTGATCGCCAGCATGCGCCCCTCGCGCGGCAGCGGCAGCTTCTTGTCGTCCACTTCCTTCCAGCGGATGCTGTCGCGCTGCTTGTCGTCGGTGATCCCCTGCGCGGTCAGCTCGCGTCCGCGCGCCATGAACGCATCGAGGTCCTTGTGGTAACAGGCCACGTTGAAGCCCGCGACGGCCGGGTTATCCGCCAGGCAGACCTGATCGTTGCTGCCCTCACGCAGCGTCACCATCTTGCCGGCGGCATCCCAGCCGAGCACCTTCGCTCCGGCCCGGCGATCCTCCGGCGCGGCCACCACCGCTCCGGCAATCTGCGCGGCCGGCGGCGGCGCTTCCTGGGCAAAGGCGGGCGAAACGAGCAGCAGCAGTCCGGCAGTCAAACGGGCAACGATCACGGCAGAGCCTCTCTGGCCGGGCACCCCGGCACGACGTGCGGACGCTCCATTCGTGAGCCTCCACGATTCTTCCGAGTATAACGAATCGGCCCGCCCCCAAGGGGGCTACTCCCGCGTCAAGCGCTCGGGCTGCGCCATGCACCGGTACGCCCGCCACGCTGGAATCCAGTCTCGGTCCATTAACGCGGCAGGAGTCGCTCCTCCCTGAACAGGACATAGTCGGAAGCCCGCATCTCGGCCAGGCCTTGTTCGTAGAGCCGGCGCGATCCCGCAGACTTCGCATCGCGCAGGTGGGCTGCGAGACTGCCGAGATGGTACGCATCGGGGCGGACAATGACGGTGCCCACCGCCGATACGATGCCGGGCGGCAGCGCTCCCATGTACTCAATCGTGGCGCTCTCGTCCTGGCGGAGCCGCGTATCGCCAAGCTCCGTCCACTCGCCGTCCGCCAGGACGACCCGTCGCGCAATCAGCCGCTCGGCAACGACGGTGCCCGTCCCGTAGCGGTCCGCCAATTCAATCCGCATCCAGACCTCGGGCACGATGTAGGTGGGGAAGGCGTGGCCGGTGTCGGTGTTCGTGAGCGTCATCCGGCTCACCATCCGGCCGCCAACAACGCGAGCGTCGAAGCTCCATCGCACGCCGCCGCGAACGGTCGCTGGATCGTGAATGCCGCGGAACAGGTGACGGCGCCCGGGCATGTGGCAGGTCTGACAGGTCTTGCCCTCGCGCGCGGCACGCGAAGCGCGCCACTCCTCGACTGTGTTCTGCAGGAATGCCCCATTGACCCGCGGCGCCCGGCCCTCGGCAAACTGGTGGCAGCCGGCGCAGAAGTCCACGGTCTCGAAGAACTCCCTCGTGTTCACCGGGCCGTGCGGGGCTGGATAGCGGGCAACCATCGGCGCGATCGTCGTCGGCAGCGGCGCCGGGCCAAACTTCTGACTGGCTCGGGAGTGACAGCCCGTGCACCCAACCCCATCCGCCCCAAGGTAAGGGTCGGTCCATTGATCGCGCAGCGGGGTATGGCACGAGGCGCACATGCCGCTCAACTCGGGCTGGTCGTTCATCTGCGCCCACACCCCCGGTCCCATGGCCAGGGCATGACGGGTTTGCGACCAGTCGCCGAACTGCGCCGCGTGGCAGGCGACACACGACACCGCCGACAGATGGCCACCCTGCGCTGGAACGGGCTTGGTCCAATAACCCTCGATCGTGGAGGTGTCGATCGCCGTGACTGGCGGAACCGGCAGCGGCCGCTGCAGGGCCCACACGTAGGCGGCCAGATCCCACACGCGGTCCTCTATATCTGGTTGGCCGGCGTAGCTGGGCATGGTGGTGCCGTTGAAGCCGGTCAGGACCGAGCGCACCAGGCCGAGGTCGTCCTGGCCTCCCTTGAATGTCGACGGGCGCGTCAAGTCGGTTGGCACCTCGGGCCGGCCGCGCGTGTTGCGCAGGTCCTTCGCGCGCGGGCCGTTGCCCTCGCCGGTGGGTCCGTGGCAGTCGGCGCATCCCAGGGTGCGATAGACACGTTCACCCTGGCGTGCATCGCCCGCCCTGCGACGCGGCAGCACGACGTCCGGCAGCGGATGTTCGCGCTGCCAGCGTGGTGAGAGGGACTTGACCTGCGCGACCAGCCTTTCGAGATCTCCCTCGGTGAGGAAGGAGAACGACGGCATCACGCCATCACCGCCGGCGCCGCGCCGGATCACGGCGGTCAGGTCGGCATCGCTCGGGAGTGACCCGGTCGGCGTCGAGCGCACCTTGAACTCCGCACGGGTCAGGTCCGCGGGCGGCACGCGGCAGAACGGCGCAGCAATCCCGTCGCCACGCCCCTCGGATCCGTGGCAGGAGGCGCAGAAGGTCGCGTAGAGTTCCTGGCCGGTCGCCACGGCAGGTGTGGCAGGTGCCGGTGGCGCCGGCACCGGGCCGGCTCGGCACGAGCCAAAGGCCAGCCCGATGGTGGCCAGCAGCACCACGAGTCGAAGGCGGTTCATATTCCGGCTGCGTGACCAATCATGGGTCGAGTCACGGCGCCGCCGATATGACGCCGGTCATATGCCCCGAGGCGCGATTCCCGCACGATGTTTGCTACCTGTCCCCGAACCAAGCTGACGCGGAGGGTCCGACCGGCATGTCCGAGCCCGATTACAACGATGCCGTGCGCATCCTGGATGCGCTCTCGCCCGGGCGGACGGTCGTGCTGACCAGTGCGCTCGACCTGCGGCCCCTGCTCCGCCGCCTGCAAGACGAGCGGCCCCGCGAGTACTACTGGAGCGTTCTCGAGGCCGGTCCCGCCCAGTACCGCGTCGAGGTGGGCCGGCGGCTCACCCACGGCGCGCGCGCCGTCTCGGAGTATCTCGGCGGCGACAACCAAAGGCTCGATGCCATCCTCGACACGGTGCGGCGCCTGGTTCGCGAAGGCGCGCATCAGGAGGCGGCGCACGCGTTTGCCGAGTTCTCCTGCGGCCTCGAGTGGCACATTGATGCGGAGGAGACGACGCTGTTCCCGGCGTTTGAGGAGAAGACCGGAATCCGCGAAGGTCCGACCCGGGTCCTGCGAGACGACCACCGCCAGATCCGGTTTCGATTGACTGAGATTGCCGGCGCCTTGCACGCCGGCGACGTGGCCGGGATCGAGCGTGCGATTGCCGCCCTGGGCAGTGCCCTGGATGAGCACCGGCTCATGGAAGACCAGGTGGTCTACCCGCTGATCGACCAGGCCATGAACGACGCGGAGGAGCGCGACGAGCTGGTCCGCCGGATCCAGGTGACCTGATGCCCGTGATCATCCAGGGCGGAATGGGGGTGGCCGTGTCGGACTGGCGGCTGGCGCGCGCGGTCTCCCGCTTGGGCCAACTGGGCGTCGTGAGCGGGACGGCGCTCGACCAGATCCTGGCCCGCCGGCTCCAGGACGGCGATCCGGGCGGCCACATGCGGCGCGGCTTGCAGGCCTTTCCCAACCGGGCCATGGCCGAACGGGTGTCGAGCCGCTGTTTCATTCCCGGTGGCCGGCAACCGGGACAGTCGTACCGGTCCTTGCCGCTGCAGTCGCTCGACCCGCCGCGCGCGTTCCTCGAACTCTGCGTGGTCGCCAACTTTGTCGAGGTCTGGCTGGCGCGCGAGGGCCACGGCGGTCTGATCGGGATCAACTACCTGGAGAAGATCCAGATCCCCCACTTGCCATCGCTCTACGGCGCGATGCTCGCGGGTGTGGACTACGTGCTTATGGGGGCCGGCATTCCCCTCAAGATTCCCGGCGCGCTCGACCGCCTGGCCATGCACGAGGCGGCCTCGTACCCGGTGACGACCACCGGTGCCCGCCCCGGCGACGAGGTGACGGTCGGGTTCGACCCGCGCGACCTCGCGATCGGCACCGGTGCCCCGCTCAAGCGGCCGGCCTTCCTCGCCATCATCGCCTCGGAGGTTCTGGCGCAGACCCTGGTGCGGCGGGCCAACGGCCGCGTCGACGGGTTTGTCGTCGAGGGCGCGACTGCCGGCGGCCACAACGCCCCGCCGCGCGGCAAGTTGCAGCTGACTCCCGAGGGCGAGCCTCACTACGGCGAGCGTGATCGGGTGGACCTGGCCCGGTTGCGCGCGCTCGGCCTGCCGTTCTGGTTGGCCGGCGGCTACGGTACCCCCGAGCGTTTACGCGAGGCGCTCGAGATGGGGGCGGCGGGCGTGCAAGTGGGAACCGCTTTTGCCTTCTGCGCCGAATCGGGTCTGCGCCCCGACTACCGCCAGGCCCTGCTGCGACAGGCCATCGACGGACGCGCCAGCGTCTTCACCGATCCGTCGGCGTCGCCCACCGGCTTTCCGTTCAAGGTGGCCCGGCTCGACGGCACGATCTCGGATCCGGCAGTCTACGCGGCACGGCCCCGCATTTGCGATCTTGGTTTTCTACGCGAAGCCTACCGGGAGGGCGACGGCTCCGTTGGCTTCCGATGCGCGGCCGAACCGGTCAACGTCTACGTCGCAAAGGGCGGCGACGTGAGCGCGACGATGGGCCGCAAGTGCATCTGCAATGCACTGGTCGCCACTGCCGGCTATCCTCAGGTGCGCGCCGGCAGGTACATCGAACACGGCATCGTCACAGCCGGCGACGACCTGGCGGGCATCGCGCGATTTGTGCGGCCGGGAGCCACCGACTACGCCGCCGCCGACGTGGTCGACACGCTGCTCTCGGCCCTGCCGGTACCCTAGGCCGCGGGCAAGGTCTCGCCGGTTCGCCCTTCGGTGCCCGGCTTGGTTGACGGCGGGAGCGCTCGTTGCTGCTCGTCCCACCGCCGGCGTGTGTCCTGCTCCCAGGACACTGGATCCATCCCTCAACAGGAGACGGGATTGAGCAGGTAGCCCTTCCAGAAATCGCGCACGCCGGTCTTCACTGCCACCAGGACTCTCTTCACCTCGCCGAGGCTCGTCTTGGATTTCATCACCTGATGTTAGCGCAATCGCGATTGGGCCTTGGGTTATTCTGACACCGGCACCCGATTCGCCTCCAGTAACAGCACCAGATTCATGAGCAACGCGAAGAAGTTCGGCCGCGGAGAAGCGGTGAAGGCGGACCTGTCCCGCCGTAGCAGGGAGTCAGCCGAGCGTCCGGCGAAGGCGGACCGTCACGATCGCATCCGCGTGCAGGGCGCGCGGGTCAACAACCTCAAGAACGTCAGCGTCGAGCTGCCCAAGCGCCGGCTCACGGTGTTCACCGGCGTCTCGGGCTCGGGCAAGAGCTCGCTGGTGTTCGGCACCATCGCCGCTGAGTCGCAGCGGATGATCAACGAAACCTACAGCGCCTTCGTGCAGGGCTTCATGCCCACGCTGGCGCGGCCCGATGTCGATGTGCTCGAGGGCCTGACCACGGCGATCATCGTCGATCAGGAGCGGATGGGCGCCAATGCCCGCTCCACCGTCGGCACCGCGACCGATGCCAACGCCATGCTGCGCATCCTGTTCAGCCGGCTCGGCCAGCCGCACATCGGCTCGCCCAACGCCTACTCGTTCAACGTGCCCTCGGTGTCGGCCAGCGGCGGGATCACGGTCGATCGCGGCGCCGGCAAGACCAAGACCGAGAAGGTGACCTTCAACCGCCTGGGCGGGATGTGTCCGCGCTGCGAAGGCATGGGGGCGGTCACCGATTTCGACCTGGCCGCGCTCTACGACGACCGCAAGTCGCTTAACGAGGGCGCCCTCACCATCCCCGGCTACAGCATGGACGGTTGGTACGGCCGCATCTTCCGCGGCTGCGGATACTTCGATCCCGACAAGCCGATTGGCAAGTTCAACAAGCGCGAGCTGCACGACCTGCTCTACAAGGAGCCGACCAGGATCAAGGTGGTTGGCATCAACCTGACGTACGCGGGGTTGATCCCGTCGATCCAGAAGTCGTTCCTCTCGAAAGACGTGGATGCGCTGCAGCCGCACATCCGCGCCTTCGTCGATCGGGCGGTGACCTTCTCGACCTGTCCCGATTGCGAAGGGACGCGACTCAGCAAGCAGGCCCGCTCGTCGAAGATCAAGGGCAAGAACATCGCCGAGGTGTGCGCGATGCAGATCAGCGACCTGGCGGCCTGGATGCGCGGCATCAGCGACTCATCGGTGGCGCCGCTGGTTGCCGGCTTGCAGCACCTCGTCGACTCGTTCGCGCAAATTGGCCTCGGCTACCTGTCGCTCGACCGGCCCTCGGGCACGCTCTCGGGCGGCGAGTCGCAGCGCGTCAAGATGATCCGCCACCTCGGCTCGTCGCTGACCGACGTCACCTACGTGTTCGACGAGCCCACGATTGGATTGCACCCGCACGACATCGAGCGGATGAACCACCTGCTGCTGCGCCTGCGCGACAAGGGCAACACGGTGCTGGTGGTCGAGCACAAGCCGGAAGTCATCGCCATGGCCGATCACGTGGTCGACCTGGGTCCCGGGGCCGGCACCGCCGGCGGCCACGTGGTATTCGAGGGCACGGTCGAGGGCCTGCGCGCCAGCGGCACGCTCACCGGCCAACACCTGGACGATCGGGCCGCCCTCAAGCCATCGGTCCGCGCGTCGACCGGAGCGCTGAAGGTCCGTGGGGCCACCACCCACAACTTGAAGAAGGTCAACGTCGACATCCCGCTCGGGGTGCTGGTGGTCGTCACCGGCGTGGCCGGGTCGGGGAAGAGCTCGCTGATCGACGGCTCGGTCGCCGGCCGCGACGGCGTGGTGTCGATCGATCAGGGCGCCATCCGCGGTTCGCGGCGCAGCAACCCGGCCACCTACACCGGACTGCTCGACCCCATCCGCACCGCGTTTGCCAAAGCCAACGGCGTCAAGCCGGCGCTCTTCAGCGCCAACTCCGAAGGCGCGTGCCCGGCCTGTAACGGCGCCGGCGTCATCTATACCGACCTGGCGATGATGGCCGGCGTCGCCACCACATGCGAGGAGTGCGACGGCAAGCGATTCCAGGCCAAAGTGTTGCAGTACCAGATGGCGGGGAAGAACATCAGCGAAGTGCTCGCGATGCCGGTGAGCGTGGCCGTGACGTTCTTCGCTCCCGGCAAGGCGCACATCCCGGCCGCGCACGCCATACTCGAGCGGCTCGCGGATGTCGGCCTGGGTTATCTCAGTCTCGGCCAGCCGCTCACCACGTTGTCGGGCGGCGAGCGGCAGCGGTTGAAGCTGGCCACCGAGATGGCCGAGCCGGGCCGCGTCTACATCCTCGATGAGCCCACTTCCGGCCTTCACCTCGCTGACGTCGAGCAGTTGCTGGCGCTGCTGGATCGGCTGGTCGACTCCGGCAAGTCGGTCATCGTCATCGAACACCACCAGGCGGTGATGGCGCACGCCGACTGGATCATCGACCTCGGCCCCGGCGCCGGCCACGACGGTGGCAAGGTCGTATTCGAAGGGACGCCGGCCACACTGATCGCGAAGAAGGCCACGCTCACCGGCCGGCACCTTGCGGGCTACGTCCGCCGATGACTGCCGTCAGCCGCTTCCGCATTGTCGCCTTCTGGGAAGGCGTCTCGTTCCTGCTCTTGTTGTTCATCGCCATGCCGCTCAAGTACGGACTCGGCATCGATCTGGCGGTGAGAGTGGTGGGCCTGGCGCACGGCGTGCTGTTTATCGCCTACGTGATGACACTGGGGCTGGCGTGGCGCGACCTGGGAACCCGCCTCGGGTGGATCGCGTTCATCGCCTCACTGGTGCCAGGTGGCACGTTCTGGCTCGATGCGAGGTTGAGGCCCGACGCCGAGGCCTAGGCTCGATGCCCCCGCACCGGGCTTCATTCGACGACTTCGATCGGAGCGCGATTGCCGGCCGCTCCGGCGAGCGGGCGGTCACAGGTGACGACCGTTGCCCCAAGGGCCTCGGCCAGAGCCACGTACACAGCGTCGTATGCGGTGATGTTGTCGCGCAGCGTCCAGGCACGCGTCAGCAGGTCCAAATGGCCATGGCGGTGGAGGTCGAGATCGACGAGATCGGCGAGGGCCTCGGCTGCCCGGTCAGCGGCGACTTCGCGCGAACGAACCAGACGGCGCAGGCCCTGGGTTACCTCGACGTCGACCAGATGCGGCGCGTGGAGTTCGTCCCCGTCCCGAAAGAGCCGAGCCTCAACCCGGCTCCCGATCGGCGTCTGTAGCAGGAACTCCAGCAGGGCAGACGCGTCGACGACGATCATGCCGAGTCGCGCTCTTCCCTGACGATCACTGCGGCCGGCGTCTTCAAGCTCACGCGCTTGCGGCTGTGGATTCTGGCCAACATCTCGCCGCGGGTTGGCCGGACCGCCAGGCGTTCGAGTTCTGCGAGCAAGTAGTCCGAGAGCGTCTGCCCCGCGTCCGATGCCCGGCTCTTGAGCTTGCGATGCAGCGCGTCCGGCACGTTCCGAACCTGGACCATTCGTGACATGCGACTAGCATGTGCGCATGCGATGCGCATGTCAACCGGCCATGGCGTGGCGAAGGCGGGAATCGCGCCGGATGGGCGCAGGTTGCCGCCCTCATTTCTGGCGGAATAGGGTTGACCGTGGTCCGGGTTCAGACCAAGCTGGCCACGCACCGGGCCGGGCCCGGGCTGGAGGACTTCAGGATGCGCGCGTATTTTGGTTTGCGGTCGGTTCTTGGTGTGGCGGTGCTGGCGCTGGTCAGCGGTTGCCAAAGTGCAGGTACGGCGCCGGCGGCCGTGGTGCCGTCGCTCGATGACCCCGGCGTGAAGTCGGCGCTTGCGGCAATCAAACCCGATTTAATCAAGCAGCACATGAGCACGCTGGCCGACGATGCGCTGGAAGGGCGTGGGCTGGGTACTGAAGGGTACGAAGGCGCCCTGCGCTATGTCGAGACCACACTGAAGGCATACGGCGTCGAGCCCGCCGGCGAGAACGGCGGCTTCCGGCAGCGCGTTCCACTCAGGAACGCCACCGTCGTCGAGGCCGGCAGTTCCCTGAAAGTTACTTCGAAGGCCGGCACCAGGACGTTGAAGTACGGCGTCGACTTCCTGCTCGGCGGCGATCACCTCCGCGAGCAGGTCAGCATTGACGATGCGCCGGTGATGTTTGTCGGCTACGGCGTGAGCGCGCCCGGGTTCGGCTACGACGACTACGCCGCCGCCGGCAGCGTAACCGGCAAGGTGGTGGCCTACCTGAGTGGCGCGCCGGCCAGCCTGCCGAGTAACGAACGCGCCTACTACTCGTCGGGTGGCGTGAAAGACGCCGAAGCGATCAAGCGCGGCGCCATTGGCACCATCAGCTTTACCTCGCCGGATGATCCGCGTTTCCGCTGGGACGTGAGCGTGGCCACCAGCAAGCAGGGGAGCTTCGCCTGGGTCGATGCGCAAGGGCAGCCCAGCCGGGGCGACCCGGCGCTGCGCGGGTCGGCGTCGCTCAACCATTCGGCGGTGACCGCGATCTTCGCCGCCGCGCCGGCGCCGCTGGCCGAGGTGTTCGCGGCGGCGGCGGCCAGCAAGCCGCAGGCGTTCGACCTGGCCACGCGCGTGTCGCTCACGACCCGCACCACCCACAAGGACATTGAAAGCGCCAACCTGGTGGGACGGGTCAAGGGGAGCGATCCGCAATTGCAGGCGGAGCACGTGGTCTACGTGGCTCACGTCGATCACTTTGGCCGCGGCGTAGCCATGAACGGCGACGACATCTACAACGGCGCGCACGACAACGCCTCGGGCGTGGCGATTGTGCTGGAGATTGCCCACGCCGCCACGGCCATGGCGGCCAAGCCGAAGCGCTCGGCGCTGTTCCTGTTCGTGACCGCCGAAGAGCGGGGACTGCTCGGCTCCGACTACTTCGCGCGCCATCCCACGGTGCCGCGCGACTCGCTGGTGGCCGACCTCGCGCTCGACATGCCGTTCCTGTTCCACCCTTTGCTCGACATCGTCCCCTACGGAGCGCAGCACTCCACGCTGATGGCGCCGGTCACGAAGGCGGCGCAGCATCTCGGTATCGGCATCGCCGAGGATCCGATCCCCGAGCAGGTGCTGTTCATCCGCAGCGACCACTTCAGCTTCGTGCGCCAGGGCATTCCGTCGCTGTTCATCAAGAGCGGGTTCATGACCGGCGACATGGCGCTCGATGGCTCGAAGATCAACGCGGCGTATCGTCGCGACGTGTACCACAAGCCCAACGACGACATGAACCAGGCGTTCGACTTCGAGGCCGGGGCGCAGCATGCGCGGCTCAACTTCCTGACGGGCTGGCTGGTGGCGCAGGACTCGGCGCGCCCGGCCTGGAATCCCGGCGATTTCTTCGGCAAGCTGTTCGCGCCGCCGCCGGCCACGCCGTGACGGTGGCGGTTATCGCTTCCGCGATGCAGGGCGCGTCCAGTAGTCGACCTTGAGACCACTGACGCGCTCAAACTCTGCCGTATTGTTGGTGACCAGCGTGGCGCCACACGCCTAGGCATGCGCATGCGCGGCGATGACGAGATCGTTGGCGCCGATGAGCGCCTCGCGCCGCTTCAGGTCGGCACGAAACTCCGCGTAGATCGCGGCCACTTCGTCGGTCACGGCGAGCGTTTCGACGTAGGGCAGGAAGGCATCAACGGCGGCGGTGTCCTGGTCGCGGTGCGGCGAGACTTCGACGCGGTAGAGCAGTTCGGCTTTCGTGACGGCGACCGCTTGCAGGCGCTTCCAGACCGACCCACGCCTTGGTCAGTGTGAGTCCCACCTCCCTCGTGGCGTCTGCCTCCGGCGCGGCCGGGCGCGGCCGGTGGGTCAGCCACCAGCGTTCCGCCGCGTCGTGGTTCCACCCGCCCGGCCCGAGTGCGCCTTGCAGCCGGCGCGACAGCTCGCCTGCTGACTGCGGTCGATTGGCCGGCTGCTTCTCCAGACACGCGAGCACCACAGCTTCAAGCGCCGGCGGGATCACGGATGTGACGATGCGCGATGGCGGCGTGGGCCGGTCGGTGACGTGGGCCAGGACCGCTGCCACAGCGGTGTCGCGCTCGAACGGCACGCGCCCTGTGAGCAGCCAGTAGGCGACGCAACCGACCCCGTAGAGGTCGGTCCGGCCGTCGACCGGCTGGGCTCCGGTGGCGATTTCCGGCGCCAGGTAGGCGGGTGTGCCCCGGACGACGCCCTCCGCGGTGATACCGTCTGGGTGCCGTTCGTGCCGTGGATCGAGCCCCACCAGGCCGAAGTCGAGCACCTTGACGAAGTCGTACCGGAGGCCGTAGCGGCACATCAGGATATTGGCCGGCTTGATGTCGCGATGCACCAGCCCGGCGGCATGCGCTTCCGCCAGTGACTCACACACCTGCCGCAGGAGAAAGACGACGCGATCGGGCGGCATGGCGCCGTACTTCTGCACGGCCGTCTGCAAGTTGATGCCGTCGAGCAGTTCCATCACGTAGTACAGCGCGCCGTCCTCGGACATGCCGAAATCGTAAAGCTCGACCGTGTGCGGAGAGCGCAAGCTGGCCGTGACATCGGCCTCCCGCTCGAAGCGCTGCAGCGCCTGCGCCCGCTCGGACGGATCGCCGGCGATTTGCGGACTGATCAGCTTGATGGCCGCCTGCCGCCTCAGCATGGCGTGACGCGCGCGATAGACCGCGCCCATGCCGCCCTCGCCGAGCTTCTCCTCGATCGTGTATTGGCCCAGCTGGAGGGCCTGCCGCACCTGCCGGCGCAGGCCGTAGATCACGTGCGAGGTCACGGTGGTGATGATGATGAAGGCGGCGCCGATGAACCCCAGCCCATCCAGCACGCGCGGCGCCAGCCCATTGATGGGCTCCGGCTGCGCGAACAGGAACCCCACGGTGATGGTGCCAACCGCGGCTGTCCGCAGGCGGGAACTGGGCACGAGTGACGCGCGCACGCTGAGCAGCAGCATGATGCCGAACATCGCGAACACCGGGGCGAACGGCGCCTCGTCCGCCGTCATGTGCGTGCCGGCGATATGGATGTAGACCAGTGTCAGGCCGAGCGTCACCGTGGACTCGAAAACGATCAGGACCCGAGTGGGCGGCCGAGTCCAGTGCGCGACCGACCAGACGGCGGCCAGCATGGCCGTGCTGGCATAGCGTACCACCCGCGTCAGCAGCGGATAATCGGGCATGGTCAGGCCCTCAACCAACAGCGGCGTGACGTAGTCGCTGACGTACGCCACCAGGTCGATGGCGAGCATGACCAGCAGGTAGAGCTGGATTCGCTGGCGCAACTGCTCAGCTTCCCGCGGATCGGATGACGCGTGCAAGAAATGGAAGACAGAATCCACTCTCGTCCCTCCGGGTCGAAATTTGCGCGTGAGTGATCTATGGTAATTGGAAACGCGTATGAGAGCGATCACCTACTCACGCTATGGTTCGCCCGACGTGCTCACCATGAGCGAGGTCAGCACGCCGGTTGCGAAAGACGGCGAGGTGCTGATTCGCGTGCGCGCTGCCGAGGCGACCAAGTCCGACTGCGAGTTGCGCGCCTTCAAGTACGCGGTGAAGTGGTTCTGGCTGCCGTTGCGGCTGGCGATCGGCGTGACCCGGCCGCGGCGGAAGATCCTGGGCGGCTACTTTTCCGGTGAGGTCACCGCCGTTGGCGCGGCGGTCACCGGGCTCACAGTCGGTGATCAGGTCTTCGGCACCGCCGGCCTGCGGCTGGGCGCCTACGGCGAGTACGTAGCGTTACCGGCCAGCTACGCCATCGTCGCCAAGCCTAGCAACATGACCTTCGCCGAAGCCGCCGCGGTGCCGATGGGCGGGCTCAACGCGCTGCACTTCATGCGGCTGGCGCGCATCCGCGCCGGCGAACAGGTGTTGATCAACGGCGCCGGCGGCAGCATCGGCGCGCACGCCGTGCAGATTGCCAAGGCGATGGGTGCGGTGGTCACGGGCGTTGACGCCGGCTTCAAGGCGGACTTCATCCGCCGGCTGGGCGCCGACCACGTGATCGACTATCAGGCCGAAGACTTCACCGCCGCCGGCCGCCTCTACGACGTGGTCTTCGACATGGTCCCGGTCAGTTCCTACGCCGGCTGCATCAAGGTCCTGCGCCCGGGCGGACGCTACCTGTGCGGCAACCCGCGCCTGTCGGTGATGGTGCGGTCGCTCGTGACCAACTGGTTCAGCGACAAGACCGCCTCGTTCGCCTTTGCCGGCGAGTCCCGCGAGGAACTGCTCGCACTGAAGGCGATGATTGAATCCGGGCAGATTCTCTCCATCGTCGATCGGATCGTCCCCATGGAGCAGGCGGCCGAGGCGCATCGGCTGGTGGAGAGCGAGCGCCGCGTGGGCGCGATCGTGATCGCGATTGGCGGCGACTCCGCCGCCGGCCACTGATCGGCCGACCGCGGAATCGCCGCGCGAGCCAGTTTGGCGGCTGGCCGCTCTTACTTCACTGAGTACTTGGTAAACGCGCCGCCGGCCTGGACGATCGAGTTGGGCCCTTCAGCGGCAAACACGTTGCCGTCCGCATCCACCGCCACGCCTTCGCCGGCCGTGCCCTGGTAGACGCGGTCTTCACGTTCGAACGGCGGGATGAACGCCGTTATGCGGTCCTCGTCCACCGGACCAATCCGCACGCCGTTGCGCCAGCCCGGGTGGTTGAGCGGACCCGATTCCGAGTCGATGGCGTAGAGCAGGTTGCCCTTGATGAAGAACCCGCTGATGCGGCCGTAGGCATAGCGCGACTCCAGATACTTGCCCTCCTGATCGAAGATCTCCAGCCGGTGGTTGCCGCGGTCGGCCACCCACAGCCGGCCCTTCGCGTCGAACATCAGCGCATGCGGCGTGCGGAACTCGCCGTGCTTGACGCCAATCGATCCCCACGACTTGATGAACTTGCCGTCGGCAGTGAACTTGCTGATGCGCGAGGTGGCGCCGCGCTTGATGCCCTCGGCGATCGCCGCATTGGTCGTCATGCCCTGCGCGTCGTGGCCGTCGGACACATAGATGCTGCCGTCGGGTCCGACGACGACGTCGTTGGGCTGGTTGAACTGGCCGTCGGCGTTGCCGGGCTTGCCGGCAATGCCCAGGCTCAGCAGCTTGTCGCCCTTGGGGCTGAACTTGTGCACCTGGTGACCCCTGGTGCCGTCCTTGTTACCCGCGAAGTCGGCAATCCAGACGTTGCCGTCCTTGTCGACGTGAATGCCGTGCGGCGTCACCATCACGCCCTTGCCGATATTGGCCAGCACCGCGCCGGTCCGGCGGTCGAACTTGAAGACCGGGTCGACCGGGTTGTTCTCGCAGTCGACCGGTCCGCCGCCGGCGGTGCCGGCCGCGCAGCGCTCATAGGCCCACACGTGGCCGTCCTTCGGGTCGATGTCGATGCCGGCTGAGGTGCCCCACTTGCGGCCGGCCGGCAATGTGCCCCAGTTGCGGGTGACATTGGGGGCGGGGTTGGGCATGCCGACGCCGGTAATGGGGTTACCCATCGCCGATTGCGCGCGAGCGCCCAGATCGAAGTAGCCGACCGTGACGATGGCAAGCGCGGCGAAGGCGACGATGGCAGGACGCAGAACGGGTGGCGTGAACATGGGACCTCCTCGTGGTCGGAGGCATAGTAGACCGGAGAACGGCGGCCACCGCAAGAGGTGTCTGCGCGCCACGGCAGCTGGGCCGTGGACGCGCAGACGGTTGGTGACTTAGCGGCAGACCATGTCGCCGTCGTCGATGGCGCGGCCGATCAGGGCGCCGGCCCCGGCGCCAATGATGGTGCCGAGCACCTTCGAACCGCCGGGGGCGATGATCCCACCGAGCACGGCACCCGACACGCCGCCCACGATCAGACCGGTCGTGCCGTCGTCGCGGCGGCAGTAGTAACGGTTGTCGGACCCACGATAGATGCGATCGCCGCGGCTCATGCGGCGGGCGCGATAGGCGCGACTGTCGTGCCGGTAGTCGCGCGCGGCATCCCAGTAGTCGCGCCGCGCTTCCTGGCGGTTGTCACGGCGGTCCCATCGATCGTCGCGCCGATCGTCACGGCGATCGCGCCGGTCGTCGTTTCGATCCCACCGATCCTCGTAGCGATCGCGGCGGTCCCGGCTCTGCGCCACGACCGACGCCGGCACGGCACCGATGAAGGAGGCGAGGAGCACGGCTACGGTTACCGATTTGATGCGGTTCACTTGGACCTTCTTTCGGGGGCCACGATTGACCTGCCACGAAAGATTGCAAGCGACGTGCCGTCCGGATCGGCCGGAATTCGTCCTGATTCGGCGCCGGCGGCGGGCCAGCGCCGAGGTGGGAGAGGACAGCGTTGTCCTACCGCGCGGGCGGGGCGAGAATCACGTAGGTGGGCAGGCCCACGGCATTGAACTTCGCCATCAGTGCCTTGGCCGGATCGGCATCCGGATCTTCCGCCTGCACCTTGATCTTGACGTAGCCGTCGAGCGCCGCCTTGACGTCGGCGTTTTCGAACGTGGTCTTGTCCATGGTGAGGCAGTTCTTGCACCAGGTGGCCCAGAAGTCGAGCAGCACGGGCTTTTGTTCGCGTTCGGCGCGGGCCAGGCCTTCGTCGAGCGAGTCGGTCCAACCGGCCGCCAGTTTTTCCTTCACGCTGCCCGACACCGCCGAGGCTTCGACGTTGAGGTTGTCGAATATGCCGTACGCCACGTAGCCGTAATAGACCGCGGTGGCCAGAATGACGACGCCCATCACCTGCTTGACGCGCACCATCCACGCCCCCGGCTTAGGCAGCGCGGCAATGCCCGCGCCGGCGAGCGGCCACGGCAGCGCCATGCCGACGCCGAGGAAGAAGGGCAGGGCGAGGGCCATCGACGAACCGCCGGCATACATGCTGCTCGAGAACAGCACGACCTGGATGACCACCGGCGCCACGCAGGCGCCAGCCAGCAAGGCGGCGATCGCGCCCATGGTGAAGGCGAGGCCGAAGGTGCCGCGCGCGCCGCCGGTGCCCGTGTCGCCGGCCCACTGCGAGAAGTCGATCGGAATCACGTCGAACATGGCGAGAGAGAGCACGACAAAGACGACCGCGATCGCCAGGTTGAACCACGGCGAGGCGTTGATGGTGCCGAAGGTTCCGGCGGTGAGGATTACCACCAGGCCGAGTACGCCGTAGACCAGGGCCATGGCGCCGCCGTAGGCCGAGCCCAGCAGGAAGCCGCGCTGCCGGCTTTGGGCCGAGGCGCCGGCGCCGATGATCGCCAGGTTGATGGGGATCATTGGCAGCACGCACGGCGTGAGGTTCAAGGCCAGCCCGCCGAGCAGGACGATTAACAGAATGGCGATCGGGCCGCGTCCGTCGAACAGCCCGGCGGCGGCGACTCCGCTTTCTGCATCACTCACAAATTGCAGGAAGTCCTCGCGGCCGAGGTATCCACCGGTGGTGCCTTTCACCACAAACCGATCGAGGGTGGCCAGCGAATTACCGGGCGCTGATGCGGCGGGTGCTACTGGCGCCGCCACCGGTGCCTCGGACGTGGCTTCGCCAGGCGTGGTAATGCGGCCGGCTGAGAGATTGGCGAACAGCGCGGCGTCGAGTGGCTTTAGCGCCACGGCCGGCGCGACCACGCGAACGGTCCACTCGACGGCTGCGGTGGCCGGTGCGTAGCAGACCTTGTCGTCGCACGCCTGGTAGCGCAGGCGGCCCGGAATCACAAACGTACCGGGCGCGACATCGTCTCTGATGGCCAGGTGCGCGCCGGTGACGAACTCGTGCCCGAACACCACCAGCGGCTGATCCAGCCCCTCTTGCTTCAGTTCAAACGACTCGGGGTACACCAGCGACGTGAGGCTGAAGCCATCGGGCAGGTCGAGTGACAGGACGGTAGGGATCAGCGACGGATCGCGCGGGCGATCCGACTGCACGTGCAGGGTCTCGGGCAGCGTGACCTTGAGCGCGACGCGGAGCGTCTGGCCCGGGTGAGCGCCATCGGTTTCAACCGCCGGGCTGACTTCGGCCCGCGGACGGCTCTGGCCAAAACCTGCCGCCGGCAGCACCAACGCGGCCATGATCACGAGTGTCGCTACCCGAACGTTCATCTGCATTCGCCCTCAGCCCTTAGACGCCGCGGTGGTCGCGGTGTTTCCGGCCCCCTTGTCATGGGATGTCGCCGCGACGGTTCCGGCCGTTCTAGGTAGTCTACATGCTGACCGTGGACGTAACCGAACCGGGCACGGCTTCGTAGGAGTCAATAGACGGGGATGACCCCAGCGCAGGAACACGAATTGTCGTTACTGATGGCGGCCAGCCAGCAGGGCGACCGGGTGGCCTATGAGGCCCTGCTCCAGGGGCTGGGTCACGTGGTGACCCGCTACGTACAGCGGCGGGTCGGTCACCCCCATTGGGTCGACGATGTGGTGCAGGAAGTGCTGCTGTCGTTGCACAAGGCCCGGCATACGTGGAACCCCGAGCGGCCGTTTGCGCCGTGGTTCTACGCCGTGCTGCAGAGCCGGATGATCGACGCCATTCGCCGTCACAAGCGACTGGCGCACTGGGAAGAGGCGATGGACGCGGTGCCGCCGGTGGTGTGGTCGGCCACGGCCGAGGCCGACACGATTGCCCGCTCGGATCTCGCCGAGGCGATGCGGCAACTGTCGCCGGCCCAGCGGCTGGTGATTGAACGGTTGAAGCTCGACGAGATGAGCGTCAAGGATGTCGCCCGGGCCACGGGCATGAGCGAGTCGAACGTCAAGGTCACCGCGCATCGTGGCTATGCCGCGCTGAAACGTCTGCTATCGGGGATGGGATATGGCGACTAACGAATTGATCGCAAGCCTGGTGCAGGACCTGCAGCCGGTCCAGCCGTTACCGCTGCCGCGCGTGCGAGTCGCGCGATGGAGCGTCGTGGCCGCCGGCGGCCTGGCGGTGATCGCCGCGGCGATCGGACTGCGGGTGGATCTTGCCGTGGCCGCGGCAACCGCATCGTTTCAGGCCCACGCGGCGCTGCTGATGGTGGCCGCGGTCGCTTCGGCCGCCGCGGCGTTGACGCTGGCCATGCCGGGCGAACCTTTTGCCGGGGCGCGGCGGTGGACGCCGTGGGTGGCGATTACGACGTGGGGCCTGTGGCTGGCCGGCGAACTGTCGGTGCATGTGGCCGGCGGCCAGGCGCTCTGGCCAATTCCCCCGGGCATGGGCTGCGTTGCCAAGGCGGTGGCGTTTGGCCTCGCCCCCGGGGCGGTGTTGATCGCGATGCTTGGCCGTGGTGCGCCCGGCGACACCCGCGCCACCATGGTGTTTGCCGGGCTGGCGGCGGCCGCGGTCGGCGCGTTCGGCGTGGAGTTGACGTGTCCGCTGACCAGCCCAGCGCACATCCTGCTGTGGCACGCCGGTCCGGTCGTGGTGGCAGTGTTGATGGCGCTGCTGTTCGGCCGGCGGCTGCTTGATCGCTACACGCCGGCGCCGCGGATCCGCGAATGACTCTGCTGCGAGTGACCACCCTGGTCGTGCTGATGGGCGGTTTGGCCGCCAGTGGGATGCTGGCGGCCCAAGGGCCGGCCACGGTGCCACCGCTCGATCTGTTCTTCGCCGCGGCCTCGCCGGACGATCTCGTCGCCCGAGCGGCGCTCGATCAACTGGGCCGGCAATGGCGCGACGGCTACACGCCGATGATTGTCGACATGGCCCGCCTGCTGCGTCCCGCGCGGCCTCGGCGCGCCGAGAGTACCGCGGAGTTTGCCGGCTCCCCGAACGACTCGGCCGACGAAGCCGAGGACCCCGGCGGTCGATCACTCGATCGCGAGTTGGGCGCAGGTGCGGTGCCGGCGGTCACGCGCGAGTCGCTGATTCGCGCGCGGCTGATCGCGTTTCTGGAAAAACAGACGCGGCGGCGCTTCGATCTGTACCTCGAGGGCTGGCGCAAGTGGATGTGGAGCCTGCCCTACGAACCGCACCCCGACTACGCGCGCTTCAAGGGCATGGTCTACGGCGGCGGCGTCGATTTGCGGATGCAGCGCTTCTTCCCGCCCGACGCCCGTTCGTTAATCCGTCTCGACGAGATCGACTGGGGCGGGGTCGTCGTCAACGGCATTCCGCCGCTCTACCAGCCAAAGGTGCTGCCGGCAGCCGAGGCGCGCTACCTGCGCGACGGCCACGTCGTGTTCGGCGTGGTGGTGAACGGCGAGGCGCGGGCGTATCCGAAACGCGTGCTGGCCTGGCACGAGATGGCGGTCGACACGCTCGGTGGTGTCGACCTGACGGTGGTCTATTGCACCCTGTGCGGCACGGTCATTCCCTACGACAGCGTGGTCGGCGGCAAGCTGCGCAAGTTCGGCACCAGCGGCTTGCTGTATCGATCCAACAAGCTGATGTTCGATGAAGAAACCATGAGCCTGTGGTCGACACTCGAGGGCAAGCCGGTCGTGGGTGCGCTGGTTGACACCGGTCTGCAGATGACCTCGCACGCGGCCGTCACCACGACGTGGGGAGAATGGCGCGCCGAGCACCCGGCCACCACGGTCTTGTCGCTCGACACCGGGCACCAGCGCGACTACAGCGAGGGCGCGGCCTACCGCGACTACTTTGCCAGCGATCGCCTGTACTTCGAAGTGTCGAAGACCGACAACCGGCTGAAGAACAAGGCCGAGGTGCTGGTCATGCGGGTCACGCCGGCGGCCGGCGGCGAACCCCAGCCGGTGGCAATCGTCGCCGACTATCTGAAGCGTACGCCGGTGTTTCACGTCGAGGTCGGCGGCCGGCGGCTGCTGGTGGTCACGACCAGGCAGGGTGCCAATCGCGTGTATGCTCTCGGCAGGCACGAGGTGGTGTTTGAATCGCGCCAGACACCGGGCAACCTGGTCGACACCGCCGGCCGGGCCTGGCGGCAAAGCGAAACCGAACTTGCGCTTGCCGACGGCTCGATCAGCCTGCCGCGCTACGTGGCCCAGCGGGCGTTCTGGTTCGGGTGGTACGCGCAGTATCCCGACACGTTACTGCTGGGCACGCGCTGAACCTCGGTGAAACCAAAAGGCATTAGAGGCGTCCAACCGATGATGAGAATGCGACTTTACGGAGTAATCGCCCTGCTGGCCGTGGTGGCGATCGGCCTGTCGGCCCAGGCCCCGGTGGCCGTCGACACCACGAAAATCGGCCCGCAGGTCGGCGCGACCGTGCCCGCCTTTACCGGCGTCGACCAGTTCGGCAAGACCCACACGCTCGCTTCGAGCTACGGACCGAAAGGCACGATGCTCGTGTTTTTCCGGTCCGCCGATTGGTGACCGTACTGCAAAACGCAGCTCGTGGAGCTGCAAAGCCGCTACGCCGACATCACCAAGCAGGGGCTTGGCTTGATTGCCATCAGCTACGACGCGCCCGAGACGCACAAGAAGTTCACCGCGTCGCGCGGCATCACGTTTCCGCTGATCTCCGATGCCGGGTCCGCGATCATCAAGCGCTACGGGCTGCTCAACGAGACCGTGGATCCGAAGGCCAGCACCTACGGCATCCCGCATCCCGGCACGTTCATCGTCGATCGGCAGGGCAAGGTGCTGTCGCGGTTCTTCGAGGACGCCTACCAGGAGCGCTACACCGCAGCGACCATCCTGAATACGCTGGGCAGCGGCATGGCCGGCAGCACGGTCACCGCCACCACCATGCACCTGTCGATGATCGCTTCGATCAGCGACACGGTGGCGGCCCCGGGCGAGCGGCTGGCCATCACCGTCAACGTGACCCCCAAGCCGGGAATGCACCTGTATGCGCCGGGCAAACACGACTATCGCGTGGTGCAGCTGACAATTGATCCGCAGCCGTGGCTGCGGTCGCAGGACACCGTCTATCCCGCGTCGGAGATCTATCATTTCAAGCCGCTGGACGAGCGGGTCGAAGTGTTCATGAAGCCGTTCCGGCTGCGCCGCGACGTGACGCTGCTGGCGACGCCGGCCGCCCAGAAGCTGCTGGCCGGCATGACGTCGGTTACGATCACCGGCGCGCTCGAGTATCAGGCGTGCGACGACAAGGTCTGCTTCAATCCGGCGCGCGTGCCGGTCAGCTTCACCGTGTCACTGAAGGGGCTGGATCGCCGGCCGCCCGGCGGCGGCCGCTTCTAGCCGCGCATGGCGCGTTCGTGCACCAGCGTGAGCGCCTGCCAGCCGGCCGACACCGCGCCTTCCTGCCAGTCGGGCTCGGAATGCGGCGTGACCGCCGCTGAGCCCAGCAGGATGCGGTTGTCGACCTTCGACAGTTGCTGGCGGCGCGTTTCGTTGCGGCCGCTGGCATAGCCGCCCTGGTTGTATTTGACCTTCTTCCACCACACCGCGTAGGCGCTCTCGAACTCGGCGCGAATCTGCGGATGCACCTTGCTGGCGTGGGTCAGCACGTGCTCGATGCGGGCGGCGATCGGCTGATCCATCAGCGTGCCGATCGGGCCGTTCGAGTAAAGGCCGAGCAGCACGCCCTTCCTGGTGAAGAAGTCGTTCGACGGATACGAGAACTCGCCGAGCGGCAGGTTCGAATACAGGTGCCCGCCAAAGATCCCGTCGTCGTCTTCCCAGAAGCGCCGCTTCATGGCCAGGCCCATCTTGGCGCTGTTGCTGTAGGACACCGCCTTGATCGCGGTCATCATCTCGCTTGAGATGTTGATGTCGAGCCCGGCGACCAGGTTCAGCGGCATCGAGACCACCACGTAGTCGGCGGTGGTCTCGACCTTTTTGCCGGTCTTGGTGTTGAGATAGGTCACCTTGACGCCGGTGTCGCTCTGGTGCACCGCCTGGATTTCGGCGTTGAAGGTGATGCGCTTGGGCCCGATGGCGCGCTCGAAGCCCTTGGAAATCTGGTCCATGCCGCCCACCGGCTGGAACATCGGCGCCGCCGTCGTGCCTTCGATCGCCGGCACCGAGCGCAGCCGGTTGCCGAAGCCGGCCTGCAGCAGTTGCGTCAGTTGAATCGGGTCGCCCTCGCCGCGGTTGGCGAACGCCTTGTAGCTGCGCGTGCTCGAGTCGAGATAGCCCTGGCCGATCAGGTAGTTGGTGAGCCGGCGCTGGTCCTCGGGTGTCATCGGCAGATCGAGCTGCTTCTGATCGATCGCCTTGATCAACAACTCGTTGACCTGCCCGGCGAGGTCGGCCTTGACCTCGCGCAACTTCACCCGCCGGTTGGCCAGCGGCCCGGCGGCCGTGCCCTCGTAGAAGAAGAACGACGCGTCCGACTCGTTGAGGAACACCTGCACCGGGACGCCGAGTTCCTTGCAGTAGTCCAGCACGCCGCGATGCGAGTGCGGAATGCGCCACGGACCGACGTTGACGTATTGCCCCTCATCGAACGTGCAGACCTGGCGTTCGCCATCCACTTCGGTATGCTCGCTGCCGCGCCGCACCGACCACTGCAGCCCGCCCACACGCGCGCGCGCCTCGAGCACCTGGTAGTCGTAGCCCAGCTTGCCCAGCTCGTAGGCCGTGACCAGGCCCGACAGGCCGCCGCCCAGGATCAACACCTTGGCCTTGGCCGGCCGTCCCGACAACTCGGGACGCTGGCCCGCCGACCCCGCCATCAAGTCCCACGAGGTCATGGCGCTCATCACCAGCGACGATCCGCCGATGGCGCCAAGCTGTTCGAGGAACCGGCGGCGGGTGAAGCCGGAATCAGTGGCTGAAGAGCGATGCTTCATACGCATCAGAGTACATCAGTTACCGTCATGTCGCGGGAGTGTTAAGAGGCTGTTAAGTCCCTTGCGCGCTATACGTTGGGACCAATTGCGGCGTTGGGGGAACCGGCTGCGGCCCGGCGCATAATGAACAGATGCAGACCCAACGCTTTCTCGTCACCGGCGGCAGCCAGGGCATTGGCGCCGCCATCGTCGCTGCTGCCCGCCAGGCTGGCCACCAAGTGGTGTTCACCGGCCGCAACCAGGCGCAGATGGCCGCGGTGGCCACAACCACCGGCGCGCACGGCGTAACCGCCGATGTCGCGGTCGACGCCGACAATGCCCGCACGGTTGAGACCTGCGTCAGCGTGATGGGTGGCATCGACGTGCTGATCAACAATGCCGGCACCGGCTACTCGGCGGAGATCGGCGCGCTTGATGTCGACCGGATGCGCCAGTTGTTTGGCATCAACGTATTTGGCATGGTCGACCTGACCAACCGGGTGGTGCCGTTGATGAAAGCCCAAGCCAGCGGCGACATCGTCAATCTGGCGTCGACGTCGGGGACCAAGGGCGCCAAGGGCGGCACGGCCTACTCGGGCAGCAAGTGGGCGGTTCGTGGCATCAGCCAGTGCTGGCAGGCGGAACTGAGGCCGCACGGCATTCGCGTGGTGTCGATCTGCCCGTCGGAAGTGCAGACCAACTGGATGGGCAAGACCGGCCGCAACAACCCCAATAAGCTTTACGCCGAGGACATCGCCGCCACCATCATGGCGGGCCTCAGCATGCCGCGCCGCGTGCTGTGGACCGAACTGGCGATCTTCGCCAACAACCCCTGGAAAGAAGACTAGCCGCTGTTTAGGGCCGCCGATTTGGACCTGGACCAACGATCAACTCCACGGCTCAGATCCGCCCCAAGACATGTCCGGAGAGCATCGCCGTGAAATCTGCGGCCGTGATGGCTGGATTTCGCCGACTACGAGAGGAACAGCCGGAACCGGTCGAGTTCCGCTGCTAATTCGCGCTTGAATGCGCGTTCGCGCGGCGGTGTGCCGGTGACGTAACCGAGTGTCACCTGCAACTGTCCATCGCGAGCCGACACGTTGGCCCAGCCGACGACCCGGTCGCGCCATAGCAGCGGCAGCGCGTAGTAGCCCAGTTTTCTCTTGGGCTCAGGCGTGTAGGCCTCGAAGCGGTAGGCCCAGCCCCACAGCAACTCGAAGCGCCGGCGATCCCACACCACGGGATCGAACGGCGCCAGCAGCCGGACCGCCTCCGGCGATTCGGCCTTGGTGATCGATGTATTCGACGGCCAGTACCACTTCTGCCCGTCAACGACGGCCTGCGACAGCCGCTCCCTCGCGCGGACCTGCGCGCGCGAAATCTCCGATCGCCAGTGCGGCACCGCGTAGCGCAGGCGGGCGATGACATACGACAGGCTGGCCGCCGGCAGCGGCGCGTACTTGTCGACGACGAGGTCGACGAGGGCGTCGAGCCGGGCGCGACGGGCGGAGGCTCCGGTGACCTCGGCGGCCGATTCGCGCGCGGCGTACAGGCGAATGCCGGTGTCACGCCCGGCCACCCGCAGCAGCCCCTTGTAGTGCATCAGCTCGAGCATCTGCGTGGTCGCACTCGATGATCCGCCCCAGTAATTGGTGACGCGGCCGTGCGCGAAATGCGCATCGACGTCGCGGGGGTGCACGGTGCCGTGTTCGCGGACATAGGCCAGCAGGGCGGCGGCCCGCTTGTTGGCGGCCGTGGGCGACAGTCCCGCGCGCGGGTGCATCAAGCCGTGCAGGGAGCGGGTGACGAACCCGTAGTTGATGAAGAAGTCTTCTTCGATCGGCAGCCGGGCGTAGTGGCGTTCCAGGTCACCGGCCCGGTAGCCCTTCACGCGTGGCCGCAACGTGAGGTCCTGCGCCCGCGCCGGCGCCCGGATCGGATCGGCCTGCACGAATCCCAGGGTGTCGATCGCGCGCGCCAGCGTGGTGGGCGGAAACAGGCTGCGGGTGACCGCAAATCGCCTGAGGTCGTCGAGCGTGGTCATGGGGCAGTGCGGACCGCGACGCGCCCCACGACTCGGATCCATTGGACGGCGCCGCCGGCGTCGCGGATGAACTCGATCGACTGGCCGCGTTCGGCGCCACCGATGACCACCGCGCGGTCGGGTCCGAAGAAGGCGATCGGCATCTCGGCCCGCGGCTCTCCGGCATTGGGGCGTTCCTGCACGAACAGCGACGACCCCTCGGCGCGGACGACCACCGCATTCGACGGCCGCAGGTAGCGGCCGACGTACGCCGCCGGATTCGGCTGCGTCGTCAGCGGCGTCGCGGTGGGCAAGGTCTCGACGAGACCGCGATGGGCGATGCCCTGGTTCGGCGCGAAGGAGGCGCCCTGGTAGGTCTGCAGCGCCGCGCGTTCCACGTCCTGGATCAGGCGCCAGCCGTTCTGGGCGTTGGTGAGGATGGCGATGGCGAAGTTGCGCTCGGGCGCAATCTCGAGCAGCAGGATGTGGCCGGCCAGCGTGCCGCCATGCGCCGCCACTCGCAGCCCGCCGATGGTCCGCAGGTGCCAGGCCAGCCCAATCTCGTCATCGGTACTCTGCTTGCGCATCTGCGGTGTGCGCATCTGTGACAGCGACTGCGGCGTCAGCACGCGCTCACCGCGGGCGGAGCTGCCATCGCCCATGTGGAACTTCGCGTAGGTCATCAAGTCGGTGATGCACAGGCCAATGCCGCCGGCGGTGACGCTGACCGACGGCGAGAACGGCCGCTGCAAGGCGGGCGGAGCGTCGCCGCGGTTGGCGTGGCCGGCGGCGAAGCGATTGACGATGAAGTCGCCGGCGGTGGTGCCGGCGTGCTCGAGGCCGAGCGGCGTGAACACCAGGTCGCGGATGGCGCGGTTGATCGACGTGCCGGTGACCGACTCGATCACGCGCCCGGCAATGCTGAAGCCGGCGTTGTTGTAGCTCCAGGCCGCCGCGGGAGGGGCCACTTGCATCAGGCCCGTGATCGAGCTGACGAAGTTGCGCAACGTGTCCTCGCCGCGCTCCGGACCCGACACCTGGCCTTCCCAGCCGCCGGTATGCGTCAGCAGGTTCCAGATCGTGGCCTCTCGGCTCACCGTCTCGTCGCTCACCTTGAACTCGGGCAGGTAGGTGCGGACCGGTGCCTGGAGACTCACCTTGCCTTGTTCCACCAGTCGCATCATGGCGGTGGCGGCAAAGGTCTTCGAGATGGACGCGATCGGAAAGACGGTGTGGTCGGTCACCGCCAGCCGGTCCTCGACGTTGATGACGCCCAGGCCGCGGGTGCGGACAATACCCGCGTCGATGACGCCGATGGCCATGCCCGGGACTTTGTACTCGGCCAGCTTCGCTTCGGCGAGCGCCACGAGCGCGTCGAAGCGGGCCTGGCCGGGGTCCTGAGCTGAGGCCGGCATCGACAGGAGCAGGCCGACCGCGATCACGGCGGCGCCGCAGCGAACAGGGAGCGTCATGGTGTGGGCCGATTGTATCGACACCGGCGGTGGTTTGGCCACGACCTGCGCCGTCGACGCGCCGGCGGCGCTACTTGACCGGCTGGAACTTGCGCGGATCGATCTTCGAGTTGAGGCGGTAGCGGTCGACGGTGGTCTCTTCCACCGTGTCGGCGCCGATCGCGCGGCGAATGCGGAAGGGCAGTTGCTGGCCGCTCACATCGCGGTAGTCATTGAAGTAGAGCCGGTTCTCCGCGGGTGTCGCCGCGGCCTCTCCGCCACCCCCACCGCGGCCACCGCGGCCGCGCGCCGGCGCCGCCTGCCACGACAGCATGATCGGCAGGTGCGTGTCCTCGGCAATGAACAATCGCGCGGTGAAGTCCTGGCCCCTGGCATCGAGGACATCGGCCTTACCCTGGGGCGCCTCGGCTTTGCCGACATGGGTGAAGGTCAGCGGCATGGCCGGCGAGCCGGCGATCAGCCCGAGCATGAGGCGGGTGAACTCGGCCTTGACGGCGGCCACGCGGGCCGGCGCGGGTGCGGCCGGCGCCGGCACCTGGATCAACTCATCCCCACTGAACCCGGCGGTGGTCGGGTCGCTTTCTTCGAGCGGTGACTCGTCCTTGCGGACATATTTTCCGGGCAGCTCAATATTGATCTCGAACTCGATCGGCACCAGGTTGTCGCCGCGCAACTGCCGCGTGCGGCCGGTCACGACCATGGTCTTCAGCTCCGCCAGCTTCTTCTCGCCGCCTAATGCCGCGCGCGACGCCGCCACGACGGTCGCCGCCGCATCCACCTGCGCCCACGCATTGGTCGCCACGAGGCAACCAACAATCGTCAATAGAAGCGAACATCTCTGCGTCATCTGTGTCATCTGCGGCCCTGGATGATCTGCGTCATCTGTGTCATCTGCGGCCCCGTATGGTCTGCGTTATCTGTGTCATCTGCGGCCCTGGACGATCAGCGGCCCTGCATCTGTGTCAGAAGCCGAACCGCACCGACAGGTCGACCTGTCTCGGGTTGGCGACCGAGGTGGCCTGCAGGAAGTACGGCGAGGTCATCACGCCGCTGAAGCCGGTGAAGTTGTCGCGGTTGGTCAGGTTGTTGACCGACAGGTTCAGCGTGATGCCCTTCGAGCGGCCGCCACCGCGCGGGCCGCCGCGGCCGCCGCCGAAGCCGCCGCCGGCGCCGCCATCGGGCGGGCGCTGGGCACCGATCGGAATGGTGTACGACAGGTTGGCGGAAACCGTCGCCCGCCACGGCAGCCGCACGCTGCCGCGCGGCGTGAGCAGCGGGCGGTCGTTGAAGATCGAGTCGCCGTTGTCGTCGAAGCCGGTGGTGACGGTGTAGGCGCCGCCGCTGTTGGCGTCGACATTGATCTGCGCGTTCAGGTTGCGCAGCGCCTGGGTCGAGACCGAGCCGCGGTAGCGGTGGGTGACGTCACCCGGCGCGATTGACCACTGGTCGGCCAGCGAGCCAGTGGGTGGCACGCTGAAGGCGCCGTCGCTGTTGTTGTAGCCGCGGTGGAAGCGGTAGTTGAACCGGATCACCGTGCGCCGGGGGTTCCAGCGCGCCTGGGTGGCGTTGCGGATGCCGCCGGCGAAGTTGATGTTGATGTCGGGCGTCAGGTCGTAGCTGTGGGTCGAAGCGTCGGGCACCACCTGGATGATGTTGGCAAACGCCGGGTCGGGCCGCACGCCGTTGACCGGCGCGTTCAGGTTGAGGCCGCGCAACTGGTTGCCGTAGCGTCCCATCGCGTAGGTCATGCTGACGCGCACCTTGGGTGTCAGCGCGTGGTCGACGGCGGCGCTGAAGCGGTGGTACCGCTCCATCTTCAGGTCGCCCAATACGTATTTGTTCGACGGCGTGGCGGTTCCCACCGCGCCCGGATCGGGGTACGACGGATTGACGATGTTGATTTCCTGCTGGCGCAAGCCGTTGACGCGCAGGGTCTGCGCGTAGGTGTTCGACCCGAACCAGTTGTAGAAGGTGCCGTAGCTGGTGCGCACCGTGGTCTTGCCGGCGCTGCCGGGCGCCCAGGTCAGGCCCAGGCGCGGCGCGAAGCCGCTGAGGTCGTGCACGTGGGTTTGCGCCTCCCAGCGCAGGCCCGGGCTGAACGTCAAGTTGGTGCGCAGCTTGATGTCGTCCTGCACGTAGAGGCCGACCTCGAGATGTGAGTAGCTGATCAGCGGGTCGCCGATCCGCCGCGTGTAGTTGCGCGGCCGGCCGGCCAGGAAGTCGGCGGTGCTCGAGAACACGTAGGTGCCGAGGTAGTTCGAGGTGTCGTCGGACCGGTAGTGCCGGCCCTCGAGCTGGACACCGGTGCGCACCGTGTGGATGCCGCGCACGTAGTTCAGGTCGGAGGCGAGCTCGATGTCTTTCTGGTTGCTGCCGCCCTTGACCTGCGCGCCGCCGGTGGTGACCCCGTCGAGCACCCGGATGGTCGGCGCCTCCAGCTGTGACACGTTGGCACTGCGGTTCCATCGCAACTGCAGCCTGGTGTTGAGATACGAGCGCCGGCCGACCGGCCCGGCTTCCTGGAGGCGCAACTGCCGATTGCCCGACTCGCTGGCATAGGCGCGCTCAGCCAGGTCGAAGCCGCCGACGCCCAGGTTGCTGCGCGACGAGTCGTTCTGCGAGTACGACATGCGCAGCGTCTGGTCCTTGGTCAGCGCGTAGTCGATCATGCCCTGCGCGTTCCAGCCGTTGTTCGGGCGGCGCCCGAGCAGCACCGATTCCTTGCCGGCCGCGGTGGTATAGGTCGCCACCGGCGTGTCCCACTGCCGGCGGCCGCCGAAGAACAGCGAGAACGAGCTCTTCTCGGGCACGATGGTGCCGCCCAGGTTGCCGTCGTAGTTCTGCGTGCGTTCGGGCGCCTTGACGTCGACGAACGGGTTGCGGCCGTTCAAGACGCTGTCGCGAATGCGCGACGAGAAGCCGCCGCGAATCAACCCGACTCCGGCCTGCGTGATGATTTCGACGCCGTCTCGCTCGGCCGAGTGGTTCTCGGCCGGGAACGTGTCGCGGATGATGCGGATCGACTTGATGAACGCCTTGGGCGGCAGTTCACCGCCGACGAAACTGTCAATCTTGATCAGGGCATTGCCGCCGGCCATGTCGGACAACTGCCGGGCCAGTTCATCGGGGTCGTCCGAGAGCGAGGCAATTTCGTCTTGCGTCAACTGCGTCGCCAGCGACCCGCCGTTCGGATCGGACGCGGCCGACTGGGCATCCCGGCCCACTTCAACCGTTTCCTGAACGCCGCTCAACTCCAGCACGACCACGTGTTTGTTGTCGCCGGCCCGCAGCCGCACGTCAGGCAGGACGCCGGTCTCGAACCCACCGAACTCGGCTGAAATCGCGTAGCGTCCTGGGGGGAGTGGGCCAACCGTGGCCAGGCCGCGGTCGCTGGCGATCACTGGCCCCGCCGGCGCCTTGCGCGTGACTTCTTCCAGGCCGCTGACGGTGACGGTGGCGCCCGGCAACACCGCGCCGGTCGGGTCGACCACGGTGACCATGACCCGGGCATCGCGCGGGGCTTGCGCGGCGGCGGACGCGGCGCCCAGCACCAGGAGCGTCAGGACAACAAGGGGTGAACGGCAGGTCGATGCGAATGACATTGCGACTAAGTTACGGGTCGCCCCGGGCCCGCGTTTACCGCCGTGGTCCCTAGAGTTTTTCGATCTTTTCGTAAAATCCGCTGGTTTTTAGCGTGACCGTGACCGGCTCCCACGTCAGGTTCTGCCAGAACCAGCCGTGGCGGCCGTCAAACGGGGCATGGAAGGTGCCGTGGAGGCTACTGGCGTCCTCCCCCTTGGCGTAGCTGGCCTCGCCGCCGGAACCGTCGCCGTGCATGTCGAACTCCACCGTGCCGCCGGCCACCGTCCAGCTGAACACGTAGCTGCCACCCTTCGCCATGGTGGCCTTGACCTCGGCGCTTTCGCCGGGCTTCAGTGTGAGCGTCATCTCGTCGCTCCGGTACGCCGTGGCAGCCGGCGTCACCGTCGCGGCAGCCTCCGGTGTGATCGGGATCGACATGTCGACGACCGACGCCGGAGGACGCAGCAGACCGATCGCGTTGCCCACGCCGGTAGGGTCGATGCCGTACTCGGCCGGCAGCACCGCGGTCACCAGAACGATCGTCGCGACGACCATCGCAAGGGCAATCGCCCGCATCAACTGCCGTACGGTGGGGAGCGGTGGAGTCTCAGAGCTGGTCATACCGTCATTTATCCCGGAGCGTGTGAATGAACTCGTGCCTGGTCAGCATTGAATCTGTGGCTGTTAAGTCCGGGATCCGGGATCCGGGGTCCGGGCCCCGGGCCCCTGACCCCGGGATTTCTGTGGCCGTGACGAAGCCAACCATCTGATAGCCCACCAGGATGAACCCGCACGTCATCACCACAACGTTGGCGGCGAAGGCGTGGCGGTCGAAGCTGGCCGACCGGCGCCACCAGCCCATGGCAATCAGGATCGCGCTCAGCCCGAGCACCTGTCCCAACTCCACGCCGACATTGAAGGCCAGGATGTTGGGCACCAAGCCGTCGGCCGAGAGCGAAAAATCCTGCAGCTTGGTGCCAAGCCCCAGCCCGTGGAACAAGCCGAAGATCCACACCGCCAGCTTGGTGTTGGGCTGGAAGCCCAGCCGCGTGAAGCCGCCCATGTTGTCGAGAGCTTTGTAGACCACCGACAGGCCGATGATGGCATCGATCAGGAAGGGGTTGACGTGGATGCCGCTCATAACCGCGTAGAGCAGCGTGATGCTGTGACCGACCGCGAACAGGGTGACGTAGAGCGCCACTTCCTTGAGCCGGTAGAGAAAGAAGATCACGCCGAACAGGAACAGCAAGTGGTCGTAGCCGGTGACCATGTGCTTGGCGCCCAGGTAGATGAAGACGGCGAGCTGGCGGCCCTGCGTGATCAGGTCCTTGTCGCTGGCGGCGACCCCGTGCGCGAACACGTCGCCGGCCAGCGGCAATGCGATCAGGAACAGAATGAGGGCGGCGCAGCGTGACATCGGCAGTGAATGTTATCCCCAACCGCGGTCTGCTATAGTCGAAAGCATCGTGATGCGGTCGGCGATGGCGCAAGTGCTCGTGATGGTGATGCTGCTGGCCTCGGGCCGGTTGCTGGCGTGCGGCTGGCAGTGCAGCGATGAGCTGGCGTCTCCGGCCGCCTCGCCGTGCCACCAGGAATCGGCGCCGCTGACCACCATCAACGGCGAGGTGGCGCATGCCTGCCTTCCCGAAGCCGTCGAGCCGCGCGTCACCGCCGTCAAGCCGGCCGCGCCTCTCATGGCGTCCGCGCCGATGCTCGCCACCGCTGTTTCCACGCTCCCCACCGCCGCCTCCCGCGCCGATTCTCGCCGTACCGCCCACGCGCTGCCGGCACCGCCGTGTTCACCGGCCCCCTCCGTCCTCCGCATCTGATCCGCCACCTCAGCTGCCCGTGACGCCAGGAGAGCGGCCCGTTATCGCTGCCCGGCCGTCGCGCCGCCGTGATTTGGACGCACGCACGCGCGTGCTCAGAGGACGCACCAGATGATCAATCGACGCACGTTTGTGAAGGGACTCGCCGCCGGCAGCGCCGCGGCCGGCATGGGACTGTGGCCGTCGCGCGGGTTTGCGCAGGCCGATGCGCGCACCAGCCAGGCGACGCTGACTGGCACCGACTTCGACCTTCGCATCGGCGAGTCGCCGGTCAACTTCACCGGCCGGCCGCGGCTGGGAATCACGGTGAACGGCACCATCCCGGCGCCGCTCGTCCGCTGGCGCGAGGGCGACACGGTGACGATGCGCGTGGCCAACACGCTAGGTGAAGACACCTCCATCCACTGGCACGGCATGATCCTGCCGGCCAACATGGACGGCGTTCCCGGGCTCAGCTTCCACGGCATCCATCCCGGCGAGACCTACACCTACCAGTTCACCGTGCGCCAGGGCGGCACCTACTGGTATCACAGCCATTCCGGTTTCCAGGAACAGCTCGGCCTCTACGGCCCGCTGGTGATCGATCCGCGCGAGCCCGAACCGTTCCGCTTCGATCGCGAGCACGTGGTGCTGCTCACCGACTGGACCGACGAGAACCCCAAGCGGGTGTTCGGCAAGCTGAAGAAGCAGGCCGACTACTACAACCGCGATCGGCGCAACTTCGGCGACTTCCTGAAGGACGTGCGTGAGCAGGGCTTTTCGGCCACGGTGGCGGAGCGCCGCGCGTGGGGCAACATGCGCATGTCGCCCACCGACATCGCCGACGTCTCGGGCCACACCTACACGCACTTGATGAACGGCATCACGCCGTCGGGCAATTGGACCGGGCTGTTCAAGCCGGGCGAGCGCGTCCGCCTGCGCTTCATCAACGGCTCGGCCATGACCTACTTCGACGTTCGCATTCCCGGCCTGAAGATGACGGTGGTGGCCGCCGACGGCCAGTACGTGCACCCGGTGACGGTGGACGAGTTCCGAATTGCCTGCGCGGAGACGTTCGACGTGATCGTGGAGCCCTCGGGGCAGGACGCGTTCACCATCTTCGCCCAGGCGATGGATCGCACGGCCTACGCGGCCGGTACGCTTGCCGTTCGCGATGGGCTGCAGGCGCCAGTGCCTGCACTCGATCCCAGGGTGCTGCTGACCATGGCCGACATGGGCCACGGTCCGACCGGTCACGAGGGACACAAAATGGCGGGGCCGATCGGCGAACCCCATCCGCCCAGCGAGGACAACCCGCTGGTCGACATGCAAGCCGTCACGCCGGCTGCGCGGCTGGACGATCCGGGCATAGGTCTTCGCAATAACGGCCGTCGCGTACTGACCTATGCCGACTTGAAGAGCGTGTTCGCCGATCCGGATGGCCGCGACCCCGGCCGCACCATTGAACTGCATCTCACCGGCCACATGGAACGCTTCGTGTGGTCGTTCAACGGCGTCAAGTTCAGCGACGCCGAGCCGCTGCGGCTCACTTACGGCGAACGCCTGCGCATTGTGCTGGTCAACGACACCATGATGACCCACCCGATCCACCTGCACGGGATGTGGAGCGACCTCGAAGACGAGGCCGGCAACTTCCAGGTGCGCAAGCACACCATCGACATGCCGCCCGGCACCAAGCGCGCCTATCGCGTGCGGGCCGATGCTCTCGGGCGCTGGGCCTATCACTGCCACCTGCTGTTTCACATGGAAGCGGGCATGTTTCGGGAAGTGCGGGTGGAGGAGTAATGGGTACCATCCGCCTTGTTCGCACGATGCTGCTGGTGCTCGGGTGCATAGTGCCGGTAACGGCCGTGGCGCAATCGACACCAGTGCCGACGCCAACCGAGGAGGAGCGGAAGGCCGCGTTTCCGCCCGACCTGCAGGGGCATGCCGTGCATGACACCGGCCTCCATTACTTCGTGTTGCTTGACCAACTCGAATCGCAGGTTTCAGGCGACGGCGTTGGCGCCATCTGGGACGCCAAGGCATGGGTCGGCGGCGACCTGAACCGCATCTGGATTCGCTCGGAAGGCGATTACCTGGACGGCCTCGACATGGAGGCGCACCTGCTGCTTGGCCGCAACATCTCGCGCTGGTGGACGCTGGTGGGCGGTGTCCGGCAGGACATGAAGCCGGCGCCCGCCCGCACCTGGGCCGCGATTGGCATCCAGGGACTGGCGCCGCAGTGGTTCGACATCGAAGCGACTGTGTACCTCGGCGAGTCGGCCCGGACGGCGGTGCGCGTCGAGGCGGAGTACGACCTGCTGCTGACCGAACAGGTGATCCTGCAGCCGCTGCTTGAGGTGAACGTCGCGGGCAAGGGCGATGCGGAGCGATCGATCGGCGCCGGCCTGAGCACCGTCGAGTTGGGCGTCCGCGTGCGTTATGAGATCAAGCGGGAGGTGGCGCCGTACGCCGGGCTGGTGTGGCACCGCAAGCTGTTTGGCACCGGCGACCAGGCGCGCGCGCACGGCGAGGGCGTTGGCGGATGGCGGCTGGTGACGGGACTCAGATTGTGGTTCTGACGCAGATGCCGGATAGGCCAGGGCCGCAGATGACACAGATGACGCAGACGGGGGGAATCCAGGGCCGCAGATGACACAGATTACACAGACAGGATTTGTTACACAGACAGGATTTGTTACACAGACAGGATTTGCTATTCTCAACCCATGATGCGACGCCTTCTGATCGTGCTGCTGCTGTGCGCCGCGACGGTGGGGCTTTCGGCCCACGAGAAGTTCCGCATCGTCGGCACCATTCTCAAGGTGCAGGCAACCGAGCTCGCCGTGAAGGCGGTCGATGGTGCCACCTATGAAATCGACATGGATGAGACGACGCAGGTGATGCGGGAGTTGAAGAAGGTGCCGCAGTCGGAATTGCGAGTGGGGCAGCGGGTGACGGTGGATGCCCTGGGGCACGACATGTTCGACCTGACCGCCGTGCTCGTGACGCTGTCGAAGTAGCCCCGGGCGCGTGGAAGTCAGGAGCCTTCGGGTTTCCCCAAAGTGACTCCTGACCTCCTGATCTCCTTTAGTCTTATTTCGCCAGCAGCGTGAACTTCTGCACGCGGCGACCGGTCGACGCTTCGCCGACGTAGAGGTTGCCCCGGTTGTCGATGCTCATGCCGTGGGGGCGCAGGAACTGGCCGACCTGGCGGCCGCCGCGGCCGAAGTCGCCGATGATTTCCATGTCGCTGCGCCGCAGGATCCACACCTTGTGGTTGGTGCCGTCGGCCAGGTAGAGGAACTGCTGCGCGGCGTCTTGCGACGGCACGATCACAAAGGAGGAGCCCGACGACAGTGTTGCCGGGGCAACGATCTTCTCGGTGATGAACTTGCCGGCGTGGTCGAACACCTGGATGCGGTTGCCGCGGCGATCGGCGACGTAAATCTTGCCGTCCTTGGTGCCGGTGATGCCGTGCGGCGTCGAGAACTGCTTGGGCAGCGCGCCCGACATCATGGTCTTGGGGTCGAACTTCTCGGTGTCGTCCGGCACGTTGCCGTAGGCGCCCCAGTGTCGCAGGTACTTGCCGGTGGCGCCGTCGACCACGACCACGCGCCGGTTGCGATAGCCGTCCGAGATGTAGGCCTCGTTGTTGGCCGGATCCACCCAGATGCCCGAGGGGCCGCCGAGCAGTTTCGTGTCGGCGCTGCCGCCGACCTTGTCGAACTCGCCGATGGTGAACACCAGCTTGCCGTCACGCGTGAACTTCATCACCCGGTGATGGGCGTGGCTGCCGACCCACACGAAGTCGTTGTGGTCAACGAAGATGCCGTGCGGGTTCTTCGGGAACTGCGAGACGTCCTGGGTGGCGGCGTCGCCCCAGCCCTGGACCAGCTTGCCCTTCTCGTCGAACTCGAGCACTACCGGCGCCGGCTTGCAGCAGGTGCCCATGGGCGGTGTCTGCATTTCGTAGAGCTCTTCTTCAGTCAGGGTCTCGGGCAGGTGGGTGACCCACACGTGCTGCTTGGCGTCGACGAACACCCCGGTCACGGAGCCGAGGATCCAGTGGTTGGGCAGTTCCAGCGGCCACGACGGGTCGACCTGGAAGCGCGGGGCGGCGGGCTTGGCCTGCGCGCTGACGAGGGTGCGATCGGCGCCGATACCGGCGACCAGAATCGTGAGAAGGACAATGAGGGACAGGTGCCATTTCGTTCGCATGGCGAGACGATAACATGACGCCCCCTCTCATCTGTATCGCCGTGTCACCGGCGGCACTCAGGCGCCCCAGGGCCCCGGCGTTCCCGGCCCGGGTTCCGCTTGGCGGCCCGGTGCCCCTAGGTCCATACTGGGCGCCATGGGCGAGCACAACAGACAGACGTGGAAGACCCTGCTGACGATCGGTGTCCTCGCGCCGGTCCTGGCGGCGGTGGTCTCGCCGCTCGGGGCCAGGGCCGAGCGCCAGGCGCCGGCCGCGGCCGAGGTCACCTTCACCCGCGACATTGCGCCGATTCTGCAGCGCAGTTGCGAGAACTGCCATCGGCCCGAAGGGGTGGCGCCGATGTCGCTGCAAAATTACGAGGAAGTGCGGCCGTGGGCGCGCGCCATCAAGCAGCGCACCGGCATCGGCCCGCGGGCCGGCGTCATGCCGCCCTGGTATGTCGAGAAGAACATCGGCATCCAGAAATTCAAGAACGACCCGTCGCTCAGTGCCGACGAGATTGCCAAGATCGCCCGCTGGGCCGACAATGGCGCCCCGCGCGGCAACCCGGCCGACCAGCCGCCGGCCCGCAACTGGAACGACGGCGCGGCATGGGCCATTGGCACCCCCGACCTGGTGGTGCGGACCACCGATATCGTGGTCAAGGGCACGGCGCCCGACTGGTGGGGCGAGATTCCGCGCGTGCCGACCGGCTTGACCGAAGACCGCTACGTCGCCGCACTCGAAGTGCGGGAAGTCAACGACGCCGGTTCCGGCGGCACCGGTCGCGAGACGGTGGGCGGCCGCTTCGTGTTCCACCACATGATCTGGAGCACGCGGGTGCTTGGCGACGACTCGGCGCCGGTGGATCCGCTGGCGGCCAGCGACGACAGCACGTCGTGGCCGGTGCATGAAGTCGGACGCGAGGCCGATTTCTTCGATGCCAAGTCGGCGCGCCTCTTAAAGGCCGGCTCCAGCATCGTCTCCGACTCCGTGCACCTGCATTCGAATGGCCGCGACACGACCGCGCGGCTCGAGATTGCGTTCAAGTTCATGCCCAAGGGCTATCAGCCCGAGTATCGGCGAGCCACGTATGCCCTGGGCAACGGCGTCGACATCGACATCAAGGCGATGGAGCCCAACCAGCAACTGCATGCCTACGCGCTGCTGAAGGAGAACACGAAGATTCTGTCGTTCGAGCCGCATCTGCACGCGCCAGGAGCGCGCATGTGCCTGGAAGCGATCTGGGGCTACAACATCCAGACCATCAACTGCGTCGGTTACGACCACAACTGGGTCCGCGGCTACGACTACGACGATGACTCGGCGCCGTTGCTGCCCAAGGACACCATCCTGCACATCGTCGGCTACATGGACAACTCGCCGTCGAACAAGAACGTGCCCGATCCGCGAAACTGGCAGGGCTCGGGCAATCGCTCGGTGGCCAACATGTTCATCGACCTGGGCAACCGCGTGTTTCTCACCGACGAGCAATTCCAGGCCGAGATGGCCGCCCGGCGCGAGAAACTCAACCTGACCAGGAACAGCATGGTGATTGGCTGTCCGCTGTGCAACATTCCACCCCCCGCGGCTCCGGCGCGGCCGCAGCAATGACGCGAGGGGCTTGGGGCTTGGGGCCTGCGGCCAAGACAGTGTTGGCCATGCTGCTGCTGGCGGTGGCAACCACCGCTGCCGCGCAGTCGCTGTCGTACTCGAGCGGCCAGAACGTCTCGCCGGCCTACGAGGGTTGGGAACAGGCCGCCGACGGCACGAAGTACTTCGTGTTCGGCTACATGAACCGGAACTGGGAAGAGCAGATTGACGTGCCGGTCGGCCCCGCGAACGGCTTCAACATCGGCGAGGTCGACCAGGGGCAGCCCACCCATTTTCTGCCCCGCCGCAATCGCTTCGTGTTCCGCGTGCCGGTGCCGAAGGGATTCTCCGAGAAGGACGAGCTGATCTGGACCCTCACCACCCAGGGCAAGACCGAGAAGGCCTACGCCAGCCTGCGGCTCGACTATCAAATTGACGATGTCGTGCGCGCCTCGGAGACCGGGGCGCTTGGCGCCGGGTCGAGCAGTCCGGAGATTCGCGCCAACACGCCGCCGACGCTGGAAGTGCAGGGACGCAAGGCGCTCACCGCCAAGGTGGGCGAGCCGGTCACGCTGATTGTCCAGGTCGCCGACGACGGCGTGCCCAAGCGTCGCGGATCGGGTCTGGCCGGCGCCGCTGTCGCCAACACGGGTTCGCGCCGCGACACCGCCGCTGAGCCGGCGCCCACCTCGCAGGCGCCGGTGCGCGTGAATCGTGCGTGGTTGCCGCCCGCGCGGGTCACGGTCGGCAAGAACGTGGGCCTCCATGTCTCGTGGTTCGTCTATCGCGGCAAGGGTGCGGTCACGTTTACACCCGAGCAGGTGATGTCGTGGGAGGACACCCGCGCCGGTGCCAACTCGCCGTGGTCGCCGGTCTGGGCGCCGCCGCCGATGCCGGCCGACGGCCAGGTGTCGGTGCAGGCGACGTTCTGGGAGCCTGGCATCTACCTGCTGCGCGCGCGCGCCGATGATGGCGCGCTGACTGCGGACGGGCACGTGACCGTGACCGTGATGCCGCGGTGATGCGACCCGGTGCCATCGTGACCGTCGGGCGCAGTGAGTCCGGTGCCGAGGAGTTCGTGCTGCACGTTGACGGCGAGCGGCTCGGCTCGCTCGACTTTACGCAGCCGGAGCCGGGCATCCTGAGGATCGAATATGTGGAGGTCGCGCCCGAGCTTCGCGGCTCCGGGCTGGGTCGCCAGTTGGTGCAGGCCGCGGTCGACTGGGCGCGCGCGGACAACCTGAAGATCGTGCCGATCTGCGGTTATGCCCGAGCCGTGATCGCCCGCGATCCCGCCATGAGCAAGCTTCTGCGCTGATCGCGCACGGGGGCCACGGAGGATACCGAATGCCGTTCATCACCGTCAGCGCGTTGCCCGTGCGGGAGATTTTTCCTGGTCTTCGCGCCCGCCTCATTCACACCGATCGCCAGACGCATTCGTGGGTCGAGGTCGACGCCGGTGCGGCCTTTCCTGAACATCAACACCCCCATGAGCAGATCGTGACGGTGATGGAGGGCGAGCTGGAGTTGGTGGTCGAGGGGGCAGTGCATCGGCTGACGCCGGGAACGGTGTTCGTCATTCCCGCCGAGGTCCGCCACTCGGGCCGTGGCGTCACGGCATGCCGCGTGCTCGACGTGTTCTCGCCGGCGCGGGATGATTACCGGTAGGCGGGATTCGGGGATCGGGGGCCGGGGATCGGCGATCGGGAGTCCAGTCGGCCGAGCGTGACGCGCACCACGTGCGTGGCGCCGTCGTCGGCCAGCGGGATGGCAAGGTGGTTGACGGCCAAGCCGTCCAGCGTGGCGCTGGCCACCCCGGTCGGCACGTGGTGTGGGTTGGTCACCGTGATGTCGTAGCGCGACGAGCCGTGCCGCCACTCGATCGAGTACTCCGACCACGAGGAGGGCACGCACGGGTCGATCATGAAGGTGCTGCCGCGCCGCCGCAGCCCCAGAATACTCTCCAGCCCGGCCCGGTACAGCCAACCGGCCGACCCCGTGTACCAGCTCCACCCGCCCCGGCCCGCATGCGGCGGCCGGGCGTAGACGTCGCCGGCAAGCACGTACGGCTCGAGGCGGTAGCGGGCGACCTCGGCGGCCGTGCGGGCGTGGTTAATCGGGTTGATCATGTGGAACAACTCGCTGGCTTCGTCGCCGCTGCCGAGTTTGGCAATTGCCATCACCACCCACACCGCCGCGTGCGTGTATTGGCCGCCGTTCTCGCGAACGCTGGGCGGGTAGCCCTTGATGTAGCCCGGATCCTGGTCCGAGTGGTCAAAGGGGGGCGTCAAGAGCAGGATCACCCGCGACTGGCGGGCGATCAGCGACGCCCGCACGGCATCCATCGCGCGCTCGGCGAAGCGCCTGGGCACCGCGCCCGACAGCACCGACCACGACTGCGAAATCGAGTCGATCGTGCACTCGTCGTTCTGCGCCGACCCCAGCGGCCGGCCATCGTCGTAGTAGCCGCGCCGGTACCATTCGCCGTCCCACGCCTGTTCCAGTCGCGACGACAGGTGGCGCAGCTGCTGCCGATACCGGGTCGCCAACGCCTGCTCGCCGCGGCTGTCGCAGAGGGGGATGAAGTCGGCGAGCACGGTATGGAGGAAGAACCCGAGCCACACGCTCTCGCCGCGCCCCTCGGCCCCGACCCGGTTCATGCCGTCGTTCCAGTCGCCGGCGCCGATCAGCGGCAGGCCGTGCGGGCCGCTGGTCGAGCCGCGGTCGATCGCCCGGCGGCAATGTTCGAACAGGCTCCCGCTCTCTCCCGACAGCGCCGGCTGATCGTAGGCTTCAGGTTCGCCCGCGGGCACCGGCGGCCCGGACAGGAAGGGCACCGGCTCGTCGAGCACGCCGCCGTCGCCAGTGGTTCGCACGTATTCAGCGACGACGAAGGGCAGCCACAGGAGGTCGTCGGAGCAACGGCTGCGCAGGCCGCGGCCCGCGGGCTCGTGCCACCAATGCTGAACGTCGCCTTCCACGAACTGGCGGCCGGCCGCGCGCAGAATGTGCGCGCGGGCCAGGTCGGGCCTGGCGAGCAGCAAGGCCGCCACGTCCTGCAGCTGATCGCGGAAGCCATAGGCGCCGCCGGGCTGGTAGTAGCCGGCGCGCGTCCAGATCCGGCACGACAAGTCCTGGTAGAGCAGCCAGCGATTCATGATCGTGTCGAACGAATCGTCCGGCGTGCGGACCTTGATGACGTCGAGCGTGCGGTCCCAGAACGCGCCGACCTGCTCGAGGGCGGTGGTGGCCCGTGCCGGCGAGGCGTGAGCATCGATCAACTGAAGGGCATGCGCGCGGTCGCGTCCCTCGCCGAGCAGGAATACGACCTGGCGGGTCTCCCCGGGGCTGAGCGCCACTTGAATCTGGAGCGCCGCGCACGGATCCAGTCCCGCGCCAAATTCGCCGGTCAGGCGGTCATCGGTCAGTGCCGACGGGTACTGCGATGAGCCATTCCGGCCGATGAACGACCGGCGATTGCCGGTGGCCGAGACCGGCCGCTCGCTGGCCGCGGCAAAGCAGACGCGGCCGGCGAACTCAGTGTTGTAGGCGTTGGTGGCGAGTACGGCGCCGCGCGCGGGGTCGTAGTCAGTAACGACGTGCCGTTGCTCGCCCTCGCGTGGCGGCCCGATCACCCACTCGGCATACGCGAACACACTCAGGTGCCGCGGCGCCGGAGTGCTGTTCACCAGCGTCAGGTGGGCATACTTCACCGGCTCGGCGGCATCGACGAAGACCTCCAGCGACTGGTGCACGCCTTGGCACGCCCGCGAAAAGTGCGTGACCCCGGCACCATGGCGGATCAGGAATCGGCCGCTTGACCGGTCGCGCGCCATCGGCCCCGGGGTCGGCGACCACGCCGCGCCCGTGTCGTCGTCTCGGATGTAGAACGCTTCGCCGCTGGGGTCCGAGACCGGATCGTTGGCAAACGGGGTGAGCCGGTTCTCGCGGCTGTTCTCGGACCACGTCGTGGCCGAGCCGCTGGCACTAATGACCGTTCCGAACTGCGGGTTGCTGATGACGTTGGACCACGGCGCCGGCGTCTCCTGGTCGCCCTCGAGGACGATCGCGTACGTCTGGCCGCCGTCGGTGAAGCCACCCAGCCCGTTGGCGAGCGCCAGCGGCGGCGTGCTGACGCTGATGCCGGGCGCCACCGGCGGGGTGGCCTCGGGCGCGTCCCCCGCGCCGGTCCGCACCAGCGGCGGCGCCGCCAGCGGCGCCCGCGCCGGGCGGGCCAGATGCGCGCGCAGGTCGCCGCGGCTGGTGTCCATCACCGCCCGCGCGACGGCCTGGAAGAGCAGGCACTCGGCCTGGCCCATCACGTCGGTCCGCAGCAGGAAGACACCGCCGGGCTGATGCTTCCACATCCGCCACGGGCCGTCATCGAGCAGCGAGGTGAGATTGGTCTGCACGGCGTCCATGTAGCTGACGGGGTGTTCGTTGAGGACGACCAGATCGACTTTCAGCCCCTTCATCCGCCAATATTCCTGGGCCTCGAGGGCCTCGCGTACCAGCCCGAGTTCCTCGTTCAGCACCCGCACCAGGAGGATCGGCAGGTCGCCGGAGATGCCGTGCGCCCACAGGCCGTTCTGGCCCAGGACGCTGGCCGCGATCACGTCCGCTGGCGGGCGCAGCGAGCCGTCGGCACCGATGACGCGCGAGGCGAGGCGCTCGAACAATACCGCCTCGTCGCTCAAGACATCCATGTGGCGGCGCGTGCTCTGTGAGTGGGCCAGGGCCAGCGCCAACGTGCGGGCGGTGGTGCTCGGGTCGTGGTAGGTCTGGGCCAGGGCCCGCGCCGTCTCGCGGTCGGGGGCCATGCCGGTGGCGAAGCACAACCGCGCGGTCTCGCCGGGGGCAATGCGGACGCGCTGGCGCAGGCTGAGGATGGGATCGAGCACGAACCCCGTGGTGCCCGATAGCGGCCGGCCGTCGAGCGCCACCGGGTTCTCGACCGTGCGGCCGCGGCCGATGAACCGCCCGCGCTCGGTCTCCCACTCGAGCGGGCTCTGGGGCCGGCCGTCGAGGCTCATCACGTGCATGGCCCACGCGCCGGGGTCGCGTGCATCGCGGGGCCGGCGATGGCAGAGCAACGCCGCGCAATCGGCGACGTACTCGGTGGCCACGAACAACTTGCCGAACGCCGGATGGGCGAAGTCGTCGCGCATCGAGGCCAGCGCCACTTCGACGTAGCTGGTGACGTCGATCTCGCGGATGCGGTCGCTATGGTTGACCAATTGCAGGTAGCGCACCTCGACGTCGTGCTCCGGGGCCACGGCGACTTCCAGGCGCGCGCCGATCTCCAGGCTCCGCGAATCGAAGATGGCTTTGTCCGGCAGGAAGGTTGCCAGATAGTCGTCGGCCTCGCGCCGCACCGGCTGGAAGGTGGGCGACCACACTTCCTGGCTGCGGATGTCGCGCAGGTAGATGAAGTGGCTGCCCGGGTCGGTGGTCGCGTCCTGCCGCCAGCGCGTGACCGCCAGGCGATCGCAGAAGCTGGCGCCACCACCGGCGTTGGTCACCACGGTCACGAACTTCCCGTTCGACAGGAACTGGGAGTGTGGAAACACCGTGTGCGGTGTCTTGTAGCGGCGCACCGGCACGCCCATCGCCGGGGGCGTGACCAGCATGGCGTTGAGAGGCCGCGGTTCGGCGACCGGCCGCTGGCGCGGGATGCGTTCCTGCAACAGCAGTTCGGTGGCCCGCACCCGCGGGTCGGAGTGAAAACGCTCGACCATGCGGTCGTGGGTGATCGCGTTGGCAAACGCCACCAGCGACATGCCGGCGTGATGGGCGAAGAAGGCCGGTACCACCGCGCCGAGGACCGCCTGGCGTGGCGCGCCGCTGCGGTTGGTGTAGTCGATGGCTTCGAAGAAGCCGTAGTCACCGAGCAGCCCGCCGTCGGCCAGCCGCCGCAAGTTGCGCGCGCTTCTCGCCGGATCGACGAGCACGGCCAGGGCGGTGGCATACGGCGCAATCACCGTTTCATCGCCGAGGCCGCGCTTGAGGCCCAGTCCCGGGACGCCGAAGGCCTTGTACTGGTAGTTGCCGTGGCGATCCACCGAGGTGTACGCCGACTCGGAGATGCCCCACGGCGTGCCGCGGCTGGCGCCGTAGTCGATCTGCCGCCGCACTGCCATCCGGCACGACGCATCGAGCAGCGTCTCGGGGTAGCTGCGCATCAACAGCAGCGGCATCAGGTATTCGAACATGGTCGCTGACCACGACAACAGGACCGGCGCGCCGTGCACGCTGGTGATCAGCCGGCCCAGGCGGAACCAGTGCAGTTCCGGAATCTCTCCCTTGGCGATGGCGATGAAGCTGGCGAGCCTGGCCTCGGAGGCGAGCAGGTCGTAGAACGAGGTGTCGAGCCGGCCGGCGCCCGCGCCGTCGGCCAGGCGGTAACCGACGGCAAACAGCCGGCGCTTGCGATCGTACAGGAACGAGAACCGCATTTCATCAAAGCCAGCCGCGACGCGGGCGGCGAGCCCGGCCAGCCGGGCGGCGTCGTCGGGCTGCGTCGCCGGGTCGACGGCCAGCGTCCGCAGGCCCGCCGCCAAGGCCAGGAGGGCGCCGGCGAGGTTGCCGCTGTCGACGGTGGAGACGTACTTGGGCAGCAGCGGCTCCCGCGTGTGCGTGTCGTACCAGTTCAGCAGGTGGCCGTCGAACCGCTCCAGGCGATCGACGGTGGCCAGCGTGCGCTCGAGACGATCGAGCAGCGACCCGGTATCGATGAAGCCCAGGTCGTGGGCCGAGAGCGTCGCCAGCAGGCCCATGGCGATGTTGGTGGGCGAGGTGCGATGGGCGACGCGCGGTTCGGGGTCGAATTGAACGTTGTCGGGCGGGAGAAACCCGTGCTCTTCGGTGACGAAGGTGTCGAAGAACCGCCAGGTCTGCTCGGCCAGCGTCCGCAAGTAGGCGCGGTCCTCAGCGCTGATCGGCGGGCGCAGCGAGGAGACCGGTTTGCTGAGCACAAACGCGACGAGCGGTGCCGCCACCCACAAGGCCAGGATCAGCAGCGCTGGCGGCCACGCGGCCGGTCGCAGGGTGACCACCAGCAGCAGGGCGACGCCGGCGATCACCGGACTGGCGCGCATCGAGCGGTAGAACGCCGGCACCTTCAACGCGCCATGTCGCTGCGCGACCGCCGCGGCGGTTTCCCACTGCAGCAGCCGTCCCTGGCCGTGCAGCAGCCGCGCCACTGTCACCACCACCGCATGCAGCATGTCCCACGCCTGGTGCGCGAGGAACGTGACCTGCAGCGCGGCGCGCGCGAGATCGGCTTGCAGGTCCTCGCTGGCAAAGCGCAAGTGCACCCGTATCCCCTGTCCGGGCCGCGGTCCCGCCAGCAGCTGCACCAGGCGCGAGGCGACCGGGAAGGCCACCGCGACCAGGGTGATCACGGTCCAGACCAGGGGCCGGCCCGGCAGGGCGACCCATCCGGCGACCAGCATCAGCACCAGGGCCGGAGCGACCAGGCTGCGGCGCAGGTTGTCGAGGATCTTCCAGCGCGAGATCAGCGGCAGGCGATTGCGCTCGAAGCCGGTGCGGGTGGGGACCCACGGGAAGAGCCACCACAGGATCTGCCAGTCGCCGCGGACCCACCGGTGCTGGCGCTTGGCGTGGACCAGCACGTTCGACGGGTAGTCGTCGACCAGTTCCACGTCGGTGACCAGCGCCGCGCGGGCATGCAGGCCTTCGAACAAGTCGTGCGACAGCAGCGCGTTGTCGGGTACCCGGCCCGCCAGCGAGGCCATGAACGCGTCGACGTCGTAGAGGCCCTTGCCGGTGTAAATGCCTTCGCCGAACAGGTCCTGATACACGTCGGAGACCGCCGTGGTGTAGGGATCCACCCCGGTGTGGCCGGCATAGGTGCGGGCGAACAGCGAGCCGGCGGCGCTGGCCATGGTCACGCTGACGCGCGGCTGCAGCACGGCATAGCCCTCGACCACCCGCTTCAGCGTCGGATCAACGACCGGCTGGTTGAGCGGATGCAGGATGATGCCGATCAATTCGCGCGCGGCGTCGCGTGGCAACTGCGTGTCGGAATCGAGAGTGAGGCAGAAGCGCACCGCCGGCAGCAGCTCGAGCGGGCCGACGCAGGTCGCAAAGCTGGTATCGGTGGCCCCGCGCAGCAGGCGGTTGAACTCTTCGAGTTTGCCGCGCTTGCGCTCCCACCCCATCCACACCTGCTCACGCGGGTTCCAAAGGCGCCGGCGGTGGAACAGGAAGAAACGCGGGCCCGGCTCGCTGGCGAACCGCGCGTTCAGCGCCGCGATGCCGTCGCCGGCCGCCGCCAGCATGGCGTCGTCGCCGGGCAGGTCCTGCTGATCGGCGTCGGGAAAATCGCTGAGCACGGCGAAGTGAATGTGGCGATCGAGATTGCCGATGGCGGCGATTTCGAGATCGTCGAGGCGCTGCCGCACGTTGTCGACCGAGGTCAGCAAGGTCGGCACCACCACCATCGTCCGCGCGTCGTCCGGGACGCCGCCGGTGAGGTCGAGGCGGGGCAGGCGGCATGGCGGCACGGCCAGCGTCACCAGACGCTGGATGATCGCCAGGGCGAGGTCGCTCGCGGGAATGGCGAGCAGGAGCGCGACGATCGCGAGCATCAACGGCCCGGCGCCGGCCCGCTGCGCGTACCAACAGCCGCCTGCGGTCAGCAGCAGCGTGAGGACCGCGAGGCCGCCGAGGTAGACCGGCGTGGGGTGGCGGACAACCAGGCGGCGCCAGCGTCGCGACATCGTCGGCCGGTAGGCGAGGTCAATCTCGAGGTCGGCGCGCCCCGGGCCGACCAGGTGATAGCCGACATGGCGGGCGGCCTTCGGCCCCTTCTGCTCGGCCGCCTGGCGCGCCGATTCGACTGCCTTGAGGGCCACCCGAATCTGCGCCTCGCCGCTGACCTCGGCCAGCTCTTCGACCACCTGGCGCTGGCGATCGCGGCTCAGGAAGTCCATGCGCGCGTACATGCCGCTCGGGTCGCGGCGCAGGGCGTTGTCGACCAGGCTCACGGCCTCGACGTAGTGACGCCAGTCGATGGTCGAGCAGAGGCGCAGGCTGGTGATGGCGTTGGCGACCGAGGCCTGGCTGGTCGCCTGCCGCTGGTGCTCGATGCGGACGATGTCTTCGGCGACGGTGTTGCGCGCGATCAGGTGCGCCTCGAGCGCCGCGCGCAGCGGCGAGCGGCGGGCATCATGTTCGCGGGCGCGGTGCAGCATCTGCACCAGGTAGGCGTCGGACGAGTCCTGGGCGATCTGCACCTGGGCGTCGGCGGAGCCGGCCTCGATGCGGGCGACATGGGCGTCGGCTGCCGACCGCTCGATCCGGCTGGCCAGCAGCTCCGCGACCAGGCGGCGCAGGTTCTCGATCAGCGCCTGCTTGAGCATGGTCGGCCAGGCCCACAGCTCGCCGAGCGTCAGCGGCGCCACCCGCTGGTAGCTATTGAGGAAGTGGGTCAACTGCGCCAAGTCGAGCCGGCTGTCGCTATGGCGCAATAGTTCGACCGCGACGGCGTAGATGCGCGCGTCGCCCGCCTTCTCGCGGGTTGCCAGGGCCGGCAGCTGGCGGTAGAACTGCCGTGGCAGGTGCTCGCGGATCTCGACAATCTCCGACGAGATCAAGTGGTAGTTGTCGAGGAACCACTCGGCCGCCGGCGTGACGAAGTCGCCGTGGTGCACGTCCTCGGCCAGTGTCTGATAGCCCTGGCGCAGGACGCGGGCGTTGTGGTTGAGCCGCCGGTAGATACGGCGCGCGCGTCGGCGCTGGGGATCGATCGTGAAACCCGCGGCCAGGGCGAGCGCCCGCTCCTCGAGCCGCTCCGAGCTCAGCAGCTCATCGCGGAACGGCTTGTCGATATCGCGATCGGCGTGGGTCCAGGATTCGAGGAACAGGCAACCTCCGGCGAACAAACAACAGTGCCAGACGACTTTCCTCGTGATTGTCAGGTCGGCAGTTCCGGTCGATCCCGGCAGCTCTCGAGTTTCGCCGGATCACCACCGTCTGATGGCTATCTCCAGTTGTATCACGGAAGCGCATGGCGTTCGGGCCCGCCACCTGGCGCTGCCGGCCGGTGTGATCGAGGAGATCGAGCGCTTCCTGAAATATGATTGATGGGCAGACATGCCCAGTATCCTTCAGCACCTGCCCGTCGGAGAGAACGTCGGCATCGCCTTTTCCGGCGGCCTCGACACCAGCGCCGCGCTGCACTGGATGCGCGCGAAGGGGGCGGTGCCGTTTGCCTATACCGCCAACCTCGGCCAGCCAGACGAGGCCGACTACGACGAGATTCCCCGCAAGGCGCTCAGCTACGGCGCCGAGAAGGCGCGGCTGATCGAATGCCGCGAGCAGCTGGTGGCCGAGGGCATGGCCGCCCTGCAGTGCGGCGCCTTCCACATCACCACCGCCGGGCAGACCTACTTCAACACCACGCCGCTCGGGCGCGCGGTCACCGGTACCATGCTGGTCGCCGCCATGCGCGAAGACGATGTGCACATCTGGGGCGACGGCAGCACCTACAAGGGCAACGACATCGAGCGGTTCTACCGCTACGGCCTGCTCGCCAACCCGAGCCTGCGCATCTACAAGCCCTGGCTCGACCAGCAGTTCATCGACGAGCTCGGCGGCCGCACCGAGATGTCGGAGTACATGATCCGGCACGGCTTCGAGTACAAGATGAGTGTCGAGAAGGCCTACTCGACCGACTCCAACATCCTCGGCGCCACCCACGAGGCCAAGGATCTCGAGTTCCTCAACCAGGGCATCACCATCGTCCAGCCGATCATGGGCGTGGCGTTCTGGCGCGAGGACGTCGCCATCCAGAAGGAGACCGTGACGGTGCGCTTCGAAGAGGGCCACCCGGTGGCGCTCAACGGCAAGACCTTCGGCTCCGCGCTCGACCTGTTCATGGCCGCCAATGCCATCGGCGGCCGGCACGGCCTCGGCATGAGCGATCAGATCGAGAACCGCATCATCGAAGCAAAGAGCCGCGGCATCTACGAAGGGCCCGGTCTGGCGCTGCTGTTCATCGCCTACGAACGCCTGGTGACCGGCATCCACAACGAAGACACCATCGAGCAGTACCGCAACAACGGCCGGCGCCTGGGCCGCCTGCTCTACCAGGGCCGCTGGTTCGATCCGCAAACCCTGATGCTGCGCGAAAGCGCGCAGCGCTGGGTGGCGCGCCCGATCACCGGCGAGGTGACCGTCGAACTGCGGCGTGGCAACGATTACTCGATCCTGGACACGTCGAGCCCGCACCTGACCTACAAGCCGGAGCGGCTGACGATGGAGAAGGGCGAGGAGGTGTTCTTCACCTCGCAGGACCGGATCGGCCAGTTGACCATGCGCAACCTCGACATCGTCGACACCCGCGAGAAGCTGATGATCTACACCCAGGCCGGCCTGCTGGCGCCGCCGGCGTCGAGCGGCCTGCCGCAGCTTCCGGCAGCCGAGGACGCAAAGAAAAAGGCGTAATGGCCGATACCTTAGAGGGCGGGCGTTTAACTTTTGACCCGCCTTGAGGTCTGATTCGTCATGCGCCACGCCGCCGTCGCCATCTGCACGGGATTGCTCATCGCTGCCACGCCGATCGCCGGCGAGTCGGCGCCCACCGGAGTGACCGTCGCCAAGACCGGCCCCACCGCGGCCGGCAGCCGGACCGTCTACTCGTCGTCGAAGCTGCTGGTGTCGTGGAGCGCGACGGCCAGTGACCAGACCCACCACTTCGAAATCGTCGGCCGCGAGACCGCTCAGGGCACCGAGGTGAAGGCCTCGGCCTCGGCCTCGGCCACCAGCCTGACCCTGACCGGGCTGAAGGCCCTCACCACCTATGCCGTCGTCGTGACCTCGTGCCGCAACGAGGCGTGCACCCAATCAAGCGCGGCCAGTAGCGTCAGCGCCGAAACCGACACCGAGTACTGGCAGTTCCGCGGCACCGGCAATTCGGTCGACACCCTGACCACGGCCGTGTCCGACGGCAACGCCCGGCTGAGCGCCACGCGCTTTGGCTCGGATGCCGGCGACATGGCCAACCGCGTGCAGTTCTATTACGGCCCGATGGGTGTACACCCGTCGACGCTCGCGGTTGCGGTGGCGTCCGGTCCGGCAGACGCCGCCAATCCCGACAGCTACCTGTCGCTGGCGAGCCGATCCGGGTCGAGTGGCCTGACCTCGCTGTCGTCGGGTGGCAGCCTCGTCAGGTCGGTGGCCACCGGACAGGGCGTGCCCCTGGCCAGGAGCGTGAGTGGTGGCAAGGTGCGGCTGTTCTTCGAGGCCCAGGGGGCCGATGGCAAGACCCGGGTGATGTACATCGACAGCGCCGACGGTTTCTTCGGCCAGGACTTCAACGCCGGGTCGGCGACCACCTGCACCACGGTCGCGGACTACGCCACCGGCGGCGGCTGCGCGCCCACGGTGGCGATTGCGGTGGAGGGCGACGCCGGCGGCAACCTGAAGATTCTGAACGCCCGCCAGTTCAAGCTGGGCTGGCCCACGCTCGACTCGCCCCATTGGGACATGGCCGTGGGCACGTTCATGGTGTTTACCACCGACGCCGTCACCGACTGCTCGACCTCTCGGATGAACCACGTCTACGCCGTGTGGGACGGCGCGGCGTGGGTGGTGCAGTACCAGGCGAACGGCTGCCCCAAGATGTTCACCAGCGCGCAGGTGGCGTTCCCGCTGCATAGCGGCGGCGTGCGCTACCGCCTGTACTACGGCGATCCGTCGGTCACCGAAGGGCGCGGTACTTCGACGTTGCCCTTCCCGGGTCCGAAGAAGCTGATCTTCGCCGACGGCAGCGTTTCGGGATTGCCCACCGTCGTCGACTTTGAAGATTGGGAAGCGCAGACCTCCGCCCGTGATGTCGTGTTCCTGTGGCCGAACGGCGACCAGTTGAGCGCCAGCGCCGAAGGGTATATCGATGACTATCACCTCCTGACGCCGACCGGCAGCCAGGATCTCCAGGTGATGTACGTGGCGATTACCGACGGCGCGATCGCGCCGATCTCCGCCGTCGCGATTCTGCAGAACCCTTAGCCACACGAACGGACGAACCGGAGATCGGGATGCCACGCTGTTTGCGATACGGGTCGATTCTTGCGCTGTCACTGCTGGCGCTGGTGGGCGTACGGCTCGCCGCCGCGACCTTCACGTTCTCGACGCTGGCCGGGACCCCGGGCTCGGTGGTGAACAGCCAGGACGGCACCGCGGGCGACGCCCAGTTCGACACGCCGCGTGGCGTGGCCGTCGATAGCGCCGGCAATCTCTATGTCGGCGATACCAGCAACAACACCATTCGCAAGGTGACACCGGCCGGCGTGGTGACGACGCTTGCCGGCACGGCCGGGTCTGGTGCCTCGACCAACGGCACCGGCACGGCGGCCCGCTTCAACGAGCCGTTTGGGGTCGCGGTCGACAGTGCGGGCACGGTCTACGTGGCCGATGCCTCGAACAACGCCATCCGCAAAGTCACCTCCGCCGGAGTGGCGACGACCTTCGTGGGTGGTGGCGCCGCCGGCACCACCGATGGGACCGGCACCGCCGCCCGGCTCGACGAGCCGCGCGGTGTGGCGATCGACTCGAGTGGCACGCTGTATGTTGCCGACTACGACAACCACCTGATTCGCAAGGTCACGAGTGCTGGGGTCGTGACGACCCTGGCGGGATCCGCCGACAACGCCGGCAACGCCGATGGTACCGGCACCTCCGCGTCGTTCCGCGGCCCCATGGGGATCGCCGTGGATGCCGCCGGCACGGTGTATGTCGCCGATTCCGGCAACCGGGCGATTCGAAAGATCACCTCCGCCGGCGTAGTGACGACCCTGACCCTGACCGGTACGGCGCTGTCCGAGCCTCGCGGGGTCGCGGTGGACGCGGCCGGCGTCGTGTATGTGGCCGACTACGGGTCGCACTCGATTCGCGCCATCTCCACCAGCGGCGTCGTCACGACGGTGGCCGGCGGCGTCGCCACGCCCGGACCGACCGACGCCAGCGGCACCGCGGCGCGGTTTCACTACCCATCAGGGATTGCGATCTCCTCCGCCGGCGTGCTGTATGTGGCCGATGCCGAGAACGACACCATCCGCGCGGTCACCAGCGCGGGTGTCGTGACCACCGTGGCCGGCGCCGCCGGCCGCTCGAGCAGCGCGGATGGCACCGGCGCGGCCGCCCGCTTCGAGGATCCGTTCACGACCGCGGTCGACGCCAACGGCGTGGTCTACGTCGCCGACAGCGGCGCGCATGTCATTCGGCGGATTTCTGTCGACGGTGAGGTCACGACCTATGCCGGCTCGCCGGGCAGCTACGGCAGCGCCGACGGCACCGGCTCGTCGGCGCGCTTCTATTCGCCCTACGGTGTGGCCGTGGACACCGCCGGCAACGTCTACGTGGCCGACTCGTTGAATAGCACCATCCGCAAGATCGCGCTCGGCGGGGTGGTCACCACCATCGCCGGCGCGGCGATGACTCGCGGCATGACCGACGGCACCGGGACGGCCGCGCGTTTCAGCCAGCCGTTCGGGATTGCCGTCGACGGCAGCGGTACCCTTTTTGTGTCGGACTCGGCGGCGAACACGATCCGCAAGATCACGGCGGCCGGCGTGGTGACCACGCTGGCCGGCGCGAACGGCACGCCCGGAAGTGCTGACGGCAGTGGCACCGAGGCGCGTTTCTCGGTGCCGTTCGCGGTGGCGGTCGACTCGACCGGCACCCTCTATGTGGTTGACCACGGCAACCAGGCCATCCGCAAGGTCACGTCGACCGGTGTGGTGACGACGCTGGCGGGCACCGCCGGCAGCCAGGGCTATAGCGACGGCGCCGGCGCGGCGGCGCGGTTCCGCTATCCCTCGGGAATTGCCGTTGACCGCACCGGCACCGTGTTTGTCGCCGACACCGACAACCAGGCGATTCGGCAAATCACCCCGGCTGGAGAGGTGACGACCATCGGCGGCGCGTCGCCGACCGGCGGCGCCGCCGCGGTGGGCTCGACCGACGGCGCCGGCACCGCGGCGCGATTCTTCAACCCGAAGGGCATCGCCGTGGATTCGGCCGGCAATCTCTACATCGCCGACCGCAGCAACCACACCATTCGCAAGGGCACGGCCGCGCCGTAGCCGCTACTTCAGGTAGAGCACGCCCAGGTCGTCGTCGTACCACTCGCGCAGCAGCAGGTAGTTGGAGAGTTGCTCGTAGATGTGGCTGACGGCGTCGATGCCACTCTCTGCCCACTGCGCCCGCACTTCCGGTTCGAGCCGCAAGGTGATGGGCAGCCGCTTGTCGCCGGCCTTCGTGCTGCGGTGGATCAGCCCGTAGGCTTCCCACCCCGATCGCATCAGGCGGAATGGCTCCTGCTGGATGTGCGCAGGCGAGCCATCGGCCCACAGGCACATTCGCCCGGTCAGCGACCAGGCAGGCGGGTCTTTGCCGAGTTCGGCGTCCTGGTCCCAGATCACGCCCTGTTATAACCCTTCTCGCCTTGGCGCTGCAGGATCTAATCAGGTCAAGGGAGTCACCGCCCTCACGCCCTGGGCGGCGGCGAAGTGGCGGACGTTCCACGTCAGGATTTCATCGCATTTGGCTTTGCGCGCGCCGGCGGCAATGCAGCCGTCGTAGATGCGCCCGCCGCCGACATTCGCGGCGGCGAGGTCGCGCAGAGCGCGCCAGGTTTCGGTGGCGGTCAGGGCCATGGTCTCGGCGTCGCCCCAATTGCGGTCGAGCACCGTCAGGGCATCTCCCGGCGCCAGCCGGTGCGGCGGGGGCAGCCGTGTCAAGACCGCAAACGCCTCAAGCAAGGCGTGGGCCGACATTACCAAGGTCTGCCCGGCGGCACGCCGCCGGGACAGATCCGAAACCGTCGCCCGGTGATGCTCGTGCTGCGCGAGCGCCGCCGCCACCAGGCAGTTGGTGTCGACCAGGACCCGCATCAGTCGGCCATTCGGGTCGCCGGCAATGAACTCAGGCGCACGGCGTCGAGGGTGGCCTCGGCCTCGTCCTGAGACAGCGTCGGCACGTCGTCGACCGGCGTCGCCACCCAGAAGCCGCCGTGCTTCCCGACAGTCACCCGTGCCGCGGCCGGCTCAAGTTCAATGCGGCCGTCGACGACGCGCACCTCGATCGCCACGCCAGGTCTCAAGTCGGCGCGATCGCGGGCCGCCTTTGGCAGCACGACCCGTCCGGCAGAATCCATGGTGGTAATCATGGTAGAGATCATACCATTTAATATGGTATCCCACACCCCTACGGGGGGCGAGCTTAGCTCTTCGCGATTGTGACCGAGCGCACGACAATTTCCTTGGCCGGGCGGTCTTGCGCGCCGGTCTTGGTCTTGCCGATCGCCCGCACGATCTCGATGCCTTCCGTGACCTCGCCGAAGATGGCGTGCTTGTTGTCGAGCCACGGCGTGGGCGCCAGGGTGATGAAGAACTGGCTGCCATTGCTGTTCGGGCCCGAATTCGCCATCGACAAAACGCCGTCGCGATCGTGGCGCAGGCCGGTGCCGAACTCATCGGCGAACTTGTAGCCCGGGCCGCCCATGCCGTTACCCATCGGGCAGCCGCCCTGAATCATGAAGCCGTCGATCACGCGGTGGAAGACCAGCCCGTCATAGAACGGCCGGGTGACCTTCTGGTTGGTCTTGGGGTCGGTCCATTCCTGCGTGCCGGTGGCCAGGCCGACGAAGTTGGCCACGGTCTTGGGCGCCTTGTCGTCGTACAGCTTGACCTTGAAGGTGCCCTCGGAAGTGTCGAATGTCGCGGTAGTCATTTCCTAATCATAACAAGCTCTCGGCACTCACCGGCACTCACCGGCACTCACCGGCACTCACCGACACTCACCGGCACCCCGAGGTGTCTGGGGTGCGTACGGTGCCTAGGGGTGCCAAGGGGTTGGTGCCGTGGGTGCCGGTGCGGCGATAATGCGGGGCATGCGAATGTTGCTGCTCATTGCCGCCCTCCTGGTGCCCGCCGACCGGGCCACTGCGCAGACGCCGTTTAGCGGCGTTACTGAGACGGCGGTCACCAATGGCCGGCAGTTCAAGGGTCAGGTCACGCTGACGGTTGACGGTAAGCCGGTGGGTAAGCGGTTCGTGTTGCGCCTGCCGACCGCGGGTGCTCCGGGCTGGAACGGCGATCTGGTGATTGGCGCGCACGGTGGGTCCGGCGGCAACAACTTCGATCGGGCCGGCAACGTGATCGGCACCGACGAAACCGCGTTGGACGACGTGATTGGCCAGCATGCGCTGGCCCGCGGTTTTGCATATGCGAGTTTCGACCGCGAGGGCGCCATCTCGGCGCCAGGGGGCTTGCAGCTCACCTATGAGTTCACCGACCTTGCGAAGGCCGAGGTCGCGCGCCTGGGCGGACGTCTGCCCTCTCGCGTCTACCTGGTTGGCCTGTCGATGGGCGGTGGCATCACGAGGCTGGCGGCCGAGGACCCGCGGAAAGTCTTCGCCGGCACGCTGATCGTGGCCGGTGCCGGCGGCGACCTGGTCACGCGGCTCAATCGCATGATGCGCATGTCGGTCGGTTGGCCGCTCGTCGATCCCCGCGCGCACATCGGCATGTCGGCCTCCAATCCGCGGATGACGGCCTACGCCGAGGCCGTGGGCACGCCGGTCGAGGCCCGGCGATTGTGGCCCTACACCGGGTCCGGCGCCGTCGCCGCCTACGCCCGGCCGCAAGTCGCCACCGAGGAGACCACCGGCCGCATCCAGGTGCCGACCCTTGAAGTCGTTGGCACGTGGGACGACCTCGTGATCCGCGAGGTGCGGGCCTATGGCGCCCGCGTCGAGCCGCGCGCCTCGCACCGCTTGTACCAGGTGGAAGGCGCCTGGCACATGTCGGGCGATGACGACGGCGTGATGTCGTTTCAATACATCGCCGAATCGCGCATGAAACTGGACAAGGACGTCGCCGACGCAATGGGTGAGGGGCCGTCCTACCTGCCGACCGTGCGCGAAGCGTTCGGCTACCTGGTCCGCTGGGTCGAGAAGGGCACGCCGGCTCCTGCGAGCCAGACCATCGCACCTGGCGCCCGGTTGAAGTAGGGCACCCACCCGGCACCTGGCACCGTTCGCACCCTAGGCACCCACCCGGCACCCCAGGCACCCGTACGCACCCTAAGCACCCACTGCCCGGGCCGAGTGCCTAGATCGTGGGGTTCCGTTTATGCCACTCCGTGGCCTGTTCGTAGGCCAGCGCCACCCGGCACACCGTCGCCTCGTCGTACAACCGCCCCGTCACCATGATCGACTGTGGCATGTTGTCGATGAAGCCGCACTTGAGTGCGATTGCCGGATGGCCAGTCAGGTTGGTGATGGTCAGGCTCGCGGAGCCTGGTGCCGGACTCAGGAAAACGTCGTACTGCGACATCAGCTTGTCCATCTCCTGCATCAGCAGCCGCCGCGCCCGCATGGCGCGGATGTACTCCACCGCGGGAATGAAGCGCGAACTGCGGAAGCTGTTGGGCCAGTCACCAGGTGACTGCCCGGTGAGCGACGCCAGCTGCTTCGGGTTGCGCGTCAAGTCGTCGAACGCGGCCGCGGCCTCGGCGCTCAGCACGAAACTGATCGAGCCGGTGGGGAAGTCGGGCATGGCCATGGGTTCGAGTTTGGCGCCGGCCTTGCGGAATACGTCGAGCGCCTGCGCGTACATCGTCCGTCGCGCGTCCGCCGTGGCCCGCTGGGCCTCGGTCGGATTGGGATTGTTCGGCGTGGCTTCGAGCTCCTTCTGGAGGTAGCCGATGCGCAGCGCACCGATTGGGCGGTCGGGATTCCAGTCAAACGGCGCATCAGTGACGGTGTCGTCGTGGCCATCGGCGCCGTAGATCGCATTGAGCACCAGTGCGCAGTCTTCGACCGATCGGCACATTGGCCCAATCTTGTCCATGGTCCAGCTGAGCGCCATCGCGCCGTGGCGGCTGACTCGGCCGTAGGTGGGCCGCAGGCCGGTGACGCCGTTGGTCACCGAGGGCGAGATGATCGAGCCGAGCGTTTCGGTGCCGATCGAAAATCCCACCAGGCCGGCGGCGGTGGCCGCGCCGGGACCAGCGGACGATCCGCTTGAGCTGCGCTCGGTGTTCCAGGGATTGCGGGTCGAGCCGCCGAACCACACGCCGCCCTGTGCCAGTGCGCCCATCGACAATTTCGCCACCAGCACCGCGCCGGCGTCACGCAGGCGTTCCACCACCGTGGCGTCGAGGTCGATCACCTGATCCTTGTAAGGCTCCGCTCCCCAGGTGGTCTTGATGCCCCTGGTGGCCAGCAGGTCTTTGGCGCCCCAGGGAATGCCGTGCAGCGGGCCGCGGTACTTGCCGGCCTTGATCTCGGCGTCGGCGTCGGCGGCCTGCTTGAGCGCCAGCTCTTCGGTCAAGGTCACCACGCACTTGAGCGTGTCACCGTGTTTCTTGAGGCGATCGAGGTAGATCTTCGTCAGCTCGGTCGAGGTGATTCGCTTGGACTCGACGAGGGTGGAGAGCGCCGTGACCGGCAGAAACGCGATCTGTTCCGGCGTGAGATTCGCGGGAACCGCAGTCCTGGTCACGCGCAGCTTGGCGCCCGGCGTGGCCTTGCCGGTGGGCTTCTTGCCGGGCAGGTAGGGCCGGAACGTGATGGCCGGCTCGGTGTCGAGCGGCACGTTGAGCTTACGCAGTTCCTCGAAGCTCTGCAGGTTGCGATTGACGCTGCCAAGCGCCATCTGCTCCTCGGCCTCGGTAAAGTCGACGCCGAACAGGCTTTCGGCCGCGTCCAGCCGCAGGCGGTCGACTCGCTGAGGCGTTGAGGGCGCCTGGGCGAGCGCCGGCGCAGCGGCGCCGGCGGCGAAAGCCGAGGTGAGGGCAGTGAAGAATCGTCGTCTGTTCATATGTAAGCCGCGTTCATTCTCATCGAAACCGGGAAGGTCGCGCCCGGATCTGCCATTATTGACCAAGGATGAGTTGGTTGAGAGTCTTGGCGATCCGGGCCGTAGTGACCCTCACCCTTCTTGAGATCGTGCTGCGGATCCACAACCCCCTGCCGTTCCGCCAGCGGGGCGACCAACTGATACTTCCGGCCGGTCAGCGCTACGCGCAGGCCAATCCGCCGACGCCCAAGCTCGACCCGATCGCGGTCGTCACGCGCAACCGCCTGGGGTTTCGCGGCCCCGAACCGCCCGACGACTGGTCATCGCGCCTGTCAATCGTGGTCGTCGGTGGCAGTGCCACCGAGTGTGCCCTGATCTCAGACGGCAAGACCTGGCCCGACGTGATGGCCGCGGCGCTGGCGGCCCGTCATCCCAACCTGTGGGTGAACAATGCCGGCTTCAGCGGGCACACTACTCTCGGGCACCGGGTGCTGCTCAGCAGCAAGCTGGTCCCGTTGCGGCCCACGGTGGTGCTCTTCATGGCGGGGATTAACGACGTCGGCATGGCCGCGACCGAACGGGAATCCGACTTTTCGCACTTGTCGGACCGCTGGGTCAACCGCCTGGCGCGACACTCGGAGGTCATTAACACGGCCTTGAACCTGGTGCGTGCATGGCGGGCCCGCTACCTGTGGACCGCCGACGATGCCGTGGACCTGGCGACCCATCCGAAGCTGGCGCTCGATGCCGCCGCAGTGGCGGAGGCGGTCAGGGCCCATCAGCCCCTGCTCGCCGGCTATGAGGCGCGCCTGCGGCGGCTGATCGTCTACGCGCGCCGGGCCGGCATCGATCCCGTGCTGATCACGCAGCCCGCGCTGCTTGGCGACGGCATCGATCCGGCGACCGGCGTCCGATTGGGGCCGCTCGATTACGATCGCGAACACGACGCGCACACCGAAGGGCTGTTGTTGGAGATGTACAACGATGCCATGCGCCGGGTGGCCATGCAGCAAGGTGTGTTCCTGGTCGACCTGGCGCACCTGATGCCGAAGGATTCGCAGTACTATTACGACTTCATCCACTTCAGCAATGCCGGTGCGCGCCTGGTTGGGCAGTTGGTGGCGGCGCAGCTGGACGCCCATCTGGAGAGGTTGCGCCCGCGCACGGTGTCAGACACCCTGCCAAAAATTGCGATCCCTCCAAAATCTTGCGATCTGTGGAAGACTGGGTAGGTTCCAGATCGCAATATTTGGTAGGGTGTCTGACACCGTGACCCGAGCCACCATCGATGCCCTCGCGCGAGGCACCCATCCCGACCCGTTCGCGGTGCTTGGACCCCATGACGTCGAGGGCGGGGTCGCCATCCGGGTGTTTCGGCCCCACGTCCGCAGTATCGAGGTCATCCCGTTTGGCCAGCCCGACGGCGTGGTGCTCACGCGGATTCACCCCGAAGGCCTGTTCGAAGGTGTGGTCCCCAACGAGCGGCGCGACGAATTCGACTATCGCCTCCGCGTCGCTTGGTCCGACGGCTCGTCGAGCGAAATGGACGATCCCTATCGCTACGGCCCGGTGCTGACCGCGTTCGATCTACACCTGCTGGGCGAGGGCACCCACTACCGCATCTACGATCGGCTGGGCGCGCGCGCCATCACCCACGGCATTCGCCCGGGCGTGCATTTTGCCGTGTGGGCGCCCAATGCGCAGCGGGTCAGTGTGGTGGGCGACTTCAACGGCTGGGACGGCCGCGTGCACCCGATGCGCGCCATCCGGCCCGCCGGTTACTGGGAGATCTTCCTGCCCGAGCTGGGACAGGGCGATCGCTACAAGTTCGAGGTGATCGGCGCCGACGGCGGGGTAGTCTTGAAATCGGATCCTTGCGGCCGCCGCTTCGAGCTGCCGCCGCAGACCGCCTCGATCGTCTGGCACGACGATCCGTTTCCCTGGACCGATCAGGCCTGGATGGCCGGTCGCGCCGATCAGGGCCAGTGGCTGCGCCGGCCCATGTCAATCTACGAAGTGCACCTGGGCAGTTGGCAGCGCGCGCCCGACGGCCAGTTGCTCACCTACCACGAGATCGGCGAACTGCTGGTGCCGTACGTCCAGGAAATGGGCTACACCCACGTCGAGCTGTTGCCGATCATGGAGCACCCGTTTACCGGTTCGTGGGGCTACCAGGTGATTGGCTTCTTTGCGCCGACCAGCCGCTTTGGCACCCCCGACGACTTCAAGGCGTTGATCGACCGGCTTCACGCGGCCGGCATCGGCGTTCTGCTCGACTGGGTGCCGGGACACTTCCCCAAGGACCAACACGGGCTGGCCCGCTTCGACGGCACCGCGCTCTACGAACACGCCGATCCGCGGCAGGGCGAGCACCAGGACTGGGGCACGCTCGTCTTCAACTACGGGCGCCACGAAGTGCGGGCGTTCCTGTTGAGCAACGCGTTGTTCTGGCTGCGCGAGTTCCACCTCGACGGCCTGCGCGTCGATGCCGTCGCCTCGATGTTGTACCTGGACTACTCGCGCGAGCAGGGGGAATGGGTGCCGAACCAGTACGGCGGCCGCGAGAATCTCGAGGCCATCGAGTTCGTGAAGCACCTCAACCAGCTGGTCGTCCACGACTGTCCCGGCGCCATCGTGTGCGCCGAGGAGTCCACCTCGTGGCCGGGCGTAACGCACGCGGTGCCCGACAGCGGCCTCGGTTTCACCTACAAGTGGAACATGGGCTGGATGCACGACATGCTCGACTACACCAAGGAAGACCCGGTCCACCGCCAGTGGCACCACAACAAGATCACCTTTTCGATGATGTACGCCTACAGCGAGCGTTTCGTGCTGCCGTTCTCGCACGACGAGGTCGTCCACGGCAAGAAGTCGATGCTCGACAAGATGCCGGGCGACGTGTGGCAGAAGCACGCCGGACTGCGCTCCCTCTACGGTTACATGTTTGCCCATCCCGGCAAGAAGTTGATGTTCATGGGCGGCGAAATCGGCCAGTGGCGCGAGTGGAACCACGACTGGCAACTCGATTGGGAGGTGCTGGGCGACGCCCGTCACGCCGGCTTGCAGCGCTGGGTGCGCGATCTCAATCGTGTCTACAAACAGGAACCCGCGCTGTGGGAGTTCGACAACGAACCCTCAGGCTTCCAGTGGATCGATCCCGACGATGCGCAGCGCAGCGTGATCGCCTTTGTCCGCCGCGGCAGTCCCGACCAGAGATTCCCTCCCGGCATTGGGTACCCTCCCGACCAGCAGCGCCCTCCCGCCTTGATCGCGGTCGTCAACTTCACGCCGGTGCCGCGCGGCGACTACCGGATTGGCGTGTCGGCGGCCGGCAGTTATCGCGAGATTCTCAACAGCGACGCCGAGACCTACGGCGGCAGCAACATGGGCAATGCCGGACGGGTCGAGACCGAGGCGGTGGCCGCGCACGGCCGGCCTCATTCCATCCGCCTCACCGTCCCACCATTGGGATTCCTGCTGCTGAAACCGAACAACTGACCGGGCGGCGTCTTCAATCGCCCGTATTTCGCTCCGGGTTGCCGCGGGCGCAATCCTGAAAAGCGGCGCGAAATGCCGCGATCGCGGTTCGGCACGCTCTTCGCTAGTGCGACGGTGAGATGCGTGTGCGCGGGACGAATGGTGTGACGAACGGCAACGTGCTTGACCGCCGGTCCTGGCAGGTTGATAGTGCCGTCATGACTGCGGACAGCGGACGCGTGCCCATTCGCGTGATCGCCGGCGTGGCGACCGCGCTGGGGTTCTTCTCGGCCTTTGCGGCCTTCTATTTCATCTCCACGTTTACCGACAAGGTGACCGGCTTCGGCCTGCTGCTCGCCTTGAATCTCAGTTACTGGTACTCGTGGGCGGTACTCACGCCGGCCATCCTGTGCATTACGCGCAACTTTCCGTTCGAGCGCGCGACGTGGAAGACCGCCATTCCGGCGCACATCGCGGGCGTCGTCGTCGCGGTGTTGTTACATGTCCTGATGGCCGTGGCATCGCGGATGGCGACCTACTGGGTCGTCGGCGAGTCGCTCGATTCGTGGCTGATGGAAGCCCAGCAGATGTTCATCCTGAACTTCGACTGGGAAATGATGACCTACTGGACCATCGTCGGCGTGGGCCATGCCCTTCGCTATGACTCGCAGGCGCGCGCGAAAGCGCTCAGTGCGGCGCAGATGGAGACCCGCCTGGTCGAGGCCCAGTTGCACACCTTGCAACGGCAGATGCAGCCGCACTTCCTGTTCAACACGCTCAACACCATATCGGCCCTCATGCACCGCGACGTCGATGCCGCCGACGCCATGATCGCGCGGTTGAGCGACCTGCTGCGGATGTCGCTGCAGCGGGTCGGCGTCCAGGAAGTGGAGCTCAAAGAGGAACTCGACTTCCTCTCCAAGTACTTGGAGATCGAACAAACCCGCTTCCGCGACCGTCTCTCTGTTGTGTTCGACATCCAGGCCGACACCCTCGATGCGCTGGTGCCCAACCTTTTGCTCCAGCCCCTCGTCGAGAATGCCATCAAGCATGGCATTGGTCCCAGGCCGACACCCGGAGAGATCGTGGTGCGGTCCCGCCGGGTCGGCGCCTTGCTGGAGTTGGACGTGCAGGACAACGGGGTGGGGCTTTCAGCGGCGCGGTTGACTGACTTCAATCGCGGCGTCGGCTTGTCGAATACCCGGTCGCGGCTCGATCACCTGTATGGGTCGCTGCACCGGTTTGAATTTCGGCAGCCCGCCGAGGGCGGGTTGCTGGTGCTCATTGCCATACCCATGGCGGAGCTTGCAGTCGAGGTGGGAGAAGACGGGGCTGTGGAGGGTGTGGCGTGACCAAGATTCGCACGGTGGTAGTAGACGATGAGCCGATGGCGCGCGAGCGCATCGTCGGCATGCTCAACATGGAGAAGGACATCGAGGTGGTCGGTGAGTACTCCGATGGCACCCAGGCGGTCACGGCCATTCAGTCGCAACACCCCGACCTGGTGTTCCTGGATGTGCAGATGCCGGCGTGTGACGGCTTCGGCGTCATCCAGCAACTGGGCGCCGACCAGCCGCCGGCGGTGGTGTTCGTCACCGCCTATGACGAATACGCTCTCAAGGCGTTTGAAGTCCACGCCATCGACTACCTGTTGAAGCCGTTCGGCCGCGACCGCTTCACGCAGACCCTGCAGCATGCCCGCGAGCACCTCGAGCGGCGGCGGGCCGGCGATCTGGGCAAGCGCCTGATGGCGCTGGTGCAGGACATCAAGCCCGAGCCGCAGAAGCTCGATCGCCTGGTGGTGAAGTCGGGTGGCCGCGTGTTCTTCCTGCGCACGCAGGAGATCGACTGGATCGAGGCGGCCGGCAACTACGTGCGCCTCCACCTGGGCACCGAGTCGCACCTGTTCCGCGAAACCATGAACAACATGGAAGGCCGGCTCGACGTCCAGCACTTCGTCCGCATTCACCGCTCCCGCATCGTCAATACCGACCGCATCAAGGAAATGCAGCCGTGGTTCAACGGCGAGTACGTGGTGGTGCTGCAGAACGGCACCCGGCTCACGCTCAGCCGCGGCTATCGCGAGAAGTTGCAGGAGCGGTTGGGTAAGGGCTTCTGACGCCCGGAGGGCGGCCCTCTAGTGCCGCCGTGAGGTCAAAACTTGGCAGACGGACACCACGGTGAGAAGGAACTGGCGGCTTTCATCCGGGCCGGCGCCGAGCGCCGGCCTGACCAGGCCTACGGCGACTACTATCGCGGCAAGAATGCGTCCTGCGCCCTGGGCGCCGCCTACGAGGGCATGTACCGGCTGCCGGCCGATGCCGCGGGCCAGCGCCCGACCAAGGACCTTGAATGGTTCTTCGACTGCCTCGAGGGCTCGGTCCGCCGCTGCCCCGGCGGCGACGGCTGCACGAAGACCCTCAGCCTGGCCGCCATCCTCGTACACCTGAACGACCAACACCGCTGGTCGCGCGAACAGATCGCCGGCTGGCTTGACGGGCTGAAGTAGGGCGGGAGGGCTCGCGCCTGCGGCTCTTGTGGGGCTCGCTTCGCTCGTGGGGGCTTGCTGGCCTGGCATGGGACGCAATCCCCAGGAGGGCCGAAGGCCGACCCCCACGAAGGCGCGCAGCGCCGAGCCCTACGAGGCGCGTGAGCGCCGAGCCCTACGAGGCGCGTGAGCGCCGAGCCCTACGAGGCGCGTGAGCGCCGAGCCCCTCGCGCAGCGGCCGTACAAAAAGAAAAGGCCGGCGGGATCGCTCCCACCGGCCTTTGGGGTTGTTACGCCGCCGCTGCTACCAGCGAACGTTGACGCCGAAACGCATGACGCGCGGCGCGAGAATGCCGCTGATCTGGTTCGCGTTGGACGCGGCCTGGTTGCGGTTCACCGCCTGCACCGTGTTGGCGTTGGTCAGGTTGAACACGTCAAACGCCGGCACCAGGGTGACGGCGCGGAAGCGGAAGGTCTTGTCGATCCGCGCGTCCACCGTGTGGAGGTTGTCCAGCCGCAGGTCGCCGAGCGGGTCGAGCTGCACCTGCACCGTGCCGGCGCCGTTGGCGCGGTTGGGCGACAGGATGGTCTGCAGGTAGGGATAGCCCTGCCGCGCCTGGTAGTTGGCGGCGAGGTTGATGTCCCAGGGCATGGTGTAGCGGCCGTTGACCTTGAACAGCCACTTGGCGTTGGTGAAGATGCCGCCGATGCCGCTGCCGGCTGATTCGGGCGCGTACTGGAAGCCGTTCAACTTGTCGATGTTGGTCGGGTCCTCGTAGGCGTTGGGCGAATCCCAGCGATCGATGGCGTTGTTGTAGGCGTAGCTGGCGTTCATCGACCAGTTGTTCGACGTGCGCTTCTGGAAGGTCAGCTCGAAGCCGTTGAAGTCGCGATACCGGTCGGGCTGGTTGGTATACACGCCCGGCGACGGAATCTGGATGTTCGGCTGGTAGTAGGTCACCGCTTCGCAACGCGCGCCGGCCGGGCAGGTGGTGGCCTGGTAGGTCACCGGCACGTAGTTGGCGCTGGTGAAGTTGTCGCGATCGGTCCAGGCGAACTGATCGTACTTGCGCCAGATGTAACTGCCGCCAATCGCCATCTGCGAGGCGAGCTGGCGGTCGAAGCCGACGATGAACTCGCGCGTCCGGTCGTTCTTGACGTTGGGGTCCACCCGGTTGGGCGAGGAGGTGCTGGTCGGGTTGGCCGGGTCATAGGCGCCGCTCTTGCTGAGGAACGCCACCGCCGTGTTGACCTCGCTGGCCTGCACGAACTGGTCGCCGTTGGTGTCGGTCCAGGGATAGCGGACAAACACCGCGCCGGTGGCCGCGAGCACGCTCGACAACTGGCCCGGGGCCATCTGGCCGTAGTAGGTCGCATACGACGACGACAGCACGTTGCGGCCGTTGCCGGTCAGGTCGTAGGTGAAGCCCACGCGCGGCGAGAAGTCCTTCCACACCACGCCGGCATCGGCGCCCTTGAAGTCCACCGACGGCATCAGCGTCGGGAACACCGGGTTGGCCGGCACCACGCCCGCCACCGCTTCGTCGTCCTGGACGTCCAGGCGGAAGCCGAGGTTGATCGTGAGCTTGTTCTTGGTGAACGTGTCGGAGGCGTAGAACGCCTGCGTGCTCAGGTGCGATTCGGAGTACTGGTCGCGCCAGATGTCGGCCGAGTTGGCCACGCCGTTGGTGAAGCGCGCGTCGATGTAGCCGCCGTGATGGTTGATGCTGGTCGAGTGCGCCGTGCGCAGACGATAGCCGGCCTTGAACGCGTGGTCGCCGCCCAGGCTGTTGGGCAGGAAGTAGCTGGTGGTCACGTCCAGGCTGTTGGTCGGACGCATGAAGGTGGAGGCCTGGAAGGAACGGCCCCACACGCCGGTGGTGGTCTCCAGGCGGGCCTGCACGTCGCGCAGTTCGTCTTCGTGGAAGTCGAGCACGAAGTTGTTGCCGAGGTGCGAGACCTGCACGTCGAGCAGCCAGCGGTCGCTGATCACGTGCTGGTCGCCCAGTTTCCAGAACGGCGACGGGCCGGTGATCCAGCCGAACTTGCCGAAGTCGCTCGACACGGCCTTCTGCCGGTAGGTGGTTTCGATCGGGCGGGTGTCGCCGGCGTCGCGCGCGTTACGAACCTTTTCCGCCCAGGTGTTCTGGAAGTTCAGCCGGTTGTTGGTGAACGGCACGTAGGTCAGCTTCCAGTTGTAGTTGTTGAGCGTCGTGGTGTCGCTCGACAGGCAGCTGCGCAGCAGGTCGGTTTCGGCCGTGCGCGGGTTGATCGCGACGCCACCGGGACGGCATTCCGCCGTGTTCTTGTAGAAGCCCACCACGCCGACGTTGATGTCCTGCGTGCCGTAGCTGCCCCAGTACCACATCTTGCCCTTGACGATCGGGCCGCCGATGTCGAAGCCGTAGTCCTTGATGTTCTGGATCGGCGCGCCGGCGCCGGCGCCCTGGGCCTTCAGTTCCGTGGTGATGTTGTCGGCCACGAACTTCTCGTCCGTCAGCAGGTAACGGCCCGAACCCTTGAAGCTGTCGGTGCCGCTCTTGGTCACCAGGTTGATGCCGACACCGCCCGTCTGCTGGGTGACGTCGGCGCCGCCCGTCGAGACCTGCATTTCCTGCAGCATGTCGAAGTCGTAGTAGATGGGCGAGGCGCCGGTGGCCGACATGTCGGTGATGTCGACGCCGTCAATCGACCACTTGTTGTTGCCCGTGCTCGAGCCACGCGAGATGTAGCCTGACTGCTGGCCCGACTGGTTGCCGCCGACATTGGCGCGGTCCATGGTGATGCCGGGCGTCCGCTCGAGCATGACCCAGGGGTCGCGGGCCGAGGGGATGTCGCGCATCGTCTCGAGGTTGAACGTCGTCGACGTGCCCGTCTCGCGGGTGTCGACGATCGGGCTTTCGCCGGTCACGGTCACGGTTTCCTGCACCGACGACAGCTCGAGCGAGCTGTTGACCTGGGCGCGGAAGCCGATGGTGACGCGGATGTCCTGCATGACCATGGTGCGGAAGCCAGGCAGTTCGAACGTCACCGAATAGGTGCCAATCGGCAGCTCGGGGGCGCGGTAGCTGCCGGTTTCCGACGTGACCGACACGCGCGGCTGAATCAGCGCCGGGCCGGCCACGGTGACCGTGGTTCCCGGCAGTACGGCACCGGACTTATCGGTGGCCCTGCCGTAGATTTCACCGGTCTGCTGCTGCGCCACGGCCGACGTGCCCACCAAGAGCACCAGTGCCGACGCGACGAGCGCGTTTCTAAACGTCATATTCCCATCCTCCACAAACGCCGGGGATCCCGGCGAATTCATACACTTCAAAGCCGTCCCGTTCTATCGGCAGTTCGGCCCGACCAAGCAGGTCTACGCCCCAGATAGCAGCATCTGTGCCACCAGCCGGGTCGAGGGCAGGGGTGAGTTCGGGCCCAATTTGGTGTGAAATCCAGCCATCGAAGACGGCGACCCCCCAAATTCAAAATATTGTTCGCCGGAACTCCAACGCCCTGAATGCTTGTTCAATTTAAACGGAGGAACTCGAGGGGGCCCTTGGCTGGGCTCGCGGCTACGCCGCTTGTGGGGCTCGCGACTACGCTGCTCGTAGGGTGAGAGGAGTACAAGGGTAGGGCTCCCGATGGCGATCCATCGGAAGCCCTACGAGCGTGAGCGAGCCTCAGGAGGCGCGAAGCGCCGACCCCGCCGGGCCCCGTAGCGGCCGAGCCCAACCGCGCCGCAAGCGCGGCCCTACCAATCGAACTTGACGCCGAACTTCGCGATCCGCGGTCCGAGGACCGTCGTCGCCTTCTCGAACGCCGCGCCCGAGCGCCAGTTCTCGTTGACGGCCACGTTGGAGTTCATGGCGTTGAACAAGTCGAAGAACAAGCCGACCTTGGCCTTCTGCGCGAAGCGCACCTGCTTCTCGACGCGGAAGTCGACCACCATCACCGTATCCTGACGGCGCGTGCCGATCGGCTCGGCCAGGATGATCTGGGTTCCGTAGTTCAACTCGCCCGCGCGGGCGGTGAAGTAGCGGCCGTAGGGCGCGCCGCTTTGCGCCTTGACGACCGGCGTGACGCGAATGCCCCAGCCGGCGTCCACCGTTCCGGAGAGCTTCGCGTTCCAGTCGGTGTACTCGTTGAAGGTCTTCTCGTTCGGGTTGGTCGGATAGCTGCCAAACAGCGAGAAGTTGGACACCGCCGTGCCGAAGCGGTTGTTGAAGTAGAGGTTGCCGTACTGCGACGTCCAGGTGTGCGAGAACGACGCGTTCATCGACCAGCGGTTCGAGTAGCGCTTGTTGGCCGAGAACTCGATCGTCTTGAAGCTGCCCTCGTAGCCGTCGACGTTGGTCGTGATGTTGTTCGAAGGCAGCGTCGTGTTGCTCAGATTGAAGGCGGGAATGGCCGGGCCATCGTCGCCGTTGCCAAACACCCCGTCGGGGCCCGGATCGGACACCGTGGTCGGGATGTTGTAGGCGCTGATCGGACGATTGGCGTTCACCTGCTGCCAGCCGTCGTTGTCCTTCTTCCACACGAACCCGGCGCGGACGCCAAAGTCGGTGATCACCGCGCGCTCGACGAACACCGAGGCTTCATCGGTATACGAGTTGCGCAGGTTGGGGTCGATTGAGGCGTTGGCGACGCCGCCGAAGCGGGTCTGAAACACGCCTTCCTCGCCGGGCTGGTAGATCCGATCGTTGTTGAGATCGTTCCACGTGTAGTCGGTGTACTGGTTGGCGGTATTGGGATTGACCGCGTCGGCCAGCGCGATGCCGGGGTTGAAGTAGAAACGGCCCCAGTTCGCCTTGAGCACGGTCTTGCCATCGCCCATCAGGTCGTAGGTCGCGCCGATGCGCGGGACGATGTGGTTGAAGCCGACGATCTTGTCAACCGCGGCAAACGCCAGCGGCGTGGGCACGAACCGCCCCGCCGGCAGCTGCTGCTCCGGGGTGTAGACGCGGTAGCGATCGAAGCGCGCACCCAGATTCAGGGTCAGCTTGTTGATGGTCCAGGTGTCGGTGACAAACGCGCTGAGGGTGGCGAGCGCGCTCCAACTGTCGGCGTTGTTGGTCAGGCGCACGGAGTTGGCGGTGGTCGCCGACAACGGTCCCTGCAGGCTGCCGTTGACGAAGTGGATGACGTTGTCGGCGTAGTACGAGTTCCACAACGTTTGGCCCTTCTCGTCCATGTACTCACCGCCGGCCTTGAAGTTGTGCGAGCCGCCGGCGAGGTTGTCCTTGAAGTAACTGAGCGCGCCAGTGAACTGGTTGCGCCGGCGCCGCAGCTCCCAATCGCGTCCGCCACCGAGGATTTCGTTGGTGGTGATCGATTCGTAACGGGTGGCCTGGGTGTTGCTGTCGAGGCCGAAGTTGTAGCCGAACTGGCCGCCGCGGATTTCCACGAAGGTGTTCTGGCCCATGGTGCCGTTCCATTCGCCCTTGTAGACCCAGCTCGGCGAGCCCTGGAAGACAGTGGAGTCAGAGGTGATGTGCACCGGCGCGCCGAGCTTGTTGCTGCTGTCGGTGCGGGTCGGCTGTTCCTTGGTGCCGTGCTGCAGGTAGGCGATGATCTTGTTGGCCTGGTTCACCTGGTAGGTCGCCTTGCCGGTGTAATTCACCAGCGAGGTGTTGAACGGCGTGCCGTCAAGGAACGACCCGGCCGGCGGCGCCGCCACCGAATTTTCCTGGTTCAAATACGAGAAGTGTCCCCACATCCGATCCTTGACGATCGGCCCGCCGAGGCCGAGGTTCAGGTTGCGATAGCTGGCCAGCCGGTTGCCGTCGGGACGGATAGTGGCGCCAGGCGAGGGCGTCACCTGGTCGGCCGCCAGGTTGGTGCCCTGGAAGGTGTCGTTCTCGTAGTCGTAGTAGAGGCTGAGCGACGGCGAGTTGCTGCCGCTCTTGCCGACAAACTGGGTCAGCACGCCGGAGTTGGGCATCTCGGCCGAATTGCCGGCGGCGCCGATGAACACTTCCTCGAACGACCCGTAGTCCAGGTAGAAGCCGGCGGCCGAGGTGCCTTCGGTGGTGTTGATGCCCTCGATCAGCGGCCGGTTCTGCCCCGAGTAGCCATAGGCGAAGTAGGTGGTCTGGGTGCCGGCGGTGGACCCGCCGACGTCGACCCGGTTCAGCGTGACCGACGGCGTAGTCGCCAGCAGCGACCACATGTCGCGGGCATTGGGAATCGACGACAGCATCTGCTGGTCGTAGTTGGTCTGGATGCGGGTGGCCGAGGTGTCGATTACCGGCGACTCGCCGCTCACCGTCACCGTTTCCTGCAGCGTGGCCACATTGAGACTCACGTTGACCTGGGCATTGAAGCCCAGCGTGATCCTGATGCCGGTGCGCACACTGGCCTGGAAACCGGCCAGTTCGTAGGACAGCCGATATTCGCCCGGCGGCACCGCCGGGAACCGGTAGAGACCCGCTTCGTTGGTGATCGCCACGAGCGATCCGATCTGCGCCGGGCTGGTCGCGGTGACCGTGACGCCGGGCAGCACGCCGCCCTGCGCGTCCTTGACGTCGCCGCTGATACTGCCGGTCGAACTGGCGCCGCCGCCCTGCGCCCACGCCGATGACGTCAGGGCGAGAGTCGCCACCAAGGCCCATAGAACGTTAAACCACCGCTTCATCTACAACCTCCAACACAGATGGGTGTTCCAGGGCCACAGATGCCATACCGATCTTCCAGGGCCGCAGATGACACAGATGACACAGATGCTCATGTCGTATCTGCGCTATCTGTGTCATCTGCGGCCCTGGCCCATCGTCGAGTCATCTGCGGCCCTGGTGTTCGCGTTACGCGAATCGATCGGTGTCAGAGCAAGGCGAGTGCCGCATCGGTGTCGACGGATTCTTGGAGGGCGATTCAGAATGGCGGCGGGAAAGTGCAGTTGGTCACTGCCGGCCGGTAACTCGTCACTCGCACCGGGATGGTGTCCGATCGTGAACGCGGCCGCAGTTCAAGTTCGCGGAGCGTGATCCAACCCGCCGGAGCCCATCAGGTGTGCGAACAGGCGCAAGCTGCTACTGGAAGTACGGCAGTGCGCTGATTACCGACCAGACGATCGCGACGAACGTGACCAGCAGGCAGCCCACCGCGACGGCGAGGTGATCGATGCGTTCGGGCTTGAGTGGATCGAGGAACAACGACGCCAGGTAGCCGCCGAGGAAACCGCCGAGGTGCGCGCTGTTGTCAATGCCCGGCATGATCAGGCCCATGACGCCCATGATCAGCGCGTACTGCAACCCCGACTGGCCGATATGGCTGCTGCCGGTGCGGCGGCCGTAGTGCACCAGGGCGCCGAGCAGCCCGAAGATGGCCGCCGAAGCGCCCACCGTGACGTTGGCGCCGCCGAGAAACGGAATCGGAATCGGCGAAAAGAACATCGCCGTGCTGAGGCCGAAGCCGATGATGCCCGACACGGTGTAGATGATGATCATCCGGCCGGGACCATAGAGGTTCGCGATCTCAGGCGCGAGGTTGCGGATCCACAGGACGTTGAAGAAAATATGAAGCACACCGCCGTGCAGCCAGCCGGCCGTGAGCAGTGTCCACCAGCGATCCAGCCCGACCACCGGAAACGCGCCGCTGGCGCCGAGCAGGATCAGCATCTGCGTGCTTGGCGACAGGCCGACCTGGATGCCGTCGCGCGACAGGATCAGCGACAGCACATACAGGATCACGGTGCCGCCGGTCACAATGGGGACAAAGCCGAGGTCGTTGCCGAGGCTGCGCAGGGCCGGGCCAAATCCCCACAGGCCGGGATTACGCCGCCCGCAGTTGTAACAGGTACTGTCGTTGACGCCCACCAGCACGCCGCACGACGAGCAGATGACAGACCCCTCGGTTTTCCGCTTGAACATCTCTAGCGAGTATAGACAACGTTGGCCATAGAGGACACAGCGGACCGAGGGCCAGTACCTTCGACATACCCCTGGTTGCCGATGCCGCACGTGTATTTGGAAAGAGCTCCTCCGTGTCCCCGGTGTCCTCGGTGGCTAGGTTTCTCGAAGCCCTCGCGTCCCTGCCACGAAGCAGGCCATTCCCACCACCCCCAGAACCGCGCACGGCAGCGCCATCTCGCTCAGGGTGAACTGCCGCCAGATGCCGCCCTCGATCGCCAGGATGACATAGCGAATCGGGCTGATCAGGCCGGCCGTCTGCATCCACTGCGGCATCACGAACTGCGGCACCATGGCCCCGCCGATCATCGACAACGGCATCAGGATCGCCCAGCCGGCACCCGCGGCGGTCTGTTCGGTCTTGCCCAGGCTGGCAATCAGCATCATCAAGCCGACAAAGCACACCGCCGCCGAGACACCGGCCAGCGCCAGCATGGGCAGCGACGAAGGGCGCACGCCGAACCCGAACGCGACGGCCAGCAGGATGAGCTCCACCACCATGATGGTCACGAAACACGCCAGCGCCTTGCCGCCCAGAATCTGCGCGCGCGTGAGCGGCGCCATTCGCAGCCGGACCAGCGTGCCATGCGTCCGCTCGGTGACCAGGCTGACCCCGAAAGTCATCACGCAGCCAATCAGGCCCCAGACAATGCCCTGCGGAAAGGTCACGTCGAACGCGTTGTCGGGGCCGCGCCGGCGTTCGCGCGCCACCGACCGCGACGTGATCCTGAGCGGCTCCCACGCGCCCGGCGCCGCGCCGGCGGCCGGCGTATTGACGAAGGTCTTCAGCTCGCCGAGGAACCGTTGCACCGGCGCCACCTGCGGCCCGAGCGCCGGATCCGTTGGCATGCCGGCCATGGCCTGGTCGGCCATGCGCGTGGTCGCCGCCGGATCGTTGAACAGGTTCTGCATGTCGGCGGCGGCATGCTTCATCAGCAAGCCCTCGATCATGCCGGCTTCGGCCTGGCGCGCCGGATCAACACCCAGCTCGATCTCCTTCGGCGCGCCGTAGAACAGCCGTTCTGCGGCGGCACCGAATCCCTTGACGATCACTAGGTAGCCGCTGCGCTGGCCGAGGCGGACGGCGGTCTCGGCCTCGGGCCTGGTCATCGGGGTCAACTCGAACGACGCCTCCAGCCGCGTCAGGAAGGCCGCCGATCCGGCAGTGCCGTCCTCGTCCACCACGGCGATCCGCACCTTGGCCGCGCCGGCGTCCCCGCCGGTGCCGCCAAAGGCGAAGCCGAACAGCACCATCAGCACGATCGGCCAGGCAAAGGTGAAGAACATGCCGCCCTTGTTGCGCGGCATCAACCGAAGGTCCTTGCGGGCAAGTGCGATGATTTGTCTCATGGCTCAGTCTCGGAGGCTGCGGCCGGTCAGGCCGAGGAATACTTGCTCGAGCGTTGGCCGCTCCATCTGGAAGGACTCGATCGCGCCGCCGGCCGCCAGGCGATTGAGCTCGCCCAGCGGATCGGCGGTTTGCACGCGTTGCTCGCTGCCGTTGGTCCTGACCACCAGGGTCGGCGGTCCGCCGTGCGCGGCCAGTAATTCGGCGACCGTGCCGAGCGCCAGCAGGCGGCCGGCATCAACAATCGCCAGGCGCTGGCAGAGGCGCACGGCTTCTTCCATGTAGTGGGTGGTGTAGATGATGGTGCGGCCCTCGGCATGCAGGGCTTCGATGTTCTCGAAGATCTTGTTGCGCGATTGGGGATCGACGCCAACGGTCGGTTCGTCGAGCAGCAGCAGCTGCGGGTCGTGCACCAGTGCCGCCGCCAGGTTGAGGCGGCGTTTCATGCCCCCCGAATACTTCGCGATCGCATCGTCCTTGCGATCGGTCAGGCCGACAAAGTCGAGGCACCAGGCCACCCGGCCGGCCAGCGCCGCGCCCGAGAGGCCGTAGACCTCGCCGAAGAAGCGCAGGTTTTCCTCGCCGCTCAGCAGCTCATAGAGCGCAAGGGCCTGCGGCGCCACCCCGATCTGCCGGCGGACGGCGGGGCTCGCCGGGTTGCCGAGACCGTCGATGGAGATGGTGCCGTGGTCGGGGGCCAACAGGCCGACGGCGAGGCTGACGCTGGTGCTCTTGCCGGCCCCGTTGGGCCCGAGCAGGCCGAACAGTTCACCCTTGCGAACCGACAGCGTAAGACCATCAACCGCAACCGTCTGGCCGAAAGATTTGCGCACGTTGGTCAGTTCAAGCACGGTGGTTTAATCCTTGGGTTCAAGCACGTTGGTTCAGTAGAGGAATACGCTGTGCTCCTGGGTTGGTTCAGGCCGAGGGCCTCGGACGGTGGTTTTCGCGGCTCGAACGGCAGAACCCTCGTGTTTGAACCCCCGTGCTTGAACCCTAGTAGAATTAACCATCGCTACCGAACTGCTCGTCATCTTCTTCCTCATCCTCGCCAACGGGATCTTCGCCATGTCGGAGATCGCCGTGGTCGCCGCCAAGAGAGTCAGGCTGCAGCAACGCGCCGAGGATGGCGATGAGCGCGCCAAGACCGCGCTGGCGCTGGCCCGCGATCCGAGCCAGTTCCTCGCGACCGTGCAGGTCGGCATCACCATGGTGGGGGTGCTGGCCGGCGCCTACGGCGGTGCCACCCTCTCCGAGAAGCTCGCCGTGCCGATTGCCACCATCAGCGTGCTGGCGCCCTACGCCGAGCTGATTGCCCTCGGCATCGTCGTGGCTGGCATCACCTACCTGTCGTTGATCATTGGTGAGCTGGTGCCGAAGCGGATTGGCTTGAACAATCCGGAGGCGATTGCCTCGTGGGTGGCGCGGCCGATGATGGCGCTGGCCCGTATGGGCGCGCCGTTCGTGACGCTGCTGACCGCGTCCACCAACCTGGTGTTGCGGGTCCTCGGCATTCGCGGCGAGGCCGAACCGAACCTGACCGAAGACGAGATCAAGGCGCTCATCAGCCAGGGCGCGGAGTCCGGCGCCGTCGGGGCCACCGAAGAGAACATCGTGCAGCGGGTGTTCCAGTTGGGCGACCAGCGGGTGGCCGCGATCATGACCCCGCGGCCCGACATCGAATGGATTGACGTCGATGCGTCCGAGGAAGAGCTGCGCGAGTTCCTGGCCTCGCACTCGCACACCCAGTTTGTCGTCTGCCACGGCGGCCTCGACGATGTGCTCGGGATTGTGCGTTCAGCCGACCTGCTGCCGACGGCGTTTCGCGGGGTGAACATCGACCTGCGGGCGCTGACCCGCGAGGCGCTGTTCGTGCCCGACTCGATGCCGGCGGTGCAACTGCTCGACTCGTTCCGCGGTTCGCACAAGCACGTGGCGCTGGTCATGGACGAGTACGGAGCGGTCGAGGGACTGGTGACCGTCACCGACCTGCTCACCGCCATTGTCGGCGAACTGCCGGGCGATGCCGCCGAGGCGGTGGGCGAGTTCGTGGCGCGCGCCGACGGGTCATGGCTGGTCGACGGGTCGGCGTCGATGGAAACGGTGTCGACCCACTTCGCGCTCGTGCCGCTGCCGGAGGAAGAAGCCGGGGCGTATCACACCATCGGCGGCTTCGTCATGGCGCGCCTGGGCCGGGTGCCCAAGGCTGCCGATCATTTCGAGTGGGGCGGCATGCGGTTCGAAGTGATGGACATGGACGGGCGGCGCATCGACAAGGTGTTGGTGATGAAGAGCGCTTCGCAATGACGATTGTCAAATCCACCAATCCCCCAATCGCCAAGTTGCCCGATGGATTCACGCAATCTCCCAATCACCCAATCGCCCAACAATTGGCAATCGGTCGGTCGTCAATCGTCAATGTTCGATTCTGCCCCCCTGCTCGCGTTAGCCCCGATGCAGGAAGTCACCGACGGCGCCTTCTGGACACTGGTGCATCAGTACGGCGGCGCCGACGTTTATTGGACCGAGTACTTCCGGGTCCATTCCACCTCGACGCCGGAGAAGAAGATCGTCGAGGCGATAACCCGCAACACCACCGGCCGGCCGGTGGTGGCGCAGATGATCGGCAACGACATCCCCGAGCTGGTCCGCACGGCCCGGTTTCTCCAGCAACTGCCGGTGGCGGCGATCGACCTCAACCTGGGTTGCCCGGCGCCGATCGTGTACCGCAAGTGCGCCGGTGGCGGGTTGTTGCGGGAACCGCAGCGGATTGACGCAATCCTCGGTGCCTTGCGCGACGCCGTGCAGATCAAGTTCACGGTCAAGACCCGGCTGGGCTTCGCCGCCGTCGACGAGTTCGATCAATTGCTGTCGATCTTCGGAAAGCATTCGCTCGATGCACTGACGGTCCACGCGCGAACCGTGGCCCAGATGTACCGGCTGCCCGTGCACTACGACCGCATCCGGCAGGCGGTGGAGCGAATGCCCTGCCCGGTGATTGCGAATGGCCATGTCTATTCAGCCGAGCAGGCGCAGGAGTTGCTCACGCTGACCGGCGCGCGCGGCTTGATGATCGGGCGTGGCGTGATTCGCAGTCCGTGGCTCTTCAACCAGATTCGCCAGCAACTGCGCGGCGAAGCGGTGACGCTGCCAACTGGCCGCGAGGTCGCCGCCTACATCCGCGCGCTATGGGAGTCGCAGGCTGGTGCCGACCGGCCCGAGCACAAGCAGTGCGAGCGCATGAAGAAGTTCCTCAACTACCTTGGCGAGGGTGTGCCGGGGATGTTCCTGCACCAGATCCGCCGCTCGCAGACCGCGGCCGAGTTTCATGGCATCTGCCGTGAGTTCCTCGACCACGATCGGCCGATGGCGCTCCTGCCGGCCGAGCTAACCGCCACGTAGGCTCACTAAGTAACTGACAAACAAGGCGTTATCCGTACAGTTGCCAGGTATATATCATTGGTATATACTGACCCAGAGGTGACGCTGTGAACAACCTTGCCAAGCTCTTTCTGAACGGCCGCAGCCAAGCCGTTCGCCTGCCACTTGAATTCCGCTTTCCCGGCACCGAGGTGCGGATTTCGCGCCATGGCCGCGGCGTCCTGCTCGAGCCCGTGGTCGCCAACGCCGACGACTGGTTTGCCGAGCTCGATCGCTATGCCGGTGAGCCGTTCATGCCCGATGGCCGCTGCCAGCCGGCCGCCGACACGCGCCCGGACTTCTCGTGATCGAATACGCGCTCGACACCGATGCGTGCATCGCGTTGATCAACGGCTCGTCGGTGCCGGTGCGCCGCCGCTTCAAGCAAGCCCTGGCCGATCGATCGGTGGTGTGCGTCTCGAGCGTGGCGCTGCACGAGTTGTGGTACGGCGTGGCCAAGAGTGAACGCCGCGATTACAACACCGAGCGCGTGCAGGCATTCCTGGCGGGGCCGATCCATGTCGTGCCGTTCGACGATGCCGACGCCAGGGCCGCGGGCGAGGTGCGGGCGCTGCTCGAACGTGAGCGGCGCCCGATTGGCGCCTACGACTCGCTGCTGGCCGGACAGGCGGTGCGGCGCGGCTTCACCCTGGTGACCGCCAACATCCGCGAGTTCGAGCGGGTAGACGGGTTGATGTGGGAAGACTGGTCCACTCCGGGGTGATGCTTGCCGGGAGGGATTTCTGGTCGGGGGGCCACTTCTTGTCGGGAGGGGACTTCTGGTCGGGAGGGCACTTCTGGTCGGGAGGGCACTTCTTGTCGGGGGGCCGAGGCGACGCCCCTGACCGGGCTGCGCAGTTGAAGGGCCAGCGGTCTCCCGACCCGCAGTTCCCTCCCGACCCGCAGTTCCCTCCCGACCAGAAGTGCCCTCCCGGCAAGAATCCTACTTCGCGGGTTTCTTGAGCGCCTTGTAGTACGCGTCGATGGGTTCGAACGGTCCGTACTTGTGCTGGTCTTCCGAGAACGGATCGGCGTAGGGCCCATACGGGTTGTCGATCGGTTTGGCCGCGCGATCGGGATAGTCCTTGTCCAGATTGGGCATGGCCGGCCGTGGCTTGCTGTTGATGAATGCCGACACGTCAAAGGCTTCGTCATCGCTCAAGTCGGCCTGGCCGAGCGGCATGCGCGCCTTGATAAAGCGGGCGGCGGTGAGCACCCGCCCCATGCCGGCGCCGTCGTTATAGCTGTCGGGGCCCCAGAGCGGCGGGAACAGGTAGCCCTTGCGCAAGTCGCTCGTGGCCAGCAGCCCGGCTCCATCGGTGCCATGGCAGGCCACGCACTTCGTGCTGTAGACCACCTGCCCCATGGCCACATCGGCCCGGCGGTTGGGTGTCTTGAACGTGGCCGGTTCAACGGTCTTCTTCGAGCCGGCCCCCATCGCGGCGTATTGCGCGCCGAGCGACCGCAGGTACGACGCCATCGCCATCATCTCAGGGCTGTCCATCGGCAGCGGCTTGCCGTTCATGCTGCGCTGCATGCATTCGTTGATGCGATCTTCGATGTCGGTCAGCGCGCCCTGGCGTCCCGAAAAGCGCGGGTAGTGCTCGGTGGTCTGCAGCAGCGTCAGGGTGCCCGGCTTGGTGCCGATCTCGATGTGGCACGACGCGCAGGCGAGGCGGTTGCCAATCATCCGCCGCGCGGGATCGGGATGGTCCTGGCCCAGCCACTCCGGCGTTTCCCGCAGCAGGCGGCGCCCGTACTCTTCGGTCGCGATCGCCGGTGGCGCCGCGGCCGCGCCTTCCGGCTGCCGTTCACCCAGGGTCAGCGTGGCGGCGATCACTACGGCGCCGAGGCCGGCCGACACTGCCAGCGCAAGGGCAAATCCACGGCGATCGGGGCGGGGCGTATCGGTGTTCATGCCGGGTGGCGCCCTTCGCGCGAGCTGTCCGGGCGCCTGGCGCGATCATACCCCTGCAGCGCCCGCTCGAAATCAAGCTTGGGCCGCTCGATGAGTGTGCGCCACTCGGGCCGCCACCACCACGCCGCGGCAAAGGTCACGGCCAGGCCAATCGACCCGCCGACAATGAGGTCCGCCATCATCGCCCGCCTCCGGCGAAGAAACCCCGCACGTGGTGCGCGACCGCCAGCATCTCGTCGGCGCCCAGCCGCGAACCCCACGGCGCCATCGGCGTGCCGTCGATGCCGTTGCGCAAGGCGCGCAGGCTCAGATCGAGCGTCGGCCGCTGCTGCCGGAAATTGGTCGGCGCCATCGTCAGCTCGGCTGCGGCCGTGCCGCGGCCATCGCCCTCGGCGCCATGGCACTGCTGGCAGTTGGCGGCGTACACGCGCGCGCCGATCTCGGCCATGTGCGCGGGGAGCGCCGGCTCCGTCCGCGTGGCGTCGAGGGACCTGACCGCCGCGACGAGCGCCGCCAGGTCATCGGGTGGGTAGTCGCGCCACGCCGGCATGGCGCTGCCGGCGACGCCGTTCCACAGCGCCTCGGCGATTCGCGCATCGGTGTACTCGTGCGCGGCCAGGTTCCCCGGCCGCGGTTTGAGCGCCGCCGCACCCGGACCATCGCCGGCGCCGGCCACGCCGTGGCAGGTCGCGCAGCGTTCACCGTAGAGCGCCTGGCCTCGGGCCAGGTCACCCGCCGCCGGCAGGGGCGGCACGGCGCCGCCACGGCGCGACCGGGCAGGGTGCGCGTTGACCTGGTCGCCAAATGCCATCTGCTTCATCTCGTCGTCCGGGCAGTTACACGCCTCCCGCGCCCGCGCCTCGCCTTCGGGACCGGCCAGTTCACGAGCGCGCCCCAGGGAATCGAGATACGTCACCAGGTCGCGGGCGTCCTGGCGCGGGCGATCGGGCGCGCCGTCGAACAGCGCGGGGTACTGCGGCATGACCGAACCCGCCACGATCGATCGCGGCGCGAACAGGTGCGCGAACTGCCAATCGGCCGATCGCGTCCCGGTGGCTCGCGACAGGTCGGGGCCGATGCGGCGCGTGCCCCACAGGTGCGGGTAGTCGAACCGCGTTTCCCAGGAGAGCGTCGGCAGGCCGAAGCGGGCCATGTCGGTGTGCAGGTAGCGAATCTGTTGCGTGTGGCAGTAGCCGCAGCCCTCGCGCGCGTAGATGGCGCGGCCGCGCAGCGCGCTCGCGCTCATGGCTACCGTGTGCTCGGGTGACATCGCCGCGGTTTCGGCCTCGATCACCCGCCGCGGCCAGACGCCGAGCAGGGCCACCGACATCACGAAGAACAGCACGCCGGCGACACTGGCCACGAAGTAGGCCTTGCGAACCGCGCGACCCATCGGGCGGCTCACGACGCGGCTCCTTCCAGTGGTTGTAACGCCGGCGCGATCTCGTCGACCGGCGCCGCCCCGACGCCCTCGTCCACTGCTTGCCAACCGCCGCCCCTGGGGCCGGTGGTGAGGCCGATCAACAACGCGACAAATCCGCCGGCCAGCAGCCACGACGCGCCGTGCGCGCGAATCACCCAGTACAGGCGCGATGCCTCAACCGACTCGATCCATGGCGCGCCGCCGGCCCATAGGCGCCCCTGCACGAGGCCGGCGATGGTCAGGTCCACCACCATCAGCAGCAATCCCGCCACCAGCAGCCAGTAGGCGTAGTTGATCGCGCGCGCGTTGTAGCGCGCCCAGGCAATGCGCTGCCACGCGTGCACCAGGCCGCCGGCCGCGACGAAGGAGGCAAACCCGAGCATCGCCAGGTGCGAGTGCCCCACCACCCAGTCGGTGAAGTGCACCGCCTGGTTGATCGACATCTGCGCCTGCAGCGACCCCTGGATGCTGACAATCAGGTAGCAATAGATCCCGGTCACCACGAAGCGCAGCCCGGCATCCTTCGGAATGATGCCGGCCCCTCGCGTCGACAGCAGCAGATTGGCGACGACGATGATCACATCGACACCGAGGACCGCCGACGCGGTGATCGCCGTCAACTGCGCCGACATCGGGATCACCGAAAACACGTAGTGGTGCGTGCCGTTCAACGGATACAGGAAGAACAGCAGCCAGAAGCCGAGCATCGACAGGAAGTGGCTGTAGATGGGCCGCCGGGTGGCGGCGGGAATCACGAAGTACGCGATCGCCAGCGCCAGTGGCGTGACGAACAGCCCGACGGCATCGTGAATCCACAGGCCGCTGAAGGCTGCGCCGCTGGCGCCGGCCACCAGTTCGGGCACGACGTTGCCCATGGGGTAGGCCAGCAGCGTGAAGACCAGGCCGCCGATGATGTACCAGCTCGACACGTAGAGATACTCGAGCCCGCGCGCGAAGAACGGCGGCAGGAACTGCACCGCCGCCATCAGCAGGGCCACCACCACCACGGCATCGACCGCCAGCGGGAATTCGGCCCACTCGAGCGGCTGGCTCACGCCGGAGAGCACCAGCACCCAGCCGGGCAGCATCACCGCGAAGTTCCACAGCGCGAACAGCCAGTGACCCAGCCGCGCGCTGGTCACGGCCCGGCCGCTCAGGATCGGCACCGCATGGTAGAGGAAGGCGAAGAAGGCATTGCCCAGCCAGCCGAGCATGATGCCCTGCGTGTGCGAATAGCGCAGGCGGCCCCAGCTCAGCCAGGGCCGGCCCGCGCCCAGGTCCGGATAGATCAATTGAAAGGCGACGACGATGCCGAAGGTGACCGAGAGCAGCAGGGTCACCAGCGCGGCGATGCCGTGCGCGTGTACCAGGGCGGTATCGACCCTGGGCACCGCACGGGTTTCGGCGGTCTCGACCACGCTACTTGTTGATCGGGATCATGATGTGAGCCCCCGGGGTTCCGCCGAGCATCAGCCAGGGTACGCCCTGGCCCTTGAGCGCTTCGTCGCGCTGGCTGCCTTCCGAGACGCCAATCGACTCCGGCGTCGCGCCCGGCACCGACAACACCCACAGCAACTGGATGCGGTCCTTCTTGCCGTAGAGCCGGTACGACATCGTGCCGAACGGCGTCGGCTGCAGCGTGCCGGCCTTGGTGGCGGCGGCCACCGCGGCGGTGACCTCAGCGTCGGTCTTGCCCTGCGCCCGCAGCTTCGCGGAGAAGTCGCGGCGGGGTCCGGTGACGGCGTTGTAACACCACGTGAAGCCGTCGGCGCCGCGCGGCGTGCATTCGAATGCGTTGGTGCCCTTCTTCAGCGTGATCCGCTCGCCGGTCTTCGGGTCGTACTTGTAGACCGTCGCCCCGGCCTTGGCATCATCGGGCAGGGGCAGCACGGCCTGTTCGACTTCCGTGGCGGCGACGTCGGTGATGGTCGAGACCTTCGGGGTGGGGTTGATGGGAATCATCACGTGCGCCCCCGGCGAGCCCGGCAGCATCATCCACGGCAGTCCGTAGCCTTCGAGCGCCTCGTCACGCTGGCTGTCGATCGACACTCCGACCGATTCCGGCGTGCGGTTCGGCAGGGACATCACCCACAGGTTCTGGATGCGATCGCGCTTGGCGTAGCCGCGATACGACATCATCGCCGGCGCGCTGGCGGGCAGCGTGCCGGCCTTCACCGCCGCCGCGACGGCGGCCGAGACCTGCTCGTCGGTCTTCTTCTCGGCGCGCAGCTTGGCTTCCAGGTCGCGGCGCGGGCCGATCGACTTGTGATAGCACCGCGTAAAGCCGTCGGCCATCGTCGGCTGGCACTCCATGAAGTTGGTGCCCTGCCGAAGGACCCTGCGGGCCCCGGTGGCCGGGTCGTAGGTGACCACGGTCGCGCCGGCCTGCAGGTCCTGCGGCAAGACGTGAACGGCGTCGGCGATCAGGGCTTCTGTGTTGGGCGCCTGCGCCCGGGCGACGGCCGGTGCCAGCACCAGGACCGCAGTGGCCGCAACGATGAGTCGTTTCATGAGTGCCTCCCCGGCATCTTCTGGTTATTGCCGGTTGTACGCGACGCCGGCGTTCTGTGCTTGTTCGATCGCGATCACCATGGCCGGCACGATGGTGACGCCGGCCAGCATGTTCGCGCGCAGTTCCTTGTCGAGGTCGGCCGCCTTGCCCTTGCCGCGGGCCTCGAGTTCGCCGCACCAGGCGCCGAGCGCGTTGGCGCAGATCAGGAACTTGGTGCCCATCTTCTGCAAGCTCTCAATGCCGAGCGCGGGCATGGCGCCGGCAAACAGCGAAATGGTCGGCGTCTGCATGGCCTGCATCAGCAGGTGCAGTTCGTCCTTGGTCGGCCGGTGAAACGGGTTGCGCGCGTAGGGCTTGCCGGCGGCATCCTTGAGGCCGGTGTATTCACCGAGGCCGTACTTCGCCCACATCGCGTCGTTGAACGCCAGCGAGATGCTGGCCCCGCCGCCGATGCCGTAGAAGGTGCCGACCGCGCCCACCGAACCCGGCGCCGCCTTGTAGGCCGCCGCATAGGTGTTGAGGTAGTTGAGAATGTGCAGCAGTCCAACCCCGTTCGCATGCCTCGGAAAATCGAAAAAGCTCCGGTGGGTGCCCTTCACGTCCTTGAGCCAGTCATCCGCCGCGGCCGCCTGCGCGTCCGCCCGCGGCGGCGCAGCCAGCGACACGCCAAACGCCGCCGCCGCTCCCACTAACCGGCCGAGAAATCCACGACGATGCGTCGAATCCATGGAGACCTCCTGTCGCGAACGAGGTTTTACGAGGGACGCGAAACCACCGAAACGAATTATCCGACGAACAGCAAACTGTAGCCGTACTCCTGGGCGCGCGTGGTGCCGACCACGCCGGCCGGCATGAACCGGCTGTTCGGAATCATGTTCGCGGCCATGTCCTTGTAGACCGCCTCGCCGTCGCCGGTGCCGGCCAGCATGCGGGCAAAGCGATGGCTGGCGGTGTCGCAGACCATGAACTGCACGCCGCGCTTGGCGAGCGCGGCAAGCGCGGTGCGCGGCGCCGCGTTGTATGGATTGGCGGCCGGGACGGCGCCGTCGCGCGCGGTGTACTTGACGGCGTCGGCCAGCGCCTTGCCGTGCTTGGCCCAGATCGGATCGGTGAACGCAAAGACCGTGGCCGAGTGCCGCAGGCAAATGATCATCGCGAGGTCGGCGTCGTTCAGGTCGTAGCCCGTCTTGTTGCCGGCAAACAGGTTGTTGGCGAAGGCCAGGCCCTCGCCGACGCCTGACGCGGTGGTCACATCGAGCACCATGCGGTGCTGGCCGGGAATCTGGTCGAACCAGGCGTCCTTGGCATGCCGGGTCGGCCGAAAGGTGGTGGCCGCGGGCGCCGATGGCGCCTGGGCGCTCGTGCCGGTGGCCGTCAATGCCATGGCGGCGGCCGCCGCCCCCATGCCTGTTACCACCGAACGTCGTGCCGGTTTGCGCTGTTCCATGGCGGCATTATAGCGGCCCCGGCAGGCTTGTCAGGTGTGAATGCCGGGCGCCTCGTGGCCGGTGCGCTCGACGTACTCGATGTAGGACCCCGGGTAGGCGTGGGGGTGGGAGTCGGTGCCGCTTTCGCCGCCCAGTTCCAAGACCCGGTTGCTGATCCCGCGCAGGAACGCCCGGTCGTGCGACACGAAGATCATCGTGCCCTCGAACGCCTTGAGCGACTCGACCAGCATTTCCTTGGTCGCCAGATCGAGGTGGTTGGTCGGTTCGTCCAGGACCAGGAAGTTGGGCGGGTCGAACAGCATCCGCGCCATCGCCAGCCGCGACTTCTCGCCGCCCGACAGCGCCCGGATCTTCTTGTCGACATCGTCGCCCGAGAACTGGAACGCGCCGGCGAGCGAGCGCAGCGCGCCCACGCCCTCGCGCGGGAAATCATTCTGCAGTTGCTCGAACACCGTGAGGTCGGCGTCCATGGTGTCGAGCGACTGCTGCGCGAAGTAGCCCATCTTGAGGCTGGCGCCCAGCCGCACGTCGCCGGCGTCCGGCGTCAAGGCGCCGGCCAGCATCTTGAGCAGCGTGGTCTTGCCGGCGCCGTTTCGGCCCATCACCGCCCAGCGTTCGCCGCGGCGGATGGTGAGGTTGAAGTCCTCGTAGATCACGCGCTTGCCGTACGACTTGGACAGGCCCTCGATGACCGCCACCTGGTCGCCCGAGCGTGGGGGATCGCGGAACGTGAACTGCACGACCACCCGCTGTTTGGGCAGTTCGAGCTTCTCGATCTTGTCGAGCGCCTTGATGCGGCTCTGCACCTGTGCCGCCTTGGCGGCGTGGGTCTTGAAGCGATCGATGAAGCGCTGCTCCTTGGCCAGCATCGACTGCTGGCGGGCGTAGGCGGCTTCCTTGTTCGCCTCGCGCGTGGCCCGCTCGCGCTCGTAGAAATCGTAGTCGCCCGAGTAGACCGTGATCTCGCCGCTGTCGATTTCCGCGATCTTCGAGACGATACGGTTCATGAACTCGCGGTCGTGCGAGGTCATCAGCAGGGCGCCTTCGTGCGACTTGAGGAAGCTTTCCAGCCAGATGATCGATTCGAGGTCGAGGTGGTTGGTCGGCTCGTCCATCAGCAGCACGTCGGGCTTGCCGAGCAGGACGCGCGCCATCGCCACCCGCATCTTCCAGCCGCCCGACAGCGCGCCGACGTCACCATCGATCCGCTCATCGTCGAAGCCGAGGCCATGGAGGACTTCGCGCGCCTGGCTTTCGAGGGCGTAGCCGCCGAGGTGGTCGTACTCTTCCTGCACCTCGCCGAAGCGGGCCAGGATGCGGTCCATGTCCCCGGCACGGGCCGGATCGGCCATGGCGTGCTGCAGTTCTTCGAGCTCGTGGTGCAGGTCGCCGGCGCGGCCGCTGCCGGCAATGGCTTCGTCGAGCACCGAGCGGCCCGACATTTCTTCCACGTCCTGGCGGAAGTAGCCGATGGTCAGTTTCTTCGGCACGGTGACGTCGCCCTCGTCTGGCGCTTCTTCGCCCGTGATCATGCGGAAGATGGTGGTCTTGCCGGCGCCGTTGGGGCCGACCAGTCCGACCTTCTCTCCCGGATTCAGCTGGAACGAGGCGTCGACGAAGAGCAGTTGCTTGCCGTACTGCTTGTTGATGTTGGCAAAGGCGATCAAGGGGTTACCAGTATAGCGTGTGCGGCCCTCGGGGTATGATCGAGGGCACAAGCTTCATGGACGAGATATTCACGCCCGCCTTCCTCACCGGGTTCTTCACCATTATCGGCATCGACGTCATCCTGTCGGGTGACAACGCCGTGGTCATCGCCCTGGCGGCGCGATCGCTGCCGCCCCACCAGCAGAAGCGCGCGGTGTTCTGGGGCGCCGGCGTGGCGGTCGGCCTGCGGGTGATGCTGGCGGCGGTGGCCGTGCAATTGCTGCGCTTCCCGTTCCTGAAGCTGGCCGGCGGCGCGATGTTGCTGTGGATTGCGATCAAGCTGCTGATCCCGGAATCGGAGGAAGCCGACGTGGCGCCGGCCGACCACCTGTGGGCGGCGATCAAGACCATCGTCGTCGCTGATTTCGTGATGAGCCTCGACAACGTGGTGGCGGTCGCCGCCGCCGCCAGGGGCAGTGTGCTGCTGCTGGCGCTCGGCCTGATCATCAGCATTCCGCTGGTGGTGTTCGGCGCCAGCCTGTTGATGAAGCTGATGGAGCGCTGGCCGGTGATCATCACCATTGGCGCCGGCCTGCTGGGCTGGACCGCGCTTGATATGGCGATCACCGACACGCTGGTCGCGCCGTACCTGCATGGCAATGAGCGGCTGCTGCACCTGGCGGTTCCGGCCGCCGGGGCGATCTTCGTGATCGCGATCGGCAAGTGGCTGGCATCGCGGGCCGCTCACCATGCAACGCCTGCGTGATATAACTGACAGTGCTTCGGGTGCCCACGTAGGGCTCAATAGGGAAGTCCGGTGCAACACCGGCGCGGTCCCGCCACTGTAAGGAAGGAAACGCTCGCTTCGAATGCCACTCGGCACGTTGCCGGGGAAGGTGAAGCGGGTTGCAGCGCATGCTGCGTCCTCCAAGCCAGGAGACCTGCCCCAAGCGTCAACCATCGACGTGCCCGGGGAGGCCACCGTCATGCGTCTGCCGCTAGGATCTGTACTCGCATTCCTCTTTACCCTCAGCCTCAACACCACCGCGATGGCGCAAGAGGTGGCCATCCACGGCGTCATCTCCGATCCGTCCGGCGCCACGGTCGCCTCGGCGACCGTTTCCGCCGTGGCCGGCGGCCGCACGATTGCCAGCATCACCACCGGCACGGACGGCGCCTTTCGCCTGGCAGTGCCGGCCGGCGTGCCGGTCGAGGTCCGCGTGCATCGCGACGGCTTTGCCGATCAGGCCTGGGCCGTGGCCGGTGCTACCCGGCCGGTCGAGCGCAACGCGACGCTGCAAATTGGCGGACTGTCAGACACGCTGGTGGTGACTGCCGCCCGCGTCACCGAAGGGCGCGCCGGGGTGACCGAATCGGTGACGGTGTTTTCGCGGTCTGAGATCGAGGCGCTGGGCAGCGCCTCGCTGGCCGACGTGGTGCGCTTCGTGCCCGGCGTCAGCGTCGAGAGCAACGGGCGTGAGGGCGCCGTCACCTCGATGTTCGCGCGCGGCGGCGAGTCCGACTACAACCTGGTGCTGATCGACGGCGTGCACGTCAATCAGAGCGGCGGCGCGTTTGACTTCAGCCGGCTGAGCACCGCCGACATCGATCGCGTGGAGGTGGTACGCGGCGCCCAATCGGCGCTGTGGGGCTCAGACGCCATGGGATCGGTCGTGCAGATCTTTACCCGCCGCGCCGCGGCGGGCGATCGGCTGCAGGCGGCCGGATCGGCAGAGGGTGGATCGTTCGGCACCTATCGTGGCGATGCCCGCCTGCACGGCGGCGCCGCCCGAAGAGTGGATTACGCCGCCGGCGTGTCCCGTCGAGCGTCGAATGGCGCCTTTGCCGATGTGCTGCCCGAGGCCGATCGCTTCGAGCAGAACAGCGTCGATGCCAGCGCCGGTGCCACGGTGTCGAGCCGGCTGGCCCTGAGAGGCGCCGCCCGCTACACCACCGCGACCGGCCGGTCAGTGGGCGCCATCAGCTATGGCGCCCGCGACAGCGGCGGCGTCTACGACACCACCGACCTGTCCGGGCACTTCGAACTGTCGCACTCGCTTGGCGCGCGCTATTCGGGCTCGGCCGCGGTCAGCCACTTTCGCGGCGAGAGCGAATCGGGCGACACCATCGGCGACCCGGCGTTCTCCACCTATGCCATCCTGGCCGGCACGCCCAACGCCATCTTCCCGAAGGGTTCGCGGCTGGTGCGCCTGATTGACGCCACCGAGTTTGGCGCCCTGGTGGCGGCCGGTGCCACACCCGCCCCTGGCCAGTTGCTCGCCTCGCGCACGTCGTTCGACTTTCCGTTCACCAGCCGATCCGACTTCAGCCGCGCCGCGTTTCGTTACCAGGGCGACTACGCCTGGGCCGGACACCGGCTGAGCGCCGGCTACGACATCGAGCGCGAAACCAACCGCCTGGCCGACGAGATGGCGTTGACCAACCACGCGGTGTTCGTGCAGCAGCAGTTTGCCTTCCGCGACCGCTGGTTTGCCACGGTCGGTGGCCGCCTTGACCGCAAGCAGACCTACGACACGTTCTTCAGTCCAAAGCTGTCGGCCGGCGGCTACCTGGTGCCGTTCGGTCGGGGAGTGGTGTCGTCACTCCGGGTGTTCGCCAACCTGGGGAAGGGGATCAAGTCGCCGTCGCTCGGCGAGCGGTTCGGCAACGCCTTTGCCGACCCGGCGCCGGACCTGGTGGTCGAGCGCGCCCGCACCGGCGATGCCGGCGTGGAGGCGACGCTGGCCGGTCAACGGATTCGCGCGCAGGTCACCTACTTCCATAACGACTACCGCGACCAGATCGCCTACCGTGGCGGCGTGGCCGGCGACGGCATCGCCGAGTACATCAACATCGACGGTTCCCGGGCCGAGGGCTGGGAGAGCGAACTGGCGCTCCAGCGACCGTTCCTCGGGATGACCGCGGTGGCCAGCTATGCCTACGTCGACCACCGGGTCGTCACCAACATCAGCACCAGCCAGCAGTTCCAACCGGGACAGCCGCTGCTGCGGCGGCCGAAACACGCCGGCGGCGTGCGGGCGTCGTGGGTGCACGGCCGCGCCACTGTCTCGTTCCACGCCCGCTTCGTCGGCGATCGCCACGACAACAGCTTTCTGTCGCTGCGCACGGTGCCCAACGCCGAACGGCCGCTGCCGGTGACAACCGACATCACCGTGAATCCCGGGTATGCGGTGTTCGCTGTGGGCATCGATGTCCGCGCGCACGATCGGGTCAGGCTCTTCGTGCGGGGCGAGAACCTGGGGGATGCCGTCTACGATCAGGCTCTCGGCTATCCCGCGTTGCCTCGAACCGTGATGGCCGGCGTGCGATTCAACCTCAGCGCCGGCCGATGATCCGGCGCCGCTTGTTCCAGGTGCATCTCTGGCTGGGCGTGCTCGCCGGCCTGTATGTCGCCGTGGTCTCGGTCAGCGGCGCCGCACTCGTGTTTCGCATTGACCTGCAGCGGGCGCTTCATCCCCACCTGTTCACCGCCAGCGCCGGGCCGCTCGCCGATCCGGTGGCGATCATGGAGAGCGTCGGCCGCGCCTACCCTCAACACCGATTGTCCGGGGTGGATGCGCCCACCACGCTAAGGCCGACCTACCTGGCCTACGTCACGAGCGCGAATGAGTTCCGGACCGTGCTGATCGATCCGGTCAGCACGGCGGTACTCGGCGAGTTGCCCGAGACGCCGGCCCTGCGGGCGCTGCAGGACCTGCACTACAACCTGCTGGGCGGCCGGACGGGACGCACCATCAACGGAATTGGCGCCTTCGTCATCATCCTGCTGTGCGTGACCGGGCTCGTGATCTGGTGGCCTGGCGCCAGGCTCTGGCACCGCGGCTTCATCGTCGACGTCGGCCGCCGGCGCATCGTCTGGGAACTGCATCGGGCGGCAGGCATCTGGAGTGTGGCGTTCATCCTGCTGTCCGCCGTGACCGCCGTGTCGTTCGTGTTCCCGGCCGGGTTCCGAGCCGTCGTCAACCGCGTGTCGCCGATCACCGCGGCGCGATCGCCTCAGTCGACGCCGCCCCCGGCCACGGTCGAAACGCCGACCTGGCCGCAGATGCTCGACCGGGCCCGCGCCCATGCCGGCGGCAAGCCGGTGGCGCGAGTGGTGCTGCCGTTTGGCGAGCGCGGTGCGTTCCTCGTCATGTTCGCGGATCGCAGCCCGACACCTGCAGGGTCGGAACTGACGGCGATCTACCTGGACCAGTACACCGGCGAGCGCCTGGCCTCGACCACCACCACGCGCACGTGGGGCGACGCCGTCATGTCGCGCATGACGCCGCTGCACGTGGGCGGCGTAGGCGGCCTTGCCGGCCGGCTCATGTGGTTCGTCTTCGGCCTGTCACCGGCGGTGTTGTACGTCACCGGGATGATCGTCTGGTGGCGGCGCGTGGTGCGCCCGCGCCTGGCCAAACCAGCCACAGATTGACGCAGATTCACACAGATACTGCGGCCCCGCGCCGGCCTCCGGCCGGCCGGCGTGGTCACGACCGCGAGATCGAGAGACAACAAGTCACCCGAAGTCTCTCGATCTCATGGCCGTGACCACGCCGGTCCGCCGGGCGTAGCCCGGCGACGCGGGTCCCGGCGTCTTGTTCGCGCGGGTTTACCGTGGCTGAATCTGCGTAATCTGTGTAATCTGCGGCTATCTTCTCTGGGCAAGCAACAGGAGCCAGCAATGAACAGCAAGACCTCTGCGACTCGTCGAGCGTTTCTGGCGGCGTCGGCCGCCACCGCCGCCCACATCTGGGTTCCGCGGCCCGTGAAGGGCTATTGCGTCGCGGAGGTCCTGGCGCCGGTTAAGCCCATGGCCACCGGGATCTCGAAATGGGATCTCGACACGCCGGCGCTGTGCGTCGACCTCGACAAGCTCGAGCAGAACATCGCGAAGATGCAGCGGTCACTGGCGGCCAACAAGCTGGGCAGCCGCCCCCATGCCAAGACCCACAAGTGCGCGGCGATCGCCAAGTTGCAGATGGCGGCCGGCGCGCTGGGCATCTGCACGGCGAAACTGAGCGAGGCCGAAGCGCTCGCCGCTGAAGGCCTCGATCGTATCTGCATGACCACCGGCAACCTGTCGGTGAGCAAGATTCGCCGCGCCATGCAGTTGCGCAAGCGCACGCCGCAGTTCATCCAGGCCGTGGACTACGAGCCCAACGCGCATGACATGGACGCGGCCGCGAAAGAGGCCGGCATTGTCGCCGATGTCGTCATCGACATGGCGGTGGGCACCCGCAGCGGCATCCCTCCCGGAGACGATGCGATGGCGCTGGCCAAGCTGGTCGATCGGCTGCCGAACCTGAAGCTGCGCGGCGTGCTGTCGTACGACGGCGGCGCCCAGCACATCACCGGCTTTGCCGAGCGCAAAGCGCGCGCGCTGGCCAACATTGAGGGCAACGTCAAGACGTTCGAGGCCATGAAGCGCGCCGGCCTCAATACCGAGATCTTCAGTGGCGGCGGCACCGGCACCTACAACATCCAGCACCTGGTGCCCGGTTTCACCGACGTCCAGGTTGGCAGTTACCTGTTCATGGACATGCAGTACCTTGCAATCGGCGGCGCCGACGGCAACCCGGTCTACTCGGATTTCGCGCCGTCACTCACCGTGCTGGCCACGATCGTCAACCATCGCTTCCCTGGCCGCCTCACCACCGATGCCGGCGCGAAGGCGTTCACGTTGAACGTGCCGCGCCCGGGCGTGATCGGCGAGCCGGGCATGGACTACAACCCCGGGTCGGACGAGTTCGGTACCATCACCTTCAAGGAGTCGCGCAAGACCTACAAGATGGGCGACCGACTGGAGATGATCGTGCCGCACTGTGACCCGGTCGTGAACCTCTACGACTACGTCTACGGCATCCGCAAGGACCGTGTCGAAGCCGTCTGGCCGATCACCGCGCGCGGCCACTCTCAGTAAGTCCACCCACGGTCCAATCGGCGGCCCGCGTCGGTCTTTACCGGCCGCAGATTTCGCAGATTCACGCAGATGTTCGAGGACCCACGTCGCCGGGCTTTGCCCGGCGATGACGGCGAGGTCACGAGGCCTCGCCAACCGGCCGAAGGCCGGCGTGGGTCCGCAGGTATCTGGTTCGCGCGGGCCGCCACTCAATCTGCGTAATCTGCGTAATCTGTGGCCGTGGTGAATCGGCGTTCAATCTGTGGCCGTGGTGAATCGGCGTTCAATCTGTGGCTGTCGTGGGACGCCTGCCTCGGTCAACGTGCGACGTGGCTTCGTTCACTCCGCGTGAGCAGCATCTGCGGCGGTCGCGCGGCCAGGGTCATGGCCGCGCCGGTCAGCGGGTGGACAAACGCCAGGTGCTCGGCGTGCAAGAGATAGCCGCCGTCGCCGGGTAACCCGGGATTCGGCTTGATCGTCCCGCCCACCTCATAAAGCGGATCGCCCACGAGGGGGTGCCCGGCGTAGGCCATGTGAATCCGGATCTGGTGCGGTCGCCCCGTGCTGATATCGACGCTGAACAGGGTGTGATGCCCGCCACGCTCCAGCACCGTGGCCACGCTGCGCGACCTCTTGCCGGCGGTCGACGCCGCATGCACGGCGCCCAACTGTGGGTGCGGCACCGGGCCAATCGCCGCGTCAATCTCGAACCGATCGGCCGTCGGCACGCCGCTGGCAAGCGTCCGATATGTCTTCCTTACCTCGTGGTCCCGCCACGCCCTGGCCAGCGCCGACCCGGCGGCGTGCGTGCGCGCGAACAGTACCAGGCCCGAGGTGCAGCGGCCAAGACGATGGAGGGGGCTTGCCTCGGGAAACTGCCGCCGAAGCTGGTGAAGCAGCGTGTGTTCAAGAAATCCGCCCGCCGGCATGGTCGGCAAACCGCTCGGCTTGTCCACCGCCACAATCGCCTCATCCTCGTGGACGATGGCGAACTCGGTGGGGACGTCCGGCTCATCCCAGGGCGGCCGGTGCCAGACCACGATGCCGCCGGCGCGCAAGATGGTGGCCGGTCCGGCTATGGTGCCCTCGACCTCAATCTCGCCACGCGCGATCCGATCGGCCCATTGGCCGGCAGTCGAGTGTCTCCTGGTACCGGCCAGGTGGTCGAGGACGGTCCGGCCCACCGCTTCAGGGCCAATTTGCTCGTGATACGACCAGCCCCGGTTCATGGCCATGCCCGATCATAGACCGCCGGTTGGTGTAACGTGGGAGACGTCATGGCTGAGCGGTGGAACCGAGCGGCGTGGATCGTGCCCGTTCTGGTGCTGGCCGGCGCCGTTCCCGCGGCCGCCCAGGCGGTTGACTGCACCCCGCATTCCTACCCCCAGCGTACCGATCAGTCGCTCGCTATCGATCCCTTCAACGATCGCATCGTGTACGTTGGCGTCGAAGGTGAGGGCTTCTTCAGAACCGTAGACGATGGCGCCACATGGACGCGCATGGTCGACGGTGTGCGCTCCTTCGACAAGCGCGGCGGCGGCCAGTGTTACTCCGAGTTCTTCGATACCGTCGTCGATCCCCGCAGTCCCGACCACGTGTGTTTCGCGATGGCCGGCAGCCCGGGCACGCTGGACCTGATGCAGGCGGCCAATCAGGGCGTGTATTGCTCGGACGATGGCGGCCGGCGCTGGGAACAGCGGGTGGGCCCGGCCATGAACACGGCGGTCTATGCCGTCGCGATCGATCCGTCCGATTCGCAGATCCTCTACGCCGGCAGCAACGCGAACCCGGCCAGCTTCACCGGCGCCGATCCCGATCGGCTCTTCAATACCATCGGCGTGATTTACAAGTCGGCCGACGGCGGCCGCAGTTGGACCGAGTTGCCGACCGGCCTGGTGCGCGGCACGCGGGTCACCGGCTTGCGCATCGACCCGGACAATCCGGCCGTCGTCTATGCCAGCACGTTCGGGCTGCTGTCGGCCGGCGGCAGCAATTACGTGGATACGCAGTTTGGGGTGCTCAAGTCATCCGATGGCGGCGCGACCTGGGCGGCGATGAAGACCGGAATGGGACCGGAGCCGCGGCAACAGGCCCTGTTCCGATTAGACCTGTCACCGCAGAATCCGGCGCGCCTGATCGTCGCCCTGGCCGATACCAGTTACCTGTTGAGCGGCGACGGCGGGGCGACGTTCACGCGGCCGGTGTCGCCGACGTCACAGCAGGGCATCATGCGGTTCGATCCGACCGACCCGTCCGGCCTGCGGATCGTCGGCCTGTCGCAGACCGGTACCCAGGTGGTCGAGAGCCTGGATGGCGGCAACACGTGGCGCCCGGTCGGCGCCTTGCCGGCCGATACCGCCAACAACGGTGATCCGTCGCGCCCCACCGGCGTGCGGCCGAGCGACCTTGAGATCAGCCGGCAGAACGCCCGGATCATGTACCTGTCGGGGTCCCACGGTTCCGTCTACCGCACTGCCGACGGTGGCGCGACCTGGACGAAGATCCTGTCGTCCGACACGCTTCCCCAGTAGCGGCCGCTACCGCGCCCGCGCCAGCTCCATCACCAGGTCGTAGGTGAAGCGGGTAAAGCGCAGCAGCTCCGACTCGAGAATCCGCTCCTGGTCGCTGTGCGCGCCGTAGCCCTTCGGGCCGTCCTCGGTGTCGATGGCCGGGCCAATGCCGTAGCACTGCGGCCCCTTGGCGCGGATGTTCGACATGTCGGTGGCGCCGGTGCCCATCGTCGGGAGGGCCACCGTGTTGTAGTGCTTCTTGAGCTGCGCTTCGAGCACCGTGAATGCCTCGGTGTCGAGCCGCGAGCCGCCGGCCGGACGATACCGATCGCGGAACCACCGCACCTCGACGGTCGGGTCGCCAATCACCTTGCGCACTTCATCCAGAAACGTGTCCTGATCTTCATCAGGATGCAGGCGGACGTCCAGAGTGGCCTTCACCTCTGACGGAATCACGTTGTAGCGGAAGCCGGCGTCGACGATGGTGGGCACGAGCGAGGTGTGGAGCATCGACCAGTGCGACGGCTGGTTCTCGAGCAGCCATTCGGCGGCCGGGCCGTTGACCTTGGGATCGGGGCTCAGCACGTCGCGGTAGACCTTGGCCACGTCGGGCGTCACCATCGACTGCAACTTGCGGAAGTAGGCGCCGGTGGTTTCGTTGACGCGCAGTGGTGGCACCCAGTTGGCCACCTTGGTGACCGCGGCCGACAGGTGCGTGACCGCGTTGTTCTTGGACGGCACCGAGCCGTGGCCGGCCGGGCCGCGCGCGATGATCTCAATCGGGCGGGGCTCCTTCTCGGTGGTGCCGACGTTGGCCTGCACCACGTTGCCGCCGCGGCGCACGACCCCGCCGCCCTCGGCAAAACAGAACTCGGCATTGATGGCGTCGAGGTGGTTGTCGGCCATGAACTGCGCGCCGACATCGGGCGCGCCTTCCTCACCCGATTCGGCCAGCAGGATCACGTCGCGATCGAGCAGCGTCGCCTCGCGCTTGAGGCGCAGGATCAACATCAGCGCCGCCGTCAGATTGTCCTTGTCGTCGACCGCGCCGCGGCCGTAGATGTAGCCGCCATCGCGCACCGCGCCGAATGGCGGGAAGGTCCACTTCTTGGCGTCGACGGTGACGACGTCAGTGTGGCCCATGATCAGGATTGGCCGCTTCTTGCCGTTGCCCTTGATGCGCGCCACGAGGTTCGGGCGCTGCGGGTCTTTCGCGAACACCTGGTAGGTGATGCCTTCCTTGTCGAGCACCTGCTTGAGATATTCGACCGCGCGGATTTCATTCCCCGGGGGGCTCTGCGTATCGCGTTTGAGCAGCTCCTGGAAGTGCTGCAGCGTTTCGGCATCGAGCGCCGCTGAGTTGGCCGGCAGCGACTGCGCGCCGCCGATGGCGACGGTGCCGGCGACGGCCAGGCTGGTGAGCAGGAGACGCGTGCGCGTGGTCATGGTCGCAGGATACACCACCTGAAAGCGGCCGGCCCTGGCGACGCGCGCGATCGCGGTGCACCGCGACCTGTCGCCGGACACGGCAGTAAGGTACGCTGGTTCGTGGCCACCGCCCTGCCAGCCGGCCGCCCGTCCCGCCGGGTGGTGTTCATCGACCTGGCCCGCGCCGCGGCCGTGGTGATGATGGTGCAAGGGCACGCCATCGACACGTTGCTGGCCCCCGCCTACCGCACCGGCCCCGGCTACGACGGCTGGATGTTTGTCCGCGGCCTGACGTCGTGCATGTTCCTGACGCTGTCCGGGCTCGCCTTCACCGTGACAGCGCTGCACCACTGGGATGATCAGCGGCGGCTGTCGCGCCGGGTCGTTCGCCGCGTGCTGCGCCTGGGGTTCTTCCTGGCTCTCGCGTATCTGCTGCGGTTCCCCATGGCCAGGTTTTCGCACCTGCCCTATGCCACCGACGAACGCTGGCAGTCGTTCTTCGTCGTCGACATCCTGCAACTGGTGGCCGTCGTCCTGCTGCTGTTGCAGGGACTGTTCTGGATACTGCCCTCGCCACGGGCGGTCGGGCTGGCGACGCTTGGGCTGGGCGTGGCGGTGATCCTGGCTGGACCGCTGGTCTGGGCCTTCGACTGGACCGCCTACCTGCCGCCACTGCTGGCCGCCTACTTGACGCCGGCGACCGGCTCGCTGTTCCCGCTGTTCCCCTGGTCGGGCTACATCCTGCTTGGCGCCGCTTTTGGTGTCGTAGTCGAACGGTGGGTGGCGCACGATCGGCTCGCCCACGTGGCGCAAGTGATGGCCGTGACCGGCGCCGCCATGGTCGGGGCGGTCTGGCTGTTCCGGCTGATGTTCATTGCGCCCTACGGCGCCATCGACGTCGGCATCAGCCCCGGATTCTTCCTGCTGCGCCTGGGTTGTGTCGCCGTGCTGCTGGGCGCCATGACGAAGCTCAGCGCCGGATGGCGCGGCCTTCCGATCGTGCTGCAGGCGCTCGCCGAGCAGTCACTGCTCGTGTATGCCGTGCATGTGGCCCTGCTTTATGGGTCGCGCTGGAACGTGGGGATGCGCGAGTGGGTGGGACCATCAGCACCGGGCGCGGTACTGGCCTGGGTCGTGCTGCTGGTGGCCGGCGCGGCCGTGATGGCGGTGGTGTGGCGCGAAGTGCAGCTACGGTCGCCGCGCCTGGCCTCGGTCGTGCGCGTGATGACGATCTCGGCACTCGTCTATCCGTTGCTCGGGTGGTGAAACCCGGCCCGACGGTGACCGCCGGACCGAAGAGAGTCACGGGTGGATTAGCGAAGGTAGGTGACCGCCTGCGCCGAGAAGCCGGCCGTCGACCGAATCGGATCCAGCACCACCTCGACCCTGAGGCGCTGGGCGTCGAGCAATTGCACCACGATCAAGCCCTTCTGTTCGGTGCCCGGTGGGCCGCCAGGTTCGCCTTTGTAGAGCAATCGATAGACGGTCACGCCCGATGCCGGCGTGATGGCGGCGAAGTCGGGCGCGTCCGGCGGCACGCCCCACGTACCGGTCGCACCGAAGCCGCCGATCGACACGCGCTGGCGATCGGGGTACCGCACGTCGCGCGCAAACGCCAGCTGCTTCATGCCGATCGTGAGGTCGCCCACGGTGCTGCCCGCGGAAATGGGCAAGTCCTCCGCGAACCAGTTGCCCGACAGCGTGCCGGCGATGTCGTAGTTGATCTTGCCGTCGAGGTCGCCGCCCTCCCGTTGCACCTTCGCGTAGAGCGCCGATCGAATCGGCTCGACGAAGTAGGGCAGCGGCGATTGCCCGTACAGGGTGTCCAGAGCGTAGCGAATCGGCGTGATGAAGGCTTGCGGCGCACTCTGGTCGGTGACCGCGAAATCAAGCGCCGCCCCTGGCGACGAGCCCACCACCATGCCCGCCTCGATCTGCGAGCCGACGCGTAACCCCGGCGTCAGCACGATGTGGCCGAAGTAATACGTGTGACGGCTGTTGACCTTGATCCACACCTTGACCTCTCCGTTTTCCCCGGGGTAGGTGTTCGAGATGGTGCCGCCTGACGGGGCCAGCACCGGTACCGGCGGGAAGGTGCCGGAATTCAGGTGGTGGTAAAAGTAGGCGTGGTCGGTCGGGAGCGTGTGCGCGAACGGCCCCATGTTGCCGAGCGGCACGATGTACTGGAGCGCTGCGGGGTCAATCGGCGCCACCGTGAACGACAGCGGTCCGGACGTCTCCGACGGCGAGGTTGGTGACGACCCCCCGCCGCAGCCCGCCAGGGCAAGCACGACGCAGCAAACCAGCGTTGGGCGCATATATCTCAGGATGAGGGACGCGCGGCGATATTACCGGAACGCGGCCAGGCGGCGTTTTGCGGTACGCTTGAGAGTTCCATGCCCCTTGTCGTGCTCGACCAGATCTCCCATGCCTACGGCCACCTGCCGCTGCTTGACCGTGCCGCCCTGCAGGTGGAGCCGGGCGAACGCATTGCCATCATTGGACGAAACGGCACCGGCAAGTCGACGCTGATGCAGATCATCGGCGGCGAGCTGCCGCCCGACGCCGGCACGGTGTGGACCCAGCCCGGCGCGCGCATCGCCCGGCTGGTGCAGGACGTGCCGCTGTCGGCCAACCTTCCCGTATTCGACGTGATCGCCGAGGGCCTTGGCGACCTGGGCGCCCTGATTGCGAACTACCACCATGCCGCGGTGGAAGTGGCGACCAACTACAGCGACGAGGCCATGACCCGGCTCGGCGACTTTCAGCATGAACTCGAGGAGCGCGACGGCTGGAGCCTGGAACAGCGCGTCGAGCTGATCGTCACCAAGCTGGACCTGCCGTCAGAGGCCATCGTCGACACCCTGTCGGGGGGGTGGAAGCGGCGCGTGCTGCTGGCGCGGGCGCTGGTGAGCCAGCCGGATGTGCTGCTGCTGGACGAGCCGACCAACCATCTGGATATCGAGGCCATCGAATGGCTCGAAACGTTCCTGATGGAGTACGCCGGCGCGGTGATTTTCGTCACCCACGACCGCACCTTTCTCGAAAAGGTTGCCACCCGCATCGTCGAGATCGATCGCGGCATGCTGACCTCGTGGCCGGGTGACTACCTCACCTTCGAGCGCAAGAAAGAAGAGTGGCTCGCCAACGAGGAGCTGCAAAACACCAAGTTCGACAAGAAGATGGCGCAGGAGGAAGTCTGGCTGCGCCGAGGCGTCAAGGCGCGGCGGACCCGAGACGAGGGCCGCGTGAAGGCGCTCATGGCCATGCGTGCCGAGCGGGCCGCCCGGCGCAACCTGATGGGCAATGTCCGCATGCAGGTGGACCAGGCGGATCCGTCGGGCAAGATGGTGTTCGAAGCCAAGGGGCTGAGCCATGCCTTTGGTGCCTCCCCGGTAGTGAAGGGATTGACCATCCGGGTCATGCGCGGCGACCGCATTGGCCTGATCGGCCCCAACGGCGCCGGCAAGACCACCCTGCTTCGCCTGTTGCTCGGGGAGTTGACGCCGCAGGCCGGCGAGGTCCGCCGCGGCGCCAACGTGCAAGTGGCCTACTACGATCAGCAACGCGAACAACTGGATCCCGACCGCACCGTGGTCGACACGGTGGGCGACGGTGCCGACACCGTGACGGTGAACGGCGTGCCGAAGCACGTGCACGGCTACCTCGCCGATTTCCTGTTCTCGCCCGAACGGGCGCGATCGCCGGTGCGGGCGCTGTCAGGCGGCGAGCGCAATCGCCTGCTGCTGGCGCGGTTGTTCACGCGTCCCGCCAACGTGCTGGTGCTCGACGAACCAACCAACGATCTCGATCTCGAAACGCTCGAACTGCTCGAAGCGCAACTGGTGGAGTGGCCCGGCACCTTGCTGCTGGTGAGCCACGATCGCCGCTTTCTCGACAATGTCGTTACCAGCACGCTGGCGTTCGAGGGCGGCGGCAAGGTCCAGGAATACGTCGGTGGCTACGAAGACTGGCAGCGACAGTCAAAAAACACGTCGGGAGCAGGTAAACAGCCGTCGGGAGTTGCCAAACAATCGTCGGGAGCTCCCAAACAGTCGTCGGGAACGACCAAGGAACCGTCGGGATCCAAGACCGAGCGCCCCAAGGCGAAGCGCACCTTCAAGGAAGAGAAGGAATACGCCGGCCTGCCCAAGCGCATTGCCGCGCTCGAAGAGGAGCAGCGGCAACTCCAGGCGGCGATCGCGCGGCCTGAGTTCTACAAGGAAGGCGCCGAGGCGATCAAGACCACCCTGGCGCGGGTCGAGGCCATTGAGCAGGATCTGCTGACCGCGATGGCGCGCTGGGACGCACTTGATTCGATTGGCAAGTAGGCCGGCTCGGCAACGCGGGCAGTCGTAGCCGCCTGGTCAATCCGGCTCCAAGGGGCCTGATGATGGCGATGGCCGAATCGCGATCGTCTGCCAGTCTTGCTGGGGCGTCCACACTTGAATCTGGCGCGGACCGCCGCGATCGGGGCAGCGGTCGCGTGGATGGTCCAGCTTTCCTTGATTCTCGAGAGCCTGGTGCAATTCCCAATAGCGGGCGCTGAATGACGCGCCGATCAGCTCAAGCGCGGGCGTGAATTCGTAGAGCGCATCGACGGCGTCGGCGCCCGCCGACGGCACCTCGATTGGACGCGCCACGATGCGATCGGAGGTGACCTGCACGATCGCGCGATTGAAACGCGAGACCGTGACAAGGTTCAGCTCGGTTCGCGGCATCACCACCATCCGCACTGGGCCGCGATCCAGAGCACCGGGGTCGAGCAGTGCCACCATGCCGCCGCCGCGGTCTTCAGAGAACCCGCCGATCAACAGCCGATCCGTTCCGAGCCAGCGCACGGCCTCTATCCATCCCAGATGTAAAAACGTGCCGCGCCGCTGCCATTCCTCGTCGAGCAGCGTCAGCACGCTCGGGCTCCACGCGTGATGATGCGCGGCAACCGCGATGCGCCGTGACCCGGTGCTGTCGTCCACGGCAAAAGCCGTAATCGCCCAGGGCGGACGGTACGGCTGGCCCGCGAATGTCACCTGATCGGTGAACGAAAACGACCGCTGAAGGGCCCCGCCGGGTCCGAGCTCGGCCAGGCGGCCGCTCTCGATCAGGCCATCGGCCCGCCGTTGGTGAAATGACGTCGCGACCAGTGCCGCCGGCCGCGGTTCGCCGATCAACTGCACCGCCTGACCGTCGCCGTCGGCCAGTACCGTCGTGTAGCCCGCGGGAAAGCGATAGCGCCACTGCTCGGTACCCAGCTCATCCAGCGCGGCCACGCCCCCGGCGATGGCCTCGAGCCTCAGGCCGGCCAGCCCGGTAACTCGCGGTGACATGCGCCACCCGGCGGCCGCCAACGCAATCACCACGACCAGTCCACCAAGGGCCGCCAGCGCGCGGGGCCGGGTATTGACGGGCGGTGCGGACGGAATGGACCGCCCGCTGGCGAGCCACGAGTCGATCTCCGACTTGAACGCGAACACCGAGGTCCGCCCGCCGCCGGGGACGCGCCGCGCGGGCAGCCCCTGATCGACCGCCCAGCGGCGCGCGGTCCGCTCGTCGCGCTGCAGGTACGCAGCGATCGCCTTCCAGGAGTCGAGACGATCCGGCGTGTCCCGGTTGGGGTCGGTCATGGCACTGGGGCGCCCGCCGAATCCTATACGACGCGGGCATGGGCGCGACAGCGTTGGCAACACGAAATCGCCAGATTTCCGCCAATGCCCGGAGTTGTCCGTTGAGATTCCGCGTGGAAGAGCCGATGCTCACCCGATGAAAATCAAGGGCCTGTGCGTCGTCGCGGCAGTCGCGGCCGGCACGGCGTGCGGAAGCGGCTCCCCGGGGGCTGCCCCAACATCGCCGACGCCGCCGCCGGTCGCTACCGCGTTTTCCGGGACCTTGGCTGGTACCAGCAGCCAAAGCGGTTCGCTGGATGTGACCGTCCAGGCCACCGTGGCGCGAGTCAACTGGTTCCTGGTCGCCGTCCTGAATGCCCAGTCTCCCGTTGCGGCCTCTGGGGTGATTCGCCTGGCCAGCGGCATGACCACCGTGGCCGGCAGCTATGACACTGACTCCCGTTCGATTGCCCTGTCGGGTGGCGGCTACACCGTCTCGGGTGGCTCGAACGCCGGCGTGCTGTCAGGACGCTACAGCGGTCCCGACGGCGTGGTGGGCGGATTCTCAGCGCTGAGCGGCGCGGCGAGTCAGGTGACACGCTACTGCGGCAGCTACCTGTCCGTCACGCCCCTGCAACCGCGCAACGGTGTCGTCGAGATCTACCGGGAAGCGGGCACGTTCAATCTCCAGGTGGGGTCATCCGGTCTGGTCTCAGGCGTCTACGCATCGATTACGCCTGCGGCCTATTGCTGCGGCTTCATGACCGGCCGCGCTAGCGGCAGCTCGCTCAGCATTACTACGGATGAGGGCGCGTCCTGGACTGCGACTGTCTCAGGTGGCAGCGTGACGGGATCAGGGAGCAGCCCCAGGGGCGCCGGCACCACCACCGCGACCGGTAGCACCAGTGCCTGCCCATAGGGACGCCATGACCAGATACTGCTTGCTCGCAACCTTGTTGGTCAGTGGCTGTGGCGGCGGTGGGTCGTCGAGTCCGACCTCGCCGACCTCGCAGGTCACCACGCCGGTCACCGATACGGCCAGCGTGGCGTCGCCGGTGGATCAGTCCGGCTGCGCCGCGACGTATGTGTGTCCGAATGTCGACCTCAGTGGGCAGAGCAACCCTAATGCTCCCACGATCGAGCGGATCGCTCTGTCGACCGGAACTTCGGAGACCTGCCGAGCATCTGTTGATCGGGTGGAGGGTGGGACCAACATCGCGGTCCAGGTCACAATCCGCAACCCGCAAGGGTTCTGGTTCTGGGGAAGCAATGGCCCGGGCATTCCGGCGGCCGTAGCGTCATTGCGAGTGGGCGGTCAATCTGCGGCGACCCCGGGACCCTTCGCCAGCACAATCGCGATCGGAGGCGCACAGCTTGGCGTGCCAATCGTGACCGGCCTGACGTTCACCACGCGACTGACCCTGTACACATTCCAAGGTGGCTCGATGCCGCGCACCGCCTGCGCAGTGGCGATCTACGGCATCTTCCCGCGGTCCTAACCGAACCTGCTCATCGCCTCGATCATGTCCCATTCATCGTCGGTGACCGGTTGCACTGACAAGCGGGCGATGCGCACGAGCGGCATGGTGGCGAACCGCTTGTCGGCCTTGATCTCGGCCAGCGTCACCGGCCGCTTGAGCGGCTTGCCCACGGCGAGTTCCACGACCACCAACTTCGCGTTCGTGGGATCCGGGTAGGCCACCACGTCTACGGTCGCCGTGCCGACGATCGCCTTCTGCTTCCCCGTGTGATAGAAGAAGACCTTCTCGCCCTTCTTCATGGCGCGCAGGTTGCGTTGCGCCACCGGGTTGCTCACCCCAGCCCAGGTCGTTCTGCCCTCGGCTTGAAACTGTGCAAACGAGTAGTTGTCAGGTTCCTCTTTGACCAGCCATCTCATGCGGAGAGAATACCTCCAATGCGGCCATGCCGAAACTGACCCTGACGCTTGACGGTCGCCAGTTGCAACAGCTCCCGATCGGCGGCCAACCGGTGACCATTGGCCGCCTGCCGGACAACCTGGTCGTCATCAACAACCCGGCGGTGTCGGGACGGCATGCGCGCGTGTTTCGCGACGGCGATACCTGCGTGGTCGAGGATCTCCAGAGTACCAACGGCACCTTCGTGAACGACAAGCCGATAGCGCGGCACGTGCTGCGCGATTGCGACGTGGTGCAGGTGGGCCACCACGTGCTGGTGTTCTCCAACGTAGGCGGCAACCAGGCCCACCGGCACTCCGCCGCGCCGGCCTCGCCGCCGGCCGGCGACGCGATCGGGGTCGCCACCATCCCCCTGTCACCGACGTCGTTACCGCTGCCGCCATCGAGGCTCGGTGTGCTGCGCGTGGTCGCCGGCGAGTCGGCCGCCGATGAGTACCCGATGACCAGCCTGACCGTGCTCATTGGCAAGACCGAGTTGGCGCAGATCAAGTTGACCGGCTGGTTCAAGCCCAAAGTGGCTGCGGCGGTGTCGCGCAGCGGTGACGGCTATACCGTGAGCGCGGTCGGCGCCGCGACACTGGTGAATGGGCAGCCCATCACCAGCCGCCACGACTTGCGCGACGGCGACCGGATCGAGGTGTGCGGGCTCACCCTGGAGTTTCGCCTCAAGCCGGCACCCGCGCCTTGACGCCGGAAGGACCAGGCACGGGCTCGACGCTAGGCAGGTTGGGGCCGATGTTGTACAACAAGCCCGGCACCACCTCATGATCCCGGACTGGCTGGAACTGCGCAGCGCGAGCCTGATGGTCTCCATCAGCGGGTTCTTCATGACGCTGGTGCTGGCGTCGCAGGCCCGCGCCGCGTGGCACGTGCCGGGCTTTCCGGCCTGGCTCGGCATGGCGTTCCTGACGCCGTGCGGGCTGGCGCTCAACAACCTCCAGGGAGTCATTCCCGCCTGGCTGGCCTACCCGGTGGGTTTGAGCCTGCTCAACACCGGCGTGTGGCTGGCGTGGGTCGGCACTCGCCAGTTCATGGGATTGACGCCGCGTTGGTGGCTGACATCGGTGGTCGCCGCAGGCACCTTCGCATCGGCGTGGTACTTCGGCCTGATCAGCCCCAGCGGCAGCGCGCGCGTGCTCACGGTATCGCCGATTCACGCCTGGGTCACGGCGACCACCGCCTGGATGTTCTGGCGCCGTCGCGACGCCGACCTGCGCTTCGCGCTGCGATTCGCGAGCGTGCCCATGGCAGTCTTCGCCGTGGTCTCAGTCGCTCGCACCTGGGCGGCGCTGTCCGCTGAACCGTCGGCATCGGGCCTGGCGCGGACACCGACCAACACGCTGGCCTACCTGGTAGGCGGCTCGGCGATGCTGTGCACCTACACCGGGGTCATCATGTGCATCAACGCGCTGATGACACGGGATGTTCGTCGCCAGGCCGACCATGACGACCTGACGGGCTTGCTCAATCGCCATGGCTTCACGCGCCGCTTCGCGTCGTGGCAAGCCGCGCACCCGTGGGGCAGCAGCATCGCGCTCATCGACGTCGATCACTTCAAGCACGTCAACGATACGCTCGGCCACGCCGAAGGCGACCGCCTGCTCGCGGCCCTGGGTGCCATCCTCAATCGGCTGGCCGGTGATCGGAGCGTCGTGTGCCGGCTCGGCGGTGACGAGTTTGCCCTGTTGGCGCCCGACCTGGCATCACTTCGCGCGACCAGCGAAGCGTCGGCCCGCGAATTCTCCCGGCACTGCCAACACGTCTACGCCGATACCCTGACCGAGCCCCATCCCACCCTGAGCGTCGGCGTGGCAACCGTCGGTACCGATCTGTCGGGATCGCTCAAGGCAGCGGACACCGCGTTGTATCGAGCCAAGAGCGACGGACGCAATCGCATCAGCGGCCTGGCGAACGCTTCGCCGCAGCAAGCCTGACGCCAGGTCCAAGCTGTTCCACCGGCGCCGCCTCGATCACCGCGAGTCCGACGGCCTGCGCACATGGGGCACAATGGTGAACCGTGCTGCTCATCCTCATCTTGATCGGTCTGTTGATTCCCGCTGCGGCGCTCGCGCAGGTTCCCCCGGCGCCGGCGACGCCCGACCGGCCACCGGCCGAGCAGGTCCCCGAAGTGGAGGAGTTCGTCGAGGTGTCGGCGACCAGGAGCGGCAAGCGGCTCGACGACCAGCCCATGCGGGTGGAGGTGCTGGAGCGCGAGGAGATCGATGAAAAGCTGCTGATGACACCCGGCGACATCGTCATGATGCTGAACGAGATGGGCGGCATGCGCGTGCAGGCGACCTCGCCGTCGCTCGGCGCGGCGAGCGTCCGCATCCAGGGCATGCGCGGCCGTTACACCCGCTTCCTCTCGGATGGCCTGCCGCTGTTCGGCGAGCAGGTGGGCGCGCTGTCATTGCTGCAGATCCCGCCCATGGACCTGTCGCAGGTCGAAGTGATCAAGGGCGTCGCCTCATCGCTGTATGGCGCCGGCGCCATGGGCGGGGTCGTCAACCTGATCTCGCGGCGGCCGGGCACCACGCCCCAGCGGGAGTTCCTGATCAATCAATCCACTCGTGGCGCCACCGATGCGGTGACCTGGATCGGCCAGCCGCTGTCGGGCGGCTGGGGTCTCACCGTGCTTGGTGGCGGCCATTGGCAAAATCGCACCGACGTCAACGACGACGGGTGGGCCGACTTGCCCGGCTACTCTCGCGCCGTGGTGCGGCCGCGACTGTCGTGGGACAACGGCCAGGGCAGCACGTTCTTTGCCACCACTGGCGCGACGATCGAGAACCGCACTGGCGGGACGATGGCCGGAAGGGGGTTGCCCTCGGGTGCCGGCGCGTACCGGGAGGCTCTTGAGACGCGCCGCTTCGACGTCGGCGCCGTGGGCCAAACCCTGCTGCGCGAGCGCTATGTGGTGAGCGCGCGGGCGGCGGTCGCCGAGCAGCGTCACGACCATCAGTTCGGCGAGAACCTGGAGCGCGATCGGCACAGCACGCTGTTTGGCGAGGCCACCGTGCGCGGAGCGGCGGGACGTCACACCTGGGTCGTCGGCGCCGCGCTCGAGCGCGAGGCCTATCGCGCCACCGACTTGCCCCGGTTTGATTTCACCTACTCGGTGCCGGGCCTGTTCGCCCAGGACGATCTGACGGTGACAAGCTGGTTGTCGGTGAGCGCCAGCGGCCGCCTCGACCATCACAGCCAGTACGGCACGTTCGTCAGTCCCCGGGTGTCGGCACTGGCCCGATCGGGTGGCTGGAACGCGCGGCTGTCGGCCGGCACGGGTTTCTTTGGGCCATCACCGCTGACCGAGGAAACCGAAGCGGCAGGGCTGACACGCCTTGAGATCCCGGTGCCGCTGCGCGCCGAAGAGGGCCGCAGCGTGTCGTTCGACCTCAGTCGCACCGACGGCCCGGTAACGTCATCGGTGACGCTGTTCGGGTCCCGCGTCCGCCATCCCATTCACGTCGAGCTCGGAGAGCGCGGGCTGGTGCTGACCAACCTGGACGATCCCACCACCAACACCGGCGTCGAGTTGCTGGCCACGCTGCGCCAGTCGCCGTTCTCGTTGACGACGAGCTACACCTACGTGCGATCGCGCGAGCGCGTCAGCGGTGGGGTGGACGATGTGCCGTTGACCCCGCGGCATAGCGCGGGCCTGGTAGGCATGTGGGAACGCGAGGACGTGGGCCGCATCGGCATCGAGTGGTACTACACCGGCGTCCAGCGGCTCGAGCACAACCCCTACCGCGGCGTGAGCAAGCCCTACGTGATTGTCGGCCTGCTGGCGGAGAAGCAGTTTGGCCGCCTCCGGCTGTTTGTGAATGGCGAGAACCTGACCGGTGTGCGCCAGACGACATGGGATCCGCTGTTGCGGCCGGACCGTGCGCGTGATGGCCGCTGGACCGTCGACGCCTGGGCACCGCTCGACGGGCGCACCGTCAACGGCGGCATGCGGCTGATGTTCTAGTCGGCACTAGCGAAGCCGTCCGCCCACCGGCAGTCCGCTCGGCACCTGCGCGGGGATGGTGCGGTCGAAGTCCGGATCGGTCAGCGCCTCCAGGAACGCGATCAGGTCGCGTTGCCCGCGTCCACCCACCCGCAGGCCACGGGCCAGCGGATCGATCTCATCGCGGGTCACGTGCGGGTTGAGCCCCCGGCCGCCGCGTCCGCCCCGGTTGCCGCCGCCGCGGCTGACCCGCTGGTAGAAGTTGATCACCTCGGGCAGTGTGGCGAACAGGCCGTTGTGCATGTACGGCGCGGTCAAGCCGACGTTGCGCAGCGACGGCGTGCGGAAGGCGTAGGTCTGGTTGAGCCCGGCGTCCGAGGCGGGTAGCGCCGCCTGGTCGGGCACGCCGAGGACGTGCGGCGTGTAGTCCGAGAACATCGGCCCGTTATGGCACTGCACGCAGCCGGCCGTCGAGAAGCGGTCCATGCCGCGCAACTGTTCGGCGCCAAGCGCGGTGGCGTCACCACGCATGTAGCGGTCGACGGGGGCGTTCATCGCCACCAGCGACCGTTGGAACGCCGCCAGCGCGCGTCCGAGGTTCTGTTCGCTGACCGCGGCGGTGCCGCCAAACGCGCGAGCAAACAATCGGCGGTACTCGGGCAGGGCGTTGAGCCGTGTCACCACCGCGGCCACGGCCCGATCCTCCGGAATCGTGCCGCCGCGCATTTCATCAATCGCCTTGAGCGGTTCGAGCGCCTGCGCCTCGAGCCCCTGCACGCGGAGGTCCCAGAACATGGGCGCGGTGGCCGGCGTGGCGTTCGAGCGAGCGGCCAGGCCGTTGAAGGCGACGTTCAGGATCGTCTGACTGTTGCGCTTGACCGGCAGGGACTTGTGACCGGCCGCGAATGCCCGTGCGGGACCCAGGCCCACGCCGTTGGCGCCGATCGACAGCGCGAGGCCGTCGGAGTAGCCGAAGTCGGGGTGATGACACGTGGCGCAAGCGACGTCCTTCCCGCCCGAGAGAATGGGATCCCAGAACAGCAGACGTCCCAGGGCAACGCGCTCGGGCGTGGTCGGGTTGTCGGCCGGCGCCGGCACCGTCACCGGCAGAGCGGCCAGTTGAGGCGCTTGGGCCGCACCGATCGCAGCGATGGTCGTTGCGACGAGCACGACCAGGCCACCCGCCACCAGGGTATTGCGCATGGTTGTATTACCTAACTACGCCGCAGAACGGTCCGCGTTTCATCGATTAGGAGGAGGCGGCCTCGTGCGTGGCCTTCGCCATGGCCGCCGACAGTCCACCGGCATCGGGCCGGCTGAACGTAAGGGTCAGCCCCAGTCGCTGGCACGCCTCGGACACAATCGCCAGTCCCAGTCCCTTGCCGTCGGGGCGCCGGGTCCGTGCCTCGGAACCGCGAAACCACCGCGTGGTCAAGTGGGCGAGTTCCTCATCGCTGACGCCAACCCCGTCGTCGGTGACCGACAACACAAAGCCGCTCGCGGCGATGCGATCGAGGACCACGGCGACGTGGCCGCCGGCGGTGTTGTAGCGCACGGCGTTGTCGACGAGATTGCTGAGCGCCTGCTCGAGCAGCGTGGCATCGGTCGGCACCACCAGCGGCACATCGGGCACGGCGTAGTCGAGTTCGACACCGGTGGCGCGGGCGATGGGGCGGTGGCGCCCGATGACGCGCTCGACCAGCGATGAGAGATCGACCGGGCCCACGGCGAGCGGCGCGCCGGCATCGCCAAGCTTGGTGGCGACGGCGAGATTTCTGAGCAGCGACGCCATGTAGTGCGTCTCCTTGACGGCGTCGTGCAGATGCGATCGCGCGGCCGCGCCAGGTTCACCGCCGGCGGCGAGCACGCTATCCAGGTTCGACAGGTGGCCCTGGAGCACCGACATCGGAATCGCCACATCGTGCGTGGTGTTTGCGACAAAGTGCCGTAGTGTCTCTTCACGCGCCTGGATCTGTGTGAGCTGAGCGCGCACCGTCGCGCCAGCGTCGTTGAACGCCCGCGCCAGCGCCGCCACCTCGTCGTCCTGTTCAACGCGGACCTGGTCGGCATAGCTTGATGCGGCGGACTGTCGCACCTGGTCGGTCAGGCGGCGCATTCTCGTAATGACCGACCCGGCGGCGATCCAGATGCCGCCGAACACCGACAAGCCGACCAGGGCGACCGCCGCCAGTTGGTCGCGCAGTTGTCCAGGTCGCGGCGCCATGCGCGCCAGGCCGATCGCGCAGTCGCCGCTGCCGCCGATCTCGAATCGCAATTGCAGACCCCGTTCAAGGCCGGTCCGGAATGTGGAAACGGTCGCGGCCGGCAGTGGCGGCGCGTCGGCAAACCGCGACGTTCCGTCGGCGGAATAGGTGGAAAGACGGTAGGCGCCCGGGCCCGGCCCGCCACCCGGGGGTCCGCCTCGACCCGCCGGTCCGCCGGGAGGTGGGAGACCGCGACCCGGCGGGGGCGGCGGCCTGACGCCGCTTTCGCAGCGCTCCCTGAGTCCGAAGGCGAGTTCGGTGGTCACGGCTGAACGCAGTGCGTCTTCCATGGCGCTCATCCGCAGCCGCTCATCGAGCAGATACGATCCCACCACGAGGGGCGTGGCCACCAGGCCGCTGGTCACGAACAGACGGGTGCGCAGCGTCATGGCGCGTCCCCCCGCCCATCGTCAAGCCGGTAGCCGACTCCCCACACCGTGGCCAGCAGTGGACCGGCGACGCCAAGCTTGCGACGCAGGCGCGAGACGTGGACGTCCAAGGTCCGCTCGCCGCCGTCGCGCGCCGAATCGAGCACGTGTTCGGCCAGCCATCGCCGCGACACCGCGGCCCCCGGCCGTTTGGCCAGGGCAGCCAGGAGATCGAACTCGACGCGGGTGAGATCCACGGTCGCGCTCTCAACCGTGACGAGGCGGGCGTCGAAATCGATCCGTAGCGCCGCCAGCTCCAGGGTGTTCGCGGCCGATGACAGCGCCGGCCGGCGGAGCCGGGCCCGCACCCGCGCCAGCAATTCCTCGGGCCAGAAGGGCTTGGTCAGGTAGTCGTCGGCGCCCAGTTCCAGTCCCCGCACCTTGTCGGCGGCCTCCTGGCGCGCGCTCAGCAGCAGCACCGGGACGTGGTGGTGGTCGTTGCGCAGCGCCTTGAGCACGTCGAAGCCGTGCGCTCCGGGCAACATCAGATCGAGAATCACCAGTGAGAACGAGGCGAAGTCGGCGGTCAGCGCGACGTCGCCGCGCCTGGCCCATTCCACGACGTAGCCCGCGGCGCTCAGGCTGGCGGCCACCTGGGTACCGAGAGATTCGTCGTCTTCGACCAGCAGCACCCGCATTTCGGTCATCGTGTCAGATCCTGCCCAAGTGTGACCAGCGAGACCTTGCGTGATCCTTAAGCATTGGGCCGGCCGCGCCCTTCAGAGTTTCGCAAGGTGCCCTTCGTATCTTCAGGGCAGGAGACACAACGGTGACCCACCCTGCACACGCTGCCATGCCTCGACTCGTCTCGTATCCGCGCCTCGCCCTCGCCCTGGCCGTGTTGGCGGCCGGAGCGGCTTGTAGCGGCGACAGCCCAACGTCACCGACCAGCACGATGACCACGACGACGACCACGACTACGGCCACCACCGCGACCACCGCGACGGCCGGCACGACCTCGATTGCCTCGGTCGTCAGCAGTCGCTACCGGAGCGCCGTCACGGTTGCCGTCGGCGGCACGACCATCGTCCTGCGCTCCAGGGGCGTGCCCGACCATGTCACGCCGTACTGGGGCGTCGGCCATGCCCTCTACGAAGCGCCGTTTACCGGGCAGACGCTCACGCCCAACGGCAACATCGCGGAGCAGTCGTACACCATGACGATTCCCGTGAACCCGGGTGAAGCCGCCGCGAAGGAGGCCACCTCGCTTGGTCCCATCGGCATGGCGCTCAACGGCGTTGCCATCTACAACGATCGGGAAGGCGGCAACGTGCCGGTCGATGCCAACACCCTCAAGACCATCGATCGCGCCGGTGCGCACACCAGCCCGGGCGGCACGTATCACTACCACTTCGACAACGAGTTCATCTCCTACGACGATGCGAACCTGTTCGGCTTCCTGCGCGATGGGTTTCCCATCTACGGACGCAAGGACCAGGATGGTTCGTACCCGTCGAATCTGGACTCGAACGGCGGACACGTTGGCGCGACTGCTGATTTCGCCACGCCGATCTATCACTACCACTCGTCGCGGGTCAGCTACATGAACTCGCGGTTCTACATCCTCAAGGAGGGCAGCTACCATGGCGCCAAAGGCACCTTCACCTTCTAGGCTGCCGGCGTACCTGTTCTGCGTGGCCGCCGTGCTGCACGCGGGCTGCGGCGTGGTTGCCACCGTGTCAGCGGCGAGCCGAGACCTGGTGCTGGAGAACGGCATCTACCTGCTTCACGGCGAGCCCTTCGACGGGGTCATCGAAGAGCAGTATCCGGGCGGCGCGCTCAAGGGACGCGCGTCGTACCAACGCGGGATGCTGCACGGCACTACCACCACCTTCTATGCCGACGGCCGGCTGCGCGACTCGCGCAGCTACCGCGAGAACCTGAGCTACGGGCGCCACGTGGGCTATTGGGACAACGGCCACCTCAAGTTCGACTTCACCTACCGCGACGAGAGGCGGGAGGGACAGCAGCGGCAGTGGTACCGGAGCGGGGCGCCCTACACCGAGCTGACGTTTCACGACGACAAGGAAGATGGCATGCAACGGGCCTGGCGCGAGAACGGCAAGCTCTACATCAACTACGAGGCGCGCGACGGCTTCCGCTACGGGCTGCAGAAGTCGGCGCTCTGCTACGAACTCGCGGATGGAGCGGTGAAATGAAGAACCGTCTTGGATACCTCGTCGTCTTGCTCGCGGCCACCGCGGCCTGCAGCCGAACCGTGAGCCCCCAGCCGATCGAGTCCGAACGGAGGCTGCCATTCTACGATTCAGCCGATTTCACGCCGCAGTGGCCGGCCCCCGGCGCGTCGACCGAGCATCGCATCAGGCCGTTTCGCCTGATCGATCAGCGCAGCGAGCCGTTCACCGAGGCCGATCTCGGTGGCCGTATCGCGGTCGTCGACTTTTTCTTCACGACCTGCCCCGCCATCTGCCCGCTCATGGCCACGAGCATGGCTGACGTGCAAAAGGCGTTTCTGGATGACGACCGGGTCGTGCTGCTGTCGCACAGCGTGACGCCGGACACCGACACCCCCGAGGTCCTGGCCAAGTACGGCGAGGCGCACGGCGTGGTCGTCGACAAGTGGAAGTTGCTGACCGGCGCAAAGGGCGAGATCTACGATCTGGGCCGACGCTACTACTTCGTCGATGAAGACCTGGGCGGGACTCGCAACGAGGACGACTTCCTGCACACCGAGAACTTCATTCTGATCGACGGCCAGCGTCGCATCCGAGGCATCTACAACGGCCTGAGCCCCGACAGCATCCGGTCGCTGATTGCCGACATCAAGGTTTTGGAACGGGAACAAGTAACAGCGGAGAGGAAATCATGAGCCGAGGCTTGCTTCGCGTCCTGCTCGCGGCCCTGATCATTGCCGGCGGCGGGGTGACCATCGCGGTGCGACTGCCGGCCTATGCGATGAGCCCAATCGACGTCCGCGCATTTAGCGCCGCCGCCCTGGTTCGCGCGCCAGACCTCGTCGACTGCACGCTCGACAACGGCGCGTCCGCGCAATGCGTCCAGCTGATCGTCAAGTATCTGCCCGACGGCAAGACCATCGGACCGTTCTGTCCGGCGACCCTCGAGGAGGTCGGCGGCTTGTGGCAATGGGACGGGGCGAATGCCGGACTGTACCGGATGGACGGCGCGTTTCTGCGGATGCTGAACACGCTGGGCTATTCGTTCTACGAACCGGATGGCACGGTGCACATCGCCGACCCGGCCGGGGGGCGCCCGCGGGTCGAGCATGCCTGCCTGGAGGCCACGCTCGACAAGACGGTCACCATGACGATGCTGATCCCGCAGGTGCCGGTGATGGCCCGCACGCCCTCTCGGCTGGGGGTCGTCAACCAGGTGGGCGTCGCCCTCGACGGCGTGCCGATCTTCTCGGACGCGCCCTCGGTGCTGCAGACCGGGCACATGCCGGCGCTCGACACCTGCGGCGGCCACGTCGATCCGGGCGGGTGGTATCACTGGCACGCCACCGCCACCGACATCGGGACCGTGGCCGATCGCGTCAGGCTGACGGTTGACTGCGCCGTCACCCAGGCGCCCGACGCGATGTTCGGCTACGCCTTCGATGGCTTCCCGCTGTATGGCAGCGCCGATGCCGGTGGTGTCGTGCCGACCGACCTGGATGCTTGTGGCGGCCACGTGTCGCCGACGCGTCAGGAACCGATCGCCGGCTATCACTACCATGCGCCTGAAGAGTTTCCGAATCTCCCTGCCTGCCTGTCGGGTGTGCAAGCCAGGAACAACTTCACGACCACGGCGAAGACGGGGATCGGATCGGCAGGAGGCGGGGGAC